>NZ_JBXWNT010000007.1:0-207455 GCF_059610505.1 Ruegeria sp. CDSC079
GTCTTGCCGTGGTCAACGTGCCCAATCGTGCCAATGTTGACGTGCGGCTTATTACGCTCAAACTTTTCCTTTGCCATTCCTCAGGCGCCCTTTTGTGCTTTGGGGGACCCTTGGTCCCGTGGTTACATCTGCGCGCGCGAGATATTGGGTTCAAAGGAGAAAATCAAGCACATCCTGCGGGAAATGCCGTTCTTTAAGCCGGATTTTGCGTTGCTTCACCTGAATCGAGTGGCTGGATCAGTTCGGGACGCCGGTCGAACCAACCGTTTTCCAAATGTTCCTCGGCCAACCATTCTTCGACTCGGTCCGCAACTTTCAGTGCCAGCCCGCTCATTTGCTCTTGTTTCGTCCGTTCATGACCCGACCCTTTCAGGGCACTACCGCCGGTTGTGTCTTCCAGCACCTGGAATTGCTTACCTTTGGCAAGAAACTCTTTCTTGTTCACGTCATAAACGTTGACCAGAACAATCGCAGTGCTCTTGGGGTTGTAGATCACCGGAATTCCGGGAGGGGCCAGCATGTAGCCCTCGAGGCTGATGCCGATGTCGTATTCCTGAGCGCCCGTATAGCGCCCAAGGCGGATGTCCAACGCGTTTTGAATGGCAGCAGTCCATTCGTCGGGCGTCGCATCCCGGCTTACCGGCCCCTGCACCGCCTTATCGGCAAAGGCATAGTTTACCCGCAACTTGAATTCGCCCAGCGACTCAGGCTCTTCGTAAACCTGCGTTTGGGTGCAGGCGCCCATCAGGGCCAATCCGGTGATCAGTGTCAAAATGCGCAACATATCTCGTCTCGATAGGCCTGTTTTTCTTTGATCTAACGCACCGATACGGCTTGTGCCAAGCCGTATCGGCATAAATCCTCTGTGACCGGGCCTGATCAGGAGAATTTAAAATCACGCGGGAAGCCGTATGGCGGCTTTTTCCCGACGCTGGCACGCTTGGCCAGCCATTGCGAAAGATCTGCCTCGTGCCGGGTCTTGTCGCCACCCATGGACCATTTCAGGCCCTCTTCCCAGTTGAAGGTGGTGATATCTGACAGCCCGCCGTCCAATTCCAGCGTCCCCTGCCGCCCGCGCGCCATATTGTATTTTTGCAGGCGAACGCCCTTGCCGCGGGTCATTTCAGGCAGTTCCTCGGTCGGGAAGACCAGAAACTTGCCGTTCTGAGAAACCACTGCAACGTGGTCACCTTCGATCGGCTTACAGATAATCGCTGTTTCGTCGCCTTTGACGTTCAGCACCTGTTTGCCGTTTCGGGTCTGTGCCAGCACGTCATCCTCGGGCACGGTGAAGCCATTACCCGCATCCGAAGCCACCAGCAGCTTGCGCCCCGGCTTGTGGATCAGGATGTCGATTATCTGCGCCTCATTCGGCAGGTCGACCATCAGGCGCAGCGGTTCGCCCATACCCCGACCGCCGGGCAGATTCGCGGCACTGATCGTATAGAATCGACCGTTCGAGGCAAAGACCAGCAGCCGATCGGTGGTTTCCGCATGGAAGATAAACCGTGGCCCATCGCCATCCTTGAACTTCAACTCACGGTTCAGGTCGATATGGCCGGTCATGGCGCGAATCCAGCCCATCTGAGAGCAGACAACTGTGATCGGTTCGCGGTCGATCATCGCCTCAAGCGGGACCTCTTCGACCTGACCTGCTTCGGCAAACTGGGTGCGCCGCGCTCCGCCCTCATAGTCCTTGCCGAAGGTTTTCTTGGTCTCTTTCAACTGCTCGGCGATGCTGGCCCATTGCAGGCTTTCGTCGGCTAGCAGATCTTCGAGATTGGCACGTTCCAACATCAGCTCATCGCGTTCGCGAACCAGCTCCATCTCTTCCAGACGACGCAAGCTGCGCAGACGCATGTTAAGAATTGCGTCGACCTGGACCTCGGACAGCTCGCCCTCGCCCGGTTTGGGCGAGACATAGTCGGCCTCATTGGTGGCGCGGACATGGTCGATGCCCCAGTCTTCGCGCATCAGCGCAGCCTTGGGGTCATCGTCATAGCGGATAATGTCGATCACGCGGTCAAGATTCAGGAAGGCAACGATAAAGCCCTCCAACACCTCCAGCCGATGGTCGATCTTGGCCATCCGGTGGCGCGACCGGCGCAGCAGAACCTCTTGCCGGTGATCAAGGAAGGCGCGAAGCACTTCTTTCATCGAGCAGACTTTGGGTGTCACCCCGTCGATCAGCACGTTCATGTTCAGGCTGAACCGCACCTCAAGGTCCGAGTTGCGATAGAGCATGCCCATCAGAACCTCGGGGTCCACATTCTTGGAACGCGGCTCAAGGATCAGGCGGATGTCATCGGCGGATTCGTCACGAACGTCGCCAAGGATCGGGATTTTCTTGGTCTGAATCAGCTCGGCGATCTTTTCGATCAGCTTCGATTTCTGAACCTGATAGGGAATCTCGGTGACGACGATCTGCCACTGACCGCGGCCCAGATCCTCGACCTCGAACTTACAGCGCAGGCGGAATGACCCGCGCCCGGTGCGATAGGCCTGCGCGATATTCGCAGGCGGTTCAACGATTACGCCGCCGGTTGGGAAATCCGGTCCGGGCACGTAGTTCAGAAGCGTATCGTCGCGCGCATCCGGCGTCTTGATCAGATGCAAACAGGCGTCACACAGTTCCGAGATGTTATGTGGCGGGATATTCGTCGCCATGCCCACCGCAATACCGCTGGAGCCATTGGCCAGCAGATTCGGAAATTGCGCGGGCAGAACCACCGGTTCGGTCAGCGTGCCGTCATAGTTGTCACGGAAATCGACAGCATCCTCGTTCAGACCCTCAAGCAGAGCCTCGGCCACGATCGTCATGCGAGCCTCGGTATAACGAGAGGCCGCCGGGTTATCGCCGTCGATATTGCCGAAATTCCCCTGCCCGTCGACCAGCGGATAACGCACGTTGAAATCCTGCGCCAAACGCGCCATCGCGTCATAAATCGCGGCATCGCCGTGCGGGTGATAGTTACCCATCACATCGCCCGAGATTTTCGCCGACTTACGGAACCCGCCCGTTGCACTGAGTCGCAACTCGCGCATCGCATAGAGGATTCGCCGATGCACCGGCTTCAAACCATCCCGTGCATCGGGCAAGGCCCGGTGCATGATGGTGGACAGCGCATAGGTCAGATAACGTTCACCAATCGCGCGGCGCAGCGGTTCGGCTACTTCGCCCCCGTTTTCGGGGGCCACCATATTGGGGTCGTCGATCGTATCATTCATAGATGATGTGATACGACGCAAGGGCGCGCGGGTAAAGCAAGCAAGACGTATTTTACTGGGGACAAGTGGCGCTTTTTGCAACAGGGGGAGGCAACCCCCCGATTTCCCCCGTTTTTCGACTTGGGTCGCGAATTATGCTAGGATGTCTGACATTAGTCTGCTGCCTTTTTTTGTTTTGATTGATCGACCGGGGGATGCGCCATGACGCGCCTGATTGTAATGAGTTTCGCTGCACTTGGCTGGTGCTTTTACGTCATGAGTGGCGGGCCTAATTTCGAGCCGCGCGGTGTGCGGTCGGAACAGCCTGTGCGAGTCGCCTCGAAAGCGGCCCCCAAAAGCGTAGCACCGTCTCCGGCAAAAGAGCTTGTGACAAATGTCGCTATGCGCTCGCCGGTCGTGCGCGAGCGCCCGATTGATCCCCAGCCAGCAGTCGCAGCGATTGTCGCAGAACCTGCCAGTCTGGACACTTTCAACGCGCTTTCGGTGTTTGACGATCAGACTGCCAGCATCACGCTTGCGTCTCTGGAAGACGGTGTAACTGGCCTGAAGCAAATCACCAAGGACGTGCAGCCTGAACCCGCCGCCCAGCCTGAACCCAGGAAAGATATCCGGGAAATCTCCGGGACCCGCGTGAACATGCGTGACGGCCCTGGAACGATCTACCCGATTGTTGGCAAAGCGCGCATCGGCCAGAAGGTCGAGGTGCTAAGTGACTCGGGCACCGGATGGTTGCGACTGCGCGTGTTGCCGCAGCAACAGGTGGGGTGGATTTCGACCTCTTTGGTCAGAAAAACACCAGACTGACGTGGAGCAATGATTGTTCCCATACTCTGTGCACCCTAGCTTGGGGCTGGTTCAGAATCGGGAAAATCATGCAGAAAACCATTCTAATTACTGGCTGCTCATCGGGCATCGGACTGGATGCGGCGCATGGGATGCGCGCGCGGGGTTGGCGCGTGTTTGCCTCGTGCAAACAACAGCGCGATTGCGACCGGTTGCGGGCGCAGGGGTTTGAAAGCCCGCGCATTGATTATACCGACACGGCCAGCATATCGTCGGGTTTGAACGAAGTGTTGGAGGCCACCGGAGGCACCCTGGACGCGCTGTTCAACAATGGCGCACATGGCCTGCCCGGCGCGGTCGAGGACCTGCCGACCGAAGGCCTGCGTCAGATTTTCGAGGCGAACTTCTTTGGCTGGCACGAACTGACCAGACAGGTCATCCCGATAATGCGCAATCAAGGACACGGGCGAATCGTTCAGAACTCTTCGGTGCTGGGTCTGGTGGCCTATCCGTGGCGCGGCGCCTATGTGGCCACGAAATATGCAATCGAAGGGCTGACGGATACACTGCGCCTAGAACTGGCTGATACGGGGATCAAGGTCATTTTGATCGAACCCGGCCCGATCACATCTAAAATCCGCGAAAACTCGATCCCGTTCTTCGAGCGGTTCATCAACTGGCAAAACTCGGCCCTGCGCGAGCGTTATGAGTCCTCTTTGTTGAAAAGACTGTATGAATCGTCGGGGCCGGATCGGTTTGAACTGCCCGCATCAGCAGTTACGACCAAGCTGGCCCACGCCGTAGAATCCAAGCGCCCGCGCCCCCGATACTATGTGACAACACCTACATTTATCGCCGGTTGTTTGCGCCGCATCCTGTCGACACGTGCGATTGACCGCATCCTTGCAGGGGTCTGAGGCGAAATAACCCGTTCGCTTTTGGCACGCACGGGGCTAGATGATAGCCCTAGGCAAACAGAAACGCGGACGGTGTACTCATGGACCTAATGATGGTCATTTTGCTTTTGGCCATGGCGGCGGTTGTCGTCGTATTGGCGCTTGGCATCTCGAATTTTGGCAAAAGCGGCAGGGACGCGGCACTGAAAAGCAACAAGTATATGCGCCTGCGTATCCTGTTTCAGTTCATCGCCGTGATTCTGATCGTGCTTTACGTCTGGCTGCGCGGTCAGGGAGGTCAGTAAATGGTCGTATTGAACAAGATTTACACCCGCACCGGTGATGATGGCAAAACCGCTCTCGGCAATGGCGAACGCGTTGCCAAATACTCGGGCCGCGTGACCGCTTATGGCACCGTGGACGAGTTGAACGCCTTTGTCGGCGTCGCCCGGACCGAGGCAGATGGGGATGTCGAAGCTGCACTCGCCCGCATTCAGAATGACTTATTTGATCTGGGCGCAGATTTCTGTCGTCCCGATATGGAAAAGGATGCCGAAGCAGACTATCCGCCTCTGCGCATCGTGCCCTCGCAGATTGACCGGCTCGAGGTTGAAATCGACGCGATGAACGAAGCCTTGGAACCGCTGCGCAGTTTCATCCTGCCCGGTGGCTCGCGTCTTGCGGCGCATCTGCATGTATGTCGAACCGTATCTCGCCGAGCCGAACGGCTTGCGGTTGAGCTGACCAACATGGAGCCGGTCAACGAAACCGCAGTCAAGTACCTGAACCGTCTGAGCGACTGGTTCTTCGTCGCAGCCCGTTGTGCCAATGAAAACGGAACCGAAGATGTTCTGTGGGTTCCGGGCGCGAACCGCTGAAAGCGGCGTTGCGTCCAGTGGACGCGGCGGCGACCGGAAGGGCGAAGCCCCGGCCCGACGGGCGGGCGCAAACCGATAGCTTCCTGCCTTTTTGGGTGGGTGTGTGGTGCTTGGTCACGTCAAAAATAGCAAAACGCGACGTCCGTTGCAGATGACGTGACGATTTTGCCCTGTTGCCGCCTGAATTGAATCGCTATTCAAGCCCTCATGAACATTGGTGGAGTCGCGACGCGGCTTGCCGTTTTTTGTGAGGAGCTAGCGCAAAATGAAGGTACTCGTGCCTGTCAAACGCGTGATTGACTATAACGTTAAAGTTCGCGTCAAAGCGGATGGCAGCGGTGTCGATCTCGCCAATGTCAAAATGTCGATGAACCCGTTCGACGAAATTTCTGTCGAAGAGGCAATCCGTCTGAAAGAAGCCGGCAAGGCAGACGAAGTCGTCGTTGTTTCTATCGGCGTAAAACAAGCCCAGGAAACACTGCGCACTGCGCTGGCCATGGGCGCGGACCGTGCCATCCTGGTCATTGCTGCAGATGATGTCCATCAGGACATCGAACCCCTGGCCGTTGCCAAGATCCTGGCCAAAGTGGTCGAGGAAGAGCAGCCCGGTATCGTTCTGTGCGGCAAGCAGTCTATCGACAACGACATGAATGCAACTGGTCAGATGTTGTCAGCTCTTTTGGGCTGGTCACAAGGCACCTTTGCGTCCGACATCGACATCGACGGCGACAGCGCAAAGATCACTCGCGAAGTCGATGGTGGCATGCAAACCATCAGCGTCAAAATGCCGACAATCGTGACCGTGGACCTGCGCCTGAACGAGCCCCGTTACGCGTCGCTGCCCAACATCATGAAGGCGAAGAAAAAGCCGCTGGACGAGAAAACCGCCGCCGATTACGGCGTCGACGTCTCGCCGCGCCTGGAAGTCGTCAAAACCGAAGAACCACAGGCACGTGCCGCTGGCATCATCGTCGGCTCGGTAGACGAGCTTGTCGCGAAACTCAAAGAAGCGGGGGCTGTGTAATGGCTGTTCTTCTTCTCGCCGAAGTCAACAATGGTGAACTGGCGCTGGACGCAACCGCCAAAGCTGTAAACGCAGCAAAGGCACTGGGTGATGTAACCGTTCTGGCCGCAGGCGGTTCCGCTGCTGCTGCCGGTGAAGCTGCCGCCAAGATCACCGGCGTCTCAAAGGTTCTGGTCGCCGAGGACGAATCGCTGGGCCATCGCCTGGCGGAATCCACTGCTGCGCTGATCGTAGGTCTGGCTGATGGTTATGAGCACATCGTTGCCCCCGCCACCACCGATGCCAAGAACGTTATGCCGCGCGTTGCCGCGCTGCTGGACGTCATGGTCATCTCGGACGCGTCCGGTGTCGTCGACGGCTCGACCTTCGAACGCCCAATCTATGCGGGCAACGCGATCCAGACCGTCAAATCTGTGGACGCCAAAAAAGTCGTCACTTTCCGAACCGCAAGTTTTGATGCTGCGGGCGAAGATGGCTCGGCAGCCGTTGAGACCATCTCGGTCGGCGAGAACCCCGGTCTATCGTCCTGGGTCGAAGACAAGGTAGCCACAAGCGACCGCCCCGAGCTGACTTCGGCTGGCGTTGTTGTGTCGGGTGGCCGTGGTGTCGGTTCTGAAGAGGACTTCAAGCTGATCGAAGGTCTCGCTGACAAGCTGGGGGCCGCAGTAGGCGCATCGCGCGCCGCAGTCGACTCGGGCTATGCTCCGAACGATTGGCAGGTGGGTCAGACCGGCAAGGTTGTTGCCCCGGATCTGTATGTCGCTGTCGGCATCTCGGGTGCGATTCAGCATCTGGCAGGTATGAAAGACTCGAAAATCATCGTGGCAATCAACAAAGACGAAGAAGCGCCGATCTTCCAGGTTGCCGATTACGGTCTGGTCGCCGACCTGTTCCAGGCCGTTCCGGAACTGACCGAGAAACTCGGCTGATCAACGGGCTAGACTTTTCCACGAAGAATCTTGCATTGGGCCCGCCATCGGCGGGCCCTTTTCATTGCAGGTTTCTGATCGGACCGACCAAGGCGTCAGCAATCGACCTGTGTGCCGCAGGACCTATCATATATTCCGCCATGGGCTGTTGCAGTGTTCCAAACAGCATATCTTCAAGCTCATCGGACTGCCCCGACACGCTGACCGTCACCTCAACGATCTCGGCGCTGAGAGGGCGCAGGGCCTCGATCATCTGTGGCGTGATCCGAATATCAGCACCGTGCTTGGGCTGATCACTTTCTGCCTCACGCAGGACCTGCAAATTCAACAAGACAACAGGCGCTTCAAGCGCCTCAACAAGCCCCCCAATGCGGTCGATCCAATTCCGTCGCAGCTCTTCTGTGATTACCTCGAACCGCGCATCATTGCGGCCCTGCAACAAAATCATCAGGTGATGTACGAAATGGACATCGGCAAAGTCGATCTCGGGATAGAGAGATTTCAGATCCTCTGTCGGAGCCAAAAAACGGTCGTTGCGTCGGGGATGAACCCGGTAGAATCGATTGGACTGCCCCAATATGTCGCTAAGCTGAACCAAGCAGAGCTCTGCTTGGTTCAGTAAACCCCTCAACTCCGTGTCATCGCACAGCGCATCTACACCGCAAAAAAGACTTCCGAAATTCAGGCATCGTCTGTCCAACCTCTCTTCGAGAACTGCCGCGAATGGCTGCTCGACGAATCGCCCGAATGTTTCGGTCCCACCTGCGCAGGCCACAAATGACGTCTCCAGCGAACGCATTGGCCCACGAAACCACAATCGTGACTCACCGTATTGGCACACGTCATGCTCGAGTCGCCCCGAGCCAGCTTGATGATAGCTCATATCACTCACCCAATTTTCACCCGGATGCCATCTTGCAGCCGCAAGTCTTGAGAATCTCCTAATGTGCGCATTTGAAGCAAAGTCGAACGGTCTGATCCCCTTGCCGCCCGCCCCGATCTGCCGATAGTGTCATCCTACCCCGTGGCACAGAGGCATCAAAAAATGGATGTAAAATCAGTCGGAGTGATTGGCGCAGGCCAAATGGGCAATGGTATCGCCCACGTACTGGCTTTGGCGGAATATGACGTTCTGCTGAACGACGTTAGCCAGGACGCGCTGAACAGCGCCATGGCGACGATTGAAGGAAATATGGCGCGCCAGGCATCGCGCGGAAAAATTTCGGATGAGGAGATGCAATCCGCGCTGAAACGCATCACGACTACAATGGAGCTGCCAAAGCTGGGCCAGACTGACCTGGTGATCGAGGCCGCAACCGAGCGTGAGACCGTCAAACAAGCCATTTTCGAAAGTTTGCTGCCACATCTGCAACCGCATACAATCCTGACGTCAAATACGTCATCTATTTCGATCACACGTCTGGCGAGCCGAACAGACCGGCCCGAACGCTTTATGGGTTTTCACTTCATGAACCCAGTTCCGGTGATGCAACTGGTTGAACTGATCCGGGGCATTGCTACGGATCAACCAACATTTGCTGCCTGTAAGGCCGTTGTAGACCGCCTGGGCAAAACCGCCGCCAGCGCCGAAGATTTCCCGGCTTTCATTGTCAACCGCATCCTGATGCCGATGATCAACGAGGCCGTATACACCCTGTATGAAGGCGTGGGGAATGTTCAGTCGATTGACCAATCGATGAAATTGGGCGCAAACCACCCGATGGGACCGCTAGAACTCGCTGACTTTATCGGCCTAGACACCTGTTTGGCCATTATGAACGTGCTGCATGATGGATTGGCCGATACCAAATATCGCCCTTGCCCGCTGTTAACGAAATATGTCGAAGCGGGCTGGCTGGGACGTAAAACGCAGCGTGGTTTTTATGACTATCGCGGCGAGGCCCCGGTGCCGACCCGGTAAAGGCCACCGCCCGGAATTCATCCGGGCGCAGCCACCGAGATTGTCCTGATCAGATGAAATTGCAGGTCAGAGCTTGGTTGCCTGCCCCAGACCCAGCGTGTGCTTTCTGAGCCAAGCCATAAAGCCGCGCGGATCTCGTTCCAGCAGCTGCATATCCTCATCCGAGATCGGTTCTCCGATCACCGGGGATTGCGGTTTGTTGCAGGATCGAACGATCTCGTGCAGCAACAAACCCTGGCGCAGAATCGCAGAAAGCTTGTTGGCGATCTGGTAGGCACGCGAATTCCTGCCAGGGAAAAAGATCGGCAGGACCTGCGCGCCGGATCGACGGATCATTTTGGCAGTGAACACGTTCCACTCACGCTCGATCACCGGCCCGAACCAGTCATCCGAAGACATCACGACGCCCGAAGGGAACAAGGCCACAACGCCCCCGTTTTTCAGATGCTCCATCGCATTGCCGCGCATCTCAAGCATCTTGGCCTGTGCCTCGGGATCGTGCGGGAAGGGCACCGGAATCATGAACGACGTCGCCGCCTCGTCCAAACCTGTCAGAACCGAACGGGTCAAGATCCGATAGTCGCTGCGGACCCTGCCGATCAGCTCTGCCAAAATCATGCCGTCGACCATGCCATGGGGATGGTTGGCTACGACGACCACGGGCCCCGTTTTCGGAATACGCGCGATCTGTTCCTCTGGCGTGGTCAGGTCGATGCCCATTATATTAAGCGCACCTGCCCAGAACCGTTGGCCGCGGAATTGTTCATTCTGCTTCTCGAACTTGTTAACCATACCCAAAATGGTCAATTTACCCGTACACCATTCAATGGTGCGGATCGCTGTTGCAGTCCAAGGGTCGTCGAACGAGTTTGCGTAGGTCAGGGTCTTACGATCATAGATCTCGCCCTGGTCCTTGGTCCCATCCACCACCGGGCCTGTCTTGGTCTCGTGCGTTGTTTCCGCCAATTCCTGGTTATCCCGTTCTTCGTATCACGGCGGGTGCGGTCAGAAACCTTCTCCGAACTTGTCGTTCACCAGAGTCTCCAACGCATCAGCCAACGCCTCAGCATCCGGTCCGGACGTCTCGACGTCAATAGTCGTTCCGCGAGACGCTGCCAACATCAAAAGACCCATAATGCTGTCGCCGGATGCGGAAAGCCCGTCTTTCGACACCTCGGCCTGAGCGTCGAACCCTTCTACCAACTCAACCAGCTTGGCCGAGGCGCGGGCATGCAGGCCCTTTTCATTGATAATTTTCAAGCTTCGGGTGGTCATTCTTTATCTGTCCGGTTCTCGTCAAACGTCACATTTTGCGCATTGATATACTTACGTCCAGCTTCCATTGCCTGTCGCACGGCTTCGCCAATCGGCAGGTGGCGGGATTTGGCCAGTTTTATCAACATGGGAAGATTTGCGCCGTAAAGGATACGGCGATCCTGCGGCGCGCAGGCACGCAGGCTGAGATTCGACGGGCTTCCGCCAAACAGATCGGTCACGACGACAACACCGTCACCAACATCAACACTGTCGGCGGCCGCACAGATTTCCGATTGCTTCGCTTCGCGATCATGATCGGCCTCGATCGAGATCGCGGCCAGGCCGGGCTGATTGCCGACCACATGCTGCATCGCGGCCAAATATTCTTTGGCCAGCCCACCATGTGCTACGAGTACGATCCCGATCAATCCGGCCTCACATTCAACGATCGTCTTTCCATTTCGCGATGCCTAATTGCCACTTGCTGCCCCCCCTCTGCAAGGGCCTTTGCAACCGCTTCGGCCATTGCAACCGATCTGTGTTGCCCTCCGGTACAGCCAAAGGCCACGGACAGGTAGGCTTTGCCCTCGGCCCGGTAGGCGGGCAACAACAAAGTCAGCAGGTCAACCACCCTTTCGAAGAAAGGCGCATAGTTCGCGTCGGTTTGAATATAGCTCGCCACATCCGAATTGCGACCATCATCGGCCCGAAGCTCGGGACGCCAGTACGGGTTGGTGAGAAAACGGCAGTCAAAGACCATATCCAATCCGCGAGGCAAACCACGCTTATAGGAAAATGATTCGATGGTTACCGCCAGATGCCGCCCACCCTGAGGTGCAAACCAACGCTCTACCTCTTCGCGCAGTTGGTGAACATTCAGTGGCGTGGTGTCGATCAACGTATCTGCGAGTTCACGAATTGGGGCCAGCGACTCTTTTTCCTGGCGCACTCCGGTTTCAGGGCTGGCATCCGCAGACACCGGGTGACGTCTGCGGGTTTCCGAATACCGGCGCAGCAGGATTTCATCGCTGCAATCGAGATAAAGCGTGGTCAGGTCAACCTGCTCCATCCACCGAAGCTTGGCCAGCAATTCGATGACGCCAATCGTGGAAAAATCGCGGTTGCGTGCATCAATACCCAGCGCCATGGGACGGTCGGTTCTTGGCCCGTCTAATAGACGCAGCAAAAGACCCATGGGAAGGTTGTCGATGGCCTCGAACCCCAGATCCTCTAACACACGGATTGCGGTGGACCGGCCTGCGCCGGATGGGCCGGTGACAAGTACGATGCGTCTTTGGGTCGTCATTGATTGGGCCATTCCGGGTCTGCGCACCCGTTTTTCATCAGTAGCAAGAGCGCTGCTGGTAAATTGGAGACGCCAGCGCCCCGAAGCAAGGGAACAGTTTGCCTCAAGATAAGAATTGAACGGGGTTCTGGCAGGCGCTCGGGTTCTTCTTGCGCCATGTCCACCACAAAGCCAACCGGCACCGGCCCAACCGAGACTGCCCGTAACAGGCCAAGACCTCTTGCCTCGATCAGTCCACCGATATTTGGAGCCGCCTCTGCCAGGGCGAGATTACCATCCATATACAACCGAACCCGATCGTCCGCGACCAGATCGGCCCCCAACGCCATCATCTGCAAAGACAGCGCTGACTTCCCGGTGCCCGAAGGTCCCACGATCAAAACAGCACGGTCTGCTACCGCGACGCAAGAGGCGTGAACGATGGCAGTATCTTTGTGTTCAACAGAGGAGAGTGCGGACGTGCTCACCGCGTCAAACCGGCAGGCCCACGACAAATCGCGCGCCTTGAGGGTCTGATGTTATGTCCGCTTCGGTCGGGCGGATATTTTCGGCCCAAATCACCCCGCCATGCGCCTCGACGATCTGCTTGGAAATTGCCAGACCCAACCCCGAATTATTGCCGAAATGCTCGGCTGGTCGCTGGGAATAGAACCTTTTGAACACTTTGGTCAGGGCTTGCTCGGGGATGCCTGGGCCGGTGTCTTCAACAACAACCAGAACCCGATCCTCGCGCCGGCGTACCCACACACGTATGGCATCGCTTTCTTCGCAGAAGGAAATCGCATTGGTGATCAGGTTTACGAACACCTGCGCCAATCGCGCCTCAAGCCCGGTCACGGTGATTGGTTCGGGCGGCAGATCAGTGATGTAATCGATTCCCTTGGCGCGCGCATCCTCGCCCAGATACTGACCGAGGTTTCCGATCAGGTTCAACAAATCAAATGGCTGCTCTTCCTCCTTGACCAGTTCGGCATCCAGGCGCGAGGCGTTCGAAATGTCGCTGACCAGACGATCCAGCCGACGGACATCATGTTCGATCACCCCCATCAGCTTGTCGCGCTGGTCGTCTCTTTTAACCATGCGCAACGTGCCCACAGCGGATTGAAGGCTGGCTAGGGGGTTTTTGATCTCATGCGCCACATCTGCCGCGAATTGTTCGTTTGCATCAATCCGGTTGTACAGCGCTGTAACCATGCCGCGCAAAGCTCGGCTGAGTCGTCCGATTTCGTCCGGTCGCGCGCTCAGATCGGGGATGCGGATGCGGCCCGGGTTGACCCCCGCACCGCGGTCTTTACCCATCTCGGCGGCGGATGCCAGGTCGGCCAACGGGTTGGCGATGGTCGATGCAAGGACAAGGCTCAAGCCAACGGAAACCAAAAGCGCCACGACGAACATGCGCAGGATCCGCTCTTGATCACGGCGGGCCAATGCGTCGATTTCTCCGGCGGGACCGGCCATGGCAACCGCGCCAACGGGCTTTCCATCCAGTTGGATCGGGGCCGCAGCAACGATAACCGTTTCGCCTGCGTCATCCTGAACCGCCTGAACCTGAATATGCCCGGTCAGCGCCTGTGGAATGTTGGCCTGAACGCGTTGGGCCAAGGTTGGCGCTTCGCTGGTTTCATCTTGCTTGAACACTTTGGACAGCCCGGTCCAGACCGCGTTCAAGGCGTCACTGATCAGTGTGCTTCCAGTCTGCGCATCAGCTTCTGAGCGCAGCATGACCGGCATCTCTGAGACCGCAGGCGCGCCGCGCGTCCAACCAATCAGCGTCCCTCGGGCATCGTAAACAAAGACTTCACCGCCGACCGGCAGGCTGAGACCAGCCAACGTATCTTTGACATCCAGGATGGCCGCGTCGCGGGTAATGCCAGTCACATTCTGTCGCAGCTGGGTTTCAAATACGTTGCTGACCAACTGCGCATCACCAACCAAGTTCCGGGCGGTCTGCTGCACCTGTTCTTCTCGCGAATTATCCAGATATAGCAATCCGGTGACCAGAATCACCAATGCAATCATGTTGAATGTGATGATCTTGCGCGCCAGAGGCGAGCCCCGCAGGGAAAACAGATTGCGGCGGCCGCGTGTGGCCCTGAGTTCGGCGGAATCGTCGCTCTGGGGGATGACCCAGTCATCCCCAAGAACGACGTCACCGTCGCGTAACTCGTTTTCTTGCTCAGTATCGCGCACGAGACCCAGTAACCCCTTAACTTAGGCCACGCTTATTCTTCGTTGTACCGATACCCAATACCATACAACGTTTCGATGGCCGAAAACTCCGGATCAGCAGCGCGCATCTTTTTGCGCAGACGCTTGATGTGGCTGTCGATCGTGCGGTCATCTACATAGACCTGATCGTCATAGGCAACATCCATCAGCTGATCGCGGCTTTTGACAAATCCCGGACGCTGCGCCAAGGCCTGCAGCAGCAGGAACTCGGTCACTGTCAAAGAGACATCCGATCCCTTCCAGCTCACCGCGTGGCGCAAGGGGTCCATCCGCAATTCGCCCCGTTCCATCACCTTGGCGTCGCCTGTGTTGGCAGCCACGGGATCACCCGAGGTCGCTTCCTGACGGCGCAGCAAGGCCCGTATCCGTTCTACCAGCAACCGTTGCGAAAAGGGCTTTTTGACATAATCATCAGCACCCATGCGCAAACCCAGAACTTCGTCGATCTCGTCATCTTTCGAAGTAAGAAAGATCACCGGCATCTGAGTCTTCTGCCGCAGTCGCTGCAACAAATCCATGCCATCCATACGCGGCATCTTGATATCCAGCACTGCCATATCGGGCAGCTTCTTGTTAAACGCATCCAGAGCAGCCTGCCCGTCGTTATACGTTTCTACCTCGAAACCCTCGGCTTCGAGCGTCATGGATACGGACGTCAGAATGTTCCTGTCGTCATCCACCAGTGCAATCTTTGACATCGGGTTAACCCCTATTCCTGCTCTCATACGAAACAATTCGCTTATTTGTAGGGCATTTTTGTCGTTTTTATGGCCGCGAATCAATCGCCATCTACGAATCGTGCGATTGTTGTCACACACATGCGGCAAAAAAGCCGTTAATGGTCTTCGAAAAGTGTCTGTATTTCCGGCAGAAAAAACATGGTGGCGCTAAACCTGAACTTGGTTGCGCTAACTGCGCCAAACCGTCCTGTTCACGCCCTAAACGACCATGATAAGACCCGCCCAATCGCCGGTTTTCCCGGTACACTGCCCCAAGAGCGCACCTTGGCCAATCTGCCGCCGCGCCGCCACAGGAGAAGACACACATGACATCTGGACGGGTGAACCCGCAATTCCGCCTCGAAGATCAGGGCATCGAGGGTCTGGGCAATGTCTATTACAACTTCATGGAACCGGCACTGATTGAAGAAGCCCTCAAGCGGGGTGAAGGTACACTTGGCAATGGCGGAGCTTTTCTTGTCAGTACCGGCAAGTTCACTGGCCGTTCTCCCAAGGACAAACATGTTGTCCGCACCGACAGTGTCGCCGATTCGATCTGGTGGGAAAACAACGCCGAGATGAGTCCCGAGGGTTTCGAAACGCTTTATGCCGATATGATCGAGCACATGAAGGGTCGTGACTATTTTGTGCAGGATCTGGTCGGTGGCGCCGACCCCGCTTTTTCGATCAACGTGCGCATGGTCACCGAACTGGCATGGCATAATCTGTTCATCCGTCACTTGCTGCGCCGCCCGGATCGTGAAGACCTGGATGAGTTCATCGCGGATTTCACAATCATCAACTGCCCCAGCTTCCAGGCTGATCCGGCCAAGCACAACTGCCGTAGCGAGACAGTGATCGCACTGAACTTCGACCGCAAATTGATTCTGATCGGCGGCACAGAATATGCCGGTGAAAACAAGAAATCCGTCTTCACCCTGCTGAATTACATGCTGCCTGAAAAAGGCGTGATGCCGATGCATTGCTCGGCGAACCACGCGGTCGGCAATCCCGTTGATACCGCAGTCTTCTTTGGCCTCTCGGGAACTGGCAAGACCACCCTGTCCGCTGATCCGGCCCGCACCTTGATTGGCGATGACGAACATGGATGGTCAGATCGTGGCACTTTCAACTTCGAAGGCGGATGCTATGCCAAGACGATCAACCTGAACGCCGAGGCCGAACCCGAGATCTATGCAACCACTAGCAAATTCGGCACCGTGATCGAGAATATGGTTTTCGATCCCGAGACCAAGGAGCTGGATTTCGAAGATGACTCGCTGACCGCAAACATGCGTTGCGCCTATCCGCTCGAGTATATCTCCAATGCCTCGAAAAGCGCGTTGGGCGGGCATCCGAAGAACATCATCATGCTGACTTGTGACGCGTTTGGTGTTCTGCCCCCGATTGCGCGGCTGACCCCGGCTCAGGCGATGTACCACTTCCTGTCGGGCTTCACCTCGAAGGTTGCTGGCACAGAGCGCGGCGTGACCGAGCCCCAACCCACATTCTCGACATGCTTTGGCGCGCCGTTCATGCCGCGTCGCCCAGAAGTCTATGGCAACCTGCTGCGCGACAAGATCGCCCAGCACGGCGCAACCTGCTGGCTGGTGAATACTGGCTGGACTGGCGGGGCCTATGGCGTTGGCAGCCGGATGCCGATCCGTGCGACCCGCGGTTTGCTGACTGCCGCTCTGGATGGATCGCTTCGGGATGCGGAATTCCGCAAGGATGCGAATTTTGGCTTTGATGTGCCGGTTTCCGTCCCCGGTGTCGCCGAAGTTCTGCTGGATCCGCGTCGCACCTGGGACGACCAAGCCGCCTTCGATAAACAGGCTGAAAAGCTGGTTCAGATGTTTGCTGAAAACTTTGAGCAGTATCTGCCTTTCATCGACGAAGACATCAAAGCCGTAGCAATCGGTTAATGTTGCAAAAGGGGGGCAAACCTTTCCCCTTTTTTCGGACAGCACATCTGTTGGCAATCGTCCTTATACGTCTAACGTAAGGTGTCCTTACAAATTCGTTGCCCGATTTGCCGGTTTAAGCTATCCAATGATGTCATTAAGATAAATTCGCCCGACGCAATCGCGCCGGGCGTTGTTTAAAAATACCTTGGGTAACTCAGCCGCGCACTCACATTCGCGAATTGAGAAACCTAATCAGATAGCAAGTGTATGCCAATGGGGATGAGTGTCAATATGAGACTTTCTGAACATTCAGATTTCAGTTCGTCTCATACCGCTGCTTTGTCGCAGCGCGTGACATGGGAAACGACAGGTAACGAAATGACTGAAATCTTGAAACTGACCGAACTGCGCAAACTGATGCAAAGCATGGAGCGCACGCTGGGGCTGGAACAACTCTCACCGGTAGAGCGCGATATCTATTACGCCGCCGAAGAACTGTCCAAAGCTGACCAGGAAGTTCGGACATTTGGGTTGATTGAACACACGCTTGTGCAAAGCGTCTCGCGCCCGACCTTTTTTCGTGCGCTGAAGTCGCTGGTGCAGAAGGGGTATTTGTCACAAAGCGGTAGCGCGAACCGTGGACGGTATGTTGTGCATGCGCCTAAGTAATAAAGCGTTTGATCTGCGCATTGCTGGCTGACCGCCGTGCGCAGATGGGCCTCTGAAACGTTCTTTGCCTCACTGGCCTACGTGATTGCCTCGTTCCTTACGTTCGAGGTTCTGATGCCACTGCAGAACGTATTCTTCCCCGAATATCCCAGCAAGGCCAGCTTGCTGTTTCTCCCGCATGGTGTGCGTGTGCTCTCTGCTTGGTTGTTGGGGTGGCGGGCGATTTTTGCGCTCTTGCCCGGTGTCTTTCTTGTCTTTGCCTTTCTCGGCGGAAGCGACGTCTTCCTGCCCAACCGTCTGGCCGCCATAGCAATCGCCGTCACAACCGTTCCTGCTGTATTTTACCTATGCAAATGGGTCGGCTTCGATCTGTTTCCCCACCCGGACCGCAAACCATGCTGGTCCTGCGTCATGGGGGTCGGGATCGTCACGTCAATATTGGTGTCCGTACTGACCAATCTGGCTTTTGGCAGCGGTGGGCTGGAATATATCGCCTTCCTGATCGGCGATATCTCGGGCCTGTTCTTTCTGATGCTGGGGCTTTATTTCACGCTGCGCACGATAGATCGGCGTGCCTAGCCCATCAGCCCGCGTCGCAACAGGTTCAGCCCTGCGATAAGCAGCACGAACAGGGTGATCTTGCGAAACAGCGCCTGATCTATGCGCGACTGCAGTTGCAACCCCACCCACATGCCCGCCAGCCCCGGCAGCACCAGAGCAGCCGAGAACGGAGCGGTTTCGGCGCGGAAAATCCCGGAGCCCATATGCGCGAACAGCAACGCCAACGCCCCCAAACCATAGATGACCCCCTGCACACGCATCTGCACCGCTTTCGGGGTGTTTAAGGCGGTCAGATAGGCAACGGTTGGTGGTCCCCAAATTCCAGACATCCCCCCGACAAAGCCTGCAACCGCGGCGATCATGGCCTCTATTCGGGCAGATGGGCTGGCCAATTTCAGACGCAGCCCCAATACTTGGATCAATGCAAAGACTGTAACCGGGATGCCAATCATCAACAAAAAAGTTGATGCTGGCACTGCGCTGACCAACTGAGCACCAATCAGCAGAAACACCAACCCGACAACCAGAAATACACGGAACTGACGGATCGAGGACACGGCGGCCGGAACACCCCCGCGCAATGCCTGCACCCCATTTGTCACCAGGGTTGGCAGAATAAGCCCCGCGATCGCCATATCCGGCGAAAGGAACATGCTCAGCCCCGAGATCAGAACCATTGGCATGGCAAACCCGACCATGCCTTTGACCCAACCGGCAATGAAGGCAACCCCACAGGCCAGCAGCAGTTCTTGGGCAGAGAGCATAGAAAACAACGTCATGTCCCCCTGATATCACTCCTGACGGGTGCTGCACTGCAAAAATGATCAAGCAACTTTAGAACTTTTTAGTCGCATAATTCGTATTTTTGTTGCGCTGCATGTGCAGCATGATATGACCAGACGACTTTAGGAGAAAGCTGATTCATGGCCCATGACGGACAGGATATGACCCAGATGATTACATCCGCGATTTTGCCCGAGCTTCTAACGCTGACACGTGCGGCTCTGCCCGCCGTGGAGACCGTATTCGAACGCGCCCGCGAGTCGGTTCGCGCGATGGTGACAGAAGATGGTCGCGTGTCCGGCGCTCTGATCGAGGCCAATCAGACCGCCGCTCATGGGTTGGCATGGCTGGCGACATACAACCAGTCGCTGCAGCAAATGCAACGCTGGGCCGATGCTTTGGAGGCAGAAGGCAAATTCGGCGAGATCGAACAGCTGCTGCACCAAATCGCCTTTGGTGAATACTTGCATCAGGTCGCGGGCGGCATCCCAATGAACCAGGGTGAGATTTTGCGTCTTCAGGACATGGGTCTGGGCTGGGACGCGCTGTCCGGTTTCCAATGCGCCGAAGTTCAGACACTGATGGCACAGGCCAATTCACAGGCCGCACGCGGTCGCTTGGTTGAACTGATGGAAGAACAGGCCGGTGCCACGATGTTCGGAACGTCGGGCTTGGACGAAGAACTGGAAATGATCCGCGACCAGTTCCGCCGCTATGCCCAGGAAAAAGTCGAACCAAACGCCCATGATTGGCACCTCAAGGATGAGCTGATCCCGATGGAGATCATCGAGGAACTTGCCGAGATGGGTGTCTTTGGCCTGACCATCCCCGAGGAATTCGGCGGGTTTGGCCTGTCCAAAGCCTCGATGTGCGTGGTGTCCGAAGAATTGTCGCGCGGCTATATCGGCGTCGGTTCGCTGGGCACCCGGTCCGAGATTGCGGCCGAGTTGATCATTGCCGGCGGAACGGATGAGCAGAAAGCCCAGTGGTTGCCCAAGATCGCCAGCGCCGAGATTCTGCCGACGGCTGTTTTCACCGAACCCAACACGGGCTCGGACCTGGGCAGCCTGCGCACCCGTGCGGTCAAGAATGCGGATGGTGATTACGAGATCACCGGCAACAAGACCTGGATCACCCATGCGGCGCGAACCCATGTGATGACTTTGCTGGCACGCACCAACTCTGACACCTCCGATCATCGCGGCCTGTCGATGTTCCTGGCGGAAAAGACGCCCGGCACGGACGACAACCCCTTCCCCACCCCCGGCATGACTGGCGGTGAGATTGAAGTGCTGGGTTACCGCGGCATGAAGGAATACGAGCTGGGCTTTGATGGCTTCAAGGTCAAGGGTGAGAACCTTTTGGGTGGCGAAGAAGGCAAGGGATTTAAACAGCTCATGGAAACCTTCGAATCCGCCCGCATCCAGACCGCAGCCCGCGCCATCGGTGTGGCCCAAAGCGCGCTGGACATCGCCATGCAATATGCGCAGGACCGCAAACAGTTCGGCAAGTCGCTGATCAACTTCCCCCGCGTGTCCGGCAAGCTGGCGATGATGGCCGTCGAGATCATGATCGCACGACAGCTGACCTATTTCTCGGCTTGGGAAAAAGACAACGGTCATCGCTGCGATCTTGAGGCCGGGATGGCCAAGCTGCTGGGCGCCCGCGTGGCCTGGGCTGCTGCCGATAACGGCCTGCAGATCCACGGCGGCAACGGCTTTGCACTGGAATACAAGATCAGTCGCGTGCTGTGTGACGCACGTATTCTCAATATTTTTGAAGGGGCTGCCGAAATTCAGGCACAGGTGATCGCGCGGCGTCTGCTGGGCTGACCTGTTACGGCAATCCTGTTTCCCCAACTCGACCCGGCGCACGCGCCGGGTTTTTTTTGCCCGCAATACTACAATCTTCTGTTCCCAGTATTATTATTGATACCTGCCCTCATGTCCACGCTCGACCATGACCAGCCGCAGCACAAACTTCCCCCTATCACTGCGTCGATTATCCCGGTAGATCAGCGATTGATCACGAACCAGCGGCGAACACATGACCCGATCCATTCTTGTCCTTCTGGCCACGCTTGCGGCACTGGCCCTTGCCGGCTGTGCCACCCCTCAACCGACCGCAACGCAGAACGACATAGACGAGCTGGCGCTCGCCATCCGTTCTATGGGCCCTAAGGTTGATCCAGCCGAGGCACAGAAGGCGGCCACCATTGCCTATACCTATTCGCAGCGTCTGGCCCGAGAATGGCAGGTCACCGACCCGGCCATCATCCACAACGCCAAGGTCATCAACGGATTTCGTGAGCGCGGCCTGTGCAACGACTGGGCCGAAGCGATGACCAGCCGTTTAAGGGCCGAAAACTTCCGCACCCTGGAAATGCACTGGGCTACATCACCGCCAACGCCGCTGAGGATCATCCACCATTCCGCAGTGATCAGCGCAAAGGGCGACACGATGTTCGAGGGCATCGTCCTTGACCCATGGCGCAACAGTGGCGCGCTGACATGGGCGCCAACGCGCGAAGATACGCGATACAACTGGCGTACCCGCATGGAGGTGCGCACCGCTTTGCTAAACGGAGAGCAACCCTACTGAGTTTAGGACGGGGTCTTACACTGGCTGATCCGTTCCGCCACCACGGGCAGCATCCGCGCAGCCACCAGCTTTGACCCTTCGGGCGTCAGATGCGTGTAATCGACATACAGCACCTTGTCTTTGTGGAGGGGGCCGCCGATCTCGGCAATATCGGTGAAAGGCACATTGGCCTCTTCAAACAAAGCAGGGAAATCGACCCGCGCGCGATGCATCAGATCTTCGCGTCCCGGCTTGTACCAATCCCGCGTGAGCTGGGCGATTTCGCGGTCGGTCTCGCTTAGGACATTGGTGTCCTCATAGACGACCTCAGGCTGCAAAAAGACGTGATAGCAAAACCCGTGGTAGTCGCCGAATGTTTCGATCAGCTTGTAATTGCGCAAAAATCCGACCTTTGCAGTCTGCGCAAGCTCTGCTGAAAAGTCTCTTTGCAAGGCGGTAACATCCCCATACGTGATATTTTTGGGGATTTCATAGCGGTCGAACAAGCCTTGCGTAAATTTCGAAGCCAGTTTGAAGGTATAGGAATACTGCGCCGGGTACCGCAGGAACGCATAGGCTGAAAAGAAGGGTTTGCGATCATTCAAGGCGTCAATCATGCGTGCGGACGAGTAAGCATAACTTTGGACCGGATTATCGACCCCAACATTGTAAAAATCATTGTGGCCATCCAGAAACACAATCATGTCCGGGCTGTACTCATATAGCGTCTCGTACAGGTACAACACATGTTGAAAACTGTGATACGCAACAACTCCGGCGTTGATCACCTCAATCGTCACACCGGGCATCTGATCGCCCAACCGCTCGCGCAGGTCCTGTTGCAGGAAATACGCAACCGTTTCCTGATTGGTGAGCGTTGGGTGGTCAGGATAAATACTGCCCTGCGATCCGATGGCATAAGCAGTTGAGCCACCCATCAGAAAAATGCGGAACGTGTCGTCGGGTTTTGGCTGTTCAATCAGCGTATCGTGGCGGAACCCTTGATCGGAATGGATACGCTGTCCGCCAGTATCAAATCCTCGCTGATAGTCTGGGTTCAGTTTGTGACCACGGATCGAAGAGTATAGATGTCGCTCTGCCGTATTGCCCAGCGTGTTGTCATACACATAAACCACGGTGAAATACGAAAGCAGTTCAACCAGCAGGAAGAGAAAGAGGGCATAGATCAAAATCATAAAAAACTTGGTTACAGGTCGCATCCGCCCCATGCCAACATCATCATTTCCGCTCACTACGAAGCTCCAATTCTATCAGGTCAAAATCAAATAAACCTGGCGTATATACCGGTGTAAAAATTCCACCTAACTGCCCAAATCTTAGGAAAGGCCCGTTATTCGCTTTCAATATGTCCAAGATGTTTTGCAAGTCAACGGTCACCATTGTATCCGATCCTTTACCTAGTCGGTTCAAAACAATGCGTCCAAGCCCAGGAAACTGTTCTTCGCTGATTTCAGGAATTCTGCCATGTTGCGTTACATAATGCTGCTTTCCCTTTCCGGATTACTCCAATGTCAGAAGGATGAAACCGTTGCGGCCTATGGTGCTGCCGAACGGGAATGGGCCCTGCAAGAGATCAACGGTCAACCCTACAATGCCAGTGCCTTATTGCGATTTCTGGAAGAAGGAAAAGTAGCGGGCAACGCCCCCTGCAACAGCTACACGGGCAGGCTTAACGCGCCCTATCCATGGTTTGAGCTGACCGGCCTGACAGCAACCCGTGCCGCCTGTGCCGGGCTTGAGGCAGAAGGGATCTATTTCGCCGCCCTGCTTGCCATGACCCAATCCGAAGTATCAGGGAACCTGCTGATATTGCGCAATGAGGACGGGCAGGAAATGGTGTTCAAAGCTGCCGATTGATCTGATCAATAAACCGCGCCCGTGCGCCGGGCAGAGGGTTGTTCCCCAACGAAGGAGCGACATGGTTCTCTAGAAAATGTCCGGTGGTCAACAATCCTTGCACCAATTCGGTATCCGGAGCGTCGCCCACGCCACGCAGGCAAGGTGGCAAGGGAAGCAACCTATCCACCCAGTCCCCTGCCCCATCAACGCTGACCGCACGACCTGTTTTCGGAGAAACATAATCCAAACCTTCTGTTACACCCGTCACGGCACAGCGTGTCAGGTCAAGGCCAAACCCCAGCTCTTCCAGCAGCGACAATTCCCACCGCAGATAGGCAAGCACCCAAATTTCGTCCTGACCCAGCAGATCCATCAACTGTTCGGTTTGTTTATAGATGCGCGGATGCGCTTCGCGCTCAGGCAAACAGAACGAGAGCAGGGCCACCACCGCATTCAATCCAGCCAGCGCAAGCCTACCCGAAAACGCCGCCACCGCCCGCGACCGCAGGGGCTCGACCTGAAAAGTGCCGATATGCTCCTCGAGCCGTGCGCGCCAAAGCACATCTAATTGCGCCCCGGGCTGCAGGATCGGCGCGATCTTGCGGCTGGTTCCACCACGTACGACGCCGGCATGACGACCGTGGCCTTCGGTAAAGACCTCGATAATTGCCGCCGTTTCGCCATGGCGGCGTGAGGTCAGAAGTATGCCGTGGTCGCGCCAGTCCAAAGCGTGTCCAATCTTGTGGGGTCAGTCCTGCCCGAGCAAAAGAACGCAAAGCCGGGACCACTGCAAGAGAGACTGGGAAATCGACGACCTATTGGGTCAGAACGTGACCCCCGCGTGGATCAGGATGCCCAGGACCATAAGAAGGTTCAGCACCATAGAAATGCCGTTGCCAACATAGATGGGCAACTTCTTGACGATCAGACCGTAGATGAACCAAAGCAAAGACAACGCCGCATAGAGCGACCATGTTAACAGCGATTGGCCCGACGCATGTTGAGAGTGGGTAAAGAAGAGCTTCACAAGCTGTGGAAGGGTGGCAAACGGGCCTAAAATGCCGACAAATACCATGAAACCCTCGAAGTGCTTCATCACAAGACCAAGGTTTGACTTTATGAACTTCTGACCAAATGTTTCAGCCAACGTAAGACCTCTATCCTTGCCATAGGCCGCAACAACCCGTTTCAGCACCATCCGATAAATACGCATACGAATAGCGAAAATGGACCATCTTACCAAGACCTATGACATAACTTTGGCAGAGGCCTGCACCGCGTCTGTGCTACTACCGCTAATCCAGACCGTCCTCACCCAGCAAATGGCGCCCCTGCCGGTCTTCGACCTCAATCACCCAGAGGTCAGGGTCAAAGCTGCGCTGGCGTTGGATAGCCTCGTCCACATCGACCTCGGGACCAGAGGAGAGTTCAACCCACTTGCGCTCACCGCTCATCAGATCAAAGCTGCGCTGGAAGGCTGTGGCCTGACCGTCCAACGTGTTGAGCTTGATCAAAACCGCGCCGGCTGTGTCGTCACCATGGGCCACAACAAAGGCCGGTATTTCCTGAAATCGTAACCGTGCCAGATAGGCGTGAACCCAGAAGTCTGCCGTCAGTCGCGTCATGCGTTTCCGTCTTTGAATTCCAGACCCATTTCCGAATAGCGCTCGGATTCCTCCAGCCAGTTTGGCCGGACTTTGACCTGCAGGAACAGGTGGATCTTGCGATCAAGGAATTCTTCCAGCTCGGCCCGGGCCGCTTGGCTGACGGCCTTGATGGTCTCGCCCTTTTTGCCCAGAACGATACCTTTATGTCCGTCGCGCATGACATAGATTATCTGGTCGATCTTTGCCGACCCGTCCTTGCGCTCTTCCCAGTTCTCGGTCTCGACGGTCAGCTGATAGGGCAGTTCCTGATGCAGCCGCAGGGTCAGCTTTTCGCGTGTCATTTCAGCCGCGATCATACGCAACGGCAGATCAGCGATCTGGTCTTCCGGATATAGCCACGGGCTCTCGGGCAATTCGCCCGCCAACCATTTTCGCAGATCGTCAACGCCATGGCCCTTCTCGGCCGAGATCATGAATGTCTCGGCGAAAGAATAGCGGGAGTTGAGATCGCTGGTCAGGGCCAGCAGAACTTCGGACTGCACCCTGTCGATCTTGTTGATGGCCAGCGCGACGGTGCGGCCCTGCCCGATCTCGTTCAGACCTTCAAGGATGCGCTCTACGCCCTCGGTGATGCCACGATGCGCTTCGACCATCAGGACAACCACATCGGCATCCGCGGCCCCGCCCCATGCGGCGGCCACCATTGCCCGATCCAGACGGCGACGCGGTTTGAAAAGGCCCGGCGTGTCCACAAAGACCAGCTGTGCATCACCTTCCATCGCCACGCCCCGGATGCGGGCGCGGGTCGTCTGAACCTTATGTGTCACGATCGAGACCTTGGCCCCGACCATGCGATTCAGAAGGGTGGATTTGCCTGCGTTGGGCTCTCCGATCAGTGCGATAAATCCGGCGCGTGTCGTCATCTGGGGTTTGATCCTGTTTGCAGATGGGCCTCCCTATCGCAGAAAGAGGCAGCGGACCAGAGCGATTTGCAGCTTTGGCACATGCGTTCAGGATGGCATTGGGTGGGGTATGGTGGGCGACCCATCACCGGATAGGATCCGTGTTCGACCGATAGGCATTTCCGGCCAGCCCTCAGGAGACAGACTGTTTTTACCCGGTAGACTAATTCTGCAAACGGTCCAGCAACGACTTGGCGGCCGCCTGTTCGGCCTGACGCTTTGACCCTGCTGTTGCCTGCTCTTCCGCCCCGTCCTGAAGACGCGCAGCGATGGTGAAGACCGGCGCATGGTCCGGGCCAGAGCGTCTGACTTCGACATAGCTGGGCGGTTTCTGGCCCCGTGCCTGCGCCCATTCCTGAAGCGCCGTTTTGGCGTCACGGGCGTCGGCCTCGACATCGTGGATGCGATCACCCCAGAGCTTTAGGATAACGGCGCTGGCGACCTCGAACCCGGCGTCGCGATAAACCGCAGCAATGACTGCCTCCATCGCGTCGCCAAGCAAAGCTTGTTTGCGCCGCCCTCCGGACAGCATTTCAGATCGGCCCAGTTTCAGTACAGCACCCAAATCAATCTGCAGCGCCACATCTGCACAGGCCTCTTTGCGCACAAGCGCATTGAACCGGGGTGCAAGCTGACCTTCGCTCGCTTTTTTGTCCGCCTCCAGCAAGGCCGTCGCCATCACCAGACCCAGCACCCGATCACCCAGAAATTCGAGCCGCTGGTTGTCCGGGCGCGTAGCCGAGGATACCGATCCATGGGTCAACGCGCGCACCAACAGCTCGGGGTTGGCAAATTCATACCCCAGACGTTTTTGAAACGCCTTTATTTCGGCGGAAAGCTTCAATTCACAGCCTTAAAGAAGCGGTCTCCGCGCCAGGTCCAGAAGAACAGCATCGACCGGCCAGCGGATGAGAACATGATACGATCTGCACGACCAATCAGGTTTTCATAGGGTACATATCCGACACCCCCGGCCGATTGCGGCAGGCGGCTGTCGCTGGAATTGTCGCGGTTATCGCCCATAAAGAAGTATTCGCCTACGGGCACGGTATAGACGCCGGTATTGTCCGACCCCTGATTGCCGATATTTATCACATCATAGGACACCCCGTTGGGCAGGGATTCGATCATCCGGGATTTCTCGCAGGCGCCGCCCCGCCCGACAGCGCCGTTTTCACAGCGGGGGAACTGGCCTTGTGGTCCCTGGCGTTCATAGGTTTCCGTAAACACTCCATCGGGTTCCTGCGGAACCGGAGTACCGTTCAGGATGATCTGGCCCTCAATGATCTGGATACGATCGCCGGGCAGGCCAATCAGGCGTTTGATGTAATCGCGACCCGTCACCGGATGACGGAAAACGATCACATCGCCGCGCTCGGGATCGCCGGCCCAGATACGGGTGTTGTCATCACTTTGCATCCAGCCACAAACATCCTCGGCGTCGATATTGAGGCCGACGCTTGGAATAATCAGACTGGGGCAAGAGGCATAGGAATATCCATAGGCCATTTTGTTGACGAACAGGAAATCCCCGATCAACAAGGTCTGTTTCATCGACCCTGACGGAATCCAGAACGGTTGAAAGAACAGGGTACGGAAAACGCCCGCGATCAACAGCGCATAGACGATGGTTTTGATCGTCTCCCACACGGGATTTCCGGTTTTGACGTCCTCGGCCATACTGCTCTCCGGTCCTTGGTTTGTTGGGGTGCTACATGCGCGGCGCGGCGGGGTTAGTCAAGACAGAGCGCTGCGTTCGCGAATTGGGCGCGCCTCGATCACCACGAAGGCCTGCGCCCAGGGGTGGTCATCGGTTAGGGTGACGTGGATGATCGCCGCGTGACCCTCGGGGGTCATATCGTTGAGCCGTTCCGCCGCCCAACCGGTCACATGCATCACTGGCTGGCCGGTTTTAAGGTTGGTGACAGCCATGTCCTTCCAGGAAATCCCCATACGAAGCCCGGTGCCCAGCGCCTTGGAGCACGCCTCTTTCGCGGCCCAGCGCTTGGCATAGGTGCCCGCGGTGTCGTGGCGGCGTTCGGCCTTGCGCTGTTCGATGTCGGTAAAAACACGGTTGCGAAACCGGTCACCAAACCGGTCGAGCGTGCCCTGAATGCGGTCTATGTTTGCGAGGTCTGTGCCGATGCCTAGGATCATGACAACCGAACCGTCAAAATCTTGTAACTTGCCACCCCAAAGAACCCGGCAAAGGCAAAATCGAACCAGCGGCGGGCGCGGCGGTAGGCGCGGACTGTGCGTTCGGAAGAGAAAAGGAATGCATAGCTGATGAAAATGAGCAGCGAGCCCGCGTAAAGCAGGCCGAAATAGCCAAGCAGCATCGACAAGCTGGCGTCATTCGGGGCAACGATAGCGTAGATCGAGCCCCAGCTGAGGATCGCCTTGGGGTTGGTCAGGTGAATCGCCGCGCCTTTGGCAAAGATGGTGCGTAGCGAGCCGGTGACCGGGTTGCCCAACGCCATCTCATCCGATGACAGCGCCCGTTTCAGGGCCTTGAGCGCCAGCCAGCCCAGATAGGCTACACCAACATAGCGGATTACTTCGAACACCCAGACATTGGCCAGCATGATCGCCGACAGGCCCAGCGCGGCGGCGATGCCCCAGGCAGCGGACCCCGCACAGATGCCCAGTGCAAAGACCAGACCGGCGCGGCGGCCTTCGTTCATTGCAGTTCCGGCGATGCCCATGGTTGCCGGACCGGGTGAGCCTCCGGCCATCAGCCAGGCGATCCAGATTGCTATGAAACCCGAGGTTATCATCCCCGCGCCTCATCCATCAGGCGGCGCATTTCCTGAATGGCGGGGGTCATGCCCAAAAAGATCGATTCGCCAATCAGAAAGTGACCAATGTTCAACTCGCGCACCTCGGGGAAAGCGGCGACAGGTTTGACCGTGTCGTATGTCAGACCATGTCCGGCATGCACTTCGAGGCCAAGCGAATGGGCAAAGGTGGACATGTCGCGCAGGCCTTCCAGCTCTTGCGCTGCCTCATCCAGTTTGCCTTCGGCATGGGCGTCACAATAGGCGCCTGTGTGCAGTTCGATCACTTCGGCGCCGATGCGATGCGCGGCCTCGATCTGGCGACGGTCGGCGGCGATAAAGATCGACACGCGACAGCCCGCATCACGCAAAGGTGCAATGAAATGGGCCAGTTTGTTTTCTTCGCGCGCGACTTCCAGCCCGCCTTCGGTGGTCCGTTCCTCGCGCTTTTCGGGGACGATGCAGACCGCGTGCGGCTTATGGCGCAAAGCGATTTGTTGCATCTCGGGCGTGGCTGCCATTTCAAAATTCAGAGGTACCGAAAGAACCTCCATCAACCCGTCAATATCTGCGTCCGAAATATGCCTGCGATCTTCGCGCAGGTGAGCAGTAATGCCATCTGCACCGGCTTGCTCGGCCAGCGTGGCCGCGCGCAAAGGGTCGGGATAGACCCCACCACGTGCATTCCGCACTGTGGCCACATGGTCGATATTCACACCGAGACGCAAACGGTTCTCAGACATCCTTTGATTCCTTTCCCAAATCCTGGCTCGAGCCTAGTTGGTTTGACTCTGGAACGGCAGCCTCGGATTCAGCCAGACGTTTGATTTCTTCAAACTTCTTTTTGATCCTGTCGCGACGCCGTTGCTGATAGGTGTGGACCAGCGGCAGGCTGAGATAGTAGCAAACCACCCCAGCCAGCAATCCGGGAAGAATGCCGCCAATCAGGTACGGAAAGAAAACCTCGTCGTAGAAAATTCCCAGCCCGTGCCAGTCAGCCACCCGGTCGGTGAATACTGCAATCAGGTTGTCTTTGAGATCACCGATAGCATTGGCGAACTTCCCCATAAGCCCATGGGTGTCGCCCTCTTCAAACTCGGTGCCCAACAGGAAATGCCCGGTCTGAAGGCAAACCACCCCGATGGGCACATAGGTCAAAGGGTTTCCGAAAAACGTACCGCTGAGTGCAGCCAGCATATTGCCGTTGAACAATCGCGCAGCCAGGGCGGCAATGCCAAAATGCAGCCCGTAAAAAGGTGTAAAGGCCGCAAACACTCCAAACCCTACCCCGCGGGCGATGCGTTCAGGTGAATCCGGCAATCGCCGGACGCGGTGTTTCACATAGTGGAAGGCCCGGGTCCAGCCACCACGAGGATAGACGAATTCCGATGCGATCTGGACAGGCGAGCGTCGATCTCGGCGCTTGAATACCACTCCTGATCACCCCTTCTCAGCCAGCCGCAACTGCGGATTTAGCTCTGTCTCTGAAACGTTCAACCGCTGCAACATCGCTTTCGGCCTCAAGCATCAACATCAACGAATGCAACTGCTCTAGGTCGCGCAGTTCAACGTTGACCAGCAGGCGGTAAAAATCCGGTTTGCGATCCACAAATTCTAGGTTCGAGATATTGGCCTTTTTCTCGCCGATCAATGTACAAATGCGACCCAGCACACCTGCGTCATTGCCAATCGTAACATCAATCGTCGCCCCGTAGACAGCAGGGTGAGTACCCGAGTGCCAGTGCAGATCGACCCAGCGTTTGGGCTCACTCTCGTATTCGCTCAGGCGATCACAGTCGATTGCATGCACGACAACACCTTTGCCGCGATAAGTGATCCCGACGATCCGTTCACCCGGCAATGGCTGGCAGCAAGGGGCGCGGTCAAACTTCTGCCCCGGCTCAAGACCGATCACGGCCCGGCGCATCGGAATGGCATCACCATCATCCTGCGTCAGTTCTGGGTAGACGGCGCTTACCACATCATGGGCAGTTAGTTCTGCACTGCCCAGGCGCGCCAGCAGCTCATGCCGGTCTTTCAGGCGCAGATGCTTGGCAGCAGTGTCCAGCGCCTTGTCGGTCGCTTTGCGCCCGACATGTTCAAATCCCGATCGCGCGAGTTCTTTGCCCAGCTTGATGAACCGCTCTCGGTCAACCTCGCGCAGGGCGCGACGAATGGCTGTACGGGCTTTGCCGGTGACGGCAATTTCCAACCACGTGACTTGGGGAGTCTGACCGTCAGCTGTTATGATATCCACCGACTGCCCGTTCTTGATCCGGGTCCAAAGTGGCACGCGAATACCATCAACCTTGGCCCCCACACAGGCGTGCCCGATGCGCGTGTGGATGGCATAGGCAAAGTCGATCGGCGTCGCACCACGCGGCAGTTTCACCACGTCCCCCTTAGGCGTGAAACAAAAGACCTGGTCCGAATACATCTCGAGCTTGACCGCCTCGAGGAAATCCTCGTGATCCTCTTCGCTGTCGAATTGTTCGGTCAGGTTGGCGATCCACTTAGCCGGGTCGACTGCAAAGGGGTTTTCCGAACGCACGCCATCCCGATAGGACCAGTGCGCGGCCACGCCAGTTTCGGCGACATCATGCATCTGACGGGTGCGGATCTGAACCTCGACCCGCTTGCCGTCACGGCCTGAAACGGTGGTGTGGATCGACCGGTAACCGTTCGATTTCGGCTGACTGATATAATCCTTAAACCGCCCCGGCACGGCGCGCCAACGCTGGTGGATCGCGCCAAGGGTTCGATAGCAGTCTTCTTCGCTTTGCGTAATGATGCGGAACCCGTAGATGTCGGACAGACGCGAGAACCCCTGGTCCTTTTCCTGCATCTTACGCCAAATCGAATAGGGTTTCTTGGCACGGCCAAAAACCTCGGCTTCAATCCCGGCCTTTTCAAGTTCGTGCCGCATGTCGCCGGTGATCCGGTGGATCACGTCACCCGTTTCGCGCTGCAGCGTGATGAAGCGGCGGATGATGGACTGGCGGCCTTCAGAGTTGAGAACGCGGAAGGCGAGGTCTTCCAGCTCTTCCCGCATCCATTGCATACCCATACGGCCTGCAAGCGGCGCGTAGATATCCATCGTCTCGCGCGCTTTGACGATCTGCTTTTCGGGCCGCATCGCCTTGATCGTGCGCATATTGTGCAGACGGTCTGCCAGCTTGACCAGAATGACCCGCAAATCCTTGGACATCGCCATGAACAGCTTGCGGAAGTTCTCGGCCTGTTTGGTTTCGCGGCTGGACAGCTGAAGGTTTGTCAGTTTGGTGACCCCATCAACCAGCTTGGCGACTTCTTCGCCAAACAGCTCAGACACTTTGCCGTAATTGGCCTTGGTGTCTTCGATCGTATCGTGCAGCAGCGCCGTGATAATAGTCGCATCATCCAGACGCTGTTCGGTCAGGATGGCGGCAACGGCAACAGGGTGGGTGAAATAGGGCTCGCCAGAATGGCGGAATTGCCCATCATGCATCTGCTTGCCGAACTCATAAGCTTTGGCAATGCGGTCTGCATTCGTCTTGGGATTGTAGTTGCGGACCAGCGCAATCAGGTCTTCAGCAGAAATCATCCGGTCCGCACCTTCATTTGTGGGGATTACCCCTGGCCTTGAGCCTCCATCAGAGCGCGCAGCAGCTTTTCTTCGGACATGTCGTCATCCGCAGGCTTGTCTGTTTCCGCACCCATCAGCAGCGCCATCTGGTCTTCTTCGGGCTCGTCGACCTCGATTTGGGTCTGGTTGGCCTCAATCAGCCGCTCGCGCAGCTCATCAGCGCTCTGGGTCTCGTCAGCGATCTCACGCAGAGAAACAACTGGGTTTTTGTCGTTGTCACGGTCAACGGTGATCGGACCACCGGCGGAAATCTCGCGCGCACGATGGGCGGCAAGCATCACCAATTCAAACCGGTTCGGAACCTTGTCTACGCAATCTTCAACCGTCACGCGGGCCATGGGGCGCTCTCCGTTACTGAATCCATGTCAGGAAGAGGTTTATCTAAGGGCGAATCCCTGCCTTGACAAGCAGGAAATGCTGCAAATGCACCAATCATAACGGGGTAACTGCCGCAATATCGTCCGAAGGAAGCCCCGCAAGCATTTCCCTGACGGTCAGGTCCAGTATCGGATGCCGCCAATTCGGGGCAACATCCGCCATGGGAACAAGCACAAACGCACGATCCTGTACCCTTGGGTGCGGCAGGATCAACTGATCCGGCGCCTGCTGTTTCTGATCTTCGGGCGGCAGCGATAACCAGCTTTGAAAAACCTCGCGGTCGGGCAGAACCAGATCATCGTAACAGACCAGGTCCAGATCCAACGTCCGCATTCCCCAGCGCTGAATCCTCTCGCGCCCGTAATCATGTTCAATTCCATGCAATATCTGCAGCAACTCAATGGGTGACCTTTCAGTCTCGATCAACACGGCCGCATTCACATAGTCCGGGCCCGCGCCCGCAGGAAAACAAGGGGTCGCATAAAAGCGGCTTTCAGCCCGAATCAACAGCCCCTGGCGCAAAATCGCGTCAATGGCATTCCGTAGCGTCAGATGGGGCTCAAAACCTCTCACTTTGAGATTTGCACCGAGGGCAAGCACTGCTTTTGAGGTGGTTTTGCGCATCCTACTCCCTATATTCGGCGAATTGCATACTTGCGATACACCATAAAACCCCTAATTATGGAGATATCAATGCGCTGTATTTTCCCAAGACTCACTCACGTAACACGCAGCGCGCTGATTTGTACCGGAAGGACCTATTTATGTTTTATAAAGACGAACGGCTAGCGCTGTTCATCGACGGCTCGAATCTTTATGCAGCCGCAAAAGCACTGGGGTTTGACATTGACTATAAACTGCTGCGCCAGGAGTTCATGCGCCGCGGTAAGATGCTCAGAGCTTTCTATTACACAGCGCTACTTGAAAATGACGAGTATTCGCCCATCCGTCCACTGGTTGATTGGCTGCATTACAATGGCTTCACCATGGTTACGAAACCGGCAAAAGAATACACCGACAGCATGGGGCGTCGGAAAGTCAAAGGTAACATGGATATCGAACTGACCGTCGATGCCATGGAGCTTGCACCACGTGTAGACCATATCGTGCTGTTTTCCGGCGACGGAGATTTCCGCCCGCTGATCGCAAGCCTGCAACGTCAGGGGGTACGCGTTTCTGTGGTGTCGACCATCCGCAGCCAGCCCCCCATGATCTCGGACGAATTGCGCCGCCAGGCCGACAACTTCATTGAGCTGGAAGATCTCCGCGACGTGATCGGTCGTCCGCCGCGCGAAATGCCGATGGAACCGCGCACCGTTGCCGCAGGCGGGTAGTAACTGGCCCCAAAGCAAACTCGGTTGAAAATTAGCGCGGTCAGGGGAAACCCTGGCCGCGCTTTTTAAACAAAGATCAGGTGCTGAAAACACCTATTGGCTAGCATTGAACCATGTCGGATCAATGACATTGTCCTGACTGGACCATGGCCGTGAAAAGACTTACCTGTGTCGGTAAGGAGAACGCGACATGACCAAGCCCCCCCTGACCCTCTATCTCGCCGCCCCGCGCGGGTTCTGTGCTGGTGTCGACAGGGCCATAAAGATTGTCGAGATGGCGCTGCAGAAATGGGGCGCCCCGGTCTATGTTCGGCACGAGATTGTCCATAACAAATTCGTGGTCGATGGATTGCGCGCCAAAGGTGCGGTCTTTGTCGATGAACTGGAAGACTGCCCCGACGATCGCCCGGTGATATTCTCGGCGCACGGGGTTCCCAAATCGGTACCCGCGACGGCGGCGCAGCGCCAGATGGTCTATGTCGACGCCACCTGCCCGCTGGTCTCCAAAGTCCATGTCGAAGCACAGCGCCACGCCGAAGCCGGGCTGCAGATGATCATGATCGGACATAAGGGCCATCCCGAAACTATCGGAACGATGGGACAGTTACCCGAAGGAGAGGTTTTGCTGGTCGAAACGGTTACGGACGTCGCAGACGTCCAGGTCCGCGACCCTGACAAACTGGCCTTTGTCACTCAGACGACCCTGTCGGTTGACGATACAAAGGATATCATTGCAGCGCTTCAGACTCGGTTTCCATCTATCGTCGGCCCTCACAAAGAAGACATCTGTTACGCCACAACCAACCGGCAAGAAGCAGTCAAGGTCGTGGCCCGGAAGTCCGATGCCCTGTTGGTTGTGGGGGCGCCGAATTCATCTAACTCTCGCCGTTTGGTCGAGGTCGCGGCACGCGCGGGATGCAGCTATGCCCAACTGGTGCAGCGCGCGACCGACATCGACTGGCGCGCACTCGAAGGTATCTCTTCGATCGCTCTGACAGCAGGCGCTTCTGCACCCGAGGTTCTGATCAACGAAGTTATCGATGCGTTCAGACAGCATTACGATGTGACGGTCGAAATGGTTGAAACAGCGACCGAGAATGTCGAATTCAAAGTCCCGCGCGTCCTGCGCCAACCCGCATGAGCGGCATACCAAGGGCGCCGCTGTTTCTTGGGTTGGCCGGGCTGATCCCCTTCATCTGGGGCGCGCTGACCTATCTGAACGGCGATCTGAACGACTGGGGCCGACAGGCACTGGGCGCACGTTTTGTCGGTCCGTATATCCAGTTGTATTATGGGGCGATCATCCTCAGCTTTATGTCCGGCGTGCTGTGGGGGTTTTCCAGTAAAACCTCTGGCAGCAAGGCCGCGACCTGTTATGCGCTGTCCACATTACCCGCCCTGTGGGCCTTTCTGAAAACCGGCAGCGGGCCTGTCAGCACTGGCACAAATCTGATGTGGGGGTTTGGCGGGCTACTGGTGTTAGATGCCATCTTTTCGTATTGGCGGCTAACACCGGTCTGGTGGATGCGGTTGCGCATTTTGCTGACCGCAGTCGTATTGGCCTGCCTTACCGTCGGAGTCTATCTGTGAGCGATCCCAAAACCATCAACGCCTATACCAACAACGTGGCCGAATACCTCAAGGTTCCTCTACCACCGGAGCAGCTGACATCGCGTCAGGAATTTGTCGATGCCGTCGGTAAGGGGCATGTGTTGGATCTGGGCTCGGGCCCCGGGTCAGACAGCGCGTTCTTTCTACGCCAGGGCCTGAGCGTGCATGCGCTGGATGCGACGCCCGCTTTTGTTGACTATGCGCGCGCCAATGGCGTGGACGCGCACCTGGGTACTTTCGACGACGTGACCGAAGTGGCCGCATATGACGGCATCTACGCCAGCTTCTCGCTGCTGCACGCGCCCCGCAAGGATTTCCCACGCCATTTGGCGGCCATCCACCGGGCGCTGAAACCGCAGGGCGTTTTTTTCCTGGGCCTCAAACTGGGCACGGGCGAACATCGCGATCATCTGGATCGCTATTATAGCTACTTCTCGCAGAACGAGATCGAGGAGGCCCTGGCAGATGCCGGCTTTACCATCGACGGGATTAGGACCGGGATCGGCAAAGGTCTGGCGGGTTCTTACGATGGCTTCATTCTGGTGCTGGCCCATGCCTGAACTGTTTGCCTATACTGACGGTGCTTGTTCCGGTAATCCAGGCCCGGGCGGCTGGGGTGTGTTGCTGCGTGCAATGGACGGCGACACCGTCCTGAAACAGCGTGAACTGAGCGGCGGCGAAGCTGAAACCACCAACAACCGAATGGAACTGCTGGCCGCAATCAGCGCGCTTGAAACGCTCGAACGTGCCTCGAAAATCACCGTAATCACTGACAGCGCCTATGTGAAAAACGGCGTCACCGGCTGGATATTCGGTTGGAAAAAGAACGGCTGGAAAACCTCGAACAAGAAACCGGTCAAGAATGTCGACCTGTGGCAACGGCTGGATGAGGCGCAGGTGCGTCATGATGTGACCTGGGAATGGGTCAAGGGCCACGCGGGTCACCCGGAAAACGAAAAAGCCGACGAACTGGCCCGTGCAGGCATGGCCCCGTTCAAGCCCAAGAAGACGCAGCCATGAACGGTTTGGACCTGCTCGATTATGCCTCGGTTCTGGTTTTTGCGCTGACCGGCGCATTGGTCGCCAGTCGCGCGCAGCTTGATCTTGTAGGGTTTGCCTTTATCGCCTGCCTGACCGCCGTTGGCGGCGGCACGGTGCGTGACCTGCTGTTGGATCGGAATCCGGTGTTCTGGGTTGGCCAGCCCAGCTATGTCCTGATGGCCTGCAGTGCGGCGGTGCTTGTGTTCTTTACAGCCCATCTGGTCGAAAGCCGATATAACTGGCTGGTTTGGTTGGACAGTTTCGCCCTGTCCATTGCAGTAGCTGCCGGCACGGGCGTCGCATTATCCTTGGACCAATCCGGCACGATCGTGGTGTTGATGGGTGTCACCACCGGATGCTTTGGCGGCCTGATGCGGGACGTGGTCTGCAACGAGGTTCCGCTGGTGCTGAAACAGGGTGAACTTTATGTGTCTTGCGCCCTTGCAGGCTCGGTAGCGGCCGTTATTGCCAACCGGATGGGGTTCGAGGAGCTGACCGTGCTTGCCGCATGCGCCCTGATCTGCTGGGCATTGCGGGCAGGATCGCTGCTGTTCGGCTGGAAACTGCCCGTCTACAAAAGCCGCCCGCCACGCAGTCGCCCTTGATCAAGGCTTAGCGGCGCTTATAGGTCTGCCAGATCCAGATCACCAGAAGCGCCCCCAGCACAGCGCCGACAAACCCGGACAGCCAGCCCATCATCGTGACCAATGCCCGCAGAAGAAACCCACCAACCAAGGCACCAATGATACCGATCAGCATGGTGGTTGGGATATCTGCCTCGATCCGCATCAGGCGGGTGGCCAGAAAACCCGCAGCGGCGCCGATGACGATCAGGGCGATGACGGGCATGTCACTTCCTCCAATGGGTCGGAACGATGATCAGCGCCCCGATCGAGGACAGCACTGCATCCAGACCGGGCGGGCCAAAGCTGATCCCAAACATGATGCGCACGAAATAGAACAGGAATGCACCGCCTACGCAGATGATGATCGACTGCAGAATGCCATTATGGGTAAAGCCGGATTTCTCGGACAGATAGCCGACAATCCCAGCAATAACGACAGTCCCCATCAGGATCATGAACATGGCGGCCTACTCCGATGACAGGCGGGTACCAACGGCAATCGGCCACCCCCGCAGAAAAGTTTCCCTATCCTGCGCCCCTTTACCCGCCCGTTGCAAGCGCAGCAGCTTAATCGCGTCATCGTCACAGGCAACCTTCAGTTGGTTGTCAAGAACCTCTCCTGCAACACCCTGCCCCTCGGCCAATTTGGAACCAAGCAGCTTGATCCGCTCGCCATTAATCTCGGTCCAGGCGCCGGGAAAAGGGGACAGGCCACGGATCTGACGGTCAATTTCGACCGCGGGTCTGGCCCAGTCAACACGCGCCTCAGCCTTGTCGATCTTGGCGGCATAGGTCACGCCGTCGTCGGGTTGAGGCTCGGGCGTCAGGTTCGGCAGTTTGGACAGTGCCTCGACGATCAGAGAAGCGCCCATTTCGGACAGCCGGTCATGCAACTGCCCTGTGGTCTCCTGCGCACCAATGTCGGTGGCCCGCCGCAACAGGATTGGCCCGGTATCCAGACCAGCCTCCATCTGCATGATGCAGGTTCCGGTTTGCGCATCACCCGCCATGATCGCCCGATGGATCGGCGCAGCCCCCCGCCAGCGCGGCAACAGGCTTGCATGAATGTTCAGACATCCCTGCGATGGCGCATCCAGAATCGGTTGTGGCAACAACAGGCCATAGGCCACGACGACAGCCACATCCGCATTCAACGCGGCAAAGGCGTCCTGTTCTTCCGCCGATTTCAATGAGACCGGATGCCGAACGGTCAGTCCCAATGCCTCGGCCCGATCATGAACTGGGGTTGGACGATCCTTTTTGCCTCTGCCCGCTGGGCGCGGAGGCTGGCAGTAGACGGCGGCAACCTCATGCCCCGCATCAATCAGCGCGTCCAGCACCGGAACCGAGAAATCGGGTGTCCCCATAAAGATCAGCCGCATGCCTACCCCAGCTTTTTAGCTTTGCGCAGCAGAATGTCTCGTTTGACCTTGCTGAGCCTGTCGAAATACATCTGCCCGTTTAGATGGTCGATCTGGTGCTGCACACTGGTGGCTTCGATCCCGACAAAGTCACGGCGGTCGATGATGCCTTTTTCGTTGAGAAACTTTACCGTCACAGCCCGGGGACGTTTCACCTTGGCCGACACGCCGGGCAGGTTTGGGCTGGCTTCTTCATGCTCGCGCAATTCGACCGATCTGTGCAGGATCTCAGGGTTTGCCAGCCGCACGGCCCGCCCCCTCTCGGTCGAGCCATCGACCACCGCCAGCCGCAGCATCACGCCGAACTGCGGTGCGGCAAGGCCGACGCCGGGCATCGCCTCCATCGTGTCGATCATGTCATCCCAGATGGCACGAACCTCGTCAGTAATTTCGGTGATATCTTCGGCTTTGGTCCGCAGACGCTTATCAGGCCATGGCAGGCAGGTACGAATAGTCATTCGCGCGCCTGCTCGCGTTTCAGCTTTTGCATTTTTCGGGTGATCATCTGGCGTTTCATAGGCTTGAGATAGTCGATGAACAGCTTCCCGTTCAGGTGGTCAATCTCATGCTGGACACAGGTTGCCCAAAGGCCATCGAATGTTTCCCGCTGCGCGTTACCATCACGATCGATCCAAGCCACGTCCACGACCTTTGGGCGTGTGACTTCGGCGAATTGTTCAGGGATCGAAAGACAACCTTCTTCATAGACATTCGTCTCGTCCGACGACGCGACCACTTCGGGGTTGAACATAATCAGCGGGCGTTGAGCCTCGCCCTCTTCCTTGACACAGTCCATAACGATCAGCCGGTCCAGCATCCCAATCTGAGGCGCTGCCAGCCCGATACCAGGCGCATCATACATCGTCTCAAGCATGTCATCAGCCAGCTGGCGCAATTCGTCCGTCAGATCCACTACGGGAGAGCAGATCTTTTTCAGGCGGGGGTCGGGATGGATCAGTATATTGCGTTTCATGAGGTTGATTTAGGCCATCACGCCCTAAGCCGCAACGCCCCCCTTGCACCTGCCGAATTTGCGGCTAGCTTTCATCCGGACAGATGGAGCAGATATGACATTCAACGACCTGATCGACCGCCGCGGCACCAACAGTTCGAAATGGGACAAGCTTGAAAAGCTGTATGGCCTTTCGCCGGATGACGGTCTGGCAATGTGGACGGCCGATTCCGACTATTCTACGGCGCCTTGTGTGATCGACGCTGTGCGTAACGCGGCGGATCACGGTGTTTTCGGATATTCCTGGATGCACCCGGACTACCTGAATTCCATCCAATGGTGGATGAAGAACCGCCACGGGTGGGAGATCGATTCTGATTGGATTCTGACGTCGCAGGGTCTGGGAAATGCGATTGCGCTCTGCCTCGATGTCTGGACCAGTCCGGGCGACGGAGTGGTCATCTTTACACCCGTCTACCATGAGTTTGCACATAAGGTGAACAAGTCGGGTCGGCGCGTGGTGGAATGCCCCTTGATGCGCGACGGCGACGGCTATGGCCTTGATCTGGAAGACGCGCAGTCGCGGCTGGATGGAACCGAGAAGATGCTTTTGTGGTGCTCGCCTCAGAACCCCTCGGGCCGGGTCTGGACGCCAGAGGAATTGCGCGCAGTCGCGGCATTTGCGGAACGGAACGACCTTATTCTGGTTTCGGACGAGATTCACCACGATCTGGTCTATCCCGGCACGACCTTTGTTCCGATGGATGTCGCCGCGCCGGATGCGCGGCCCTGGACCGTGACACTGACGGCAGCGTCCAAGACTTTCAACATCGCCGGTCAACGGACGGGGAATATGATCATCCCCGACCCGGACCTGCGCGCTGCGATGCGTCACCGAATCCAGACACTGGATTATGATCCCAGCGCATTGGGAGTCGCAATGATCACCGCTGCCTATTCGCCTGAAGGGGCCGCTTGGGTGGATGAACAGATCGCCCATCTTGATAGCAACCGAAAAATCTTTGACGCTGCAATCGCAGAAATCCCTGGCCTGTGGTCAATGCCCTTACAGGCAACCTATCTGGCTTGGATTGATTTCTCGGGCACCGGAATGGACCACGCAGAATTTACCCGGCGTCTGCGCGAGGATGCAAAAATCGCCACCTCGCCTGGCCCCGGCTTTGGTGCGGGCGGAGAGACATTCGAGCGGTTCAATCTAGCGACGCAACGCGGGCGTGTTGAAGAGGCCAGCAAACGGCTGAAACACGCGTTTTCCGATCTGCAATAGCGGAATGCCCATCGGCAGACCCGATGGGCAAAAGCCTAGTCCTTGTTTCCAAGCAGCGCGATGGGCGCGTCCGGAGATCGATAGAAATCCAATGGGGCCTTGTCGGAGGCTGCCGTGCTGCGCTTGAATTCATAACGCATTTCGCCTGCCTCACATTCATCGGCAATGATCAGGCATTGATATAAGTGACTCGCGCCATCGTAGATATCGACCAAACCGCGCAATCGAGGCGTGGTCGCGGCCTCTACGGTGAAGCCATCCTTCCACAATCGGAGAATTTTGTAGGTATTGTCACCCAATTCGACACGAAGTCGGCTGGTTTTCTTCAGACTCGCGATTCGCGCAGCATCCAATTCGGCGCTGATTTCTTTGGAAACATAGGTACTCATATCAAAACTCCCCCGCAGCGGACTCTATTTTGGAACGTAGACTGTAAAAATCCAGTGAAGCCGATCACTCAACGCGGTCGAATCCAAACCTGTTGCACGGAAATCCCATTCCAACCTGTGCGAAAACGCAGGCACAATGCGCGGCGGCTCGCATAGGATCGGTTCCCTTCAAAGCGTATGTTCCGGGAAACCGCATTACGGAGGATCAAAGCATGGGCCTATTGGTCGACGGCAAATGGCACGACACATGGTATGATACCAAATCCACAGGCGGCGCCTTCAAGCGAAGCGCGGCGCAATTTCGCAACTGGTTGACCGCTGATGGCAGCGCCGGACCCTCGGGCACGGACGGCTTCAAAGCTGAACCTGACCGGTACCATCTTTATGTCAGCCATGCCTGCCCCTGGGCCCACAGGACACTGATATTCCGCGAACTGAAAGAGCTGTCCGATCTGATCCCGGTTTCGGTCGTACACCCCGACATGCTGAACAAGGGATGGACATTTGCAACCGACGAACACGGGGCGGCGGGCGACGTACTGTACGGAATGGACTATGCCCACCAAATCTATACCAAGGCTGACCCGACCTATTCGGGGCGCGTAACCGTTCCGATCCTGTGGGACAAGGAACAGGAAACCATCGTCTCGAACGAAAGCTCGGAAATCATCCGGATGTTTAACTCGGCCTTTGACGGGATCACTGGGAATACCGATGATTACTGGCCCGAGGCGATGCGTGACGAAATCGAACAGGTTAATGCCCGCATCTATTCCGACATTAATAACGGGGTCTACAAATCCGGCTTTGCCACCAGCCAGGCGGCATATGACGCAGCCGTTGGCCCGCTCTTTGACACGCTGGACTGGCTCGAGGATCGGCTGTCCACCAACCGCTATCTGATGGGTGATCGCCTGACCGAGGCCGACTGGCGGCTGTTCACCACGCTGATCCGGTTCGACCCGGTTTATCATCTGCATTTCAAATGCAACCGGCGGCGTCTGATCGACTATCCCAACCTGTGGGCCTATACCCGCGAGCTGTACCAATGGCCGGGTGTCGCGCAGACAGTGAACCTAACCCATATCGTGCGCCACTATCACTACAGCCATGAGAGCATTAATCCGCATCGGATCATCCCGACCAACCCGATCCTGAACTATCATGAGCCGCACGGGCGCGGTCAGCGTCCCGCCGCGTAATGCTCGACCATCGCCGCCAGATCCTCTGGCGGCGTACCGCTTTGCACATAGGCGCAGGCATTCGGGCTATGGGCAAAGATCGAGCCATCCGAAAAGAAAGTGGTGTTGGTCACGAAGATCACCCGGGCCTCGGGCCTGCGATAGCTGGCAAAGTCAGCCACGGCCAAGGCGCTACCGGTTTCCAGCACCAGATCCATCACGATGATCTCAAATTCGGCACCATAAAGGGCAAGGATCGCATCCTCTTGCCCGGTCACAAGCGTGACCTCGGCACCCTGTCGCTCAAGATGCCTTTTCCAGACCCGACCTAAATCAGGGTTACTCTCAACAATCAGTACATTCATCATCAACAACCTCGGCACTTATATTGGTGAGTGGTGCCGACCCCTAAGGTTTGTGTTCACGCGAATTCATTAACAAAGTGTTAACCAGGCCTGAGCACACCTCTGATCACGCGGATTTGCTTGTAAAACCGGCAGAAATCCGCTTGAAACAAGCAAATTTTGGTGATTCCGGCGAGGGGCCCGATGGCGCGCGAAAACAGAGATTTGAATCCGCGGGCCGCCCGGGACCATGGCGGTGGGCTGGATGGGGCCATGTCTGTCTATGGCGGTAAGCGAACCGATTGGATCGACCTATCCACCGGAATCAATCCGGTTCCATACGAGGTTGCCGGGCTCACCCCATCGGATTGGATGGAATTGCCCGACCATGGCGCATTTGAACGGCTGGCCGATGCGGCCCGCAGTTTCTGGTCAGTTCCCGAGGGAGCAGAGATCCTGCCTGCACCCGGCGCATCTGCTCTGATCGCCCGCATTCCTGCGCTGGCTGCAACCGGCCGGGTTCAGATTACCACTCCGACCTATAACGAACATGCCGCCGCCTTTGCCGCGCAGGGCTGGACGCTACAGAACTCCGGCACAGTCGAGGCGCGCGTGATCGTGCACCCCAACAACCCAGATGGGCGCATCTGGAGCGTGAACGATGTGGATGCCCCCCTGACGATTATCGACGAGAGCTTTTGCGACGTCACGCCCGATGCCTCGCTGATCCATCTTGCCGACCGGCCCGGTGTTATCGTGCTAAAAAGCTTTGGCAAGTTCTGGGGGCTGGCGGGGGTTCGGCTGGGATTTGCCATCGCACGCTCCGGTCTGATCGCACGTTTGAACGATCTGACCGGGCCTTGGGCGGTCTCAGGTCCCGCCTTGCGGATCGGAGAGCAAGCGCTGCACGACACGGCCTGGGCTGACGAGACCCGCCTGCTTTTGGCGGCCGATGCCGCCCGGATGGATCGGATGGTAACGCAGAAAGGCGCGCAGCTGATTGGCGGCACCAGCCTGTTCCGGCTCTATCAGGTCGACGACGCCAGCGCCTGGCAAGACCGTCTGGCCCGCGCTCATATCTGGAGTCGTGTATTCCCCTATTCGCAAACCTATCTACGCCTTGGCCTGCCACCGGCAGATGGCTGGGCGCGGCTTGAGGCGGCCTTGTGAGCACCGCCTTTATCCTGGTCTGCGCCATGTGTCTGGATGCGGCCCTGGGCGAGCCGGATTGGCTGTGGTCGCGCGTCGGGCACCCCGCCGTCATGATCGGTAAACTCATCGGGTGGCTTGACGACCGCCTGAACCATGGCTCGTACCGTCGCCTCAAGGGCATAGCTGTTGCCGCGCTGCTGGTCGCAGGTGCCGCTGGGCTTGGGGGGCTTCTGTCTTTGCTTGGCCCGATCATCGGCACCATTATCTGCGCTGTGCTGTTGGCACAAAAATCGCTGGTGGAACATGTCCGCGCTGTTGGCGAGGGTTTGCAGACCTCGCTGGTCGATGGGCGCGCGAAGGTCGCCATGATCGTGTCACGCGACACCAAGGACATGACCGAAGCACAGGTCGCCCGATCCGCGATCGAGAGCGCGGCTGAAAACCTCAGCGACGGAGTCATCGCGCCGACCTTCTGGTTTCTGGTGGGTGGCCTGCCAGGGCTTCTGGTCTACAAGGCGATCAATACCGCCGACAGCATGGTCGGCTATCGCACGGATAAATACCGTGATTTCGGATGGGCAGCTGCGCGGTTGGACGATCTCCTCAACCTGATCCCCGCGCGACTGACCTTTCTGTTAATCGTCATCTTGTCAAACCAATGGGCCAGATGGGGCGAGATGGTCGGCGATGCGCGCCGCCATATCTCTCCCAATGCTGGCTGGCCCGAGGCGGCAATGGCACGCGCACTGAGCGTGGCCCTTGCCGGGCCGCGCAGTTATGACGGAAAGCTCCGTGATCTGGCCTGGGTCAACGGCGAGGCCCCGCGCGACATCGGCGCGCCAGAGGTTTTCCGCGCATGTGACATGCTTTGGAGGATATGGGGGCTTGCGCTTGGCCTCGTGTCAGTGTGGGTTGGGGTCAGCTTCATAATCTGACGGACCTGTCCATGCGTTTTCTTTCCGGCCTTGTTGCCGCCGCCTTGTTTGCTTCACCTGCGTTTGCCCAATGTGGCGGGGGTTTCAATTCCTTCGTGAAGGGGTTGAAGGCCGAAGCCGTTCAGCAAGGCTTTGACAAATCCACCGTCAATGCCTTCTTCAAAGGTGTGCAACAAGACAACGCGGTATTGAAAGCCGACCGGGCACAGGGCGTGTTCCAGAAACCGTTCATTGATTTTTCGCGACACCTGATTTCACAAAACCGGATCGACCGGGGTCAGGCCATGTCACGCAAATACGACGCGGTGTTTGACCGGATCGAGCAACAATATGGTGTCTCGCGCGGGGTGCTGTTGGCATTTTGGGCGTTCGAAACGGATTACGGGTCGTTTCAGGGGGATTTCAACACCCGCAATGCGCTGGTGACACTGGCGCATGATTGCCGTCGTCCAGAATTGTTCCGGCCTCAGGTGTTCGCTGCGATTGAGCTGTACAGCCGGGGAAATTTCGACCCGGCCCGCACGTCAGGTGCCTGGGCTGGCGAGATTGGAATGGTGCAGATGCTGCCCCGAGACATTCTGGAAAACGGGGTCGATGGCGATGGTGACGGCAAGGTTTCGCTAAAGACCTCTGCGCCCGATGCGCTTATGTCGGGCGCCAAGATGCTGTCGCATCTGGGCTGGCAACCGGGGCAGCCTTGGCTGCAAGAGGTCACCGTACCCGCACGGATGGATTGGTCGCTATCGGGCCCGGGCAAACCGCGTTCGGTTTCTGACTGGCAGGCGATGGGCGTTCAGGCACGCAACGGGTCCCTCACCAACCTGCCCGCCTCGCTGATCCTACCGCAAGGGCATAACGGGCCTGCCTTTCTGGCCTATCCAAATTTTGATGTGTATTTCGAATGGAATCAGAGCTTTGTCTATGTGCTGACCGCAGCCTATTTCGGCACCCGGCTTGAAGGGGCGCAGGTCTATGACGCGGGCAACGCGGCCCAAGGCTTATCGGGTGCACAGATGAAGCAGCTGCAAAGCAAGCTGCAGGCGCGCGGCCATAATGTGGGCAAGATCGACGGGATTCTGGGCGCAGGGACCCGCGCGGCTGTCCAGTCAGAGCAAGCACGACTAGGCCTGCCTGCGGATGCCTGGCCAACGGCTGAGTTGTTGAACCGGCTCTAGTCGCTCTTCGATACGGCGATCTAGGCGACTTCGGCGTCCAAAGATCGCCCGTTCGGCTCAAACACATGCATCTGCAGCCTATCGCCGCGTGTTTCGATGGCGGTATTTGCCGGGATCTCGGCCCAATCGCCATTCTTCGCATCCAGCGGCTCAGACGCGATAATGATCCCATCATCGCAGGGCCTGTAATGCAGGCTGGGTGCGAAACGGTCCGAGGCATAGCGCGCAGCAAACAGGCGATCTCCATCGGACCAGCAGGCGGCAAAGCGCATATGGGGTAGGCTTCCTTTGGCGCGGGCAAGCACCTCGACACGGTGCACCGCACGCTCCATCGCGGCGATGGGTTCGGCGTCCAACCCTTCGCCATGGGCAATCAGAAAAATCGCCTCGCTTTCAGTTGCGCCAAGGCGATGATCGTACAGGTGGCTAGGTATCATCCCGTCAAGCTGTTGGCGGATACGGTCATGGCCGCCGGCCTGCCCGTTATGCATAAAGCTCCACTTACCACAGCCAAAGGGATGGCAGTTGTTCCGCGACGTGGCAGTCCCCGTTGAGGCACGTACATGCGCCAGGAACAGGTGCGATTTCGTGTGATGGGTCAACTGTTTCAGGTTGGCATCCGACCAAGCCGGGTTGGTGTCTTTGTAAAAACACGGCGTTTCGCGCCCGGAATACCAGGCCAACCCAAAACCATCCGCGTTGATCGGCGTTTTGCCAATCAGGGCGTTTCTGCTTTGATGCACCAGCGACTGTTCCTGGTCCATAACAAGTTCGTCCAGAAACCGTTTCGCACCCGCCCAAGCCAGAAATCTGCACATCGACCCGCCTCTTTTGATCCGTTGTTGATACGGGAACTTACAACAACGCGGGGTGAGATTTCGCCCCTGATCCCCATCTAATTTTGAAATATTACGATTAAATGACCACCAAAAACCCACATATTCAGATCAATTTCAATAGTTGCCGCGGTTTCTTGAATGTCACTCGGGCCGTACCGGGAAACGCTCTCCCTTTTCCGTGATCAGGATCAGGCGTCCAGCACTCAGGACATAAAGATCACATCGACCGAACCCGTTTCTGTATTGCACGCAGATACTGCCATCCTCCGCGATGGAATAGGTTCCGAACGCGGATTCTCCGCTGGCATAGGTATAGGAATAGGCCCCGCCAGCCGAGTATCGCGACTGCCCGTCATCATAAAAGGTCAGCGTCCGACCCGCCAGCGCCGTCAACTCTTGTTGGGTCAGAGGGACGTCATCGGGCTTGGTCGTCCATTCCGCGGCCCCTAAAGGGGTAGCAGTCAGTAGCGCGATGATCAGGAAACGGGTCATGGCAGCAGCCTAACCCAATTCTTACGAAACCGGTCATAACGTTGCAGTGTGAGGTCAGGCGACCATCTGTTCGGCTTTCTTCAGGTCGACCGAAACCAGTTGGCTGACACCCTGTTCTTGCATAGTGACGCCGAACAGACGATCCATCCGCGCCATGGTCACCGCGTGGTGGGTAATGATCAGGAACCGTGTGTCGGTCTGGCGGCACATCTCGTCCAGAAGGTCGCAGAACCGGGTCACGTTGGCATCATCCAGCGGCGCATCGACCTCGTCCAGAACACAGATCGGAGCCGGGTTCGCCAGAAAGACGCCAAAGATCAGGGCCGTCGCGGTCAGGGTCTGTTCACCGCCCGAAAGCAGGCTGAGCGTCGACAATTTCTTGCCCGGCGGCTGGCACATGATTTCAAGGCCGGCATCCAGCGGGTCGTCGCTTTCGACCATGACCAGATTGGCCTCGCCACCACCAAAGAGATGCTTGAACAACATGGCGAAGTTCGAATTCACCTGTTCAAACGCGGTCAGTAGCCGTTCGCGTCCTTCGCGGTTGAGGCTGGAGATGCCGCTGCGCAGCGCTTTGATCGCCTCTTCGAGATCGGCCTTTTCGCCGTTCAGCGTGTCGAATTCTTCCTGAACATCTTTGCTGTCCTCTTCGGCACGCAGGTTCACCGCGCCCATTGCATCGCGCTGGCGTTTGTGGCGGTTGACCTCGGCCTCAAGAGCATCGGCAGCCGGCATCTGGTCGGGATTCACATCCAGCTGGTTCAGCAACTGGTTCGGGGTTAGCTGTTGATCCTCAGCGATACGCTCGGCCGCTGCCGATACGGCCTCTTTGGCTGCATCACAGCGCGCCTCAGCGGCGGCGCGGCTTTCGCGCGCCTCCGAAGCCAGACGTTCCGCTTCGCGCTCAGCCAGCACAATCTCTCGCTGGCGGGCCTCGGCGGCAGCCAACTTGTCGGCGGCCTCGGCCCGGCGGGCTTCGGCAGTTTCGATCAATTCGTTCAACTCTTCACGCGCCTCGGCGATTTCGCCCGGAGCAGCCATCGCTTCGGATAGCTCTTCCTCGGAACTTTCCTTGCGCTCGGCCAGTTCCGAGATCCGCTTTTCGGCGCTGTCCAGGCGGTGCCGCCAACCGCTGAGGTCTTTGGTGACCTCTTGTGTACGGCGGGTACGGGCCTCGCCCTCGCGGCGCAGCTCGTCATGGGACGAGCGGTGAGTCAGCATCGTGATCCGCGCCGCCTCGACCGTCTGTTTGATGTCTTCGACCTGCGCGCGGGCATTGTCGAGATTGCCCAGACCGGTTAAGGCGCCCTCGGCCTCGCGCAGTTGGGCGCGGGCGGACATCGCATCCTCTTTGTGGCGATCAACGGCAAGCGCCAGCGTTTCCAGCCTGCCCTGCGCCAGATTGCGATCGGCCTCGGCCCTGCTGAGCAGACGCGCGGTTTCAGCCATGCGCTGATCGGCGGCGCGGCGTGCCTCGCGGGCGCGGCGGTCAGCCTCGGTCACGTCGGCCAGTTGTTGCGACAGCGTCTCGTGCGCGGCGCGGGCCCCGTCGGCCTGCGCCTCGGTCCGGGCCAGTTCCTGTTTCAGTGCCTCAAGTTTGTTGAGCTGTTCAAGCCGCAGGGCGGCCGCACTTGGCGCATCCTCGGCCCAGGCACGGAACCCGTCCCACCGCCACAGATCGCCGGAACGCGACACCAACCTTTGGCCCGGCTTCAACGATGCCTGCAACCGCGCGCCCTGATCCGCATCGACCAAACCAATCTGCGCGATCCGGCGGCTGAGGCGATCAGGACCGGATACATGCAAGGCCAGTGGTTCGGCCCCATCGGGCAGCGATTGATCGGCATCGTAACCCGCCACCGGAACCCAGCCTGATGGCCCGTCGCCCTCGACCAACGGCGCCCTCAGATCGTCGGCAAGCGCAGCACCCAACGCCTTTTCATAGCCCGGTTCCACGCGCAGCATGTCGAGCACCTGCCCGCCTTCTGCGGTATCCCGTTCAACCAGCTTGGCCAGAGCTGTGGTCTCGGCGCGGATCGCACCCAGCTCACCTTCAGCTTCGGATCTTTTCGCACGCGCCTCGGCCTCGCGGCCCTGGGTTTCATTGCGTAACTCGTCAGCGGCGGCCAGTGCCTCTTCGGCGGCTTCAGAGGCCTCGCGAGCCTCTTCTTCACCCTCTTGCGCGGCCTCAAATGCCTCGGCGGCGCGGGTCAGGGCTGTTTTCGCCTCATCCACCGCTGCGCGGGCCTTTTCCTCTTCACCTTCCGACCTGGCCAGCGTTTTGCGGCTGTCGTCGACCAATCGCTGGCCGGACTGGTGGCGCGCAACCAGACGCGCCATATCCTCAGTCTCTTGTGACAAGTGGTCTTCGCGGTCTTGCAGGACAGAGGCCGCTTCGCGCGCGACCTCGGCTGCCTCGGCGACTTTTTCGTCGTGGCCATCGGCAGCTTTGGCCAATTCACGAGCTTCCCATTCCAGCCGTTCGATCATCTGCCCCGCATCGCGGTTCAGCCCGGCCTCGCGCTCGATATCGTTACCAAGCTGCTGAATGCGATTGGTCAATGTCTCAATCGTCTGACGGGCGCGGGTTTCCTGATCCGACAGCTGATCGCGCTGCACCTGTTGGCGCTGCAGGACGGCGGCGGCAATGGCCTCTTCCTCGCGCAGGGGCGGCAGGGTTTCTTCGATTTCGGCCCGATTGGCGACGGCAGTGCGTGCTTCGGCTTCGGCGCGCGACGCCTCGGTCAGGCGTTCGCGCAGCTTTTCCTCGGCCTGCTGACGGGCCATGTCGGCCTCTTTCCAGCGACGATAGAGCAACATGCCTTCGGCTTGGCGCAGCTGCTCTCCGATTTCGCGATAGCGGGCGGCCTGACGCGCCTGACGGGCCAACTGCGCGAGCTGTCCGCCCAGCTGTTCCAACACGTCATCGACACGGGTCAGGTTGGCCTCAGTACCTTTCAGCTTCAACTCGGCCTCGTGTCGGCGCTGATAGAGGCCCGAAATTCCGGCCGCCTCTTCCAGAATGCGGCGGCGAGAGCGGGGTTTGGCGTTAATCAGTTCGGCAATGCGGTTCTGTCCGACCAGCGCCGGAGAATGTGCACCCGTTGACGCGTCGGCGAACAACATCTGCACATCACGCGCCCGCACATCCTTGCCATTGGTCTTATAGGCGCTGCCGACATCTCGGGTGATGCGGCGGACAATCTCAAGCTGGTCGCTGTCATTGAAACCCGAGGGCGCGAGCCGCTCGGAGTTGTCCATGGTCAACACAACTTCGGCAAAATTGCGGGCCGGCCGCGTGGCGGCCCCGGCGAAAATCACATCTTCCATCGCGCCACCGCGCATGGATTTGGGTCGGTTTTCCCCCATCACCCAACGCAGAGCTTCCAGCAGATTGGATTTGCCACAACCATTAGGCCCCACAACACCGGTCAACCCATCCGCGATAATCAGATCGGTCGGATCAACAAAGCTTTTGAAGCCGGTGAGTTTGAGTTTGCTAAAGCGCAAAGGCAATGGGTCCCGTGATTCCTATACCTTCGAAGTCTGCGCAACGGATTGGGGGTGAGTCAACGGAGTCGCGCAGGATATGGGATATATGGCCCACTTATCCACAACATCTTGCCTAAATCCGCAAGAAAAAGCGCGATTCAGTAGGCTGTACACTCAAAGACCTGATAGCCGTCGCCGTCACCAAGGTCTTGAAACAGCCCGGTATCAATGCATTCGTAATTCGGGACTGAAACCGCCGTCAGCAGCAACCGCTTGCCCATGGCGCGGTCACAACCCAAAACGCCAACGGTCACGGCCGCGTCGCCCAGGACATCCAGTATCGGGCATCCCGAGACCTGAGCCATCGCCATGGCCGCTCGTTCGCGGATCGGGCCAAGACGCGGAGCGTATTGCGAATTAACCCGAACGGCTTCGGCCAGATCTCCGCGCACGCGAACATCAAATACGCTGCCATTCACAGCGATACGCGTCGCCTGAACATCGCGAAAGTGAGGGGTCCCGGCCGAACATGCTGCCAGCATCAGAAAAGACAAAATCCGGATCATATCCGCATCATTGCCAAAACTGGTTAACAGAACCTTTCCTTCGCTCAGGCCCTAAGTACTATTCCCAAGCGGCGAATACCTTCGCGGATCGTATCCTCATCCGAGTTCGAGAAACTCAACCGGATCGTATTGGCGCCCGAGCCATCTGCGAAAAAGGCCCGACCCGGTACAAAGGCCAGTTTCACTGTGTCGAGCGCACGGGCCAGCAGGTCTGCCCCGTTCATACCAGTAGGCAGAGTCACCCAGATGAACATGCCACCCTGGGGATGCGTCCACTGAACGCCATCGGGCATGTTCTGTTGCAACGCATCCAGCATAGCATCGCGCCTGGCACCATAGGTCTGGCGCAAAAGCGGGATGTGCGTGTCAAAATGCGCGCGGGCAACCTGCTCAACCGCCATCTGGTTCAACGTGGGCGAATGCAAATCCGCCGCCTGCTTGACCAATACCAGTTGCGAGATAATGGGCTTGGCGGCCACCACCCAGCCAACGCGCAAACCGGGAGACAGCGTTTTCGAGAAGCTACCGCAATAGATCGTACGGCAGGACTCGATCGACCCTTTTCGCGCCTGTTCTAACGCCAAAACCGGAGGGATGGCATCTCCTTCATAGCGCAGAGCCTGATAGGCCCCGTCCTCAATCACTGCGATATCCAGATCATCAGCCAGATCCAGCAGGGATTCCCGATCGCGCAGGTCAACGGTCTCACCGGTTGGATTTGCGAAATCAGGCGACAGATAAGCGAATTTGACCGCGCCCTCGCCAGCAGCTTCGGAACATTCGGCGGCACCTCTATTGCCATTAAGCATAAGACGGTCGAACCGGGGCTCGTAGGCATCAAAGGCGTTGATCGCCCCCAGATAGGTCGGCCAGCCGATCAACGCAGTATCCCCCGGCGACAAATAGAGCTTGCCCAGATAATCCAAGGCCTGTTGCGATCCCGAGGTGATCAGGATGTTATCGACACTACAATCGATGCCGATCTCGCGCATATGCTGCACAAGCCATTCGCGCAATGGAACATAGCCCTCGCTGACTGAATATTGCAGCGCCTGCGGCCCAGCACTCAAAGCGGCCTGACAAGCTTGGGCAAAGGCCTCGGTGGGAAACAGGTTTGGGTCTGGGATGCCGCCCGCGAACGAGATGATTCCCGGCTGATCAAGAAGTTTCAACAACTCGCGGATTTCCGATGCTTTCATCCGGGACGCCCGCGTTGCAAACAGATTCTGGGTCATCCTTGGCCTCCTCCTGCCCTGTTGCGACCCACCCTAGGTGCAAATTTTATAATGTCAATATTGCTGACCTAAATTCAACTCCACCCCCCTGCTTGAACCAGGCCCGGATACGTGGTCATATGAATTGACCAATTTCGAAAACGCGCCGCCATGCCCTTCCAAAAGATCCAAACTGAAAAGCTGTCCATTGCGGTGGTCAAACAAATCGAGTTGCTGATTCTGCGCGGGATTCTGCGCCCGGGAGAACGTTTGCCTGCAGAACGGGAACTGGCCGACCGTCTGGGCGTTTCACGCCCCTCACTGCGCGAAGCGATTTCTGATCTTCAGCATCAGGGTTTGCTGACAGCCAAGGCGGGGTCAGGAATCTATGTTGCCGAAGTCTTAGGTTCGGCTTTTTCACCGGCTCTGATCCGGTTGTTCAGCAGCCATGACGAGGCGGTTTTCGACTATCTGTCCTTCCGCCGGGACATGGAAGGGCTTGCAGCAGAACGCGCGGCAAGACTGGGGTCGGAAAGCGACCTGAAGGTCGTACAGGCGATCTTTGACAAGATGGAGGCCGCCCATGCCCGCAATGCGGCCGAGGAAGAGGCCCATCTGGATGCGCAGTTCCACATGGCCATCATTGAGGCCAGTCACAACGTGGTCATGCTGCATATGATGCGGTCGATGTTTGACCTGCTACGACAGGGTGTCTTCTACAATCGGCAGATGATGTTCCGGCAGCGTACGACGCGAGACGCCATTCTGGATCAGCACCGGGAAATCAATTCAGCGCTGCAGGCTCGCGACCCTGAGGCGGCGCGCGTTGCAGTCCAGGAGCATCTGGGCTTTGTTCGCATCTGCATGGAAGACCACCAGAAAGCCCTGCGGAACGAAGCCATTGCGCAGCAGCGCCTGGACCATGAGACAGGGCAGCACTGATGTTCATTGGGCACCTACCTGGTGCGTATCTGGTCTTTCGCACTGCGACGCCCGGATTGGATAAAGCTGCGTTTGCCGCTGCGATGATTGGTTCCATCGCCCCGGATATTGATCTGCTGTGGTTCTATTTCGTAGACGGTCGCAGCCACCACCATCACGAATACCTCACGCATCGCCCGGCGCTCTGGTTTGGTATCCTGATGATCGGTCTGCTGCTGCGACTAAGATTCGCGCACGCTGGACGTATTACTGCAGCCTTCGGCGCCGGGGGGCTGGTGCATATGGCCCTGGATTCGATTGTTGGCGAAGTGGCGTGGGCCTGGCCACTATCCGACGTCACCCACCCGCTGGTGGTTGTTCAGGCCACGCATTCTCATTGGATCTTATCTTTTCTGAACCACTGGACCTTCAAGATCGAAATCGCAATCGTGCTTTTGGCGGCCTATGTGTGGTGGACCAGCAGGCGCAAGAAACAGCAGGGCCTTGAGGGTTAAATTCCGTTCAGCCGCCGCTTAAGACTGTGAACCCACAAATTTGGCCGTTTCATTGCCTTCGGGTCCTGACTGTACAGCGACGGAAACAACCCTTCAGCTTCGGTCCGAGAGCGCAATTCCAACGGCGTGTCCAATATCGCCCCGATCAGGTCATCCGACCGGCTCTGCGCCTGACGCTCGACTTCAATCGCCTGAAGCATTTCCGAATGGTAAGCCTCAGCCGCTTCGGACCGCTGGCCCTTGCGGAACCGGAAAGCCCCGACCTGAGCATGCACGGGCACCAAATCGGTATGTCGCGAAAACCGCAGCCATAGCTCTCCGTCGACGGCAAGCTTGAGGTTCTCGTTTAGTTGGCCCCCGACCTGATCCCAAAGGTCACGCCGCCAATAGGTCGATTCCTGCTGAACCCACTGATAGTCCCCGGCAAGCAGTCTTACCCGTGAAACGGGCTTTGGGCGCCGTACAGTCAGGACATTGTCTTCTTCGTCAATGCACGTGACCCGCCCGGTCATCCAATTCATGTTTTTGTTCAACGCAAACAGCGATCCTACCGTGGCAAGGCCGCCGGGAATAAGAACATCGTCCGAATTGATCCAACCCATTACGTCGCCCGTGGCCACTGCAAAGCCTTTGTTTACAGCGTTGGCCTGCCCGGTATCCGGGCCCGAGATGATATGTGAAAACGCATCGCGGTACTTTTCGACCACCTCCATCGAACCATCGGTGCTACCGCCGTCCGACAGGATCAGGTCCAGCTTGGGATATTCCTGCTCAAGCACAGAGAGGATTGTCCGTTCGATGAAATCGACGCAGTTCAGGTTGGGAATAACGACACTGATCGTCGGCAATTCGGTCATAAAGGGCTCTTATCCAGTCCGGTTTCGGCAAATGCCGTCGCACGGGCGCAAAATTGGTTGGAGTGTTTCCGAATATGTAACGCAGACAATCGGTCCCCGGTCAAATCGGGAAGCGGGGTGCGATATTCGCAGCCCAATGTCCGAACCCGGCAGATGTGCTGCCGGGCCGGAATTGTCTTAGTGAAGCTTTTCGTTCACATCCACAATGGATGCGTCGATCAGCTTGTTGGCCTGCGCGGCGGTCATCTGCTTGGCCAGCACAGCATTGGCTGCAGAAATAGCAACGGTGATGGCCTGATCGCGGACTTCCTTGACAGCCGACGCTTCAGCCGAAGCGATCTGATCCTGCGCGGTCGCCAGACGGCGCGCGATGGATTTCTCCAGATCGACCTTGGCTTGCTCAGCTGCCAGAACCGCATCTTCCTTTGCGGCGGCCACGATGGCATCCGCCTGACCCTGAACCTCGCGTTGCTTGCGCTCGTACGAGGCAAGCAGGCTGCGCGCTTCTTCATGCAGGGCGCGAGCTTCGTCCAGTTCGGACTTGATGCCTTCGGCACGCTTATCCAGCGCTCCACCGATCATGCCCGGGACCTTGAAGTAGAACAGGACTGCGATGAAAACGATGAAGCCCAGCAGAACCACAAAGTCGGTGTTGCCAAGCGAGAAAAACGGGCCACTTGCGGCCAGCGCGGGGCTGGCGGCAACAAATGTCAGGATAAGGGCAAGAGTGTTCCGCATGTCACTTATCCTTTTGTCTGCGCGTCAACCGCACCGTTGATGGTTTTGGCATCAGCCTCGCCACCCAGAGCGGTAACCAGTTCTACTGCCGTATCCTTGGCAACGATTTGAATGCTTTCCAGCGCACCTGCACGGATGTCGGCAATAGCCTTTTCCGATTCAGCCGCTTTTGCAGCGATTTCAGCATCTGCCTTGGCAATCGCGTCATCCAGACCAGACTGGATTTCGGCGCGTGCTTCGGCAGCGATACGCTGTGCCTCAGAACGGGCATCGGCCAGCGCCTTGTTATAGGCCTCTTCAGCCTCGACCGCTTTGGCCTTTAGATCTTCGGCCGCAGCCAGGTCATTTGTAATGGTCCCCTGACGTTCCGCCAGGATTGCCGCGATGCGGGGCAGAGCCACGCGGGACAGGACCAGAAAGATGACGACCAGCGTGATGACCAGCCAGAAAATCTGGTTGGGGAACCAATCGAAGCAAAGCTGAGGCATACCAATCGCCGACCCATGAGAGTCAACGCAGGTGCCAGCCACCTCTTCGTATACGGGTTCTGTCGCCATGATGTCCTCCGTCGGAACGTTGTCTTTACAACAGGCGGGCCGCTATGGCTTGGGCCCACCTGCGCGTAAGGATCAGGTTCCGCAGATTAGACGGCGAACATCAGCAGCAGCGAAACTAGGAATGCAAAGATCCCCAGGGCTTCTGCAAATGCGATACCGATGAACAGGGTTGCGGTCTGCGAAGCAGCCGCCGAAGGGTTGCGCAGAGCGCCAGCCAGGAAGTTGCCTGCTACGTTGCCCACCCCGATTGCGGCTGCGCCGGAACCGATTGCTGCCAGGCCTGCGCCGATGTGTGCGAGATCGCCTTCCATGATGTTTCTCCTTACGAATTGGAAGTTTCGATGTTTGGGTATCGGACCTTAGTGCGACGGATGCAGTGCATCCTTCAGATATACACAGGTCAGAATGGTGAATACGTAGGCCTGGATAAAGGCCACTAGGACCTCAAGACCGTACATTGCGGTGATCGCCAGAACGGACACAGGCGAGATCACGGCAATCGCGGCGAAGCCTGCGAAAACCTTGATAACCGCGTGGCCTGCCATGACGTTACCGGCAAGACGAATAGAGTGGCTGACCGGGCGCACGAAATACGAGATCAGCTCGATGATCGCCAGGATCGGGCGCAGCGCCAGCGGCGCGCTGGAGACCCAGAACAGGCCCAGGAACCCGGCGCCGTTCTTGACAAAACCCAGAATGGTCACAGTCAGGAACACGGCCAGCGCCAGTGGGATGGTCACGGCGAAATGCGATGTGGTTGTGAACGAGGTCGGGATCAGACCCAGGAAGTTCGCGGTCACGATGAACATGAACAGGGTCATGACATAAGGGAAGTATTTGACGCCATCCTTGCCGCAGATGTCTTCAAGCATCTTGTAGATAAAGCCATAGGCCAGTTCGGCCACCGACTGCATGCGCGTCGGGACAATGGCGCGCTTGGACGTGCTGAGCACCAGCAGGCCGATCACGGCGAGAATTGCAAAAAACAGCCACAGAGTGACGTTAGTGGGCGTGTACCAAGCAATCGCACCGTCGCCAAAAAGCGGTTTGACGATGAACTGATCCATCGGATGGAAAACCAGGCTGCTGCCTTCTGCTGCGGTGGTCTCGGTTGCCACGTTCAGTCCCTCTCGTCTTCGTCGGCCTTGTCGGCCATCTGTTTCTCTTGCGCCTGTTGTGCGCTGCGGAGCATAACCTTTACCCCGGCGACCAGACCCAGCAATGTGAACAGCACCAGGAAGATCGGGATTGTCCCGAACAGGCTGTCCAGCCCGTATCCGATGCCAAATCCGATCCCCAGACCGGATACCATTTCGATGACCATCCGCCAGGCAAGCTCGCCTCCCGAATAATCGGCGTCCGCACGGGCCTCAGGCTTTGACTTGGCCTTTTTCGCCGCCGTGATCTTAGCCTCAAGCTGCGCCATACGCTGCTTTTGGTCATCATCAGTCACGGGCGTTTCCCTCGTACAGTCTTGGGCACGGTGCTAAGGGGCGGAGAGCGCAGAGTCAACGGCGTTGGCAGCCCGAATTGCCGCACTTTACTCTATTGTTTTTAAAGGTAATTTTTCTGAATCACCATAGGCGTGATCAGCCCGAACCACAGGAAGCGGGTACAAAGGCACGGAATCCGCATATTCAACCTTTTGGTTGATCTTTGCCCGACACCCCCTGCCAGATACGTCTGATCACGCGCCCGTCGATCAGCAGCAGACCGGCGAAGATCGCTGCCATTCCCAGTAGATGCTCGGGCCGCAGGGTTTCCCCCAGCACCCATGTTCCAAGCACCAGCGCCGAAACAGGCGCAATCAATGTCACTGTCGAGATATTGGTCGGGCCAACCTTGGGCAGCAACCAGTAGAACGCGATAAAGGCGGCGGATGTCAGCACAAACCCGATCATCGCCAGCGAGGCCCAAGTCTCGGCCCGGGTTATATGGGGTAGTCCTTCTTGCCAAAGCGCCAAGGGCGTGATGGCCAGCGTAGCACCCGTCAATGCAAGGGCGGTCAGAACCACAGGTTGCATATCCCGGAAGGCCCGCGCGATGTTGACTGAGAACGCATAGCAGATCGGTGCGCAAAGTGTCAGAAGGATCGCCCAAAATTCGGACGACGCGCCACCGCCCAGTACAGGCAGGGACAGCACAACGATACCGGTGAAGCCGCAAACCACGCCCAGAGACTTTAACAGGGTGGCACGTTCACTTCCGGGCCAGAAATGCGAAACAATGACGGCAAAGGCCGGTGTCGTTGCATTGACGATCCCTGCCACACCCGAAGCGATATGCTGTTGCCCAAGCGCATAGAACGCAAAGGGCGCGGCATAGCTGAGCGCACCAAATCCCAACAACCCAAACGCACGTGCCAGTGTCAGATTGACTGGCAATCGCGCCCCGATCACATAGACCCAGCACCCGAGCGCCCCAAATGCAACCCGTCCCATCGACACCGAAAGCGGCCCAAGTTCCCGCAGCAAAATGGCATTAAACATGAAGGACATGCCCCAACCGATGCCAAGAATACAAATCACCAGCCAGTATTTTAGTGACATCCCAACCCCCGATACACATGCCGGGGCACAGTGACCTCATACCGAAAATTGTCAAACCGGTTCTTGCGCTTTAGGAAAGGAGTATGTCCAACGATCTCGATACCGTTTTTGCGGCCCTTGCCGACCCCACACGCCGCGCCATCCTTGCGATGCTGCTGGAGGATGACATGGCGGTGACGGATGTCGCCGAACCGTTCGAGATGTCGCTTGCCGCGATTTCAAAACACCTGGTGATCCTGACCAGAGCCGGTTTGATCAGCCAGGAAAAGCGTGGACGGGTGAAGTGGTGCAAGCTGGAGCCTGACGCGCTGCGATCCGCATCCGTCTGGATGCAAGGGTTCGGGCAGTTCGAGCCGGTCAATCTGGACGCGTTCGAACGATTTCTTGAGGTTGAACTGCCCGCAGCCGAGGAATGATCCGCCTACCTGACTACAAAAACAGAGACACTGGCATGTTTCGCCAGATACCCCGCATGGCTCGAGAATATATAGTCGGTAATACGCGGCGCATGGGTGCCGACGACGATAAGGTCAGCTTCGATTTCTTCGGCAGTTCGTGTCAGGTCACCGTCAACTTCGGCGGCGACATCAACCGAATGGATATTGCGATACGCCACTTCGGTCCCGCTGCTTTCAGCCAACTGTTTGGCAAAATCACGTAGGTTCTTGTCAATCGCAGCATCTGACTGAACAGGGTCACCCGGTTGGGTGCCGGTGACACTGACCAAAGTAATCTTGGCCCCCTGCCATTCGGCTATAGCTGCTGCAACTTTGGCGGCCTTGCGCACCTCGGGTGGCAGATGAAGATCAACCGGGATCATGATATGACTGTACATGGGACGTTCCTCCTTGGCCTGAAGCATAGAGAAACCAGAGGGTGCCAGGCCTTGATCTGCCTCAACACCGTCGCCCGCTTGGTCAAACATTGAAACGGGCTAGCCTTCCTGACTGTATTCAACACCGGTCACGACCCCCGAAGGGTCCGCCCGACACAGCCACGGGGCCTGGGCCCCGGTAACGGAAACCGTCGTGACCGACCCGCCCGGTTCGGTATCGGTGGACAATGCCCGAACATCCCCGGGCCGCGTTCCAGTTTCGGCTGCGACCAGCGCCTCGCAACTGGCTTGTAAATCCGTTTCAGATGACCCGGCACAGGCGCCGCAAGCCACCAATATCATTATGGAAAGAACTGGTTTCATGTCGTCCCCTTGGACGTTTCATATTCTGGTCTAGGGCCAAGCCTGACACAATTTGGTCGTTTCACAAGTTCAATCGGATTGCGGCAAAGGACGCGCGGGTTTGCCCTCCTCGGATTTCAGCAGCAAAACCAGGGCCAGGATCGTCAGACCGGCACCGAAATAGACGACAGGGCCAACCGCCTGCTGCCCCAGAGAGATTTCCCACAGAATGACCCAACTGGGAACCAGATAAGTATAAGCCATCACCTTTGCCGATGGCAGGCGCAGCGTTGAATACTGAACCAGCACGAAACTGGCCGCGGTTGCAAAGACCGAAACATAAATCAAACCCACCCAGACTATCGCTGGCAGGTTCGCCCAGTCGGTGGCACGGATCTCGGACCACCCGTAGATCGTCAGCATTAGGCATCCCGCCAGAAGCGTACCAAAAGTAAACACCACTGCAGGCTCTCCACGGTTCAGCTTGCGTACAAGGGGGGTATACAAAGCATGCGCGACACAGCCCCAGAAATAGATGATTTCCCCCTGCCCGATATCGAACGCGCGCACGGCTTGCCAATCGGCGCGAAAGATCACCCACAGCGCGCCGACTGCCCCAAGGGTCAGTGCAAGCGCCATCCTTGGTGTGGTGATCTGGCGCAACAAGATCCAACCGGCGAATGCGGCCATAACCGGAGTCAGCGTAAAGACCGCTGCCGCGTTGACAGGCGGTGCAGTTTTCAACCCGTAGAACATCAACACGAAATAGGCCGCGAATACTCCGCCCAGAACCAAATAGCGCCACGGGGCTTGTGCCGCGCTGCGCGGCAGACCGGTGGTCATAAGGGCGGCACCCCCAATCACCACGGATGCGATGCCGAACCGGGCCGCGGTAATGGCTTCGGGCGCGATCTGATTGGCGATCAGTGACCCCAGCGAGAAACTCCCTGCAACCAGGGCCGAAAAAATCAGCATGGCCAGATGGCCACGCGCCTGTTGACTCATTTTGCCCAGCTCTTGGATTGCTCTTTCAGATAGGTCAGAAAGGCCTGCACCTTGGTCGTGCGATGCAGATCCACATGGGTAACAAGCCACAGATCACCAAACCACTCCGGCATCGGGTCGATCACTTCGACCAGGTTCGGATCTCCTGCAGCTGACCAACGTGGCATGAAACCGATACCCGCGCCGGACAGGACCGCCTCGCGGATACAGAAGTTGTTGGTACAACGGAAGGTGATGCGCTCGGCTGGCACGGTCTGGCGCAACCAGCGGGAAAACGGCGCTCGGCTGTTTTCGTCATCGGTACTGATGAAAGAATGATCTGCAAAGTCATCGAGGCTGCCAGGCTTGCCGTGCAGCGCGACATAATCGGTGCTGGCGTATAACCCGACCTCTTGCTTCATAAAGGACTGAACCACGTTGTCGGGCTGATCAGGCGCTGACCCGGCACGGATCGCCACGTGCGCCTCGCCATATTCCAGACGAAACAGCCGATCACCGGTCAGATACCGGACGATCAGTTCAGGGTGCCGTCGCTGAAACTCGGCAAGAACCGGCACCACCAGAGACGCCAGAGAGGACAGCGACGTCACGACCAACTCGCCCGACACGTCATCACCCCGACCCTTCATCCGGCCGATCAGTTGATTGAACTGATCCTCAGTCGCCTGTGCCACACGCAACAGGTCCTCTCCGGCTTCGGTCGGGGTATAGCCGCGCGCATGGCGCTGGAACAGCTTGACCGCCAGCCGGGCCTCAATTGCATCAATGTGGCGAATGACGGTGGCATGATGCACACCCAGGACCTCCGCCGCGCCACTGACCGTTCCCATACGCGCCACCTGATAGGCGGTTCTTACCTCGTCCCAGTTGTCCACTGCGGTTTTCCATTGTGCAAATTCTAACAGACCCTGTTGACTTACCAGAGTTTTGTTCGCTCGCGCAACGCTCATATCGGGCCAAGACACATCCTGTACACCAAAGGAAATTGAACCATGACCAAAACTATCCTGCATATCGACGCATCGGCCCGCCGCGAAGGCTCGACCACTCGTGACCTGTCGGCACGCATCGTCAATCACCTGGGCGCTGACCGCATAATTCGCCGTGACCTTGCCACTCCCCTGCCGCTGCTGACCGAAGCCTGGGTCAGCGCAAATTTCACCCCTGCCGATCAGCGCAGTGCCATGCAACAGGACCAGTTATCCCTGTCTGACGAGCTGGTAACCGAACTGCAGCAGGCCGATACGCTTGTCATAGGCCTGCCGATCTACAATTTCTCGGTGCCCGCGGCGTTCAAAGCCTGGATCGACCTGATTGCCCGCGTCGGAGTGACCTTTTCGTATTCCGAAAGCGGTCCAAAAGGCCTGTTGGATGGAAAGCGCGCGGTTTTAGCCGTGGCGTCGGGTGGCACAGCTGTCGGGTCTGATGTCGATTTTGCCACCACCTATGCCAAGCATGTACTTGGCTTTATCGGTATTCATGACGTGGAAATCGTCGCCGCCGACCAGTTGGCGCTGGATGCCGAAGGTTCTCTCAGCAATGCACGAAATGCGGTTTCGCAACTGGCAGCCTGATTGACCTTCACCTCAGAATGCGTCCAGTCTGTCCTGGATACCAAATGGGCAGACTGGACGCACGCAATGAAAAAGATCGGCATTCTGGGCGGCGTGGGCTGGGCCTCGACCGTTGATTATTACCGGGCGATTGCCGAAGGCGCGGGGCAGTTTTTCGCCCAGCGCGGACATGGATCCCCTCTGCCCATCCCACCCATGACCATCGAGTCCGTGACCCAGGCTAAAACCCGTGCCCTGCGTGGCGTCGCTGGCGATGAGGCCAGTTGGGCCGGATTTGATGCTGTATTTCGGGAAGCTTTGTTAACTCTTGAAGCCGCTGGCTGTGACTTTGGGATTATCGCCTCGAACACACCCCACGCGCGGCTGCATGCAATCCGACAGGGCGTTACGATGCCCATTCTCAGCATCTTCGATGCAACCGCCGAGGTTACGGCCTCGACAGACGCCACGCGCGCGCTGGTTCTGGGCACCACGGTAACGATGCAGGCGACGCACTATGCCAACAAGCTGGGCGAGATTGGCATCAGCGCAAACGCCCGCCTGCCCGAAAGCGAAATTGCAAAGATGCAAGCGATGATCGACGGTGATTTCTACGGCGGCGCGTCAGAAAGCGCCCGTGCGCGCCTGCTGGCCTTTTGTAACCGGCATGCCGAACCCGGAACCGCAATCCTTCTGGCCTGCACGGAACTGCCGCTGGCCTTTCCCGATCATCTGGACGACCCTGTGTTCGAGGCTGACGGGCATCTGTTCATCAACCCGTCCGCTGCACATGTGGCCGCGGCCCTGGACGAAGCGTTAGTGCCCTGATCAGGGCAGCCAGTTCACCGCGCATGTAATCCGATCGAAGAAGGCCATCAAATCAGCGCGCGAGATGGCAACTGTGCGGTCGTTGACCAAGGGATGCATGTTGATCACATCGGCCTGTTGTGCGGCAGCATCCATGTAAAAGCGTACTTCATTCTGCACCCCGTTGATCATCGCCAGCGGGCTGACAGCCCCAGGGCGGATGCCGAGGTTTTGCAACAGCCGATCCGCCGAGCCAAAGGACAGGCTGCCGACACCCAGCTCGGCGCCCAGCGCCTTGAGGTCGATGTCGCGGCTCTGTTCCAGCGTCACCAGATAGTTCCGCTTTTTCTTATCGCGCAGATAGAGGTTCTTGAGGCGCAGGGTACGCTCACCCGGCACAAGAAACTGATCTTCGACGCCTTTCGCATCCTCAACCGTGCGCAGCGGGATGTGGGTATGCAGCCTATAGGTCAGGCCCCACGCATCCAGCTGCGCCAACAGCCCATCGGAACTGAGCGGCAATGTGTCTTGAAAAGCGGATGATGCGTCCATGGGAACCTCCTGTCTGCCTCGCTCATCGCCCAACACGGGCACGATTTCAAGCCGAGACAAACCGCAAAACGGGTGCTAGCGTGCCGCCATGAAAGTGACGCGCAATTCCTCTAACCAGTTGATCCTTTCCGATACCCCTTGGTTTATCGGCATCATGCTGGTCTTCTTCATTCTGGCATTTGTCGGCGCAGGCCTGTTCTTGGCCAGCGAAGGCGGTGAGGGCATCTTGTTCGGCATCTTCTTTGCACTGTTCGGCGGCGGAATGGGCGTCGGCGCATTCTGCGCATTTGTGCGCCGTGTTCAGGTCATCCTGGACCGAAGCCAAGATCGCATCATGATCCGCAGGCAGTCGGTCTTTGGCTATGAGACTGTCGAGCATGTGCTTTCAAACCTATCCCATGCGGAGATTGAAAGCACGATATCTAGAAGCGACAAGGGGTCATCCACCCTCTATCGCCCTGTGCTAATATTGGACAAGGGGATGAGCGCGGGACGTCATCCCATCGTCGAAGCGTTCTCGAACGGTCGTGGTGCGCATCGGCTGGTTGATGCGGTCAATAACTGGCTTCCTGCGCGCAAGGTTGACACCGCTAGCCGTTCAGCTTAAATCCCTGCCCAACATCCGGAAGCCTCAGATCTTCCGGTCCCTTGAGTCGTTCAGGGATCGCCCCCCACCAGCGAGTTTCGCCCGTGGGGGCAATTGTGTATTTAACCGGTGTTTCTTATCTGAGAAGCGCCACCAGATAACCGGCTAAGGAGGCCGCAGGCATGTTTGAAAATCTATCCGAACGCCTCTCTGGCGTCTTTGACCGGCTGACCAAACAGGGTGCGCTGTCTGAAGAGGACGTCAAGACCGCCCTGCGCGAAGTACGGGTTGCCTTGCTTGAGGCTGACGTCTCGCTGCCGGTCGCGCGGGAGTTCGTCAAGAAGGTACAGGATCAGGCCACCGGACAAGCGGTGACCAAGTCGATCACCCCCGGCCAGCAGGTCGTCAAGATCGTGCATGACACGCTCGTTGACGTGCTGCGCGGTGAGGATGATCCCGGTGCGTTGAAAATCGACAACCCGCCTGCCCCGATCTTGATGGTCGGTCTGCAAGGTTCGGGTAAGACTACGACAACCGGTAAGCTTGCCAAACGGTTGAAAGAGAAAGAGGGCAAGAAGGTCCTGATGGCCTCGCTGGATGTTTATCGCCCGGCGGCGATGGATCAGCTGGCCGTTCTGGGCACACAGGTCGGCGTCGATACGCTGCCGATTGTTCCCGGCCAGAAGCCCGTCGACATCGCCAAACGCGCCAAGCAGCAAGCGACGCTGGGTGGCTATGACGTCTATATGCTCGATACCGCGGGCCGTCTGCACATCGACGAAGTGCTGATGAACGAGGTCGAGCAGGTTCGCAACGCGGTCGACCCGCGCGAAACCCTGCTGGTCGTCGACGGTCTGACCGGTCAGGTCGCCGTTGAGGTCGCCGAGGAATTCGAAGCCAAGGTCGGTATCTCGGGCGTGGTTCTGACCCGTATGGATGGCGATGGGCGCGGCGGTGCGGCGCTGTCGATGCGCGCGGTCACCGGCAAACCGATCCGCTTTGTGGGCTTGGGCGAAAAGATGGACGCGCTTGAGACGTTCGAGCCGGACCGGATTGCAGGACGTATTCTGGGAATGGGCGACATCGTTGCCCTGGTCGAAAAGGCCCAGGAAACAATGGAGATCGAACAGACCGAGCGCATGATGAAGCGCATGGTCAAAGGTCAGTTCAACATGAACGACCTGAAGATGCAGCTGGAACAGATGATCCAGATGGGCGGCATGCAAGGCATGATGGGCATGATGCCCGGCATGGGCAAGATGGCTAAACAGGTCGAAGAATCGGGCATGGATGATAAGGTGCTCAAGCGCCAGATCGCCTTGATCCAATCCATGACCAAGCGTGAACGCGCCAACCCGCAACTGCTGCAAGCCAGCCGCAAGAAACGTATCGCGGCGGGTTCCGGTATGGAGGTCAGCGACCTCAACAAGCTGCTCAAGATGCACCGGCAGATGTCGGACATGATGAAGAAGATGGGCAAGATGGGCAAAGGCAAGATGCTGAAACAGGCCATGAAGGGCATGTTTGGCAAAGGCGGCCCCTCGCCAGAAGACATGGCGACAGGCATGGACCCCAAGGCGCTAGAGCAGGCGGCCAAAGCGATGGGTGGCAAGATGCCTGGAATGGGCGGAGGCATGGCCCTGCCTCCGGGCCTCAGCGGATTTGGCAAAAAGAAGTAAATGACCGCCGCTGCACCTCATATCCCCCGGCTTGAAACCGAACGCCTGATCCTGCGCGCCCCGTGCGAGGACGATTTCAGCGCGCTGGAAGCATTCTTTGCCAGTGACGCATCGAAATTCGTCGGCGGTCCCAAGCGTGCGGATGAGACATGGCGGACACTTGCCCTACTGCTGGGTCACTGGACCCTTCGCGGCTATGGGTATTGGGCGGTAGAGGAAAAAGGCGCCGGCAAATACATCGGCCATGTAGGGCTGTGGTTTCCGCATAGCTGGCCTGAGCCGGAAATCGGCTGGACACTGATGAGCAGCGCAATAGGCAAAGGATACGCGACCGAGGCGGCGCTCGCCGCACGGACATATGCCTATGACGTACTGGGCTGGGATACTGCTATTTCTCTGATCGACCCCGACAATCTGGCGAGCAGAGCCGTGGCCGAAAGATTGGGTGCGCGGTTTGACAGCATCTATAAACACCCGGCCTATGGCGAGATGCAGGTTTGGCGGCACCCGGCTCCATCAGACCTTGAGAACGGTGGAGTGGAGGCATACGCATGACGACGTTCTCCATCCCGATCATCGAAACTGAACGCCTTTTCCTGCGGGCCCCGCATGCGGATGACCTGCCTGAGTTGACTGCCTTCTATGCATCCGAGCGCAGCCATATGGTTGGCGGTCCGCGGGACCAGGTGGGCAGCTGGAGCTCTCTGGCAACACGTCTAGGTCACTGGGCGCTGAAAGGCTACGGCCTTTGGCATCTGACCGAGAAATCCAGCGGTCGCTTTGTTGGCGGGGTTGGCATCATTGATGTACCTGGCTGGGACGAACCCGAACTCGGTTGGACCCTGATGGAAGGGGCGGAAGGCAAAGGTCTGGCTTTCGAGGCAGCCCTTGCAGCTCGCGACTATGCTGCACGCCAACAGGGTTTGAATGGCGTCATCAGCTATATCGCGCATGAAAACACGCGCTCTCGTGCCTTGGCCGGGCGTATGGGGGCTAGCTTCGAGCGTGAAGGCGAAGTGATGGGCAAGCCCTGCCAGGTCTGGCGCCATCCCACGCTCGATTTATCCGAACCTGCTTTGACCACCGAAAGGACCGGCCAATGACCAATCCCGTGACTCAGGCTGCCGCGTTGCTCAAGGACCACCGCGAAAGCATCGATCGCTTGGACGCGATTCTGGTTTACACACTGGGCGAGCGGTTCAAGCACACACAAGCCGTTGGCAAACTGAAAGCGGCACACGACCTTCCCCCGTCCGATCCCACGCGCGAAGCTGCGCAGATCGCACGGTTAGAAGACCTGGCGAAAGAGGCCGATCTTGACCCCGATTTCGCCAAGGCTTTTCTGAATTTCATCATTCAGGAAGTCATCCGACACCATAAGAAACACCAGAATTGACCGGGCCGTTCCCGGCACACGCCATCTAAAGGAGATACCACCATGGCAATGAAAATTCGTCTCGCCCGCGGCGGCTCGAAAAAGCGTCCCTTCTACCGCATCGTGGCTGCCGACAGCCGCATGCCGCGCGACGGCCGTTTCATCGAAAAGCTGGGCACCTACAACCCGCTGCTGCCGAAAGACAACGAAGAGCGCGTTAAAATGGACATGGAGCGCATCCAGTACTGGCTGGACCAGGGCGCCCAGCCCACCGACCGGATCGCCCGCATGCTGGAAGCAGCCGGCGCCAAGGAAAAAGCTGAGCGTAGCAACCCCAACAAGGGTACCCCGGGCAAGAAAGCTCAGGAGCGCGCGGAAGAAAAAGCTGCAAAGGCCGCTGAAGCTGCCGAAGCTGCTGCTGCGCCTGCTGAAGAAGCAGCAGCAGAAGAGTAAGCAGGGCGGCGCGTGCGGGATCAGACCTTTACCGACGATTTTCGCGCGCAGTTCGATCTGTTGTTGCGGCTCCGGCGCGACGTGCGCCGGTTTCGCGACGAAGCTGTGAACGAGGCAGTGCTGACGCGCTGCCTCGACGCGTTTCGACTGGCGCCTTCTGTGGGGCTCAGCGAGCCTTGGCGTGTGGTCCGAGTCGAAAGTACCGCCGCGCGCGAGGCTGCGCTTAAGAACTTTCAGGCGGCGAATGCCCAGGCCCTAAAGGGATACTCGGGCGACAATGCGCGGCTCTACAGTCAGCTGAAATTGACGGGAATGCAGGAAGCACCGGTGCAGCTGGCCGTGTTCTGCGACGATTCCACCGACAAGGGGCGCGGTTTGGGTGCAGGTTCGATGCCCGAGATGCGGCGCTATTCCGTGGTCTCGGCTGTCACGCTGTTCTGGCTTGCGTTGCGGGCCGAAGGGATGGGCTTAGGATGGGTGTCTATTCTGGATCCCGAACAAATGGCGCGTGATCTGAATGTGTCGGATAGCTGGCGGTTGATCGGTTACTTCTGTGTCGGATGGCCCGAAGAGCACTCGGAAACCCCCGAGTTGCATCAATCTGGCTGGGAATTCCGCGACGACAACCTGCTTGTGGAGGTACGATAGACGTATGTTCGGACTATTACGGCTTCCTATCCTGATGATGATCGCCTTTATTGTGGGCGTGTTTTTCGAACGCTCGAACCAGCGCGAAGCGTGTGAGGCACGCGGGTTATGGCAAGACGGGCTATGTGTGACGGTGGATGGACCAAATGAATGACCTGATCTGCGTAGGAAGTGTTGCGGGCTCATACGGGGTGCGCGGCGAAGTGCGCCTGAAAAGCTATTGCGCGATCCCTGAGGATATCGAAGCCTATTCGCCGCTGACGGATGAACAGGGCGCGGAACGCTATCCGCTGGTCCTGACTCGTCCGATCAAGAATGGCTTTGCCGCCAGATTGGGCGGAGTTGAAACCAAGGAACAGGCAGATGACCTGAAGGGGCTGCGCCTGTTTGCGCGGCGCGATCAGTTGCCTTCGCTACCTGATGACGAGTTCTACCACACAGATCTAATCGGGCTTGCGGTCTATGACACAGGGGGCGCGTTGCTGGGTCAGGTTAAATCTGTCCAGAACCACGGTGCGGCGGACCTGTTGGAATTGCACGGGCCGGGCCTGAATTCCACTGTTTTGCTACCGTTCACACTCGAGTCGGTTCCTACAGTTGATCTGGAACAGGGCCGCATCGTCGCCGACCCGCCCGAAGGGCTGATCTGATGCGTCGGGTCCTGCTGCATCTGGGCCTGCACAAAACTGGCACAACAGCAGCGCAATCCTTCCTCTATGAAAATCGCGAGCTGATTTGGCCGCATTTTGCGCTGGTCCTACCGTATCGCACCCGCAATTCCGGCCTGTCCCGCGCGGCCACCAACCATTCCGTCTATGGAACGGTGGGAACCCTCTCAGAGTTTGGCAGTCAGCTGCGCGAATTTCTGGACAGCCTGGATTTCGGCGACAAGCGGGGACTGATCCTGAGCGAAGAAAACTTCGCCGGCCTCAGGCCCAGCCGCAATATCGACCAAGGCTATGCTGCGGCCCCTGATCTGGCTGCCTGTCTGGTGGATTCAATTCGCCAGCGATTTTCAGGGCAAGAGGTTGAGATCACGATATACCTGTCTCTGCGCCAGCGCGGAGGCTGGTTGCGCAGCCTGTGGGCACATGATCTGGAACGGATGCGACAGGTTTTTGACTTTGAAACCTTTCGCGACAACCTGGACCACCTGCCCCCGCTGCAAGACACCGTCAGCCGCATCAAGGAAAAGCTGCCTTCCGTCTCTGTTACGACTGAATGGCTGGAAGATTTGCAACTGCGACGGCTTGGACCTGGCGACCCCTTTGCCGAATTTATGGACCTGCCGCGTGACAAGGCCAACCTTCTGGTGCCTCCGACACAAGTCAATACCCGGCTCCCCGAAGACGTCCTGTCCGAGTTGCTGGACCTGAACCGTTCGCGCCTGGACGAGGCGGCTCTGGTGGCGCAAAAGACTGCCGTGATTGAACGCGCGCAGACAGACCTGATTGGTACATCATGACTGATACGTCCCCGAAATCTCATGGTCGCAAGGCGATCCGTCCTACGTTGAAACCGCGCGAGCTGCTTACGCCCACGCCCGATTTGCATGGGGTGTGGAAGGCCAAGATCATCACCTTGTTTCCGTCGGCCTTTCCCGGAGTTCTTGGCGAAAGCCTGACTGGAAAAGCCCTGCAAGAAGGGTTGTGGCAGCTGGAAACCGTTGACCTGCGTCAGTTCGGTGTCGGCAAGCATCGCAATGTGGACGACACCCCGGCCGGTGGCGGAGCGGGGATGGTGTTGCGCTCAGATGTATTGGGCGAAGCAATCGAGCACACGATGACCGAGGCGCAAGGAAACTGGCCTCTGATCTACCTTAGCCCGCGCGGTCGCCGCATGGACCAGTGCATGATGCAGAACCTCGCGCGCTGTGATGGCATGACCCTGCTATGTGGGCGGTTTGAAGGTGTTGATGAACGGGTGCTGGAGCATTACGGCGTCCAAGAGGTCTCGCTGGGGGATTTCGTGATGACCGGAGGCGAGATTGCCGCGCAAGCGCTGATCGACGCCACGGTGCGTCTGATCCCCGGCGTCCTGGGCAATCAGGCCTCGGCCGAAGAAGAGAGTTTTTCGTCGGGCCTGCTGGAGCACCCCCAGTACACCCGCCCGGCCGAATGGAAAGGCCGCCCAATCCCCGAGATTTTGATGTCAGGCCATCATGGTCGCATCGCCGAATGGCGTCACGATATGTCCGAACAGATCACCCGCGAACGGCGACCCGATCTGTGGGAGGCCTATCTGGGTGAACGGGAAGAGACGTCTGAATGACATCCCCCGTGTGACATGAGCCCCGCAGCTGAGCGGTCCCGGTTGCAGAATTATTCGGGGGGGAAAAGCGCGAATGCAGGCTTGATCACTTCGTCGTGGGCGACACCATCGAAACCTATGGGGTGCCCAAAGTCTAAGGGCTACCAGATTTCCAGCGCGCCCAGATTTCCGGTGGCCCGTTGAAGACATTGATATCAACCCTCCCCTGAACACCGGGCACCAGCCCGGTGCCGGTGTATTGCCAGAGCCGCCACACCGCTTTGGGATACACATTTCGCGGATGACCGGCGACCGAACGCAACCAGAACTCGGTCTTGGGCAGCCGCCCGATATTCGTATCACCATAGAAATCCACCGTCGTATAGACGATCGGACGGCGCCCATAGTGGCGTTCGAGGATATCGAGGAACCGTTGCGCCTCGGCCCGAACCGTCGCACCATCGGGGCGCAGGGTGCAGGTCTTGGAATGCGGGGTCCACTCCATGTCCAGCACATGTGGCAGATCCGATCCCTTGGGTACGTTCTGGATGAACCAGCGGGCCTGTTCCCGCGCCGACCGGCAGAAATAGTAGTAATGATATGCCCCCCACGGCACGCCCGCAGCCTGCGCACCTTGCCGATGGCTGGCAAACATGGGGTCGGCGACATCGCCCCCTTCGGTCGCTTTGATAAAGACGAAACTAACGCCGGACTGCTTGGCGGTGCGCCAGTCTATCGCTCCTTGCCAGCGCGATACGTCCAGCCCGTGCACCGGGTAATGCCCCGGATGTCTCCCTTCCCATTCGTGGGGGTCTGCATCTGCAAAGGCTGGGAAGATCACAGAGGGCGGCGTAGCATCTGGAAACGACTGGGCCTCGACCAGTTGCGGCGGCGGGCTGCTGCGACCGCAGGACAGGGTCGCAAAGGCCATGACGGCAAGCATCAATGCGGTGCGCATGATCTAATCCTGTATCAAATGACTGCTCTTATAATTACGTCCAGTTTGCCTGATCAGCCCCGCAAGGCAATGGTTCTGTTTGCGTGCGGCGGAAACCCACCGTTTTCCCCGCCTTGCATGGCGATTTAGGCTTGATCCCTGCCCCCGATGCCCGTAAATGACCGCAATCCGGTGCCGCAACTTCGCGACTCCGGTGTTTTGGTTTGCATCATGTCGTGACGCCCAGCTTTCTTCAGCCACGGCGCGGCGGGCAGGCCAGAGACCAAGTGAACATTCGATCTGACCTCTGGCGGGCTGTACGCAGGACCCGGTGAAGACCAAGAGCTCTCAGGCCGTGCCCAAACTTCGTGGACCAACCACGAGCAGATAGGAGAACCTGCGATGGACCTGATCGCACAGCTTGAGGCGGAACAGATTGCCGCCCTGGGGAAAGACATCCCCGATTTCAAAGCCGGTGACACCATTCGTGTCGGCTTTAAAGTGACCGAAGGGTCGCGCACCCGTGTTCAGAACTACGAAGGCGTCTGCATCGCCCGTAAAGGTGGCAACACCATCGCCGGTGCGTTCACCGTGCGCAAGATTTCCTTTGGTGAAGGCGTGGAGCGTGTGTTCCCGCTGTATTCAACCAATATCGACAGCATCACCGTTGTCCGCCGTGGCCGCGTTCGTCGCGCCAAACTGTACTATCTGCGCACTCGTCGCGGTAAATCCGCACGTATCGCAGAGGTCACCAACTACAAGCCCAAAGCTGGCGCCGAAGCGTAAGGAACGGAAAGATGAAAAAAGACATCCATCCCGATTATCACGTCATCGACGTCAAAATGACCGATGGCACCATAGTTCAGATGAAATCCACCTGGGGCTCCGAAGGCGATCAGCTGGCTCTGGAAATCGACCCCTCCGTGCACCCCGCATGGACCGGTGGCGGCGCGCGTCTGATGGACGCCGGTGGCCGTGTGTCGAAGTTCAAAAAGAAATACGAAGGTCTGGGCTTCTAAGCCTGACCCGTTTCGAATGCGAAAGGCCGCCCCTCTGGGCGGCCTTTTTCGTTTTACCCGAAACCTCTGACACCGCCCTGGCAAGAAACGCGTCAGGATCAATCCCTCAGGGTTTCGTCGCGCGTGTCAGATCCGCCGCGCTGTGCACCGGGGGCACAGGGCCGCGCAGCAACATCAACCCCAGCGTCACGCCGATCAGCGCCGCAATCGCCGTCACCATCATGGCGCTGTCAAATGCGTTGTCCTGCAGGTCGCGCAAGGTCTTTGCCAGAGCACTTCCCGATGTTGGATCCATGCCTGCGATCAACTGCTGGATCTGACTGGGCGTTCCGTGGGTCAGCGCATGGGCCAGATCTTCGCGCGGGGTCGAGCCAGCCGGAAGCGCGTCAATCACTTCGGTCAGACCCCGGCGCGAAGTGATGGCCTCGGCCAGGCCGCAGACCACAGCCCCCAGCGTGGCCCCGAAGTATAGACAGGCATTGATCACACCTGACCCCTGCCCTACATGCTCGTCCGGCAAAAGCCGCAACCCAAGACGCGGCAGCAGCGAAAAACAGATGCCAAGGCCAATGCCGACGATCATCAATTTCCACCATATCTGCGCATATTGAGTGGGCACTGTGATCGTGGTCAGCAACAAAAACCCAACCGCCATAGCACTCAGCCCAATCACTACGGGCCACTGAAAGCTGTAGGGCGCCAGAAACCGGGGCGCGATGACCGAGACCGCAAACATGCTCAGGCTCAACGGCATAATCGCAAGCCCAGCCCCAATAGACGTGTACCCGAATGTATCAGGCGATTGGACGAAGGTGTTGAAATAGACGAAAAAGCCAAACAGCATAAAGCCGGTAAGGAACATCCCCGCTGCCGCCATGAAATAGCGCGGATGAAGGAAATAGCGCAGCTCGACCAACGGATCTTCACTGCGGCGCGAAGCCAGCACAAGGCCGACCATGGCCAGCATGGCCACACCCAACGGCACCAGCGTCAACGGTGCCCGCCATCCACCACTTTCCCCATTGCTCAGGGCAAATGACAACGGCCCCAGAAACAGCACAAGAGCCACAGCGCCGAGATAATCGAACCGGGCACCGGCCAGTCGCGTGTTCGGTACATAGTTCCGTTTTCTCACGGTCAACCCAATGATAAACGCGGTAGCCAGCAAGATCAGATCGGTGGCGAAAACGGCTCTCCAACTGATGTAATGGGCGAATGCACCGCCCAGGATTGGGCCGATCCCGATCGCCAGTCCGACGATGGCGCCCCATGCTCCGGTAACGCTGGCGCGTTTTTCCTCCGGGGTCGCTGCAGTCAACAAGGGCAACGACGTGCCAAACAGCGCTGCGGCCCCTGCCCCCTGCGCCCCACGGCCAAACAGCATCATCGCCCCGTCCTGCGCGAACAAGGCCGAGGCAGAGCCTATGGCAAAAACGATCATGCCAACCAGAAACACGCCCAGCTTGCCCGTGATATCACCCAGCCGACTGATAATCGTCACCAGCGTGGCACTGACCACGGTATAGATGGCCATGACCCATTGCAGGTCCGAAGGCGACAGATCGAACTCATTCTTAAGATCAGGCAGGATGGTCGCAACCGCCGTGGAATTGAAGCCAACAACAACCATGCAAATCGCCGTCATGACCAATACAACGCGTGCGCCGACATCAGATGAATTCGTTTGTAACATCAAATACGTCCTAAAATACGGGCGGCGACTATGGAGCGCCACACCGACAGCTTAGCAGGAATGTGCAAACCGCCTAGCCTTAGATCCAGTAGGACAGCGCCAGCGGCAAAGCGATGATCGTTGTCAGGGTCGAAACCAGTATGAACCCGGCAACATCGGGGCCGTATTCCGGCACATGCTGGTCTATGAACAAATAGGTCGCCACCGATGACGGCATCAAACAGCACAGGATCACCGCGCCGCGCTCTGCGCCTGTAAAGCCGAAGGCCCAGACCAACCCGCTGGCGATTGCAACTGCCATCACCAGGTGCAAAGCGGTCAGCATCACCGCACGCCCAAGGCGGTTGACCCGAAGGCTGGCCAATGTGTGGCCCAATGTCAGCAGCATCAGCGGGATGGAAAGCCCACCCAGGATATCGAATGACTTCGCAACAGGCTGAGGCAGGCTATAGCCGCTGGCCATCAGCACCAGCGATAGGACCACCGCATATATGATCGGCGAGGTGGCGAGCTTTCTGGGCGAAAACTCTTTGGCTGGTATCCACATCCCTACAGTGAAGATGCTGACAAGAACGACCACTACAAATGCCATCGTATAGGCCATCCCCGCATCGCCTAACGCAAGCAAGGTGATTGGCAATCCGATATTGCCCACATTCCCATGCATCAGAGGCGTCAGAAAGGCCCGCGCCGGTAGGCGCATAACCTTCAGCGCCGCAAATCCCAGAACACCAAACCCGGCAATCGCCAAAACCGCAGCGGCCATCACGTCCAGAAACGTTCCAACAGCGATCTTTGTGGCCGACAGATGCGAGATGATCAGTGTGGGATATCCAACCCGCGAAACGATCGCGCCAATGACCTTGTTGTCAAAGGGCGTTTTAGTCAACGCCAGTGCATACCCAGCCCCGGCACAGATCAGCACCGGCAACACCACATTCAGTACGTTCAGAAACAGATGCTCCAAGCCATGTCTTTCTCACAGTCCTTAAGCCTGGAGATTGAAACATAGTCCTGGCTTTCGCAAGTCAGCGGCCTATGGGCAGGCTGAGATTTCCGCAACACCGCCTTTTTATGCCGCCATACATTGTTTCGGGTTCTTCCCTTCCCGCTTTCCACAACATATAGTGGCCTGCAACAACGTGTACGCAAACACGGTGAGACTTGGGAATACAGGCATGGCACATATTATCGTAGTGGGGAACGAGAAGGGCGGCGCGGGCAAATCGACTGTGTCGATGCATGTGGCCACCGCACTCGCCCGCCTGGGTCACAAGGTCAGCACCCTGGATCTGGACCTGCGGCAACGCAGCTTGGGACGGTATTTCGAGAACCGGAATAGCTTTCTGAAAAGCGCGGACCTGACCCTTCCCAGCCCCCGCCACCATGACCTGCCCGAAATTGACGCAAGCACGCTGAAACCCGGCGAGAACATCTATGACCACCGCCTGTCAGCAGCCGTGTCCGAGCTGGAAAGCGATAGCGATTTCATCCTGATCGACTGCCCCGGCTCTCATACCCGTCTCAGCCAGGTGGCGCATTCGCTGGCTGATACGCTGATCACTCCGCTGAACGACAGTTTTATCGATTTTGACCTGCTGGCACGCATCGATTCTAAGGGTGAGAAAATTCTGGGCCCGTCGGTCTATTCCGAGATGGTCTGGAACGCACGCCAGCTGCGCGCGCAAGCCGGCCTGAAGCCCATCGACTGGGTTGTAGTGCGCAACCGCGTCGGCACCCAACGCATGGTCAACAAGGAAAAGATGCAGCGCGCGATCGAGATGCTGTCGCAGCGGATCGGCTTCCGGGTTGCTTCGGGCTTTTCCGAACGCGTTATTTTCCGAGAGCTGTTCCCGCGCGGGCTGACCCTATTGGACCTCAAGGATATCGGGATTAAACAGCTGAACATCTCGAACATCGCAGCACGTCAGGAATTGCGCGACATGATGAAAGAGCTGAACCTGCCGGGTGTTGAGATCGATTTTTAGAGGCTTTTTACGACGGGTAGACGGACTATACTGCCGCTCACCTGGAAAAACGAAAGTCCGTTTCTGGCAATCGTTTTAGCTTCAGAGCCCTTGTTGGGCCTAAGCTATCACTGCTTTCCAATACTCAGGGTAAACTCGAACGAAACCGAATCCATCGACAGTCAAATTTGCTTTGTATCCACTATTGATCGAAGTGTACCTATAGGTATTCTCGTTCAGCCGCTCATATCGTTGCTTCAACGGTTTGAATGTCCAGGTTTCATCATCCAACCAAACAGCGGTGAACTCTGCCTGATCTCCAATCCCAAGCTGGAGTCGCTTGATCGCATTCGTGTTCGTGGCTGGTGTAAACCCAAGATCGATGTCGAGCAATTCATCAACAGCATCCACAACTTTGTCATTCGAGGTCCATGTACCATCGTCTTGCTTCACTAAAACAAGATCAACCCTATCTGCCCCAATCCAACGCTGTACGGTGGCGGCGCTACACTCCCATTCGTCATTACAGGTCACGGAATAAGCTATTCTGACGGGAGAATTTTCAACTACGTAGACAGCCATGCCCGAGATTACGCGAGACGTTCCGTTACGGTTAACCGAACAGGCTTCTGTGCCCACGACATCAATCCGTCGCCACATTGTACTTCGCATCATCGCCTCAACCATCGCTATTGCTTTGCTTGCCCCATAGCGGACATTCATGCGTGTTTCAGCATAGGTCAATCAGGGCTCTCTCCAGCCGTTCTCTGCGGCGTGCGTGAACGGCAGGGTCGGTGTTGTCAGATGTCGAACGAACTAACCGCTGTTCCTTGCGATTATGAAAGCAGTCGAACCCGTTTCGGGACGCCACTTTTGTTCAATTTCGAACCCATAAGCTTGCATACGCTCAACAAGGATTTCTTGCGTCAGGACGCGGATCTTGGGCAATAGGCCGATGGTCCCGAGAGCTGGTATGACGTACTTCTCGAGACCTTCCAGGCAGACCGTCGAGCTGAAGAACAGGCCACCTTCCTTCAAGGAACTACGAACACGGTCCAGTGTCGCGTCAAGATCCAGTACCAAGTGCAGGATCGACATAGCCAGTACGGCATCATACTGTTGACCCTTCGCCGGAATAGGCCAGCACTCGAACGCGCTAACTTCAAAGTTGATGTTCTTGCTGCCCTGCGCGTCGGCTTTTTCCCGGGCGATTGAGATCATTTCGGATGAATAGTCGATGGCGTCGATATGGGCGACTTTTGGGGCGTGAATGAGCGCTGTCGTACCTGTGCCACAACCAAATTCCAGGACACGATCTTGGGGGGACAGGTGTCTTGCAGTGATGTCCAGTTTGTATTCATACGCGGCTTGGTTTTGGACCGGACGGCGGGCATAGGATCTCGCCATCAGATTCCAGAACCGGGTGGGTTTGATGAACATATCTAATCCTTTGGTAGGGTGCAGCAGACGCGATGATTTAGCTGGCGTCTTGGATGTCGAAGACTTTTTCGAGGGGCTTGTCGAATACACGAGAAATCAAGATCGCCAGTTCGAGCGTTGGTGAATACTTGGCGTTTTCAATGGCAACGATGGTTTGTCGGGTGACTCCAACCTTTTCGGCGAGTTCTTTTTGCGTCATTTCATCTGCGTCAAAGCGTAGACGTCTAATGTTGTTGGAGATCCTGAGCTTGCCCATGGATCAGTACCCCCGCCGATAGCTAGCAAATTTGACAATATCTGCTGACAGGGATCCGAAAGCCATTCCGAAATAGATGATGTTGAAGCCGGTGAGCGCTGATGCGTTGAGAGCCATGGCGACGACAGCTGAGACAAAACCCGCACCCGCGAAGATAATGATGGCGTAGCTGCCACGGCGCTCGAACATCTTGTCACGTTCATCAACGACGAAGCTGGGTTTGGGTTCGTGAGTAACAATCGCAAACCCAATGTTGAACAGTATGGTGCCGATGATGGTGGCCACGACGCCCAAGGGGATCAGCCAGATCACCATGCGGGCCCAGTTGTTTACAGCGTCTGGGCCATCAAACAATCCAGAGGCATTCATTTCCAGAAGCCGTGAAACAACAAATGCACTAACGGCGAGGTTCACGAAGATCGAGACGACCGTATTGCGATCTTGGTAGGTCATTTCTGAAATCCCTATTGGACAGAACACTTCTAGTGAGTCGATTATTACTTACATCTTGTATGAAATATTATACCCAATGTCAAAAATAATATACTTCAATATCGAAGCGTTGTTGCAGCTTATGCTCGATGATGGGCATCTACCCTTCAACTGGAGTGCTGCGCGTTTGCGACTGGCCCAAAGGTTGCGTCGCCAACTTTTCGAAGACTAGAACCAGCGTTATGCTAGACCCAGTTATCCTGCGATCTCAGCAAACATCCGAAAGCCAGAGGTTGTATTACTAGAGAATTGTTTCTTCCGGATCATGTTGACTACCTCAATGCCATCGAGTGTGGCTGAAGCTGATCTAAATGGCTTGAACCCACACATGTGCCGTACGCGTCATTTAAAGTTTGCGACACAACCCCTTCGCTTCAGCAGCGGCAACTTTGGACGATATCGAAGTCCCTCACATAATCCGCAAGGGGCAATTCACACCCGGATTCTGTCCGTTTCGGCCGTTCCCTGAGCTCGCGGCCTAACTCACGAGCGATTGCTGAAACCGCTCGGCAGGTTCAGAACTTTGTAACAGAACCGTTCGAGTGCTCGAAATAGTTAAGAATCACCTGGGTCAAAGGCTGCGAATGCCTAGCAAGAAAGGTATGAGGTTCGTTCTGAGAAATCTCAAGGGAAACCTGAGGCCCTAAAATCACGACTCAATTCGACGTTGAATCGCGTCAGCTTCGGATACAAGCTAAGAAAGAGCGCCAACTGTGGTCAGAATCTGCCTCAAACGTGTCCATAAGTGGGGGGAAGCAAGGCAATTTTATGTATCCCCGCTGCAGCCTTGACTAAACTTCCCGGGTACCGCTACGTCATTAAGAAATTATGAAGGTTGTATCAGCTTTTGCGAAACAACCTTGAGTAAAACGAGAATCAATAATCAGAAGTTTGAGGTTAGGAAAATGTTAAATCGGGTCCTGAAAACTACCTCTGGTGCGTTGATGTTGTCCGTCGCGACCATGGCAAACGCTGAAACTGTTCAATTGAACAGTTTAGACGGCGGAATGACTCTGACCGGAGAGCTAATAGATTTTGATGGCGCCAATTACGAACTCCGAACGGTGGTTGGTACAATCACGGTTGACGCTTTCAAAGTTGAATGCATTGGCGAAGCCTGCCCCAGTCGGAACGAAGGTCCGGTCGAATATGGCATTTCTGGTTCTTCTCGCCTGGTCGATGTCTTATTCGCTGACCTTACGACGCAATTCGGTGAGGAGATTGGCGGCACTGCTTTGCGCTCTGAGGAAGAAGGTGTTGATAAGCTACTGCTCCGCAACGAACTAGGCGAGTTTTTGGCCGAAGTCTCCTTGATGGGTGGTGACTCCGCAGACGGGATCAAACAACTGGTCGATGGAAACTCAGCACTGGCAGTGACCACACGCCCGGCTCAACCCGACGAGCTGGCAAGCGCATCGCAGGCTGGACTCGGGGATATCACCACGAGTGAAAACGAGAAAATTTTTGCGCTGGACGGTCTAGTTGTTATTACATCGCAAAGTAACCAACTGCGGGCAGTCGCCGAACAGGATCTAGCGCGAATATTTTCCGGAGCCATTTCCAACTGGAGCCAGATTGGTGGGCCCGATGCCCCGATCCAGCTTTACATGCGAGTGCCTGAAAGCGGAACTGCGTTGGTTTTCAATGACCTGATCATGAACCCCGTGGGCGCAACATACGCGAGCGATACAAGCTTTTTCGAAACAGACACGGAATTGGCTGCAGCAGTTGCTTCTGATCCGCTTGGTATCGGAATTACCAGCCTCGCAAGTGCTGATGAGGCCAAGGTTCTTGCAATTCGCGGTGTTTGTGGAATTCAGGTTCCAGCGACACCTTTCACCATCAAGACAGAAGAATACCCGCTTAGCCGACGCTTGTATGCATATACCGGCAAAACTGCGCCAGCACAGTTGAGCCGCTTCATGCAATTCCTCGAAAGCGAAAAGGCGCAAGAGACAATTGATGCTTCGGGCTTTGTGTCACTTGGGGAATCCCTGCAAGGCCCCAATGAGCAGGGACTACGCTATCTTGGCGCAGTTATGCCAACCGATGCAGAGGTTACTCTGAAACAGTTGCAGGAAATGTCGGCTGAGCTGTCCGGTGCCGACCGTAGTTCTATAACCTTTCGGTTTGCATTCGGATCCTCTCGCCTGGATACGCGGGCACAGGACGACATAAGGCGCCTTGCTTCATTGCTTGCCAAGGAAGAAACCACAAACAAAGAACTTCTTTTGATCGGATACACAGACTCTGTCGGTGCTGGCGGATCCAACCGGTCACTCAGTCAGCAGCGTGCCAAACAAGTTAGCAATGCGTTGCTACAAGCAGCGCCTACCAACAGCCTGGACGGGTTAACCATCCGAACTCTGGGTTATGGTGAGATCTCGCCGCTAAGTTGCAACGACACTGAGAATGGTCGCCGTATCAACCGCCGAGTGGAAGTCTGGTTGCGAGACGTCGTCACCACATCCCAGTAGCGAAGCGCCAACTCAGCTTCGGAACGGGAATACAACGGTCAGTGACCAAGACGATAATTCAATGGAGTAACGTCGTATGAGAATGCTCGCAGTATTGGCCAATGTTTTCCTACTGCAATTGTCAGGGGCGGCTGTCGCGCAGGAAGACCCATACAAAACCGCAGTAGACACCTGGCTCAATGGTAGCGAGGCCGAAGGCCTGCAAGGTTTGTCGGAAGCGGCCAGTCAGGGGAACACGTCGGCGCAAATGATCCTTGGTCAGATCGATCGCGATACTGTACCTGGAGGATTTTCCGATTACTTGATCAATCATCAGGCACGAGACCAGCTTCTTCGTGCACCGGATCCCGATAAGGGGACCGTAAACTGGTTGCTTGCTCTGAGCAATCCTGCCCTACAAAAACACGGCGAGGCTATCTTTGGATATCGGGTTGGTCGTCAGCCAATCAGCAATGCGATAGCACTGCAAACTCATGGTGAGATTGAAGGCGCCGAGTATGTACTGTGGAATACACTGAATAACGGCCGTTTTGATCTGATCAATTCCATGCCTTCAGAAAACTACGGCCTGTCCGAAGCCGGTTTTCTCAAGTGGATCGAAGCTTATATGGCGCGGGAAAACAAGGCGATCACGATGCGGGCCTTTGTGGAAGAATCCAATCCCAAACGTGTTTCGGGGTTGTTGGGTCTCAAACGACTGGCACGGCTGTTGAACCTCAATCAGCATTTTTCCGACGAAGCCAACCAGTTCACGACAGTGATGCTGGGCCGGGGATCGGACTTACCTGAAAGTGTCGATTTGGTTCGCTTGAACGAAAGCATTTCCCGCATCAGTGAAACCGATAAATACTTGGACATAGTAAAACGCTACTGCGACTCATGCGAAGGTGAAACAGTAGACTACGATTGCGTGGTTCAGGCTCTGGAAATCATAGGTGGCTACAAGACGCTGATGTCCATCCGCACCCCAGTTGAGGGGTCAATTGACCAGGCTACATTCATGAATTCTAATCGTGCGGTCGAAATCTTCGCGCAGTTGGTAAACAACATGCGCCGCCACTACTCTCGTGGCATTCGATCGTCTTGCATTGCCGCTAATCTGAAAGCCAAGATCTAACATATAGCTAAAACAAGGTTTGATTGAGATTATCACATGTTTGAAGGCGTCGTGAACCTTTGCAAAATAGCTTAACCGTTCAATGGTTCCGGTTCCGGTAAAGCAAAAGTAAAACGTTTGTATGTACTGACTTCCTACGCTGACCAACTTGGATCGAACAGTGTGCATACTGGAAATCACGAAACAAACGGACTCGCGTAAAGAGTGTGTATAACTGAGAAACGTTTTGTGATTGGAAATTGAATAATTCCTGATGTGCAAGGGACGATAACGGACGGGACGAGGCATGGGCAACGTAATGAAACTAGTAACGACTGGTGATGAAGATACGGGTCAGATGATCGGAGCCTCTTCCGCAGACGACCTCCCTGCAGGCGCCCGGTTGTTGCATGGTCAGTACAAAATTGACCACTACCTGAACAGCGGCGGCTTCGGCATTACCTATCTGGCCAATGACAGTCTCAACCGCAAGGTGGTCATCAAAGAGTGTTTTCCAGCCATGTTCGCGCGCCGACAGAATCTGCTGGTGAAGGCTCGTGTGCAAAAACACAAAGAAGATCTTCGCCAGATTGTGCGGCACTTCATCAACGAAGCGCAGCGCTTGGCAACTATGGATCACCCCAATATCGTTGGCGTGCACCAAGTCTTTGAGGACAATGACACCGCCTATATGGCACTGGACTTCGTTGAAGGCCCGGATCTTTTGGACGCAATCGACGACGCTGAAACCCAGCTGGACGAAGCCGATGTCATGTCGATCCTGCGGCAGATTCTGGATGCAGTCGCATTTATGCACAAGCAAGGGATGTTGCATCGGGACATTTCGCCTGACAACATTCTGGTCGGACCCAACAAGATACCTGTATTGATTGATTTTGGTGCTGCGCGTGAGCAAAATAGGAAAACAAACCGTGTTTTGTCTGCCTTACGCGCAGTCAAAGATGGCTATTCCCCACAAGAATTTTATGTCACTGACGGCGTGCAAGGACCGTTTAGCGACCTCTATTCCTTGGCGGCAACATTCTATCATGTGATCACCGGAGAGCGCGCGCCAGACAGCCAGACTCGGGTCTCTGCAATTGCCGAGCAAAAGCCCGATCCCTGCAAACCTTTGCAGGGGCGCTTTGATAAGTATGATGACGTCTTTCTCGAAGCGCTCGACAAGGCTCTGTCGGCGATGCCAAAGGATCGCTTTCAAACCGCTGATGAGTGGCTCGAGGCGATAGATCACTTGACCGAACCGACCGCCGTGGAACAGGATGTTAGAGTTGCGGTCTCTTCATCCGGCGGAATCAACCGTGTCGCAATAACCGGCGGGCTGCTGGCATTTGGAGTTGTAGGTGCCGTAGTCGGCGTGCTGGCCATCGGAGCATTTTCACCATCCTCCGAGCCACAAGCAACGCAAGAGGACGTTTTGGCTGCCGAAGCTGAAGCCCGCGCCCAAGCTGAGATCGAAGCAGCGGCGACGGCAGAAGCAATCGCAGATGCCACCGCACGGGTCGCAGAAGCCGAGGCACGACTGGCCCAAGCCGAAGCCCGCGCGCAGGCAGAGACCATAGCGCGTGCTGAGGCCGAAGCCGCAGCTCAGGCAGCGGCTCAGGCCGAAGCCGAAGCCCGCGCCAAAGCGGAAACTGAATCGGAAGCTCGTGCACAGGCTGAGGCCGAAGCGGCTGCCCAGGCAGCTGCCCAAGCCGAAGCCGAAGCACGTGCCAAAGCCGCTGTCGAGGCAGAAGCACGCGCGCAAGCCGAGGTTGAAGCGGCCGCCAAAGCCGCTGCAGAGGCAGAAGCGCGCGCGCAGGCCGAAGTCGAAGCGGCAGCCAAAGCCGCAGCAGAAGCGCAAGCCCGAGCACAGGCTGAGATCGAAGCAGTCGCAATGGCGATGGCAGAGGCAGAATCGCGCGCGCAGGCTAACGATGAAGTTGCTGCTAAAGTGAGCACTGGCGACACAGATCAGGCGAATGTCGAAGCTGATACTACCACTCAAATCGTTCAGGATTTAGGGCCGACTTCAGTGAAGTCTGAATGGAAGGTTCTTTTGCCTTTTGTAGCGTCGGCGGATAGTCCCGATACTGTGGAATACGTCGCTAGCGAGGCCCCGGTTTGGGTTCACGCGGGGCTGCGTATTGACTCTGTCAATGGGATTGAAATCAATGATCTGAACTCCATCGCTGCCGTTCTACTTCAATCTGGGGCTACTCCTTCGCAAGAGGGAACCATGGATGTGACCATCGGGCTTTCTAACCCAAGAGACGGTGTCGAAGTGCGGGACGTTACACTTGGTGTCGTACAAGACACGACCTTGTCGAATGGCGTCGTTTTTCAAACTCAATATGCAGAGAATGGAAAATGGGTTACGAGCGTGGCTCATGTCCCAGAAGATGTAGGCCCAGGCACAACTCTGAAACCGAACGACCAGCTGACAGCATATTTTCCGACAGATGAAAATATCGATGGGCAAGATACGATTGCTGATCTTCTGCGAGCAGGTTTGAATGACGGCCAGACTGACTTCAAGTTCACGGTCAGGAGAGGCACTTCTTTGTGGCTGGCGGACTTGCACTACGTGGGCAAGTAAAAGAGAGATCATGGCTGAACGCAGTGTGCGAGTTGACCACGCCACATTGAATAGGTGGGTTGTGAAAAAGCATAAACTGGTTCTAGTCTTTCGAAATGTTTGCGACACATCTGTCTGGGCGTTCGTCACAGACGAAGATAACGAAACCGGTATGTTTCATTTCACCGTATATGGAGAAAGTGAGCCAAAGCTCTCTGAACAAGTCGGTGTTCTGAGCAGCGGAATGCTTACCAGCCTTGCAATGAGCAAGCTATGCGGTTCCATTCGCGATTGGCGCGAAGTCCTAGCCTGTTGTCGGCACATTCATTCACTGAGATTGTGACTTTGCTAACGCAGCATGAAGGCTGCGCCACGGACGCGGCTTCGAGCCGAGACTACTGTCATTCGATTTGTGACCAAGTATTTACGCCGAGTGTGAATGCTTGGAATTTTGCGGATTATGGTCGTCGAATTGTGGTTTCTCTTTTGAATTTCGAAGTGCGCGGTACTCGATAGGCGTTTGTCCGTAGACCCGTTGGAATGCACGATAGAAGTTGGAGCGTGCCAAAAACCCTGATTGAGAAGCGATGTTGGCAACGCTTTCATTAGTTTCTGCAAGCAACCGGGCCGCATGAGCCAAACGGAACTCGTTCACGTATTGCGACATGTTGGTTCCTTGAGTTCTGTTGACAGCAGACGACACAGTGCGGGCCGGAAGGCTTAAGCGCTTGGCAAGTCGTTGGACGGTTATGTTGGGGTCCAAAAAAAGCTGTTGTTCATCCATCAATGCCTGCAGTCGTTCTAGGACTTTCGCATCTTCAGTATTGGATACTGGCGCTGCGTATGACACAGCGTTGGCTTTGGAAAACATCACTGGGAGCGTGATTGACGTCGCAAGAAGAAGAAAGATCAACGGAACAGTTCCGTAAGAAATCAGCATTGAGGCATTGGCGCCCTTGTTGAATGCAAAGTCGATTGCGATCGCGCTATCCAAAACCAGTACAAAGACGAGAAATCCAATGCCGCGTAAAAGCCAGTTGGAAAGCGCCTGGGTGACATCGACCCGTGCTTGACTCAGTGCGTCAGGCCCCTTCCGCCAAAGTAAGAAGAGAGCGACGCAATAATACGAATAGCTGGCACTGATTACCCAATCCATACTTCTCAAGTCGCTGGCCAAGAGCAGATACAACCCAATCAAAATGAAAGGCGCAACTAGGTGCATCATGACGATCTTGGCGACGTCGTGCCTTTCGACAGCCATCGATGCAAAGCTCAGATACAGGAGCGGTCCGAAGAACAAGGGCAAACTGCGTTGCAGCGGGATCAACTCCTCGACTCCATAGCCAAATCGCAGGCCGACCAACAGGGATGAGAATGCGCCCAACCCAAAGAAGGCTGAGAACAACATGTTGGCAAGACGAAAGCCCAGATCCAGCCGCCAAGCCAGCATGGTAAGCACACCGCAAAGAAACGCTGTCGCCAGCGGCAAGGGGAAACTGATCAACCCGGGGCTGTCCATTTGTCCTCTTTCTATCGCGACCTGTCCTCGATCAGGATCAAGGACAGGTATAGGCAGTGCAAAGCATTGTTTCAAATAAACCCACGGCTCAGTTTTGACTTATCTTGAACGATGATCGGAGCTTTTGATGAGACACTCTTCTTACCTTCTTGCTGGGTTCTTAGCTATGTGCGCGGCCGCGGCATTTGCCCAGCCCTATCGGCCAGCAATGACAGAACTCAATGTCGCCGACGTTGAGGGAGAACGCGATCTGTCCGGATTTATTTGGTATCCAACAGATGCAACTGGGCCAGAAACTTACGACTTCGAAAGTGAAGTGTGGGCGGGGACGAAGGTTGTGAAAGATGCTGTGCCAGTGACCAGCCGGTTCCCACTTGTCGTCTTATCTCATGGTATGTTTGGCAACGCTTATAATCAGGCATGGCTTGCCGGTGGGCTGGCACGGCGCGGATACATCGTGGCCGCCATCAGCCATCCTGGTACGTCAACCTGGTCTCGCGATCCCGATTTAACGCGGCAACTGTGGGAGCGGCCAAAGGACATTTCCCGTGTCATTGACCATGCAACCGGTTCGTCTGATTTTGCGAGGTATGTCGATACAGACAGAATCTATATGGCGGGACACTCACTGGGTGGCTTTACGGCTGTTGCCCTTGCCGGCGCGCGGTACGACGCGGCTGGGTTAAATCGGTTTTGCGACACTCAGCCAGACGAACTGGCTTGTGGCATCCTTTCGGGTTGGAAAATCGCGCAAACACCTGAAGATCGCGCTCAGATGGAAGCTGACCTGTCTGATGCTCGGATCAAGGCATTTGCAGTTTTTGATCTTGGCGGAACACAGAGCTTTTCCGAAGCGAGCCTTCGGAAAATTGACCGACCGATGTTGGTCTTTGGGGCACCGATCATGAATTCTGGTCTGACCCTCGACATTGAATCCCGTGCCCTGATTGCCGCGTTACCCACGCAGAATGCACACTATATCGAGCCCGAGACGCTATCGCATTTTGACTTCCTGGGTCGCTGCAAGCCCGGTGGCTACGAACTGCTCGCAAGAGAAGAACCAGGAGACGAAATCATCTGCTCAGATGGTGGCACAGTTCGTGCTGCCAAGCATGAGATGATCATCGACGCTGTTACGGATTTCTTTTCGAATTCATAACCGTGCGGAGGCGGAATGGTATGGTGAATCCGGCCTTCCGCCTTCGCCTTCTGTCATGATCGCATAAACCAGTTTAGGCGACACCACCGTCGACAACTTGCTCGGGATATAGCTCCGCCCAATCTGACAAAAACTCGGATACGGCATCTTGGCTTGCCAGTTCTATGGCACGGCGCGGAAGAGCGACGCCTTCCCGCAATGCTAGACTCAGGCACCGAGTATAGTCGCGGTCTAATCGCTGCGGGCAGTTCTCCGACCCATGAATAACTGTGAACAGAAGTGTTCCTCCATAGCCGTTCACATGTGTCAGGTCTGGCTTTAACGACAGAAGGTACTCCATGACGTCTGGCAAGCCCTCCCATCCGGCAACCTGCACCGGTGTCAATCCTTCGGTATCTGGACGGTCATATTCAACTCCTACGGCGACCAGTCGTCGAACGTGATCCAGTTTTCCCGGGATGTGCAATATCATTCGAATGATATTGCGGTAAGCGTCAGGTATCTTGTCTGGGTCAAGGTTGCATGGCGGCTGAACGCCATCGGCAACGGCACTCAATGTAGTTTCGATTTCACTCAAGGTCGTATCTGCGCCGCGCTCTTCGAGCATCCTCGCCAAACTGACATTTCCAAATACCCGCGCATAAGCATAGGGCGTAGTGTTTTCAAAGGGCCGATTCAGATCGGCTCCATTTTCAAGAAGAAGCTCGACCATATCTGGCGTGGCCATCCTTCGCGCCGCCTGGTGTAGCGCAGGGACGACCCACGGTGCCTCGCCGCCAACATGCGTCCCGTCAAATTCATCTACTTTAGCCCCGTGGTCGAGAAGCATCTGAACCGCCGTTGTGTCATGGAAGTCCATCGCGCGCAGCAATGCGTTTGTCCCCTTCGGGTCGGCGCCATGATCCAGAAGCAGTTGCAATCCCTTATGATGACCCAGCTCGGTTGAGTGATAAAGGCTCTCGCCGTCGTTCGGATTTGCGCCGTTCTCCAGCAGCCATTGCCCAAGAACCATATTGTCCGAATGGCCTATGGCGAAGTAGAGCGGTGATAGCTTGTAGTCGTTGCCATGGTAGACCGGCGCACCAAGATCAACATCAGCACCGGATTCCAAAAGGGCATTTGCGATATCAAGCATGTCATTGGCCAGCCCGGATGCGCGATGAATCCACTTGGACCGGGCGAGGATCGTCAAAGGCGGCGCCAGATCGCCAATAAGCTCGGTCGCCAGTTTCGGCGTTTGGTTGAGAAATTCCAACACATCCGACTTGCGATAAAGGGCCAGACACAGCCCGAAATCTCCGTCAGCCAGATCGGGCGCGTCAGCCAGAAGTTGATCAACAGCCGTAAAATGACCCTGAGCGAGAGCCAGTTTCAGGCGCTGCCGTTTGGCGGCTCTGTCCATGCCTAGTAGTTCGGCTGCGAACTTTAAGGCAGGCCAGGTCGGAAAACTGTTCTCGCACGCAATTACGTGCAAATAGTCCGAGTGCCTGAGTGCTGTTGCCTCCGGTCGAGGTGGATAGTTTGCGATGCGTTGACGGGCGCGTAATTCGCCTGCTTCATAGTCTTTGCGAAGTGCTTTGGCATCGCGGCGCAATTGGTCCAGGGATTTTGTCATCGGTGTCCTCACTTTTGGCTCGATGGTCCGCTGAATCCGAGCATGAGACATACCGAAATAAGGCTGTCGTATTGTTGATAGAGATGCCGATGACAGCTTTCCGCGGACCTGGAGGCTTTCCCTAGAAGCATTCTTATCATAACCATCCGAAGCAGCACCCGCAAGATCGGCTTGAGTGGATGACACTGATGCGAATGACCGCAAAACGAAGGCCGCGGCCTGCAACGAGACCCAAGAAACAGATGCTGCGCTCTGCACGAAGGTCGGTAATGTGCACACAGTTGCCAATTAGGAACTGTTGTTCATCTCGTTCTGAACCACGTCGGCGTCCGAATGCTCGCAGGGCCAGTTAACGAGTCATTTGCGCCTTAGACTTCACTTCACACCAACGAAAAACAAATCCTTACAATTTTTTAAGATGTCTGAAAGGTCAGTTAAAACTCCCGGTATTCTACGGACAGCTTAGTTGATTAGTAACGAGGCGAGGGTCTTGTGCTGAGTTCTGTTTTACCCGTTTTGGCTGGCGTTCTTTTTGAAATTGGGCATCTGTGGCCGGCATTCTTTCTGGGCCCCGAAAGTGTTTTGGCTTTTTCAACCAACACTGCCCAATACTTAGTCTTTGCCTGCATTGCAGCACTGGTTTTTTTGCACAGAGGCCACAATCTCTCTCGCAACCTAAGTACATCAGTTCTGAAAGTGACATCTGATCCCAAGTGTCACACCCATCGGAGGACCAACGCCCTCCCTGGTTTGGATGACAGACTAATTGATCAGCTGTTTCTTCATGCCCAAGCAGTTCGAAGTGACAGACATACAGGTCGACATTGTACCTCCACAATCACAGCGAGAATTGGATAGAAAATGTCGAAATCCAAAGGTGACGCCACCTCTGTGCTGGCCAGATTTAACGAAAGATTTGGCCTGATTCAAAGACACGTCATCACCATTCCGCCCGCAAACAACAAAGCCCGTCCGGACAATCGTGCATTTGGTGCAGGTCAGACCAACTATTCCAAGGCCAAAAAGGAGCCAAACATGTCATTGGACATTTCTAAACTAAGTGAAATCAAAGGTCTTCTGGGGGCGTGCCTCGTCGACAGCGATACCGGTCTTGTTTTAGGCACAGAGGGCGGTTCCAAGTTTGATCTTGATACCGCAGGCGCCGCGAATGTTGAAGTTGTCCGCGCTAAGCTGCAGGCAATCGAAGCTTTGAAACTCAACGATACCATCGAAGACATTCTGATTACACTTGGCAAACAGTTTCATCTGGTTCGCCCACTGGACAAAAACCCAAACATTTTTGTGTATGTCGCGTTGGACAAGAAGGCCGCCAATCTGGGTCTCATCTCGACAAACTGACGGCTTTGATGTCAACGACCCGGTCAGCCGCTGCAGCAATTGCGCATGATCTGAAAAGCCCGCTCACTCATGCTTATATAACACTTCAGAAAGCGAAGGATTCTCTACAATCGGAAGGTCGATCCTTAGAACCGATTGACCAAATTCAATCTGAACTTGATCGTCTCAAATGGACCTTCGAAACAGTTTTGAGGATCGACCGTATTGAAGAAGGAGGCGGCCCCAAAGCGTTCAGCTATCTGGATTTAAATGGATTGGGTAGAGAAACAGTTGAAAACATTATTCCACTTGCGGAGGTTAAGGACCAAAGTCTTATTTTTGTGGATAACCAATCAGGGCGTACACTAATCGAAGGTGATGAAGGTATGTTGAAACAGCTCTGTGCAAACCTTCTGCAGAACTCAATTGATCATTGTCCGGATCATTCCAGGATTCTCCTGACTGTTGAACAAGAAGAAAGCACCATTACGCTCTCGGTTATTGACGATGGCCCTGGTGTTCCCGAAAACACACTGGGCAAGCTATTTGTTCCTTTCTATAAGCTAGAAAGTGAACGAACCAGTGTTGGGAATGGATTGGGTTTGGCGCTGGTGAAGGCTATAGCAGATCATCATTCGGCGCTCTTAGCGGCGACAAACAACTCACCTGGGTTGACTGTTTCAATTAAATCCGAAATTGCATAGCGGCTTTAATTGAGAACTTGGCTCACACAGATGTAAAGCGTCTTGTTGGCATTGGTCGGCATGCTGAATTCTCTTACACAAAGTGGGCAAGAAAGTTTCTTGAGTGTTTTCTTCTCAAATCCTCAGATCGCTCAAGAGCCGGAGCAAAGCTATTCAACCTTGCGCAATATCTAGGCCTCTTTAATGGAGGTACATCTTCGACTGATCCACAAACGAAGTATTCAGCTCATGCGGTAACCGACGTTTCTGAGGGTCACGATCCTCTGACCATCTGCACCGATCTTGCGTCTGAGGCGCCCGACATAGACATCTACAACATTGGTCAATGGATCTTCATTCATTCCCCAAACTGAATTCAGAATCCGCTCTCTTGATAATACGCGCCCAACATTGGTCAAAAACAAAAGGAGAAGGTCGCGCTCTTTCTTCGACAGCTGGATTTCTTGACCTTCGACAGCGACCTGAAGGGATTGCTTGTCAAATGTAAGTGCTCCGCATGTAATCACCGTGTTGCTGAGATTATTTGCATAGCTGTTGGCGCGGCGGTGCAACGCTTCTATCCGAGCGATGAGTTCGTCGAAATCAAAGGGTTTAGGAAGATAGTCGTCTGCACCAATCTTCAATCCTTCTACCCGTTCCTCAGGGCTATCCAAGGCGGTCAACATCAGGATAGGGATCTTTGACTTTCGGGCACGTAGCTTGCGACAAACATCTTGTCCCTGAATTCCCGGCAACATCAGATCCAACAAGATAATATCATAATTGCCGGATGCTACGTGCTCCAAAGCATCTTCCCCGCTTGGTGCATGATCTATGGACCAACCTTCAGCAGACAATCCGCGGCGTATGAAGTCAGCTACGCGTGTTTCGTCCTCGACAAGTAGAATATTCATAGTGTGCCTCAGTTTTCTCTCTGTCTGAAACCATGTATGGCAAAGCTGCGTGAGGTTTTATGGTTTTGCAATTTGCTTCTGAAACAGACAGGCATTAGCCCGTTTCTCGTCGAACATCGGTTTGTACAATTTTCATTAGGGGTTCTTTGGGCAGCGTTATAATGATTTTCAACCCGCCCTCCTGGCGATCTTGAAGATCAACGGTCCCACCATGGGCTTCGACAATCGATTTAACGACTGGAAGCCCCAGACCGCTTCCCTCGATCCCCTGCCCCGAGGCGTTTGAGCCCCGAAAGAACCGGTCGAATGCCTGGGATTTTTCCGCTGCGCTCAGGCCGGGACCGTCGTCTTCGATTGTAATCGAGCAAGACGCGAGCCCTTCTTCCAGTATTGCGCTGATTGTTGGGCCTCCATATCGTCGTGCATTTTGCAACAACGCGAGTATTGACTGGCGAAGCCGAACCTCATCGACCGAAGCCTTCACCATACATTCTGGGCTTTCGACCTGCACCGGATCAGGGAACATCGCCACGGCATCTCGTACCACTTTTCGTAGATCCGTTTTCTTGCGATCCAGCCTAAGTTGACCCGCCTCGAACCGAGCGACGGTTAGCATGTCATCAACGATTTGATTGGTGTGCTTTGCGGAATCCCGAATACGGGCGAGTGAGTCGGAAGTATCCTCTGACAATGTGTCTGATGTCCTTAAAGTAACGTCGGCCTCTCCAAGGATAATTGCCAGTGGCGTTCGCAACTCGTGACTAATATCGGCCATCAATCGTTTGCGGTTCTCTTCCCCCATTTCAAGTTTGTCGATGAGTTGTTGAAGCTCGAACGTTCTGGCAGCAACCGTTTCTTCAAGTTGCCTCTTTTGCTCGGCGCGACTTGCTTCTCGGGCAGCCAAGCCTTCCGCCATGCTATTCAGAACAGTGCCTAATTCCCTGAATTCACGGCTACCACCAAGATCTACGGGCTTCGAATAATCGGCTCTTCGCAGGCGCCCAACGCCGTCTGCAAGCAACGTAAGTGGTTTTCTGATTTGGCGGTTGAACGATACAAGGGCCACCAGCAACACACCTATGGCCGCAAGAACGATCACGTAAACCAATCGTTCATTCCATTCTCGAAAGGTTGCTGCTTCGGCCAAAACTTCTTCAACCTCTTCCACTTCCTCATCAAGCGCGGCCTGAATTTTTTGATCCAGTTCGTCATCAATGTCCCCGTCCAGCAGGGCGGCCAGGCGCTCGATCCGCACAAATGTCTCAATCGGGCTACCAGCCTCTGAAAGGTTCGCGATGGCTGCATTGACAGCTTCTATATCGTCTTCAATCTCATCGAGAAGCTCCAGTTCTTCGAACTCCTCTTCGCCGACCATCTGAATTTCCCGGGCAATGGTCTTTCGGATTGCATCCAAAGTCTGGGCGATTTTCTCCTGCAGCTCTGTCTCGCTGATCCCATCATCCCGATCGCCGATAAGAAGTGCGTCACCGTGTTGCTTGAACAGACGGTATAGGTCCGCCTCAAGCCTCAGATGCAGGCCATATGACTCATGGGCCAGGGAAATTCGGGCATCCCACCATCGGGTTTTTTCGAGACTGTATAGGGTCAGGCCCGCTAACCCACCCAAAAAACCGATCAGTACAGCGGCATAAATCCCAAATAGAGTAGATGAACGCATATCAAATAACCCTTGAATTCTGTTCTAAACTAAGCGGGATGGCGTGTTCGGCCAAAATGATGGTGGCCGAAGAAAACTCCTGCAGAGTTTCGAGCAATTCGACCCTGTGATGCCAGCATGACATCCACCTGACTGACGCGATGATGACGACATCAGCTTTGCCGAGAACAGCGCGCACGAGATCCAATTGCAGAGTCTGGAGTGGCAAAAGACCTTTACCGTTCTCCGCCAACCGTTGATCTAGGCCGCGGGGCGCCGCGAGGAGATCGGACAGCCCAAAAATCCGCATAACCGTTGCTATCCTCAGATCGCTCGGTCGTCTCCGACAGCTCAGCGTTGCGGATCGTCGCAAACTTCCCTGAAGTCCAACATGGTTGTCTCCGATAAAGGCGATCTTCGGGATACTAACTCCCCCACCATAACTGACATCAATGCCATCGTTTGCGTCTAGCCCGGCGATGATACGCGCGAGGCTGTTTGCATGTATATCTGTTAATTTGGAAACTGATCCCGGCGGAGCCACAAATGAGATGGGCTCCTGATCAAGCTCTCCGGCCACCTTGATGGTAATCGGATCGTTTAGGTTTATTGCAGATCTGGTCACTTCTGGTTCCGAAAGCAGCTTCTCGGCTTTTTCACGGGCGACCCTCCACGCGCAATATTGGTCCCACGCCTCAGCCAGATTTTGTAACGGAAGGGCAATCAACGCCAATACCGACAGGCAAGCTGCAACTGTCGACGGAGCAATGGCGTACCGACTGGCCTGCCAAAGCATCAGCAGAGCGGTTAACGCCACACCCAGCTGCAAGACCGCCTGCAAGCTGGTTGTTCTACCGCGACGTGCCAGCGCATCACTGCGCAAACATGCGCCCTGTTTGTCAAGCTTGCGCAGTTCACGGTCGGTTCGACCCATCTGGTCTAATTCAGGTGCGATAGAAATGCGTTCAATCATGGAAATAGCAATGTTGGCTCGATTTCGACGAAGTTTTTGATGGCGCCGAACGAGATGCCAGGCCAGCAACCCCATTGCGACCAGTGCAACACTCAGCGAGGCGATACCATTCATCGCAAGCATAGGGTCGAGAAAATAGAGAATGGATACCGCGCCAGGGATCACAATCATTGCAGACCATGCATCCGGTAATCCGCGACCAAACCAAAGTCGCGCTGCAGATAAGTCACCGACAAACCTTAGGGACAACGCTCCAACTCGGCGTTTTTCATGTCGGGACTTTGGAAGTCGCGCAATCTGTCGGTAAAGCGTCCGGCGCAGTGAAATAGTGTAACTCTGGCCAAGCGCTTCTGCCCGATATCGTGAAAAGAAGAGACATGCTGCTGCGACGGTACCGGAGACCCCCAGTTGCAAGACAGTATTTGTTGCAAGTACATCCCCAGCGTGAAGTGCCGCAAAAGCATCTCGTGTAGCAAACGCTGCGAAAGCAAGCGCAATAGCCTGCACGATTCCACAGGATACCACGAGGACCGCATCAATGATGCGGTCCCTTGTGGCCAGTCTTGGGAGGGGGTTCATGCGGCCACATCTTCGCGGTCGTGTCGCATCAACGGTGCAACATGTTGGGCGATAATCGCTGGCGACCAAAGATCTTCGCGTGTTAAAATTGGGCGGCTGGTTACTTCTGCAGCTTCAGCAGCAGCCAACGGGGAACAACTGACCTTTCCGGATACCGCAAATGGGCTGAGACCCACATTATTTAGAACGGTTACACCGCCCAACGCACTCAGCGCGTCCGGCGCAGCGAATAAAATGCCGTCCAATCGATCCCGAATGCGTGAGGATTGTAAGATTGCCCTTGTTTCCTGCTGGAAGACGCCATCAGCGATCTCGACAACCACGACTTCGGCACCGCGCGACGCTGCAGTTGCAACCAGTGTATCAAATCCGGATTCGATCGCTTCAAATGGCATTCGATACGTGGTCGCCATTCCTACGTCAGTGAAATCAAGAGCTGGCGCGCCCCCATCTTCGAAACTGTTGAAGTCACCAAAGGCCCCGGTTCCGGTGGCTTTGACACCGGCGACGGCATATCCAGAGCGCATCAACCCATGGCCAAGGCTTGATGCGGCTGTAGTTTTTCCTGAATTCATTGAGGCTCCAAAAACACCAATGACCGTTACGCGCTCGTTGGTCGGCATCGATGGTAACGCATAATCTGCCACGTTGATCACCTGACCCTTGGCATTGGTCAAAAGGCCGATTGGCTTTAACCGTGTTGGATCATCCATGCAATCATGCGCGGCGTCTACGCGACCTGCGACGCCGCCACCGGCAACGAGATCGATAAGATCATCATCAATCACCGCGCTGGCAAGAAATTGGTCTGGTGCGTATCGGTCACCCAAGCATAGAACAACGTAATCGCCTGGGTAACTGACAGAGGCGCGACGTTCCGCTAATTGGATTTTCTTGTGATGACCAATCTCGGCGATCTCACAGAGGATAAGATCCCCTGCCTTTGCAGTATCCAACTGCGCGGAAAGTCCATGTACATCGGACCGGTCAACTCTGCGGGTTGTAAACGCCCATTTTGCGATTTCGCAGGCAATATGCGAGGTTTGGGGAAACTGTGTCATGCATTGCTCCGTAACTGGCTGTTCAGTGAAATCGTTTTGCCAAAGTGATGTGAGAACATTTGCAAAGTGGAATGAAGGATTGGCATGCAAACGAATGAACGGCAAATGAACACTTTTCAGGGTCCTCGTTTCTGTCTCAAAGCAATCTGATGCTAGTTCGATCTCCGGTTTGTCCTTGCGGACAGTCACTTAGAGTGCGCAAACGAACGGTTTTCGGTCAGTCATCATCGTTCCGATCGTCGCCACGGTCATCGTCTCCATCCCGTTCACTAGCCCCTTCGTAATTAGATCCGCGATCATCTTGACCTTTAGTTCGATCTCCACGACCGCCGCGGTCACCAGTGCTACCTATCTTGTTTTTTGTTCCCCACCGTAACTCAAGGATCGTGATGCGATTGTCTCGGTTGCGATCAATGTCTTCAAGAAGCCGCCGCGCACCAACTTCTCCAAAGGCGGCGGACAGCTCATTCAAGCTCAAGACACCGTCAGAATTCGTATCAACAGACCTGAAACTAGCAGTCTGCGCCGCTACTTTATTGAATTGACTGTCGCCAATCAGAAAAGTGAAAGCCAATAAAACGGCGCAGGTTAGGTAGCGAAAAATTCTCAACTTGCGTTGCGCTGACCTACTTCCAGTCTTTGTCACAGACGATCCCCTGCTCGTCGGTTGTTTCTGTGAACCAACGGTATTTAATTTCAGTAGGACAATATGGCTCGCAGAGATGAAAAGCGCATATATAGAATGTGAACGTTGGATGAACGGTATTTCCATGCGAAAAGATGGCTTGGCCTTATTGTTTGGAAGCCTCTCGGTATCAGGTCCGGATACTAGAGACTCAGGAACTGAAAATGCGGTGTTTTCAGTTTCCTACCAGAGAAATTCGGAGTGCAGGTGCTGGGCAATTGCCGCCTTTGGTCCTCACGGAAAAACCTTCTTGGCCTCTTAATCTTGGTTTGGTCCATCAATCAGTACTCGAAGCCAACAACGTGGGTTCGTTTCAAACAGATCAAAAGGACTTCGATAATCTTGCAATTTACACAAATCAATCAGAGGCTTTCTCCACAGAAAGAAGTTTACTGTTTCTGTCAGATTGAAGGTTTGATCTTATCCAGCAACCGTTCAGTTTTACATCACCACCGAAGGCCTACTTCCCGCCAGAGATGTTTTTCGCCGCGATCACAAAGCGTACAAAGCGGTCATTCGGGCGGAGAATACCAGGGGCAAGTTTGTCCGCACAGCAGACATCGACCACCACTTCTGATCGTTTGAACCTTACAAAACTGTCAGATGACGGCTTTGAGCCCAACCCGGTCATTGTTATTTTTCGCGGCGCAGGCTCGCAACGGAAGAAATGCTACATGCACTCGAAATCTGGCGCTGTGACGCGGCGATGAAACCGGCCATTGGTGCAACGCGCAGCGAGGCTGGAACGGTCAATTCACACAGTCGGGAAAGCAGTCTTTCGCAGCGCGCGGGCCAAGGATTGCTTTACGGAATTTACGACTTCTAGATCCTTTCTCCCTGGACTGATGGAGGTACTACCATTGCCTTATCAAAGCACCAATGTATGCGACCTAGCTTGAGGCGATTGCAACTTCTGAAGATTAGGTGCGAGCTCGACATGCGCTAGCAACATTGCCTATCATCTGCTCTGCCATCAAGACTCCCTGACTTCCGCATTTAACAATCAGAGCCTGCGCTAAACGTCAGCGCCTTCTGGGCACGACGACTTGGGCTTGGAGGCGAAAACGAACGCCCTCCGCACCCACTTTGGGTGCCTCAAGCCAATAGCCGGCCCCGGCTTGTAAATTGACCGGCACCGCCCCCCATTGCACCAGCCGTGACACCGATGCGTTAACTGGCACGGCCCAGGCTTCAGCCTCCCAGTCATAGGTGCTTTCGCTTTGCAGTGAATAGGTCCAGGCACCTTCAGTGGAATAAGCAAGAAAAGGCTGGAGAAAACTCACATTCGTGGGGGTTTCGGGGTGGCTCTCCAGATCCCACAGATGATTGGCCAGCGCGCCATAGGTCCAAGGCCCGGTCTGACGCAGGGCAATGCCGGTGATCCCGGCTGCCCATGTGTCGCTTGACACGTCGCTAAAGGTTGGTAGCCGCACGACCGGACCAATGCCCCATGTCAGATCCCCTGTTCCTGTGGGAGAAAACCACGCGGAGAACAGAATATCGCCGACCCCTTCCTGACGCGTCCCCGGCACAACGTCCTCCTGCCAGATGTAAGGAATGATAGTACGGGTGATCAGGTTTAGGTCATTGTTAAGTTCAAAGGGCACGACCGGCTGAAAGTTCAACGTGGTGCGCGACCCCTGATCAGAGACACCCAGGTTATCATCATAGTTCAACTGAAACGGGACCGAGATAATGGCAGCAAGCGGGTTGGCCAGTTCCTGGGCCAAATCGGCGGCCTCGTCTGCAACGGTTGAGGTTCCTACGCTGGCTGCAAAAAACAGCCCCACAAGTGCATGGGATCGACGCATAGCCGTGTACTCCTTTTGAAGGGCGGGATGGGCGAGTGGCCTAGTTGATCGGTTCCACCGTCGGGAACGACCACCTACCGTTCAGGATTGCATCCTCTGGCTCGTAAAGGCGGACCGCGTAGTTCCACCCCGGAGTGATCGGAAGGCAGTTCACGCGGCCGTCGTCGCACCCACCAAAATGGAGTGTGACTGATCCGTCTTCCGCGGCTTGGGCCGTATAGCCGTTGTAGCTGTTAACACCCAGATCATTAGCAGCCAGGAAACCCTCGCCATTATAGACGGTCACCGACCAGAACGCCCGAACCGGGACATCCTTAACTATAACCGCGTGTGGCGTTTCTCCATCGTTCGCATCGACCGCGCCCAACAGGTAAATCGCTGCCTCTGGGGGCAAGCCGCCCCAACCCGAGAGCGCCCCAACCAGAAACTGAACCGGGTCAACGTCCTCTTTGGCTCTACCAAAGGCACGCGACGTATCGATGCCCAGCAGGGACAAATCGCTGATTGCCTGACGCGCTACGGCAAGTTGTTCGGTATTCCAGTTGGGCGCATCAAACGGACCAGTTCCACCGCCACTGACAACAATCTGATCCTGCGCCGCCCGCGCCGCAGCGATGTCTTGTGGGTCAGTTACATCTACAAAAGTGCGGAAGGCAATGAATCCGAAAGGCGTACCAAGGTCTTCTTTGGTGATCAGGTACGTGCCGGGCGTTGCCTCGGCGTACATGAAATGATCCTGGTTGATGACATGCATCGAGATGTAACGGCCATCCGCCTCGGGGAGCGTAACTTCGACGGGTTCGGTCAAATCGAGCAGAACCGCAGAGTAAAGCGTATCCTGGTTCATTCGGATCACCGGCTGATTGTCAGGTGTTGTGGCTTCGCGCATATGCCCTAACTCGCCAACGACCAAGCCGAGATTACTCATGTTGGTGCGGAACATATGGTCGGTTTCCGCGCGCACGAGATTGTCCACGGTCACATCAACCACGTCCTCGGCCCAGACCCCTGTCGGGAGTGTCAGGGCGATTGCCAGAAAAAGCTTCTTCATTTTTGCATCCTGTCATTCAGTTCACGGGTTGCACGGTCGGGAATACCCAACTTCCGTCGATGACCTCGGAACCGGGCTGATACAAGCGCACGGCGTAGTTCCAGCCGTCCATGATTGGAAGGCAGTTCACGCGGCCATCGTCGCAACCGCCGAAATGCACGGTCACACTGCCATCGTCGTTCTGGGTGCCCGAAACCGAGTTGACCACGTAGGCGTCGAGGGAATTGAGTTCAAAGAATCCGTCTGCATTGTACAGGCTCACGGACCAGAATGCGTTTACGGGAACATCCGCCGGCACCTGGATATAGTATTCGCCGAGCGGCAGGCCGGGCTCGATATTGAGATAAAAGGCTTCTTCTTCTGGTAGACCTCCAAAGCCGGCTGCGGTGCCCAAGAAATGGCGCAACGGGTCGACGTGTTCTGCCGTGCCAAAGGTCCGAACGCTGTCTGTTGCAAACCTGCCCAACTCAATCGCGGCCTGACGCACGGCCGCGAAGCTTTCGGTGTCATAATTGGGCATCTCGAAGGGCGTTGCCGAGGCAGCTTCGATAGTGAACCCGTCCTGAATTGTGTTGACTGCCGCGATGTCCTCCGGACTCTCGGCATCCACCAGTATTCTCATGAAAACAAGTACGTAGGGGGTGTCAAATGTGTCCATGTCGAGCTGAAACACACCACCACCATCAAATACTTCATTGATGAAATGGTTCTGATTGACCACCATCGTTGTCATGTACCGGTCGCCCACATCGGGCAGTGTCAAGGTTGCGCCTTTGCTGATGTCGATAACCGCAACGCTATAGAGTGTGTCCCGGTTCATCCGGATAGTGGGCTGATTGTCGATGGGCGTGGGTTCATTGAAGTGGAAGAACTGGTTTACGCCTCCGGCCAGCCTGTCATACGTTTTCAATTCGTTGTCAGTCGCAGCCCGAACAAAGTTACTTATTGTGACCGGCACCTCGTATGTCTCGGCAAGTGCATCAACTGTGGTATCAAAGCTCTGAGCCGTCGCGGAGCTCCCCAACGCTGCAGCCAAGGCCGCCAGCTTCCAGCATTTGCGCGTGTGATTGATCATTTGCCGCTCCACTAACCAATTATTGCAATACATTGCTTGATGGTCCCGACACCTGCTCAGGCGGGCATTCTCACGCCCCTCAATTGGTGGGTTGCAGAAACTCTACAATTGGAACCATGGTCGTTGTTTTTCAACAAAACACAAAACTCGAATGTATACCCTGACCGATTGGAACAACCGTGTCGGAAAACTGGTTCAAAATGACAGGTTGCAAACGCGCATTGACCAACCTGTCTGATATTCTTCTTGTTTTACGCCCATGCGGCTGACCAATCATTCTTGTTGGGATGTCAATTTTTAGACTGAGATCAGCGGATGGTAAGGCTCTGTGCTCTCAAACCTTGCCAGCTGGAGCCTGACTTTCTCAATTCAAAAAGTGTGTTTGGCTTTGACACAGGTCAGGGACGCCGAGCTGCGCCGGACTATGTTTGGAGTGCTCAAAATTTTCATTGTAGTACGTGTAGGATGTAGGATGACGGGCCAGGACGGGAACGCTCAGCACAGGACACCGCCACTTGCGCGCGGGCGGGTTCTCTTACCGCTGTTGGTGGCTTATCGGGAATCCGGTCGATCCGTAGAAGACCTCCTTGCAGGGTTCGATCTTGCGTTTTCAGAGTTGAGCGCCCCAAATTGCTTCATTCCACACGATACGATCTACGCCGTGTTCGAAGCCGTCGCGCAAAACACATCACCAGATTTTCCAGCACTGGTTGGCCAGACTTCAGATCCGACCGTTTCATCCCCATTTGGGCAGGCCTTTCGGACCGCCAATTCCCTGGCTGATTTCATCGGCAGGTTCTGCGTTCATGCAGGCAACAATACAAATGCGGTCACGATGACACTAGATGTCTCTGGAGATTACGCGGTGCTTTCTGCTAAGCGCAGGTTCACGCCGCACTGCTCTCCAGCCTATATGGATGCGTTTCAGATCAGCCGGTGGGCCACGTTACTGCATGAAACCGCTGGTCAGAATTGGGAAGCGAACAAGGTTCTTGTTCGGGTGAACCGTCCTGATCTGCTCCCGTCATACTTCTATGGTATCAGGGCAGTAGGTGCGGGCCCAGACGGGTATTCCTTCCGCTTCCCAAGCCCCTGGCTTCTGCATGATTTGGTTAACCGAACCGCCGCTGATGGCATTCCGGCAGGCCAGGACGACAAAAACCCGGTACCAACAGACTTACTGAGTTCGCTCCAGAGCGTTGCCAACTCAATGGTTGGGCGAAATGACTTTTCAGTTACGGCGCTTGCCAGGGCATGCGGTGCTCGTGGTGCTGTTCTCAATCGCCGACTTGCGGCTTATGGGACATCATTGTCGCGCATAGTCATCGAAGCCAAATGCGACCGTGCTAAACACCTGCTTTCCAGGTCTGAGACGTCAGTGGGCGATATCGCCGACCAGCTAGGGTATTCTGACGCAACCGCTATGACACGGGCATTCAAGAAATGGACGGGACAAACACCTTCCGATTTTCGCATCCACGAACTGAATCGCCACGAGGCATCTGTTCCGATACTCGACCCGGTCGAATGCGATTGTGAAGCGTAACAGGAATAAGGCGCAACATACTTTTGCCGCGCTTCAAACTCGGGATAGGTAGAAAAGGGGAGCAGGCCATGGAGTGGATACAAAAACGAGGCATCGTCGGCAGCTTTCTAGTTGCGGCGACGACGCTCCTCGGCGGATCAGAAGTTGTGGCACAGGATACCGATTGGGGCTTTTACGGCAGCTTCTACATGTACGGCGCAGACACCAAGACAACCATTGGCTCGCTGGAGTCGGAGCTGAGCTTCAGTGATGCGGTTAAAAACCTTGATCTGGCATTCATGGGTACACTTGAGGCGCGAAATGGCCGATGGTCGTTGATCGCGGATTACATGCGCACAGACCTGTCCTTTGACGGTGATACCCCCGGCCCGGTGTTCAGCGGCGCTGAAACCAGTCTGCAGACTCAGTTCTTCAGTGGGTATGCCGCTTACACAGCCTATCAGGCCCAAAACCTGGCAGTGGATTTAGGGGGCGGGTTTCGTTGGTTTGCGACAAGCAGTACAATCACTCTGGTCGGTGGGCCCACCCCGCCGCCAAGTGCAAAGACCAGCGATGATTGGTTAGACCCTCTGATCGCGGCCCGTATCCGGTATCAGATCAATGACCGGTGGTCGGCCGTAGCCTTGGCCGACTATGGTGGGTTTCGCTCAGACCGCGAAACGGCGCAGTTCATAGCGACGGTAGGTTATGCCATCACCCCAAAGTGGAATCTGCGTGCAGGCTATCGCTACATCATGGTCGACAAAGGTGAAGGTCAAGACAGGTTCAAGCTTTCACAATCGGGGCCCGTGTTGGGTGTGACTTACAGCTTCTGAGTACCGGCATGATGCGAAAGATGGCGACACCAAACACAAACAGATCGGGGATCCTTGAGTTGCGCCGGGACGTAAGCGGTGATGCCCACAGGCGTGTGACCGACAATAAGAGCCGAGGTCGAACAATCTGGCGCAAACATTTGACGAAAGGAACAAGCAGGCGACTGATTGCTCCGGCTCTGCATTTGGCAATCGCGTGTTCTTGCTGTGCACTCGCCGCTTGCGGAGCAAATATCTATGACGAAGTTGAGTTGATGCCCTCGCCAACGGTCTACGCCGAGGCCGCCTTTGACCCTTTCGTTGATATCACTGCCGAAAATTTCAATCAGCGCTCGCAGCTGTTCTACGCGACGGATCGAATGCCTGCAGTTCCGGGCGACCCACAAGCCTTTTACAATAATGAACGCGGTCACCTCCTGCGCACCGGTATCACCAACGTGCAGATCGATCCCCGACTGGATTCATGGGAAGATCTTCGCCGCATCACTATGACGAGCCGACGAGCAACGGATTACAATCTCAGCGTCTCTCACGTCCAAGAGATTGGCGTCATGCCATTTAGTGTCACGCGTTATCTTGAAGACCCTCCGTCACAACAAGATATGGAGGCGGTCGGTCGTCGTTTTGCCGAGAAGATTGAGGATCAACTTGCATCCTCTCGCAACAAAGACATCTTCATCTACATCCATGGCTACAACGTCGATTTTGATTACTCGACGCTTGTTTCCAAAGAGTTACAGCATTTTCTGGGCTATCAGGGCGCATTCATCAGCTACAACTGGCCTGCAACACCCCATCGGCTCGCGTATTTTCGTGATCAAGAATCCGCGTTGTCGACGCGCCGCAACCTTCGATCCCTTATCGAATACCTGTCAAAGCACACAAGCCCGCGCCGCATTCATCTCATAGGATACAGCGCAGGTTCGAGACTCGCATTTGAAACAGCTTACCAGATTGCACTTCGGTCGAGCCCTAAACCGCGGCTGGGGCATTTGATTCTGATCAGTAGCGACCTTGATCGCAGCTACTTTCTACAGGCGATTGAAGACGGCCTGCTGGATGCGGTTTCAGATGTGACACTTTATCAGTCGCAAACCGATTCAGCGCTGGCCATGTCGCGGTTCGTTTTCGGAAGGGATCGCCTGGGTCAGGTTTCTGACGAAGCAATAAACGCATCGATCTTCCAGAGCCGACTGTCAGAGATCAAATCCCTGCACATCATCGACGTGACCAGGGCTGAAGAGGCCAGTGCAGGAAATGGTCATTGGTATTTCCGGTCTTCACCGTGGGCCAGCAGTGACTTGTTCCTTACTCTGCTTACAGGCCGAGACCCTCAGGCGCGTGGACTTGTTCGCGCCACAGGCGAAGCAGTCTGGAGTTTTCCGTCGAATTATCCGCTGGTACTAAAGCATTATCGTATGAGCAACTGAGTTTGACCAACGCAAGTTCAAAGTCGATCACGGATTCCTCACGTGGCACAAACGTTGGACGGAACCCCGACTACTTTGTTTCAATGCATGCCGCATCTATCGAAGCCAATATTCGCTGCATCGCAGGAGGTTGGAGAAGAAGGGCTCACAACGGAGTTCGGATGTTTTGCAAGATCCGAGCTCATTATGACCCGTCGCCTGGCTGAACCAGCCCAATCCAGACCTTCGCCCGATATTGGCGATGCTGCAGCGTGGCCCGTCAGAGAAGACATTCGCTGCAGAAGCAATGCTGCACGGCGTACGGAGGTCTGGAGTGCGGGACAAAGCGGCCATTCGGTCAAACCATAGCGGGCAAATTGGGTCGAATTGAATCAAGGGCAATTATTTCATCGATTAATTAGATTTCCCAAAATCGATCCTTCCCGAACCATTGCCACTTAAGTCGAGAATTGCATTCAATCTACACCTGCACGCGGCAACAAAGCGGTCAAACCAAAGCCCGGCAACCAAGCGTCGCCGCCAATCTAAATTTACTCGGCTGGTGACCAATTTGGGCCGGGATCATAGGTCGATATCTCAGCTGTTATTTCAAGCGTATCCGGCCCAAAGTCCGCTTCGAACACGGTGCCGTTTTCACCCACGAGAAAAGAATGGATACCCGTTTCTCCGTAGTCCGCAGGCACCGCAAGCAAGGCGTGACCCGCCAAGAACCGATCGCCGACAAAATAGGAATAGGCACCACCCGGAGCATTTGGTCCCTGCCCCTGCAAAATTGCGAAGTAGTAACCGAGGAAAGGTTCGGGTTCGAAATCATCCGCACCGTCGCTCCACCCCGAGGCGGTGGCGCGGGCAAGGGCTTCACCGACAAAACTGTCTTCTTCTGGCCAGAAGAGGCCGTTTCGTGCGCCGGGATCCGATATGATCGTTTGGGCAAATTCCATGACGCCATCGCCATTGTGATCCACAAGACGAAACGCCGCCTGAAGATCAACATAGGCCTCAAGCGTTTCGATTACTTCCAATTCATTCAGTCCGATTTCACGGGCGGAAAGCTCCTCTACCCCGGCTTCTAAATCAAACTTCCAACCATTCTCAGCTTTCAGAATTGGGATCGGAAAGGGCCAACTATCTTCGCCAAGCAGAAGAAAAACCCCATCATCCTCGGGCTGAAAGCGGTATCCTTCAGCATACATGCCAAGCACTTCCTGCCTTCTTTGCTGATCTTCCACCGGATCACCCGTTCCGATTAGATCTTCTGCCTCTGGTCCGAAAATCTCGAGCAGCTTGTTCTGATCATCGGCCCTTAACGCTTCGACAAAAGCGTCCAGTGCGGTTTGCGGAGTTTCGAACAGGGCACCGTCGGAAAACGCCGGTCCAGTAGCCACTGCGATCACTAAAATAGAAAAAACCGATTTACGCATGTTACCGCCTCCCCTTGCCTTTGGCAGCATGTCCCCGTTTGGACGCCTTGTGAGCTTTGCCGCCTGAAGATTTTTTCTTCATAGCCTTACCTTTGGACGCAGCGGGTTTTTGCTGAGCCGTGGCCTTTTTTACCTGAGGTTTCTTAGCTGCTTGCGGTTTCTTTTTGACAGGCTTCTTCGCCGCATCTGGCCGTTTAGTCCGATCGATGGCCTGCTGCTTGGCAGCAGCCTTGTCCCGATCAACGTTACCGCGATTCACCTGCGGCAAGGACTTGCCCCCACTACCTCGATTGGCCAGAGCACCGCTCGCGATAGCCCCCGCCCCTGCACCGGCTGCAACTGCTGCCGCGCCTCCCCTGCTGATGTCTGCAGCACCGGATTCACGGCTCAGTTTTGCGCGGAGTTCGTCCGTGCGACCCTCGGGGCGGTCGACAGGCAGGTCGCCGCGACCACCTTCCGGCCTTTTGTGATCAGCGATCTTGTCCCGGGCTTCCTTTTTTCGGTCAGGATCGGGTTTCCATCCGATATCAGTTCGGTCACCAAGATCTATATCGTTACCGATATTGACGTTGCCGTCGACGTCTATGTCGATGTCCGGGTTTCTGTATATCGGGCCACCGCCCCATCCGCCGCAATTCCGGCACCCCCAATAGTCATACCAATCGTCGTCATCGTCGAAAATCTCGTCGATCAGCGCCACGGTGCCAAATGTCAGCAAGGCCGCGCCCACTACGTCCCCGGTCGACGGGCCGGTATAGACAGTCTCGGGATTATATTGCGGGACGTACACTGTTTCGGGTTGTGTCGGAGTAATTACAACCGTTTCTTCATCAGATACCTCGACAGTTTGCTCGGGCCCGGAAACAAGAGCTCCGCTGTCAATTGCCTGATCCCGCATTACCTGCACCGCATCCAGTACATCGTCGGACTGGGCCAGCATGGCGGTGCCGACTGTCTCGGTCCAATCGATGTGGGTGGCCATTTGACCGACGACTTCGGGGAACGCCGTGGCCAATACACTTACAGACGGATCCCAGCCCATAGCTTCGATTTCCGGCTCGAGCTCTACGGGGTCGCGGTCGGCGTTATCCAACAAATACCGTTCTGCTTTAACAATCTCCAGTGGCTGAGTGGCCGCAACGAATATCTGTATGAGTAGAGTGTCGGGAAAAAGAGCCACCGGGGCGACCAAAGTTTGCAACTCAGCATCAGATAAAAGGTCGGATGAAGTTTCAGACGTAACTTCCGTTGCAACAGTATCGGACGCCTCTTGTGCGAACAGGGCGTTAGATGTGCTTAAACTGAGAGCAAATATTATATATCTAAACATATTGCGATCCTTCAATTTATCGAAGGATCGCCTAAGACCGTGATTCTGGCAACTGGCCTGCCAAATGGAGGATCATTTAGTAAAACATGGTCATTGGTCAAGCTGGCTTGAGCCGTCAATTTGCTTACAAGGCCAGCTTCTATTGTGCAGGGCGATTAACTCCCGACAAAACTGTTTTGCGCGACAAGCTTCAGGGATTAATGGGGGCGAAAACATACAGAGCTTTTAGTGCTTCGCTCGGCTCCACCCCCGGCAAAGCGAGACGAAATATCTCTTCCATTGTGCCCTGAGCATACATTTCTGACAGAATACTATCGACAACGAGTCGAAAGTTATCGTCACCCCTCGCGATGGCCAATCCTTGCTTTTCTATCGTCAGTATTTCCTGGGATAGTTTGAATTTGCCCTTTAGTCCCGCAGCAATGTAGTTGACCAGCAAAATCGACTGATCTGCAAAATAGGCGTCAATTTCACCGTCTCGAAGTGCTTTGATACCGTCTGGGTGTGAAGCGAACCGCACCATTTCTGCGTCGACACCTGCAGCTTCAAATGAATTCAGAACGGACGCTTCTGTTGTTGTGCTGCTTCTCATTCCAACCTTCTTTCCCGCGAGTGCACCCATGGTGCCCTCAGCCTCGATTGGTAACAATATGGACGTGCCATCGACATAAGTTGGAATTGAGAAATCAACAATTTCGCGTCGGGAAAGTGTAATCGACGCTGCCCCGCAGAGCATATCCACCTCTCCGGAAGCTACTTTGTCGAAACGATCCTTAGAGTCGACCGGAATGAACTGAACATTCAAATCCTTCAATTCCAGTTTCTGCGCAACTACCTTCGCTACATGATCGCAAATCAACGGCGACAGACCAAATGGGCGACCTTGGTCGTTAATGTAAGACAACGGAGCAGCATCTGTTCGAAAACCAAATCGGATTTCGTTGTTTTTTGTTATCCTGTCGATTGTTTGGGCAACCGCGCCGGTTGTGAATAGAACCGTCACAATAAGTATAGAAAGCAAGCGCATGGTTTTTCCCTCTTTAGTGGCGTAACACCCTTGTGGAGGTGAAAAGCACCCTGTGTCGAGAGTAAAACACATTGTGTCGCCTAGGAGTCGGTCTGTTGATGAGAGGTGCTGGCATGGCGACGAATCGAAAGTATACCCTCGCAATATTGGCAGATGCCCGAATGCATCTGCTCCTGCTCAGGGCTTAACGCGAGAGAAAAGTCTTGTGGGCAGAGCTTATGCTCGAAGTTTCAAAGGACCCGCGTCAACTGCAAGTCGTTGCGACAACACAACACCGCACCAGTATATTTTCGTGGTGCAAACTGTTGACCTTCGCCGTGACGCTGTACGTTAGGGTTGATATTCAACGGTGAGGTTGAGCGAAGGGTAATGGGAATAGAACTACAATGGAGTTTGGCGGAACTTGGGGCGCGTAAAACCGTACCTTTTGCCTTTGTGTGTTTACTGTTCTTCGCATCCTGCGCAACCACGAACCCAGAACTTTTGAAGTCCGAGTTGAACGCTCGGCCCAGTGCACAGAATGCGTCGCCAAGCGACTACGCCGGGGAAGTTCAATTTAGCATCTCAAACAAGATTCCCGCTCGTGGGAAAAACCTACCTTACACATTTAACGCGGGCATCAGCAGTGTTACTTCAACGCGCCTAGGTTTCCGGGGGCTCTTAGATCTGCGAGAAATCCAAGTCCAAGCGCCAGCGCTTCTGTCGGGTACTCTGGAACAAAGTTGCTCTTTGAATGTTGATTTTGAACTCGACGACGCCCGCGCCAGCGGTGATCTCATTGAACTCGTAGGCTCAGTGGACGTCGAGCTTTATCGTTGTCGAAACGAAGAATCCGAGGGGACCAACGGGCGTGGAGTTCGCTTTATCTCGACGACTGTTGGGATCGCCGCAGCGGCACGCGCCAATGTTCAAGATCAATGCGTTCACTTTGATCTTGCCGACGTCGTGCTTCAACCTACTGGGTTTGTCGGCGGGTTGGTTAACCTAATTGGCCTCACGGAGCGTGTCGAGGAGGTCGTTCTCACCAAGGCAAAGGAGTTCACCGAAGAGAATGTGATTTGTCCGGAGATGCCTTCGGAGCTTTCTTCGTTGAATCCGGTTTTCGACGCCGGCGGTACACGAGAAATTGGTGACGGTGGCATCGGTGTTGCGTTGAGCGGCTCAATCGACACCAGTGCGATGACGATGATGGAACTCCTGGCGGTTATGCAATCTCGCGGTATTGTTGGGGGGGCAGGATGATGGATCGGATCTTTCTTCTGATACTAGCTACTGCCGGGCTTTTCGGAACCGCGCTGCTGGCTGAAGAGGTTACCTTCGAAGCAAACGGGGACGTCAAGCTAGGAGGTCGTGAGTTTCCCGTCGATCTGGCATTGAGACTAAAAGATGTGAACGCGACAAGGATCTCAATCGAAAGTGTCATAGACCTACGCCGAACAAACGAAGTACTTGTAGAGGAACTCAAACGAGCCGCGTTTGTAGATGTCTGCAACGCACTGATCGGTGTGACCGAAGCAACGGCCCGTGCCGACGATACAGTGATTTCGCTAAGTGGGAGGATCGAAGCAGAGCTTTTCCGATGCGAAAGCCGCAGCGGCGGTGGATCTATACGCGGCGAGAACACTTTCGCTGGTGGTTTGACGGTGGGTGCTTCCGCTTCGGCCGAATTCAAAGATGACTGCCTTTTTTTCCGTTTGGATGACCTGAGACTTGCTCCGGATCAACTCACCGAGTCGTCCGATGCAAAGGGTAATGTCGAAAAGGTTCGGCAGGTATTCATCGAGACCGCGAACGCAATACTTCAAAGAAACCCGGTATGCCCAGAACTACCTCCCGAACTTGTCTCTCTCTCGCCAACTTACGACGCCGGTGGCACACGGGAGTTAGGGGAAGGTGGCGTCGGACTGTTCTTCCGAGGTTCAATCGAAACGAGTACTGAGGCGATTATTGACATCCTTCAGGTACTCCAGTCGAAGAAGGTGCTTCCACCTCCGCCCCGCTGAACCTAGTCAACGGTTAGTGCGGCAGATAGAATTTAATTATTTCGAAGAACAGGAACGAGTCGTAGAAATATGCATTTAACGTAGCATCATTCGTGCAATAGATGAGGTCGAAAATGATCCGTTTAGCATCTGTTCTTACCATTTTTCTTGCTTTTTGCGCCCATGCCGAGGACATCCCGAGCACTCAACGCGGCGACAGGCAGTATTCACCTTATCCACGGCAGAGCTTTCCCAATCAGGTCTTTTTTGGCGACACTCATTTGCATACGTCCGACTCTGCAGATGCCGGTATGATCGACAATGTGCTAGGCCCTGAAGAAGCCTACCGCTTTCACCCCATAGTCTCCATGCTGCAGCGCGGCCCGTCGAACCTGCCGTTCGCTGCGAGCGCAAAATCAAAGGTTGACTGAACTTACGCTGGGCGGGACAAAGGGTGAATTCGCTGCGTTTGCGCAAAATACTGCTTTCGTGCACTTTCCGGACCTTCACTTTGGATTGCACTCGAGTTGCACACCTCCAGTGGATACGAACTTGATCCAGCGAGACAGTCTGTCCATTCCTCCATGGGCAAATCAACGTCACAGCTAAAGACTAGACTGAACCCACCCAGTCTACGGACTAGCTCAATCTGGTCTCACGCGTCGGGTCATGTGGCTTTCCTTGCAAGCCGATTCTTCTTTCACCGCGATCAGATCGGAAATAGCTCAACAGTTTTCGGAGGAGATTAGGTATTCGCATCGCTCCTCGACGGTCAAGAGCGCGGCCAGATTTGCTCGTTTCTGAGAAAGCTCAACCAGTTCCTCAAGAGGCAGCAATGGATAATGCGTCATTGTACCATCGGACCATACAACCGTGACTGCCCGCCCATCATTCGATATTGCTCCCTTTGAGGCCCATGCTACGTCCCGATAAAAGTTGCGAACCGTTTCTCCGCTGAATGCATTCCAAATGCTAGCGGTTCCATCCTCAGACGTCGTTAGGATGGTCTCACCATCTGGAGAAAAATCCACGTCCGTTACTGAACCACTGTGGCGAACCTCATCGTGCAATACCTCGGAAGTATCGGGATCGATTGCTATTACTCGACCATCAAAATACCCGACAACGATCAGCGATCCATACTGCGACCATGCGACCCTACTCGCGCCCGAAAAGTCATGGTCCACGATCTGTGGCGCGGCTGACGGATCTCCCGGATGATGGATCACTACAACACCGTCTGATGAAAACGAAACGACGCTGGAGCCATCCGGAGAGAAGTCGACGCTATAGATATCATCTCTTTGCAATACCGAGGTGTATATGGATTCCTTTGAGGCTATGTCCCAAACCTTCAATTCACCACTAGAAGATCCCGCCGCCAAAAAGGAACCATCTCTGGAAGTTACCGCCTCGCGAAACCCTTCATCCGAGTGCGCTAAAATGGCCGAGATAGATCCATCACTTTTGTTAACCAGCAGCACCCCCCTTCCGATATCCACCAAGACGTCACTTGAGACAGGAGCAAGTATTTTGTCACCTCGAAGGTCATGGAATTCAAGTAACTGTGAAGCTACTTGAGAGGTCACATCGATCACACGAACACCATCATCGCCCTGCACAATGATCTTGGTATCGTCCGCTGAAAACGCCAACTCATCGTAGTATCCATTAACGCTAGCGGAAAATCGACCAGACTCTTTTGGCGGCGGCCATAGCCGAAGTGTACCGGTCCCGGATACGAGATAATCATCCGATGGGTGATAGTCCAAAGCGTGGTTGCCGTATTGATCAAACGTAGATTGCCAGACCATCTCCCCAGCCAAGAAATCCCAAACAAAAATATCTCCGCCATCATTTGCAATTGCCAGACGCGAGCCATCGCTAGAGAACTCCAAGCTCATGTTTATATTGGCAAAGTCGCGGCTTTCAATGTAATCATCTAGATCGAGCTTTATGATCAATTCACCAAGATTAGAGTCAAAGAGTAAAATACTGTGTGATTCCATCCCTAGAGCTACAGAATTGCCATCGGGAGAGTAGCTCGCATCGAGAACAGCCCACTCAGGATCTTCGAACCTGCGAATTTCCTGACCGTTATTAACATTCAGTAGCCGTGCGGTTCTGTCTTCCGCTGCTGTTAGGATAGTATCTCCGCTTGGTGAAAATGATACGCTTCTCAGCCATCCAGGTCCTTTATTCGCCTCTGATTTGAACAATTCGTTCCCAGAGGCAACATCCCAAACTCTTATATAGCCTGCATCCGCCGTTACGATTTTTGTATCATCTGGCGAAAACTCCGCCTCCACAACGGAATGCAAGTGTCCTGGGAGCGTTTTAATGCTCTCCCAATTTGTTGTGTCCCAGATGATCGCGCTCTGATCATTCGAAGCCGTTACCAGCAACGCTCCGGATTGAGAAAATCTCGCGCTGTTAACCGAGCCGTTGTGTTCATCTAGTGTGGCGATTACCTCGCCTTGTTTGAAGTCCCAAATCAAAACGGCACGATTGACCGCGACGGCCATCAAATCTCCTTGTGGAGAAACATGGACGTCTAAAATATTGTACTTTGGCTTCAGTAGGGTTCGAAATTCTTTTGCTTTCCCAAGTGCTTCTGAAAGAACTTCAGACGCTTGAGACATGGAGTCCAGCAGAGGCCAGACATCTTTAGCATCAGGTGGAAATGCCGCTGCGGCAACTTCTAGAGCTTTTTCGGGTTGCCCGTCTTCGATAAGACTGTCGGCAAATTGACGTAATAGGCGGGCTCTTTCGATCTGCAGCTGCTGCAATCGCTGCTCCGCAAGCTCAAGGCTCGAGGCTGCTTGCTCGGCACGTTCGACCGCCTTCGCCGTGGCGGCTTCCGCGCGCTCTGACAAATCCCGCGCGACTATTGCTGCTGCTTCGGCCTCTTCAGCTCGTTTCGCTTCTTGCTCGGCTATTTTTGCTGCCAGATCGGCTGCATTTCGCGCTTGGGTTGCATTGAAAAGGAGACCAGCCGCTACAATCGCCACCACCAATGCAACAAACCCCAGGCGGCTACGAAGTTTTAAGCGCTCTCGCTCGCGTTGTTCTTGTATTGCACGCTCTGTTTCCTCCTCCATAGCCTTGGCACTCAAATCGATCAACCGATGCTCGGCAGGGTTCAAATCATCGCGATGAGACCGCTGCCAAGCCTTTGCTTCTGCGACTAGATTTCCTGTTAAAACAGTAGCATGTTCCGTGTGGTCGGCGAGGTAGGTTTGCAGTCGCTGACGCCAGAGACCAAATTCGCGGTTCTCGTCGAGCCAATTGTGAAGACGGTCCCATGAACGGAGCTCCGTTGCTTGTGTTGATGGCACCTCTTCCGACGTCGTCCGAGTGAATTTTATTAGAGCCTCGTGGACCAATTCGGCCGTCTCAATCTCGCGATCGGAGTCCAAGTCCGTACTTACAAGGCGGGCTTCCGCCAAAGCCAGCACCGTTTCCCAATCCTGTTCGCCGATTTCGGCGCGGGTCACGACGGCGCGCGTGTCTTCAGCCTGTTCGCCTGGCGAAGCCAATCGGACAAGTCGCGTAAGGACCCTACGAAGCGAAGCTTTCTTGGCTGGTGGCTGACGCTTGTAGAAGGCTTCCGCGTGGTCCGCAAGCGCGCCTTCCACGCCGCCGATCGCGTCGTAGTCGTCGTGAGTGAGCATCCGGTCCTTTTGACGTTTCCAAAGCTCATCGAGAGCAAACTGCATCAGCGGCAACCCGCCTGCCGCGTTCGACATCGTTCCGACGATTCGCGTGACTAGGCCGGGCTCAAATTTTACACCGAACTGCTTCGCCGGCAGCTCAACTGCGCAGGTTAGCCCCTCCTCCGACAGTGGCCAGAGCTTCATGTCGGTCGACGACACAAGATCCCGGAGTGAGCCGTGCTCCAGCAACCTTCCGGTAAAATCGGCCCGGAGCGTCGCCACCGCCTGGATTTGGACCTTGGGCCCGGCCCGCTCGCCGATCTGCTCCAGCACCTCGAAGAATCTCTTCTGTCGATCAGACACGCTGGCCGCTCCGGCCGCTCCCGCAGCCTGGGCGTGGTCCATGGTGAAGAGTTCCTCGAACTGGTCGATAACGAGGAGCAACCGTGATTTTCCAGGCACGGCCTGAAGCAGGGTCGGGACAATGTCGAGAAGCCGCCGGGGATCGGCCATCAGGTCTGCAGCGAGTTCATGGGCCCTGCGGTCGAGGCCATAACCGGGCGCGCCCGTGCCGTCGTCCGCAAGTGCTCTGGCAAGCTGGTACAGTGGGTTATTGCCCGGCCGAGTTATCGCAATCATCCAATTGCCTTCGGCCTCCAGCCGCGGCACCAACCCAGCACGCACCAGCGACGATTTGCCAGAGCCAGACGGTCCGAGAATCGTCACAAAGCTGTGCGCCGCCACCTTGCCGGCCAGCTCTGCGATCTCATTCTCCCGCCCGAAGAACAGCTCCGCATCCTCTGCCTTGAAACTTGCGAGGCCCTTATATGGGCTGGCAAGCAGCGGCCAGGCATGGCAGAGCGTCCTAGTCGGTATAATGAAGGCCAAGCGCCGATCTGCATCCCGGGAGGTCGCCGTGACCATGCCAAGCAGCTTGCCGTCGCCGGTGTCAAAGACCGGCGCGCCACTGAACCCCGGCTCTACGAAATGGCCATGCTCCTGTACGTCGCGCACCTGTCGCCAGCCGCCTGCATCTATCAGCCGCATCTCACCGCCAGCCTCGGTGCCATTGTCGAGCCCCACTGGGAAACCGTAAGTTATGAAGGCACTGCCGGGCGGCGGTGCCGAGAGCTGCGCATCCTGGCTGTCGATACCGCCCGCGACAGGCTCCGCAAGTTCCATGACGACGATGTCGGAGACCGGCGAGTCTTCCAGGTCGGCCAGCGACCGCATCGGCGTCCAAGCGACGACATGGGCCGTCTGGTCGCGCCGGTCCAGAAAAGGCAGGTCAAGCGTCACCGCGATGCCTGGCGGCTCACTAGTACCGCGCTGTCGTCGCAAAGCATCGTCGATGACATGAGCGCAAGTCATGACGTAGCGATCACCGAGAAGGAACCCGGTGCCGCAGATGACACCGCCTTCGCCCCGGATGCGGGCGATCGGCCCGGTCACGGTTTGAACGCCGCGCCCATGTTGCATCAGCTGACCTCGCTCTTCCACGTCAGCGTAACCTCGATATGCGCCTCCGCGGCAGTCGAGGCGAGGATCGCGCCGAGTTTGCCTGAAAGTTTGATGCCGAAACTAACCTCGACTTCTTTCGGCGCCGTCCCGAGCCCGGTGGTTTGTTCCAGTATACCCTCGGCAATGGGCCCAATTCCAGCCATGGCCTCTTCGAAACTCTCCCGGGCTTCCACCGCGACCTCATCACCGCGGCCGACCGCGACCGGCGCTGGACCCGCTGGCTCCTCGACCTCTACACGAACGGCACCGTGGGTAGAGGGAAATTCATAGATAGTCTTCGACACACCAGCACCTACTTGATCTTGTCAGAAAGTTTGATCAATCGCAGGCTGAACGATAAAGTGTGCAACAGTCAAGGAAGGTGCCGAAGAGACCGCAGAGTGAAACTATGCATGCCCTTGTTCTGGGCACGGAACGGCGGTTCTCAGAAAACATACTGCGCGGCGCAAGTAAGTGTGACCTGACCAGTTCCCAAATAGACATAGGGGAAGAAAGATATGCTTATTCATGATCTAACTTCAAAGCAAATGCCAAAAAAATCTTTAAAAGTCTTCTTCTCTATTTTTCTAGCTGTAGTTGGCTTCGGCGCCTCTGCAGAAGACAACCAAAATTCCACAAATTACTTTGAAATTTGCGTTCAGTCGGCTGATCCCGAAAACGTCTCATCGAGGCAGTTGTCCGAAATGAATGTGGACACAATCATCGCTTCCTGTGAATCGAGTATTGTAGGCGATCCACAAAATATGCGTGCTGTGGCACTTCTCGCACGTGTCCTGTCAATTTCGGAGCGTTACTCGGAGGCGATCGAGTTCGCGCGAACTTCCGCCGAGGCTGGCGATGAAGTTGGCATGAACGTTCTTGGCGTCCATCTCCTTCACGGATTGGGTGTGGAGAAAGATGAGCGTGAAGCAGCCCAGTGGTTCACGAAATCATTCAATCGCGGTAACGTATTGGCAACCGCAAATCTCGCTGTAATGTACTACAACGGGACTGGAGTTCCCCAGGATGAGTTCTTGGGACTAGAACTTCTGCGTAAAGCTGCAGATCACGGCCATGTGGCATCCAAACGTCGGATCGGAGACGCCTATCTCGAAGGACGTGGCGTCGCTCAAGACAACGACGAGGCTGTTCACTGGTACCGCGCGGCGGTCGAAGGCGGAGATGCGCGTGCCGCGAACAAGCTTGCCGACCTATTCTACTACGGAATCTCCTTGGAGAACGTTGAGAAGGAGTACTTCCACGGTGTACCGATGGCGTACCAGAACCTCGCTGAAGCGCATCGGCTTTATCGGCTGGCTGCGGAGGCAGGGCTGTCTCAGGGCATGTTTGGTCTGGGCCTGACTTTTGCAAGTCCCGATCTCCCCAAACACAGCTACGAGGAGGCCGTATCATGGTATAGACGCGCTGCCGAAGCTGATCATTCTGAGGCAATGGCCTATATTGGTTTTGCCTATGAGGATGGGATTGGCGTGGAGCAGAACTATGCAGAGGCACGGCAGTGGTTCGAGAAAGCGGCGGAACGCGGAAGCCTCTTTGGGATGGACAGCTTTGCCAGATATGTAAGTTGGGGTTTGGGCGGCCCGCAGGACCATGAGCTTGCCGCCGAGTGGTACATTCGGGCAATCGAATCCGGTGTCGATTGGATCTTTGATGACGCTGAGAACTGGGAAACGGAGACGATACGTGAGGTACAGAAAAGGTTGCAAAGCCTCGGAATTTACAAAGGTGCAGTAGACGGGCGCCATTCGCCAGAACTTCATAATGCGCTCACGTTATTGAATCAGCGTTAAATCTGGGTCATTCGACTTTTGACAATTGCACTGTCAATACAGCCCATCTCGAGAGTTTCTTTGGAAACTCACGCGCTTCTCAAGTGCAAATTTGTCTTGTATCTATTCGAGAACCGGTCCGGGGACGCCGTCGAGCGCACTCACGATGCACGACACAGCACGAAATCGTGCGCTTGAACCATGCACACAATCTGCACACAGCACGGTACAACCCACTGAAATATTGCGTAAATCGCCACCATCCATCACTGGAAGGATGCAAAGACTACCTGCGAACGACCGCTTGGCAGCGGTTTTCAGACCTTGGTAAATATTGCAGCATTCCGTAGTTTGGGCTCAGAGCGGACCTCGGAGGCAGCGCGGCATCATCCTCAGTTGAGCCGCAGATATAGGATAAGTCTGTCCGGGGAAGGGGGAACTGCGCTCAAACTCCGATTTGCGCAACAAAGCCCATCTACCTGATCAAAAAGGTGGCGAGCAGCGAAAGTCCAATCCGAATATTCAGTCTGCGGTGACGATACCCTGGCGAAAGTCGTCGAAGATGGCGTTCACCACGATATGGATTTTTGGGCGAGCTATCTTGTCTGGATGGAGACCGCCGTTGGTTACGAAGCAACCAACGGCAGATATCTAAAGCAGGCGGGTCGCCATACCACCGTCAACGGCGACCGGAGAACCCGTCACGAAGCTTGCCCGATCTGACAGCAGGAACAATGCAGATTGGGCAATCTCCTTTGGCTCCGCCATGCGTTTCAGGGGATGCAAGTTGGCAATAATGTCGTGCGTCGCAGGATCATCGCCAGCCATGTCAGTTTTAGTACCACCCGGCAAAATGGTGTTGATACGGACCCTCTTGGCCGCATGATCAGATGCCAAAGACTGTACGAGCCCAATCAGTCCAGCCTTTGATGCGGCATAAGCCCCCATGCCGGGCATTCCCCCATTGCTGACACCAACAAAAGTTCCGGTGAATACAATAGACCCGCCACCGCGTTCCTCCATTGCCGGAATCTGCGCTTTGGCCGCAAAAAATGCACTGTTGAGGTTTGTAGCAAGAACCGACTGCCAGTTGCCGGACTCCATTTCGGGAATTGGACCCATCTCGCCCATAATGCCCGCATTGTTAAATGCGCCATCAAGGCTGCCAAACTGCCGTTTCGCCAGATCAACAAGATCCCTGGAATATGTTTCGTCCGTCACGTCGCCCGCAAGGTAAACGGCGCGCCCGTTGCTTTGGGTAATCTGCCCGACGAGTGTGTTTAGCTGAGCTTCCCGACGGGCACCTAACACAACATTCGCCCCTTCCGCGGCAAACAGAAGCGCTGCTGCAGCACCAATTCCGCTGCTCGCGCCGGTAATGATGATGGTTTTGTCTTTAAGTTCCATGGTCATGCCTTTTTGAAATTACATGCCAATCACCTAAGGAATGATGCGAGTGAATCGCGACCCGGTTCTTGCGGGTGTTGAGCTACTTGAGGTGAAAGCGCAAGAAACGGATCAATTGGTTGACCTCAAACGGGAGCCGCCGTTCATTCGCGGTAGCGAAATCACTTTATTGGGATCAGTACCAACGCTGTTGCAAGTGCAATATCTAACGATTGAGCCTACGAGAACGGCCCAAAGCTGCCATTCATCGGGTCAGGCCACGCCGCAACGCAGCTTCATCAAACCGGCCATTCGCTGCGCGGGCGAGATCCGTGCGTTGTGATAGGTAAGCACCGCGGACGAAGGGGGCTTTCGCATTATCTCGGACAACGACGCCAGGCAGCCCTAAAAACAATCAAGGGATCTATCACGACCGGCCGCCAGAGCGGCGGCGACCTTGACCGACGCCTTCCGGCACAGCCGCGCGCCAAGCTGAGGTGCCCTTGCAGCGGGAACAGATGCGCTCGCCAAAACCTTCACTCCAGAAAGAGGATTTGCAGCGCAAGCAGAACCGTTCCTTGGGCGCATCTGCAAGCGCACGCTTTGGCGGTTCCGAGACGATGAATTCCTTCTTCTTTTGCATCAGTTCCTCGCGTATCGTTGATTCAGGCATTCGCTTCTTCAACCTCATTCGGGCATTGGCGAAGTGGACTGTTGGCATGGCATCCCTTCATTTTCGGCGTTCTGAATTTCAGAGCTGTCCTGCGAAAAAACTTGCGGGGTATCGTCTTTGGAACTTTGGTCAACGAGATCGATATTCTCCCGTGTTGTCCGCGATCCCGAGTAAAGATGGCGCAATTGGGCCTCGGATACCCCGTCGGCCTGCATCACAAGCTGCACCATTGGGTCTGCCAGCATTTCTTCCAGAAAAACATCAGACAGCTCTCTTCCTGAAAGCTTGTCCTTCGCGCGGGCATTGTCGAGATCAATCAATGAAACGGTTAGGCTCCGGGTTAATCCCGGATGGGAAAAGCGTGGATGCAGGTGGACAACAACCGAAGCCTTCCAAGCTTCCGGGTCTTGGTGATCCGGAGGCGAGGCGAGTTCGGTCTCGATTTCATACTCGCCGGCGGGGAGCGTTTCTGCGAAACCGGGCACTGTGAATGGCCCGTCGAAAACTGCGATGGTCTTGCTGAATTGGTCATCCATTGCGGTGGTCCTTTCGATTAAGGGCCAGGTAGGGCTCGTCAGCCCGCTCCGGCGCGACTCTCGGGATTTTTCGAGATTGGCTGAACCGGCCTTTGCCGCCCTGATTGTCGGTTTCCTTATTCGACGGTTCAGCAGGACGGCAGACCTAATAGCCAGGTCATTGAAAGACTTGATCCCAATCGATTTCGGATTTTCCACTGAGACCTCGGTGCGTCGGTCAGACCCGAAAATTCGCACGTAGCCTATCAGTATATGGGGTTTGAAGTGCCGATTTACTACGGCGCGTTGCCAAGCAAATCAGCACACGAGGCTCGGTATCGGACCAAGGAGCGCTATTTGAGAAGTTACAACAACTTCAAATTTAGGCAGGCTTCGCTATCCCCGTTAGTTTTGGCAAGTTTTCCTTGCATAATCGAATTCTCGCGACATCCGGCGCGTTTGTTTCCCCAATAAGAGCGCTGTAGTTCATGCCTATTTTCATTTCGGACCTGACGGGCCCGGTTGGTTTGGCTGAGCCGGTGTGATCGCTTGTTGCGCTGCGATAGATTGTACCTGAGGGAAAATTCAGACTGCTTGCATCGGTATCCCGCTTTCTAACATCAAGGGTCGAGCAGGTTCCATGGTCACTTTCCAGTTGCAATCTAAGCATCCCACTGACCGTAGCAAACCAGTGTAAATTGATGAGGGCGGCATTAACGCAATCATACTAAGATGCATCAAGGTTCAGTCCTTCAATGCACGCTTTGGCGAGATCGCGGTTCGGGGAATCGGAACCAGGCATGGTCGCCCAACCCGCATCCATCACGGCGTCGCGTCGCTTGTACGACGTGGCAGCCTGGATCGTCGCGAGCTTTGCTAAACGCTGATTATCCGTGCGGGACATGTCGTGGCAAATTGGCACGAGCGCCGCGATCACCTGGTCCCGCGCCATTTCGCTTGCCAACTTGTTCGCGCTTCCGCCGGTCATCCAGCCGCCCCAAGAGAATCCAACGACGCCGACAAACACCGCGCCGAGCAGTGCGCCATACATACCGGGTTTCAGCCATTCAGGATTGGTCATATCAAGTCCTCCAGCGGAGAAAGCGCCGCTTCGCTATGTTGAATTGTTTCACAACGGGCCTAGTCGCAGGCAATGGCGTGCTCCAGATCCTTTTGTGTTGTCATGTGCATCGTTGTTTGACCGACATGACTCCCTCGACCCCTGACCATTAAGTAGGTCGCAGTGCGTCGGTAAGCCTCAAAGCTGAGGCCCTGCAGCAACTCCTCCTCGAAGAGAATTTCATACGCGCCAGCCGGAAACACGATGTCGCTGTTTCCCAACCTGAAGGCATTGGTGAACGTCACCTTTGACCTGATCGAACGCGTGAGCATCCCATACCTCCGTTGAATTGATCGCTGGATTTCCGGTACCGACCATGGTCGGCCGCATCAGTCCAGATGCCCCGTCAAGTCACAGCACTTAGGGCTATATTATTCCCAACCCATGGGCTTTATGCTGATCGAAGTTAGCACCCATCAGGTTCTTTACTGTCAGGATGTGAGCAACAGCCTCACCCCCAACAACCGGGGCTTGAAGGTGGCGCATTCAGGTAGATGCAAGTCTGTGCGCCTTGCAGCAATCAAGCAATATTGAATGCGGTATCCAACGCGTTGGTCGGTATCTTTGTCCCAACGATTTTTGTCGAGCGCCGCTCCCCTAGTCCGAAAGGAAAAATCATGTCTGTATCAGATGTTCTTCGCCCGGATGGCTCCGACTACGACCCTTTCCTGCTTGCAGAAGTGGGTGAAGACAAAACCGGTGCAACAGTCACGGTTTTGTCAGCCCTTGCGCGTCTCGGGCTCGAGCCTTGGACCGAGGCTCGTGAGCTTGCACTTCTGGGCCGCGATGCAGCGCATGCCCGGCTGAAAGCACATCTTTCAACAGTCAGGGATGTACCCACGCTTGATCATGCGAGCGGCAGTGTGGCGACAAAGTTGGTGGCCTTGTTACCTAAGCGCGTGTCGCATCGCGTTTCGAAATTGCCTGAGACAATAAAATATACCGGCCCCCGGATCCCGATCTATTGGATGCTGATTTCACTCATGGGCGCTCTGATACTTGCGCGGATCTTTTATCTGGCTCAAGCGGGCTAACCTGCGTCAGTACGAAGGCGCTCCGAAACCCGTTAGGTAACATGTGTCCGCTGTGTATTTGGTTGGCATTTTTTTTGAGTATCTGAGGGGCGCGGGGAACATGGAGTTCCCCAAAAGAGCTGTATGAGTCTCGTGCTTCTTGTTCTCGGACCGTCCAGGAAAGGACATTCCAATGAATGATGAAGACCAGAGTCAGGAAAACCACACCGTCAAACACATGGCCTCCGTCAAGGCCGCCTGGGACCAAGCGCCTGAAGGCCCCAAAAAGGCGACGGCATTGAAACACTATCAGGCCGCTGAAAGCGCCCATGAAGCCGAAAATGACGAAGAGGCTCACAAGAAACTCAAGGAAGCCAGTCGGGCGCTGATGTAACGTCACCCGTTGGAGATGTAAGCAGGATCGTCCAAAACCAGATTGTGGGACCCAATCAGGCCAGAAGTGGCCGCTTCTGATCCAGATACGCTGGATCGAAATCCGCCAGTTTAACCAGACCCTCATAGTTATTGAACGTCACAAACCCATCCCGAAATGTAACCAACTCGTCCTCCCTGAGTTTGCGCAGGACGCGGTTGACGTGAATGGCGCTCAATCCCAGTGCATCGGCAAGATGGTACTGTGTGAGCGGGCAGGCATAACCTTTCTTGCTGCCCATCCCTACAAGCGACAGCCTGACTCCTAGTTCCAGTAGGAAATGTGCCATGCGCGCATCCGCATCACGCCGTCCAAGCCCGACAAGATGTTCGACAACCATCGCTTCGTCGCGTGACACGGCCCATAAAATTGCAGTGGCCAGCCGAGGTGTCTCTGCGAAGGTTTGCAAAAGATCACTCACCAGAACCTCGGCGGCTTCGATATCAACAATCGGCTCAATGCCATGGTCTGACGTGTGCAACAAAACGCTGCGCAGCCCAAGGAAATCCCCTGGAATCTGGAAATCGACGATTTGGCGTGATCCGTCAGGCTGAATCTTATATGAAACAACCCAGCCAGCGGCGAGGATATAGGCAGCCTGTTCCGATTGTCCCTGATGAACAAGATCTCGGCCAGCCTCAAAGGTTCTCCTCCGCTGGTGCAATTGTTCCAAAACGGCCAGTTCCGCCTCTGCCAAGGCAACAAATGCCGAGAGTTTCTGTGTTAGCGGGCTGGTGTTGGTGTTCATCGTTGGATTTCCCCGAGCCTGCAAAGACTCTACGAAGAATTTGGTATTGAGGCTACTTTCGATCAGTCCAAAATACCAAAACTCATGTGACAATAGAAAAACCATCACCACCTCGCCTGGTCACGAATCCAATGACTTTAAAAGGAATGACCCCAATGTCAGACCACCAAGATCCCGCAGGCATGGCTGCACTCTCGATCTGCGAGGCTCTTCTACTTGCCTTGAACGATCTCAATCTTCTTCAGGAACGTGAGATCGTCGGGGTTTTGCGCGATGCTGCCGTGACCCACGAGTGTGCCAATGGTTCGGAATTAGAGCTAGAAACCCATTCGGCAGTCGCCAAATTGATCAACGAGATTATTATCAGCGGTAACTTTTCGCGCCGATCTTAGATCACGCGGCCGGGCACTTGGACGTCCTGTTGTTCGTGTTTCTACCGACGATGCTCCTCGCTGCAATTGCCGGCATGTGGTTCTTTTACATGCAGCACCAGTTCGAAAAAACCAGTTGGCAGTGGGAGCATGATTGGAACGTTCAGAATGCGGCGCTTGAAGGTAGTTCAAACTAAGCACTGCCCGGAATGCTGAGCTAGATCACCGGGAAAGTCTGAGTTCACCATGTTCATAATCTGGCCAGCCGTATCCCGTTCTATCGTCTTCTCGAGGTCCTTCGAGGTCATGACGTCCTTGCCAACACCCGGCGCAACACTCTCCGCGATAGCTTGCGCTTCACAAGCCTCGCGCTCTGGAAGGAATCCTAACGCATCGTTATAGTGAGTTATGAATCAATCCGGGTATAGATCAGAAACTTCGGAAACCAAATTGCGAAGCATGCCAAAGCGGCGCTCCAATGGCCTTCGGACACCATGGGCCGGAGTTGCGGCTATTGCCCATGTCTCCATCCCTTCCTGACGACGGGAATCCTGCACGCACCGCCTTGGTTGCAATCTTCGTCTTGCGACAATGGAAATTACTTTTTCTTACTCCCTATCTTGACCGGCTTCTGACCCTTTGAGAAATCGGCCGTCGCCACGATTTTTTCCTTTGCTTTCTTTGGTTTTTTAACTTCGCGGTTGCCGCGCCTCTTGTCACCTTTTGACATCTGAGTTCCTTTCAGGTTGGATTCTCTCAATACGTTTGCATGTCACAGACCAACCGACTGCATTGTGGTGGTCCCGTAGTTGGGTCAAAAGACCTGCGTCACGCCCTCAAGAATCCCAAATCTGACGCAGTTCCAGACCTGTAGGGTTTTTGTGCGACCATCGCCTCGGTTGTGATCAGAAGGCTTGCAATCGACGCCGCATCTTCCAGAGCAACCCGGACAACTTTGGTGGGGTCAATGATCCCCGCTTTCAACATGTCGACATAAGTTTCCGTTTGAGCGTCGAACCCGAAGGATGGGTTTTCGCTTTCGATGATCTTTGCCGCGACGACCGATCCGTCCACGCCGGCATTTTCGACAATCTGGCGCAGCGGTGCCTGGATTGATCGCCGGACGATCCTGATGCCGGCATCCTGGTCGGAGTTGGCACCTTTAAGGGTCGCAAGCGCTTTGTCTGAATGGAGCAGCGCAACACCACCGCCTGGAACAACACCTTCCTGAACCGCTGCGCGAGTGGCGTTCAACGCGTCGTCAACCCGGTCTTTGCGTTCCGTAACCTCAATCTCCGTGGCCCCTCCGACCCGGATGATGGCGACCCCGCCTGCCAGTTTAGCAAGACGATTCTGCAGCTTTTCCCGTTCGTAGTCGGACGTCGTATCTTCGATTTGGGAGCGAATCCGGGCGACCCGTGAAGAGATTGCTGATTTGTCGCCCGCGCCATCAATGACGGTCGTATCGTCCTTGGAGATGACGACTTTTTTTGCGGCACCGAGCATGCCCAGCGTGACGGTTTCAAGCTTGGTCCCCAAATCGGTCGAGATCACTTGGCCACCCGTCAGGATCGCGAGATCCTCCAGCATCTCCCTGCGGCTATCCCCAAACCCAGGCGCCTTCACGGCGGCTACTTTCAATCCGCCTCGAAGCTTGTTGACCACAAGCATGGCCAGCGCATCGCCCTCCACGTCCTCGGCAAGAACCAGAAGCTGCTTTTCGGCTTCCATGACTGCTTCGAGCAACGGCACCATGTCGGCAAGAGACGACAACTTGCTCTCGTGGAACAGGATAACGCAGTCTTCCAGCTCTACGCTCATCTTGACCACATTTGTTATGAAATATGGGCTAAGGTAACCGCGATCGAAATTCATACCTTCGACCACTTCGGTTTCGGTCTCCAATCCCTTGCTCTCTTCAACCGTGATTACGCCTTCAGTGCCGACCGCAGCCATCGCATGGGCGATCTGACGGCCAATCGCTACATCTCCGTTGGCGGAGATAGCCCCTACCTTCGCAATTTCAGCACTGTCGCCAACCGGTCGGGACAGGTCCTTGATCTTTGCAACGACGACCCGGACGGCTTGTTCAATACCTCGCTTCAGATCCATCGGATTCATGCCAGCGGAAACGGCCTTCATCCCTTCCTTGACGATCGCCTGAGCCAGAACGGTAGCAGTGGTTGTGCCATCGCCCGCCTCTTCGTTGGTGCGGGACGCGACTTCCTTCACCATCTGGGCTCCCATGTTTTCAAAGTGATCCGGAAGCTCGAATTCTTTGGCAACTGTAACGCCGTCCTTGGTGATACGCGGGGCACCGTAGGATCTGTCCAAAATGACGTTACGACCTTTGGGACCAAGAGTGATCCTGACAGTGTTCGCCAGCATGTTGATCCCTGTTAGGATTCGGTTGCGCGCATCAGCACTGAATTTGACGTCTTTGGCGGACATGTCGGGAACTCCCTGAGACAAGGATTGGATGATGGTCTGCAGCGTCGGAAAAGACCGACTGGTCCATGGTCTTTTCGTCTTCGTCGAAAAGGCGACGTCGAGTGAATGGCCTCGAAGCACTCCTTTTTAAGGTTTGCCGAGCAGAACAGCACTGGACGGAGGCGTGCTGATCGAGTGAGTTTCATTCGGGCGGGAGCAGTGGCGGTTTCTTTTTCGGGTCCACTTCAAAGGTCGGGAGCCAAACCACTACCGCGCGGTGTCACAAACATCGAACCGTGTTTTTGGTGACTATGATCGCGCTAATCAAGTCAGCAACGGCCTGATGGCATTTTGTTTCCAATCCTATTGTTGGAGCGTTTTCGTGAGCCGTCGCCGCGGCGCGTAATACCCTCGCGACATGGCGTTCCGGAAGCAATTTTTTGATTATTCAAGGAGAGCGACGGTGCCTCGCTGGTCGAGAGTGCCGCCATTCCTGCAAACTCTGTTGGGTCAGACATCATGGGCGGTTCCTGTTGCGTGAATTCATCAGGATCAGAATTGGGCCCGATGAATTCAAACATCGTTGCAGAATTTTCTGCATGTTGGACTAATTGAAAGCAGCTTCGCGGCGAATTTTCTTATGAAATTTTCGTCGCACTTAGAGTACTCAATAAAAACAAGCGAAAACAGGCCTCTCATTCGAAAACTATCTGCAATCGTCGCTCTTTCGGGTGCTGAACGGTTGTTTGCAAACTTTTAAAACGGCCAGAGTTAGCGACATGCTGGACACATTTGTCCAGCGATCACAGCAAACAACCGAAAGCCCGAAGTTGTAGCGCTAGAGAACTGCTTCATTCAGATCATATGGACGACTTCGATGCCATCCGGCTTAGCGGGTGCGGATGCGAAGGATCCGAACACACACATGCGCGGAACACGCAGATATGTTTAGTCCATGCGGCAGGAATTCAGCGCAGGGCGCCTTTTCGATTATGCTCGCGCGGCGATCATCGGCGAATATTTGGGAACCTATCTATTCAATGTGCCATAATCTACGCGCATGACCGTCCGCTCTGCGGACTAAGCGAACAAAACATGCTCCTTCAACTTGTGCGATTGCCTTGGAGTGTAGTCTATTCGTGGAAACATTGGAGGACGTCACATTGTGGGTGTCATTGCTTGACCGCCTTTTGACCAAGATCATCCAGGAAGGTGAGCTTGCGGTGACTTGGCCGGATGGGCGTTGCAGCACCTATGGCCGCGGAAAAGGGCCCAGCTCAGCCATAACCCTCCACGACAAAGCGCTTCCGCGCAAATTGGTAATGAACGGCGATCTCGCATTGGGCGAAGCCTATATGGATGAGACTCTAACAATTTCGCAAAACGATTTACGCGGCTTTGTTTCGCTAATTGTGCGCAATGCGAACAACTATGGTGGGGGGCGTTACGGCACGTCGGTCACAGGGCTGCGCAAGTCACTTAGACGTATCGCACAGTATAATCCCGTTCATGTCGCGCGCAGAAATGTCGAACATCATTATGACCTTTCCGCTGATCTCTATGAACTTTTTCTTGACCAGGACCTTCAATATACTTGCGCCTTTTTCTCAGACCCGGGGCAAAGAATTGAAGAGGCCCAGGAAGCAAAGAAGGCGCACATAGCCAAGAAGCTCTTAATCGAACCAGGAATGACAGTGATGGATATCGGCTGTGGTTGGGGCGGCATGTCAATTACCTTGGCGCGAAACTATGGAGCGAAGGTGGTTGGCGTGACCTTGTCCAAAGTGCAGTTGGAATATGCAAAAAGCAGAGCCGAAGCGGCAGGTGTCGGGAATATGGTCGAATTCCGCCTGATCGACTATCGGGACGTCAACGAAGAATTTGACCGTATCGTTGTGGTCGGAATGATGGAGCATGTTGGTCGGCCCCAATATCCAACTTTCTTTCGCAAGCTGCGTGAGAATCTGAAACCGGATGGCGTCGCATTGGTGCATACAATCGGTCGATCCACCCCACCCGGTCGAACGTCACCATGGATTCACAAATACATTTTTCCCGGCGGATATGCACCATCAATGTCCGAAGCCATGAAGGAGATTGAAAAGCAGGACTTGGTGACCACAGATGTTGAAGTCTGGCGCGGCCACTACGCGCGAACGCTTCAATGTTGGCAGGAAAAGTTCGAGGCCAATCTGAAATCGATCCGAGACCTCTACGATGATCGGTTTCTGCGAATGTGGCGATACTATCTGATCGTATCCGAGATGGCCTTTTCGGAACAGGGCTTGGTTGTATTTCAGTTTCAGTTAAGCCGAGGTCAGATGGTTGTGCCTGTAACCAGGGATTATCTGTGCAAAACGTCTAATCACTCGGGTTGACGGTCGTGGGAGTCAGCTGTTCAAAGATACGGCGAAGGAGCCGGTGCGGGCATCGAGAACAATAGAACTTAACGTGAAAACATCGAGAAAAAAGGGTTCCGCTTTGGGCTTAGATCGGTCATCGACAGGCAGTACAACTTCACCTTTCTCAGACAAAACCTGACTGTCGCGCACCGGCCCTGAGCCGACCTTGAACATGGTCCATCGATGCTGCACCGGCAGCCCGCATTGCCGACTTTCGCTGCAACCGCAAATTCTGGTGGGGTCGAACTCGCAGTCTGCGGGACAGAGGCGCCGTTTGATGCTCAGACTTGCCTGTCGGCGTTACCCTGCTTTGCAGCCTTTCGCCTTGGGCTTCATCGCAATGCTCCAATGCGTCAAACGCCCTGAGATGTCTTCAGTGCGTGTTTCGAGCCTGGAAAACCCGATTTGGGACAGCATCATTTCAACCTCACAGACTTGCGGGAAACGGTAGACGGTGTTTGGGTACTCGCTCACCGCCCGGCTGTCTTCCGTCGATCGGTAACACAGAACGAACCGCCCGCCTGCTCGTAGCACACGGAACGCTTCGGCAAGGTGCGCTGCTGGGTCCGACCAGAAGTAAATCGTATGCACGGAAAGGGCTTTGCTAAAATGCTGGTCTGGAAATGGCAGTGCGACCGTGTCCGCACATCGCAACGTCAAGCGCATGTCCCGGACCGCTTCCAGGTTCCTGGTGCGCGCGCGGCTTAACATGGTTTCGGAAAAGTCCACGCCGGCACTTCCTGAAAGTTGCACTATCAAATCCGCTTCGAACAGCGTTTCGCCATGACCGCAGCCGATATCGATCAGGCCGTCACCGACCACAAGATCAAGGAGGCGCAGGGCATGTAGGTTTTCGGGACGCGTTTCTCTGGCCATGATGCGGGCGACGATTGCACCGAGCAGGCCCGTGGGACGGCGGCTCTGGCGGGCGATGAATTCGGGCTTCTTCATGTCAATCACTCCAAAATTGGGTCTCACCGGGCGATTTCCTTGATGCGCCGAGGTTCGCGAGCTGGCCGCCGCAGGTCATGTCTGGCAACCCTGCGGAAGGTTTCGTGATAGTCAGGATACTCGGTGCCCATCAGCCGGTCCCACCAGGTGAAATAGAGGCCGAGGTTGTACCCGGCATGGGCATGGTGCAGATCGTGATGTGTCACCGTCGTCATCCAGTCAAAAAGCGGTTTGCCGTCGCGATCGGCCGGAAAGAATTCGTAGCCGGAATGCCCGACCGCGTTTCTGAGCATCATGTGCATGACGAAAACAAGAATTGCCGCCGGATGCGCCGGCAGGATCAGCAGGATCAGCGGCAGGTAGACCGCATTGGCAACCGCCTCGCCCAGGTCGAAACTGTAGGACGTGAAGGGGGTCGGGTTGTGCGACCGGTGATGCAGGCGGTGAAAGCGCCGGAACAATGGCGGATAATGCAACAACCGGTGGGACCAGTAAAACCAAGTGTCGTGGACAACGATCAGAATCGCAATGCTGAAGATCAGGTAGATCCAACCGTAATCGGCGGCATCGGTATAGATCGGGATGATCCCCATCTCCGCGCCAAGGACGATCAGCGTGCCATTCAGCGCAAAGACAAGCACGGTGCGCAGGCTCGCCAGGATTTCGCGACGGATCTGCCCTTGCGGCGGGTCGTCGGCCCGGATTTTCCGCGCGCGGAGACGAACGGCCAACAGTAAGTTCACGATCAGATAGACACCGCCTGCACCGACCGCGTATCGCAGAAAATCCGCGACAAGAACGCCTGAGAATATCTCAGCGAGATGGCTGGTAAAACATTGTTCGGTCATCATGGTCTCCTGGTTGCGAGTGTTCCTGACCACATGAGGCGAAGGCGCATTGCGCGGCGCGCCGGATTTGAAATGTGCCGCGGGATTTGAGGAATCGGCGCCGCTTTTCCGGAATCGGCGCATCTGCCCTGGTTGACCGTTGCTTTGGTTTGGGCTTCGCTCTGTCCATGGAAGACTTGGCTGTCAGAATGGATCTCTTGTTGCGGGGCGGCGCGGTAACCGCATTAGCCGCATGCGCGCTGATCTTTCTGGCCGACCGCGCGCCGGGTGCGCGCGGCTTGTCAGTGCCGAGCCTGTGCATTGGTCTTTGCGCCTATTTGCTCGTGTCGTCGCCGAATCTGGGGCTTGCCGGAACCTGGGCCGAAGCCGGTCTCGTCCTCCTTGCCGGCATGGTTCCGGTTTTTGCCATATGGGCCGGAGCCGAAACCTTTCTCGACCACCCGGTCTACCGGCCCCTGCATGGAGTCTTGGCGGGCCTCGTTATCGCGGCGGCTTGGCTGGCTCCGTACTTGCCGGTCTTGACGACCCTCCGCGGCATCCTTGTCGTGTTGCTCTATGCCGGGTTGCTCTATATCGTCTTGTCCTCCGCCTCGGGCGATCTGGTCGAAACACGCCGCCGCTTCCGCAGGGGGTTCGTGGCGCTCATGGCCTTGACCGGTCTGGGGATCTCGGTGGTGGAATTGCTGAAGCTCGATGCCGATCTGCCGCGTTTTATCTATCCACTTCATGCTGCGGGCTTTTTGTTCCTGACGCTGCTCTTTCTGATTTGGGGCGCGCGGGTAGCGCCCGATCTCTGGCCCACAGGGGAAAAATCTCGACCGCGCTCCGAACCGGCTCTGTCAGACGCCGATGCTGCCGTGCTGCTCCGGGTCGAGGCGGCGATGGCTGAAGGCATCTGGCGCAAGGAAGGGCTGACGATTGCGCAACTCGCCGATGCCGTGGATGCGCCTGATCACAGGGTTCGCCGCGCGATCAATACCGGGCTCAGGTATCGCAACTTTGCCCAATTCATCAATGAACGCCGGATCGCGGCGGCCTGCGAAGTGCTATCCGATCCCACGCAAGCCGACACACCGGTCTTGTCCATCGCTTACGACGTCGGGTTCGCCTCCCTCGGACCTTTCAACCGTGCGTTTCGAGAAAGGCACCGACAATCCCCTTCCGAATATCGAAACGCACGCGTTGCATCGAACAGATAGCGCGGATGGCCCTTGATCACGCTCGACCACCGCAATTGCCATATTGCACCCGGAGAGCCTGCATGAACTAGAAAACCGAACCGCAACCCTGCCGAACTCGCACACCTTCTTCAGGATCGCTGCATCCAAAGCTCAGGGCTCACAGCCGACCTCGGAGGCAGCGCAGCATCCCAACCAAAGCGACCCTGAACCCACGCTGCACACGGCCCAGAGCCGACATTGGCCGGTGCTCAAAGGTGCTGCAACGCGCACGTCATAGCGGTCGTTGATGCATCGTGCAGCATTTTACGAAGATGAACGGTGAAAGCGCGGACAATCGGTGAATTCTCTGCGCGCGCTAACGACTACTCTGGTGAATCTTCGGCACGTAAACGAGTGAATTTTGGCGATATTTTTCGAATGGATGAATTCGCCACGCCAACTACTGAAGGTAGTCGATTGCCAGAGCGATGCCTAAATGTTTCAGAGCGATCGCAATGGTGTGGACGCAGGTGGCGGCGCCCACACCGAGCAAGACTTTTTTATTAGCGAGGGATCGGTTTTGTCTGGAATGTGTATTTACAGTTAACAAAAAATACTTGCCCCATATCGCCATAGCCACCTCCACTCTCAACATGAAGAATTGCTTTTCCGGATACGGTTAGGTCTGCGACTATGTCCATGCCTGGAACCGCAAACGGTATTGTACCGTCCTTCTCTCCTTGATAGCAAAGCGGCCTATGTCCACCCCGATTGTTTGTGTTTACGACAGCGCCAGCTGATATTGAGTCTCGGACTATGTAATGTCCAGCAGGAGCGCTAAATCCTACATAGCCGTGAAATGTGCATCCTTTGTCGTTAGTTTTCCGGCATTCACCCCGGATTGTGACCTCTGCTGCCGACAAATATGAACTTGTGGTCAGCAAGGCGAAAAACCCAATAACCACTCGTTTCATAGTCAAGCTTTTCGACAATCCCAGCTCTCTAAATTTGTTTTTTTTACGTAACATCAGTTTTCCTCTAAATTTGAAAGGCATGCAGGTGACATGCCGACCACACCATTTTGCCAAACTGGTCGCGTTCCGGCATGATCCGAATGGATCATGCAATGAAAGTCTGAGGCCTCAGCTAGTGAAGGAGCAGGATGCTAAAGTCTGAAGGATACGCAGCACTAACGGATATTTACGATGCGGCTGTCAATCTGGGGCGTTGGCGTCGCGCGCTTGATGCAGTGGCGGTCGCTGTCGATGCGAAGGCTATCGCACTCCTTATCCGGAGGCCCGATCCTGCATCCAATGATTTGCAGATGCTCAACTCAACTTACTTAAAGTTTATTCGTAGTCCTTGGGGAATTTACTATGGGCTGAGGCTTAGCCGCCTCCAGGACCCAGATTGGGAATTTCTTAGTCATCAACCTGCACACCAACCTACATGTGACACCGAAATTGGGCCAGCGGCGACTGAATTGGACAAGCGAGCGGACTACGCATTTCTGCGCAAGAAACTGAACGTTGGAAGAAGGTTGGGCGTAAGACTTAATTCCGACAAGGTGTGGTTTGACGCCATGAGTATTGCTTTCGAGGCAAATGCCAAAAACGTGCCGATGGGAGCTATAGAGGGTACTCGGTTCTTGCTACCGCATTTAACCAAGGCGGTCGAAATTGGACGCACATTCGCTCAACTTAAGTCACGTTACTCTGCGGTCCTGACCGCGCTTGATCGGGTAAGAGTGGGACTTGCCATCGCATTACCTTCAGGAGACATCATCGTCGAGAACGATGAGGCAAGGCGAATTTTGTCGCTCCAAGATGGTTTAACAAAGTCGAGAGATGGCCGCCTACGATGTCATGAACCGGATCAGGGCACGGAACTCAGCAGCGCGATTTCAGAGGCAGCCAGTACCGCTCGTGGCCAGAGCAATTCAGACGAGTGGCTGATCGCTTTGAAGCGCCCGTCTGGCCAAGAAGCACTATTAGTTGATGTAGCGCCACTGAAAGATAGCAAAGCAGAACTTGATGGCCCGCTAGAGGGCGCTTTGATCACAATCATTGATCCCGAGCGTGTTCCATACATCAAGATGGATCGCTTTGTTGCCTTGTATAATTACACACCTGCGGAAGCAGAGGTGTGTCGAATGATCTTACGAGGCAAGTCGCTGACCGAAATTGCCGAGACACGTAGCACGTCTCCGGTAACAGCAAAAAACCAGATTGCTTCGATACTCAGCAAGACCGGCGTCGGCCGTCGAAGCGAATTAATCCGGTTGGTAATCCGAGTACTTCCACCAGTCGAATGACGATCCTCACCCGACATTCCTACCCCTGAAAAACGGCCCGCTTCAATTCCGCAGGCCGGGTATCCTTAGACAGTGTTAAGTTATTTTTCATCGAGGATCAAAGCTGGGACTTGATTGCAGTAAGAAAAGCAGCAACCCTAGATCAGCACTTAAAAATTTTTGTTAAGTCGGAAATCTTCGTTATGAAATTGATTATCTTCTGCTCAGCTCTCTTTCTTCTTTCACATGGCGCCTCGGCACAAATTAGCACACAATTCACAATTCCGTTTGAAATCGAGGGCACCAAAATCGACCTACCCGCCGGTGCCCAAATTGGGTCAGAAACGGTCACTTCTTACGATGTTACCCTGAGAATCACGCTTGAAAACCTTGTGAGACAGCTTGAGGTGCTTGCAACTCAGGAATTGCAGGGAGACGCGCGGTTTCGTGGTCTGGAATTGCGCCCATGTTGCGGCAATGGCCTCTCGGTCAAAGTACTACTACGGCTTTCTTGCATGGGCTCCAACGCAAGTGTTCGAGCGTTACTTATTCCAACAGTTCTCCCGCGATCTGTCGAAATTGCCACGGAGGGGGTCGAGGTCAATGTTTCGAATGACTTTTGCCGTCTAGCTGGCGATGCGGCAGGTGTAACTGCAGCTTTGCGACAAGACATACATTCTGCATTGGGTGATGCCTTGTCGGAGCCACTATTACTCGATGATCTTCCCGCACCCTATACCGAGTTGCCATTCAGTCTAACAGGTGCCAGTTTTGATGGGGCGGATATAGGGCTTATTCTGATCGTGCAAGGTCGCCTCGGCCCACCGGAAGAAGATTGAAATGCCGCTTACCACGCTTCGCAAAATTTGGCTCGCTGTCTCGATCGCGTCATTTCTTTTTAACTTGGACATCATGGTGGCGACCCAGGGATGGCCAAAATTTCTTTCCATCGACAATCTGATTGAAATTGGACTACCGGACGACGTGTCAGAACCATTAGCGGCCTATTGGGGCATTATCTTTCTTTCTTTTCTGCTGATTGTTGCCTTCTGGCTGATCCTAATTCACGCTAAAGAGGCTAGGGAGCAAGCGGAAGCACGCTGGCCTGGGCGCTTGATGGATATCGAACCCAACAGCCCATTGGGCCGTGTAGTCACGCTGACAACTGGTTTTATCTTTGGTGTGTTTCCACTTTATACGCTCGGACATGCATGGCGCGTGTTCCACGACCAAGTGGTATTATGCCACAACGTTGGCGGATCATGGATTGAAGTCGCCCGAGGTTGGTTCGCACCTTGGCACTTTCCCAAAGGATTCACATTGGAGCGTCTTTTTGCGGGTGATGTATTGCGAATTGCCGGTGGATGTACTGCCGAAGATATTGCTCTGTCGGCCACGGCGCTTCCCGTTGTTGCACCGGTCGCTTTTTTGGCGAGCCTATTGTTGCTTACCTATCTAGTGGGGCATGCCTTATTTGTCATCTTCCGGCGTTAGCGCTTGTGCTCATTACACTTCTTTCGAGAGCAAACAATAATTTGATTGCTGGGAACGGCCCGAAGGAGACATTCATCGTAAGTGCCGCCGCCGCAATGCGGCTTCACCAGACCGGCCATTCGCTGCAGTTGCAGAATCTAATTGTAGACGAACCTGACATTCAACGAATTTGTGTGGTCGATTTCCAAATAAGCGTGTCAGCTAAGAAAGCATCATCCGCGACAGGCGTCCAGAAAGAGGGAAGAAGCAGGCCTGCAATGAGTGGTAAATGTCGGGCTTCCCATCAAAGATGGATGTCACGACGTTCCCATTCTCATCTACCGCTGGAAACCAACCGCCATGCTTATGATCCACAAACGTATCACTCGCATAGGTCCAGAGCTTCCTGTACCAAATCTCGTCTTCCGGCATTTTGTCCATTGTAATCAGCGCGGCGACTGCTCCAATTGCTTCGGTGATCGGCCACCAAAACCGGGAGCCGTTGGCAGCCTGGCCATCAAAGCCCAGCGTGTAGGCCAATCCGCCACCGGGTAACCAGGCATCATTCAATGCCTGTTCAATCAACCGGCGCGCTGAATCGGGCGCATTGGATTCCGGCCGACCCGACAAGTCCCAATGCTGAAGCTGAAGCCGGCCGAGTTCAAACGAATGACCAGGAGTCGTTCCGGCAGGCCTGAACATCGGGTTACCCGCATAGTCATGATCAATCTGCCATTCAGACGTGTAATGCTCAGGCAACCGCCAGTTTTCCCCAGCTGCGATCTTGTTGATGAAGAAGTCCAGAATGCGACCGGCGCGGGAGAGGTATATTTCATCACCCGTCGCCTCATACGCCGCAAGCAATGCTTCAACACCATGCATATTTGCGTTCATTCCACGATAGGTTGAAAAAGGTGTCCAATCCCTATTCCATTCGTCGCAGAACAATCCCGCGTCTTCATCCCAGAAATGCTGATCCAAGACCCCTCGGGCATCCGCCATCAGGCGGTCTGCATCCGAGTGACCCGCCAGTTTCGCGCTTGCAGAGGCAAGAAGAACAAAGACATGTCCGTAGGCGAGCTTGCGATCATCCTTGATCTGATCACCCTCCAGCGCCCAGAGATACCCGCCATGGTCCCGATCTTTGTGGTGGCTTTCGAGATATGCCATGCCGTGATCAATAATCCGCTCAGCGCCCCGAAAACCTGCAAGATGCCCCAAAGCATATGAGTGGATCAGACGCGTTGTCGTGTGCAGCTCTTGAGGCTCACCAGGCAATGGGCTGCCATCATGACCAAGTATGAAGTACCCAGGCTCTTTTCGGCAACTCGCGCTGAAGAACTCAAGCTGCCGCATAGCCTCATCCATCAACCATTTGCGGTGATTGGTGGTCTCAAGCCAAAACCCCGGTTCGGCTTGTGTACCAGGAGGCAAAGGTTGGTCTTTGCTCATCTTTTATCTCGCAAGAGGTGTAATGTAGCGTGCGCCGCGCCCTGGCAACAACGCTCGCGCCGCGTGCAGAATTGCGTTCGCGTCAATTCCATGCAGATGATAGGTGTCTTCCACTGTTGCAGCCTGTCCAAAATGCTCCACCCCAAGGGATTTGGTGCGGTGCCCGTGCACCCCGCCAAGCCAGCTGAGGTTTGCTGGATGACCATCTGCAACAGTGACCAACCCAGCGTCTCGCGGCACTTTGGCGAACAGTTGCTCGATGTGCGAGAGCGCCGTGCCAACGCCGCGTTGTCGGGCGCGCTCGGCAGCCTGCCATCCTGCATTCAACCGATCTGCGGATGTCACAGCCAATACGGCAACGTCCCGAACGTCATCAGATAGTAGTCCCGCGGCCTGAATTGCCTCGGGCGCGACAACACCTGTGTAGGCCAGCACCACCGCACTTGTTGCTGTTGGGGGTCTCATCCAGTACCCGCCCGCAATCACGCCTTGCACAAGGTCACCGGTCATTTCGCGCCCGATTTGTTCGTGCGGTACTGTGGATAGGCGCAGATACACAGATCCACCCTTTTCGTCGCGCAGCCAGTTTTGTTCAGCCTGTGGTACTGCGCCATCCCGTTGCATATATTCGAACCCCCAACGCATGATCACGTTCAGTTCGTCCGCAAAAGCAGGCTCGAATGTTGCGAGCCCATCCTGTGCCATACCGATCAAAGGAGTCGAAATGGATTGGTGTGCGCCGCCCTCGTGGCTAAGCGATACGCCAGAGGGGGTCGCAGCCAACATGAAACGCGCATCCTGATAGCAGGCATAGTTCAGGGCATCGAGCCCGCGGCAAATAAACGGGTCATAGACTGTTCCGACTGGAAACAACCGCTCGCCAAACAATGAATGAGACAACCCAAGTGCGCCCAGAAACGTGAACAGGTTGTTTTCAGCGATACCAAGTTCGATGTGCCGCCCGTCCGAATGTCTGCGCCACTTTTGCGTCGAAGGGATTTCCTGATCGCGAAACAGATCGCTTTGCTCAGCTTTTGCAAACAGGCCCGTCTTGTTGATCCAAGGACCGAGGTTGGTCGAGACCGAAACATCGGGTGATGTGGTGACAATCCGCTCGGCAAGGGCCGGAGCTTCACTGGCGATGGCCGACAAAATCTGCCCGAACGCTTCCTGAGTGGAGACTACGTCCTTGACCCTTGGCCGGGCAATTTCATCAACCTTGATCGGGGTAGCGATATGGCGGCGACGCCCCTTGGCATTGAATGGGACATTGTTCAGAAACGCCTGAACGTCTTCTTGGTCAACACCGATGCCAGCAAAGCGTTCCCATTCATGGCCCGCATCTATCCCCAAATCATCGCGCAGACTTTCAATCTGCGCAGTCGTCATGATCCCGGCGTGATTGTCCTTGTGTCCCGCCAGTGGCAACCCATAACCTTTAACCGTGTAGCAGATGAAACAAACCGGGCGGTCGTGATCGATAGCCTTCATCGTCTCGGACATCAGCGCAGCATCATGCCCCGCCAAATTGCCCATCAATTGCGCAAGCGCGTCATCATCATGATCCGCCACCAGCGCCAACGCCTCGTTGGTGCCGGCAAAGTCCTGCTCCAGCTGTGCCCGCCATGCGGCACCACCTTTGAACGTCAAAGCCGAATAAAGAGCGTTTTCACAGCGATCTATCCAATCGCGCAAATACTCACCGCCTGGTCGCTTGAAGGCGGCCTGCATAAGCGAGCCATATTTCAATTCGATGACCTCCCACGCGCAGGCAAGGAATATGTCCCGGAACCTTGCGTTCAGACCTTCGGTGACCACGCCATCAAGCGACTGTCGGTTATAGTCTATGACCCACCAGCTATTGCGCAGGTCGTGTTTGGCGCCTTCGAGAAGCGCCTCATAGATATTGCCTTCGTCCAGCTCAGCATCGCCAACCAACGCAATCATTCGGCCTTTGGGCTGGTTGAGCCATCCGTGACCGGCCAGGTAGTCCTGCGTCAAGCTGGCAAAAGCCGTCATCGCAACACCCATCCCAACGGACCCAGTCGAGAAATCGACATCATCCAAGTCTTTGGTGCGAGATGGATAGGGCTGTGCCCCTCCAAAGCCGCGGAAATCCTGCAACTGCTGCAGGCTCTGGTTTCCAAGAAGGTACTGAATCGCATGAAAGACCGGGCTCGCGTGTGGTTTGACAGCGACGCGGTCCTCGGGACGAAGAACATCAAAATAAAGCGCGTTCAGGATCGCATTCATCGAGGCCGAAGACGCCTGATGGCCACCCACCTTGATCCTGCCTTTGGCGCGGATGTTGTTGGCGTTGTGGATCATCCACGATGAAAGCCAGAGCGTCTTCTTCTCGAGCGCTGCCCGAACCTCCAATTCGTTCATCATCTCAGGCGACCCGTCGCAAAGCTGTGCCATCTTTGGCGAACAGATGCGCGTTCTCTGTCTGAATGCGCAGCCCAAGCCGTTCGCCAGATTTTACTGGAATATTGCCATGCTTGCGCACCATCATTGATCCAATGCCCTCGACGTTGACGTAGATGTTCGTGTCCGACCCCAAATGTTCAACAACATCAGCCACGGCCGAAAGATCACCGGAGCCGTTGTCCACGACATCGATATGCTCAGGCCTTACGCCCAGTTCTTTCGCTTGCGCCGTAAGCAGCTCATCCTGTAGTTTGATTTCAGTTCCATTCCCGGCGGTCACGCCCGTTTCAGTTCCGACGACGGGCACAACATTCATGGTGGGCGAGCCAATGAACTGGGCAACAAATTTATTGGCCGGACGTTCATAGAGCTCTAAAGGGCTGCCGACCTGCTGGATATCCCCGCCGTTAAGAACAACGATCCGGTCCGCCAGTGTCAGAGCCTCGACTTGATCGTGAGTCACGTAGATCATCGTTGCACTGAGTTGTTGGTGCAGGCGTGCAATCTCCAGCCGCATTTCAACACGCAGTGCAGCGTCGAGATTTGACAGAGGCTCGTCGAACAGGAAGGCACGCGGGTCGCGGATAATGGCACGACCCATGGCGACCCGCTGGCGTTGACCACCAGATAGAGCTTTGGGCAAACGATCCGTCAGGGTGGTTAGACCCAGTGTCTCTGCCGCCTGTGCAACTTTGGACTTACGTTCCGCCACCGGGTCTTTGCGGATTTCCATCGAAAACCCCATGTTCCGCGCCACATCCATATGCGGGTAAAGCGCATAGGATTGGAACACCATTGCAATGTCTCGATCCCTTGGGCGCACGTCGTTCATACGCTCGCCATCGATTAGAAACTCACCGCTTGATATCGGCTCAAGCCCCGCCACCATGCGCAGTAGAGTAGACTTGCCACAACCCGACGGCCCCACCAGAACGATGAACTCACCATCTTGGATTTCAAGGTCGATGTTGCGCAAGACCTCAACGGATCCATAGCGTTTTGCAACGTCACGAAGTTCGATACGTGCCATGATCTGGCCTCCTATCCTTTAACTGCGCCGGACGTGAGGCCCTGCACGAGATAACGTTGAATGAAGATGAAGAAGAGACAGCTTGGGATCAGCGCCAGTACTCCGGCCGCCATCATTTGCCCCCAATCGACCGAGAACTTGGAAACAAACGTCAACAAGCCTACCGGGAAGGTCATTGCGTCGTTCTTCGAAATCAGCATCAGCGCAAACAGCAACTCTGACCATGCTGCTGTAAAGACAAATCCAAGCGTCGCCCCGAGACCGGGCAATGTCAGTGGAAACACCACTTTGCACAGCGCCTGAAACCGCGAACAGCCATCCATCATCGCCGCGTCTTCCAAGTCCTTCGGTATGCCGTCAAAGAATGACTGCATCAGGAATGTTGCAAAAGGAATATTGAAGGCGGTGTAGACGACGATCAGGCTTGTCAGCGAATTCAACAGTCCCAGTTCAGCGACGATCTTGTAGATCGGTGCAATGATCATCAGCAGCGGGAACATCTGGGTGACCAGCATCAATGCAATGATGATCCGTTTGCCCGCAAATACGAAGCGCGAGAAGGCATACCCCGCCCCGGCTGCGAACAGAGTGGTAAAGAAGGCTGCCCCGAGGGATACAACCAGTGAGTTTCGAAAGTAGGCCACAAAATCAGTCTGGAAAATGACCGTCGTGAAGTTCGAGAACGTGATCTCGCTCGGAAACAGCCTGGTGCCTTCGGAATAGATCAGCGCATCCGGCGTCAATCCGATCTTGAGCAACCAATAAAGCGGGAACAGCGCAAAGATCAGATAGAACGCAAGCGCCGCGTATTTTCCCATGATCAAAGCGGGGTTGGGGTTCTTGACGGCTGACATGGCCAACTCCTCAAATCTTGACCAGCTTCTTGCGAAGCCAGAGCAGGATAACGGCGTAGATCAGAAGGATCACCAGGAGTGCCACGGCAATGGTGGACGCATAGCCAAAATCCAGTTTGCGGAAGGCCGTGGTGAATATGTAGGTCGACAGAATTTGCGTCGAGTTGGCGGGACCACCGCCAGTCATCACGAATATCAGGTCAGCAAAGTTTGCGATCCAGATCGTCCGCAGCATAACCGTGATCGCGATCATCGGCGCAAGGAATGGCAATGTAATCTTGGTGAAGGTCTGCCATGGTGTCGCGCCATCCACATCTGCTGCTTCGTAGAGTTCACCGGGTATCGATTGCAAAGCTGCCAGCAGCGTGATGGCAAAAAACGGCACGCCGAACCAGATATTAGCAGTGATCGGGCCCCACATGGCAAGCTCGGGATCGCCGAGAATATTGTAGGGCTCCGACAGAATGCCAAGCGCGGCCAGCCAATGCGGCAACGGACCGATGACAGGGTTGAACAGCCACGCCCAAGTCAGGGCCGACAGAAATGTCGGGACGGCCCATGGTAGGAAAACGAGGGCCTGATACAGCTTTTTGCCAAAGAACTGTGTGTTCAGAAGCATCGCAAGGCCAAGGCCAAGCAGGAATTGGAACGTAATCGACCAGAAAGTCCAAAACAGCGTGTTCTCCATCGCAATCCAAAACTTACGGTCGCTCCAGAGATCGACATAGTTTTCGAACCCGATCCAGCCGGAGGCAAAAGGCTTCAACAACTCGATAGATTGGAACGAGTAGGAGATCCCAATGATCAGCGGGATCATGATCACCGCACCGATCAGAAGGATCGCGGGTGACAGATAGAAGAACGGCTCGACCATGTATTGCAGGTAAAGCGAGCGTCGTGCCCGGGTTTCCCCGGGCCTGACAGTTTTTTGAGCGCGAGCAATCACTGGTTTGCCTTCCATTTAGCGTGCTCGTCGGTGAGAAACTCAGCCCACTCATCCGCGACATCCTGCGCGCTGCGCTGACCCAGCAAAGCTTCCTGGCTGGTTTCCAGCAGAAGCGTGCTGCCAAAATAACCCCACTGCTCAAGGTTGGTTGGCATTGTGGTCGGCACGTATTGTTCACCATTCAGTTCCTCGAACCAACCTTTGAACTGGTCGGTCTGGAAGTGCGGATCCTGATCGGCACCTTTGTGGATTGGAATAACGCCTACCCTTTTGGCCCATGTAGCATTGGCCTCTGGCGAGGACAGGGCTGCGACCAGATCAAAGGCTTCTTCTTCATGCTCGGTTGCATTGAAAATCGACCAACCCGCGAAGCCAATGGTTGGGAAGGCTTTGCCTGAAGGCCCAACCGGCATTGGAATGACCGCAAAGTCCTCTGCCGGCATCCGTTCGGCGATCGCGATCAGCGCATCGGGATCCTGGTCAAGGAATGCACAGGTGTCGGAATAAAAACCGGCCACGATTTCGTTGAAGCCCCAGCTGACGCTGTCTTTAGGTGCATATCCGTTCTGATACATGTCGATCATGAACTGGATGCCCTCGACCGAGCCGGGCTCGTTGATGCGGCTGACGCCGTCTTCGGTGAAGAACTCGTTGGTGCCGTTCATCGCTGCGGCGAACATGATCCAACCATTGGTGCCGCCGGGACCACCGCGCAAACAATACCCGTATTTGCCATCAAGCTCGGATACCGCAGCCGAGGCTGCCTTGAACTCTTCCATCGTGGATGGAGGGGTGTCAACACCCGCTTCGGCCAGCAGTTTCTTGTTGTAGAACATTGCCCGCAGGTAGAAACCGTATGGGATCATATAAAGATCGCCCGCCTGACTGCCCATCGCGACGGTCTTGTCGGTCAGTGTTGCCCCATGGTCCCATCCGGCTACATGGTCTTTGAGGCTGACCAGTTGGTTGGATCCTGCATAGAGCGCTTGCCATGTGTCGGGCATTTCAACCACATCCGGGATGTCACCGCCCGCCACCATTGTAGCCAGTTTTTCAAATGCGCTGCCCCATGGCAGCGAGACGATCTCAACCGTGACGTCAGGATTATTGGCCTCAAACTCATTGACAATCCCCTGAAGCACCTCGGTACGCTCGGGGCTGGTGATCACCTCAACCAGTTTAAGTGTGGTTTCGGCATACGAGGCCGAGCCCATCAGAACGGCAGCGGCTGTCATTCCTGCTAATAGTTTTTTCATGTTTTCCTCCAGTTGGTTTTGATTTCTGCGCGGCGGCGCATTCTTAAGCGGTGCTTTTTGCGAGTGCTGATGTGAAATCGGCCCAGAGATCGTCAGCTGACTCGAGCCCAAGATTCAAGCGCACCAGATTGGGCGAGACGCCAAACTTCTGCATCGAGTTTTGTTCACCGGCCTGAGCAAGTCCGACACGCGCCGGCAGGATCAGGCTTTCGAAGCCACCCCAGCTCACGCCGAGGCGGAAAAGGTTCAAAGCATCGGAAAATTTTACAATGTCGACGCTGTCATCGAACTCGATCGACATAAGCCCAGACCGCCCCGCCAACCCTGGAACGTCGTTGGCGCCGGGTGAATTGATCTGTCGAACTTGTGGAATAGTGGCCAGACGATCAACGAACACGTTGGCCGTCGCCTGATGTTGCATCATTCGCGCACTCAAAGTCCTCAGGCCTCGCGTCAGCAAGAACGCCTCAAAAGGCGCCAACTTTGCACCAAGCAAAGGTAGGGTCAGATCACGGATGCAGGCGATATGGTCCAGGGAGGCGACCACCACGCCCGCAACCGTGTCCGAGTGCCCCGAAATATACTTCGAGGCTGAGTGGATGACGATGTCGATGCCCATTGTAAGGGGGCGTTGAAACACCGGGCTGGCCCAGGAATTATCGATCATCGTCAATACTTTGTGACGTTTGGCATGTTCGGCAACACGACGCAGGTCTATTGCTTCAAAAACGACCGATCCAGGGCTTTCCAGATAGGCCAGTGTCACATCAGCCAGCAACTCCGGGTCATCTACAAAACGTTCCGGCGCATGGTATTCAATATGCACGCCAAGCGGGCGCAGCAGACGTTCCATAAACCGGTACGTATCCGGATAGACATGTCTAACGCAGGCGATCCGATCGCCGGGTTTGACGAATGCCAATAGCGTTGAGGAAATGGCTGCCATCCCAGAAGCAAAACCGACCGCTGCTTCACCCTGCTCGGCTTCAGCCATAAGCTTTTCAAACGCAGCGACAGTTGGGTTTTCCACGCGGGTGTAGATTGCAGAATCCGACCGGCCTGCCATCCTGTCTTCGAAACTTTGATAGCTATCGAAGGTAAACAGTGATGTTTGGACGATCGGAGGTGTCACTGCCCCATCAGAGTCGGGCAGTACCGCTGCTAGCAGGGTCGCAATGTCTCTATGATCAGACATTCTGGTTCTCCATGATCTGGAGAATTTCTGCTTCGACCATGTCCATGATTTCACCGACTATCCGCCCGGCTTCGTCGGCATTACCCGAGACTACCGCCTCGGCAAGATGGATGTGAATTGGGATCGTCGCCTGACCCAGATGCGGCTGACCGAACGGCGCTTCGTAAACCTCATTGAAGCCTTGCTGAATCTGACGGATCAATTGCCCGAACAGAGGATTTCCGCAGGTGTCATGCAGTGATGAGTGGAACCGATAGTCGGCCTGACGCCAGTCTTCACCAGCGGCATGTGTGGCTATGAGTTCTGCAACGCGGGCAGTAATCAACCGTCCTTGCGCCTCGGTGCAATTCAATGCCGCTATCCTCGCCGCTTCGATTTCCAAAGGCCTGCGTACTGCGTGGGTTCGCAACAGGCTCTCTGCTTCAAGCTTCAACGTCAGAGGAAGATGAATTGCATTTGCCGACACTTCCGCCGCCAAACGTGTCCCGGCTTTCTTGTTGCGAATAACGATGCCCATGTTCTGCCAACTCGTCAGGGCCTCGCGGACCTTTGCCCGACCAATTCCAAGGCGGCGTGCGATTTCTACTTCCGGCGGCAGACGGTCACCAACTTTCAAACCTTCCGCATCAATCATCTCGGAAAGCGCATCCAAAACATCCCGGCTGGTGCTGCCGGGAGCTAATTCTTTTAGCGAGTTGCCTGCCTCTTCGCTCTGTTCCTGGGGTGGCAAATTTTCTGTCACGTGTGGCCGCTCCGAATCAATATTCTTCCAACATTACATATAATGTCCGACAAAATACACTATAATGTCCGACATTATATGAAAAGGGTCTTATCAACGGCTGCCAAAACAGTCTTGCTTGGATCAGAACTGAAGCAGAATGGCCCCAAACTGCACGCTTTTTTGTTTTTGAAAGCTCAATCCCAAATTGGGAGAAATGGGGCATCTTGCTGAAAGAACTCGTAGTTCGGCACGATCTAATCAGGCCTTCACCACTTCGAAGTGCGCTGTGGTGCAGGTTCGCCAGTCCAGCGTTCAAGCTCGACATGCGCTTGCCCGCTGCGTTTCATCTGCTCGGCCATCAAGACCTCTCTAATTTCCGCGTCTGGTAAGCAAAGCCTGTGCTAAACGTCAGCGCCTTCTGGGTAAGACGATCTAGGCCTGCAAGCGCAATCTAAGGACCTCCGCACCCGCCTCGGGTGCCTCTAGCCAAGGCGCGTGGGCTTGTACGTGCGACGGGCGATACAGTCTGGAGTTTTCCGCCAAATTATCCGCAGGTACTAAAACATTATCGTATGAGTAACTGAGTTGGACCAACGCAAGTTTAAAGTCGATCACGGAGTCCTCACATGGCACAAACGTTGGACGGAACCCCGACTACTTTGTTTCTATACAGGCCGTTTTTCCATCGAAGTCGACATTCGCTGCATTACAGGAAATTGGTAAAGAAGGGCTCGATGCTGACCTCGGTGCCGTTGCAGCTAAACCCCCTGCCCCGCTGATAACTGACACGGGGACGGCCCAATGCTGACCTTAGACCACCAACCTCGATGCTGCGGTCGCAGCCCGTAATGCTGACATTCGCTGCAAACGCGAAATCTAAGACGTGCCGAACTGACAGATCGCGAACATTGCGGACATCTCCCTTGCGGGTGCTCGCTGACGCAGCATTTGTTCGCAGGCGCAGTGCGAAGATTGCGGCATCACGGTGGATTTCACCGAACCAGACCTTCACCTGCGCTGATCCAGCTGGATTTCGAATCGTCCATTTGCCGCAGCAACGATCGATTACTAAGGAGACAACACACCCGCCCTTTGTGATCGAAGTTATGGCTGACGCGGAGATCATTCACGAAAGGAGTATGCCTGAAACTGCGACGCAGCTCGCCTCACCGAAGCGGCTATGGAAACTCGTTTCGACCCGTAGAGTCCCAAAAGGCTCTCTTACTTCATCAACTCCCAAATATTCTAGGAAAGCTCCACTTGCGGGCAGTGAACCAAGTTGACGAGTCGGGTCACTTCTTGCTCACGAATGCCCTTCATCATTTCAATGGGACCTTTGGCAAAGGCAAAGGCTTCGCGTGCGCCTAGGTCTATGCTTTCAGGCTTAGCGATCTCCTCTTCCAATGCCTCCAATACTGCCAGAAATACCGCTCCCTTCAAACGGTCAGCGATTTGGTTGTACGCGTTAGCAGAAAGAGGTGTTCCGCGATCTGACAAATCCCAGCTATCATCAGCCTCTCCACATCTTTTCAGGCTGTCGGCAGGTGCATAGAAAGCGCCCAGCGAGGCCAGATTCCGCACAGCGGCGAGGTTGATCCCGGGTTTGACGATATTCATCACGAAAAAAGGACCGACGGGCACGCCAAACACCTCTTTTGCGACCTGATCAATCTGTGCCGGGTTTCCAAGACCATCATCCAGACAACGTGCTGCCTCGTTTGTGTAGGGGCAAAAGAACCGGTTGAGGGCAAATCCGATGTGATCGCTGCACTCGATCGGCTTTTTTTGGCACTCAGCCAGAAAGGACAGTACCGCCGCAATGGTATCAGATGACGTTTGGTCGGCTTTAATGACTTCCACAATTGGGTTGACCTCGGCCGGGCTAAAATAATGCATCCCGCAAAGCCGCTCGGGATGCGCCATTTCAGCACCGATATTTGCCACTTTTAGGGCGCTCGTATTGGTTGCCAGAATGGTCGAAGGGGAAACAGCTGCCTCAATCGCCTGAAAAACAGACTTCTTTACCAGCAGATCTTCGAACACTGCCTCGACTATCAAATCTGATCCAGCAGCATCGGACAGATTGTCCGACCTGCTCAACCGGGCTTGAGCTTCTGCTGCAGCACGACGGCTCATCTTTCTCTTTTCGACTTGACGGTTCAGGTACTTTTGGGCGCGAGCCAAAGCACGTTCCAGCGAGGCAGAAGATGTATCGATCAACATCACTTTGAAGCCCTCGCAGATCGCCGAAATGGCAATCCCGCTGCCCATTGTCCCGGCACCAATAACGGCAATACTGTTGATCGCCCTCATTTTGGCGCATCCGGGTTTTCGACGATCATGGCAATGCCTTGTCCGCCACCGATGCACATCGTGGCCAGGCCGTAACGCCCGCCCGTGCGACGCAACTCGTAGATCAGCTTGATCAGGATAATCGCTCCGGATGCGCCGATGGGATGTCCAAGCGCAATGGCACCGCCGTTTGGATTGGTGAATTCCGGGGGAAAGCCCAATTCCGCCGAGACAGCACAAGCCTGCGCCGCGAAGGCTTCGTTCGATTCTATACACGCCATGTCACCAACGCGCAGCTTGGCGCGCTTCAACGCCGCGGTCACGGCGGGCACTGGTCCCATGCCCATGACCCTGGGGGCGACACCGCCAAGGGAAGCGGCGCGAATAAGGGCCAGTTTGGGAAAACCTCTTGCGTCGGCGTGATCTTCGGCCGCCAAAACCAATGCGGCGGCGCCGTCATTGATACCCGAAGCATTGCCAGCGGTGACGGAGCCATTCTTTTTGAACGCAGGGCGCAGCTTCTCGAGATCTGCCAGCGAGACATCGCCGCGCACATGTTCATCTGTGTCGAAAGTGACTTCCTTGCGACCAAGCCTCACGCGAATTGGCAGGATCTGTTCTTTGAATCGCCCTGCTTTGATTGCCGCGGCGGCGCGCTGGTGGCTTTGCTGCGCCAGAGCATCCTGAGCACCGCGACTTACATCGCTGGCTTCGGCCACGTTTTCCGCGGTCACGCCCATATGACCATTGCCGAACGGGTCGGTCAGCGCCCCGGTCATCATGTCAGTTGCGCCAATGTCACCCATCTTGGCACCGAAACGCGCGGCATATATCAAATGGCCAACCCGGCTCATGTTTTCGGCACCGCCGGTCAGAACCACATCCGCATGACCCAGCATGATCTGCTCGGCCCCTGTGGCCACCGCCTGAAGTCCGCTGCCGCAGAGCCTGTTCAAGGTTAGTGCCGGAGCTGTCTCGGACATGCCAGCGCCGATCGCGGCCACGCGCGACAGATACATATCCCGCGGCTCAGTGTGAATGACATTGCCAAAAACCGACTGACCGACGGCAGAGGCGGCAATGCCGGAACGCGCGATAGCCTCTTGCGCGACCAGTGTGGCCAGTTCGCAGGGCGGTGTTTCAGCCAGTGACCCGCCAAAACTGCCAATAGCGGTGCGGGCACCTGAGCAAATTACCACATCTCTCATTTCGAACCCCCGTCGAGTGCGCCGCCTGCCTTTTTCCAAGCTGCAACGCCGCCCGTGAGGTTCATTACCGGTGACAGCCCCATTTCCATTGCTGCCTGCGCGGCGAGTGCAGAACGGCCACCCGATGCGCAGTAGAAGACGTAGGTTTTGTCTTGGTTGAGCGCTGGGATATGAGCGGGGCTTTCCAGGTCGATATGGAATTCCATCATGCCGCGGGACGACGCCACGGCACCGGGGATGGTGCCGGATCTTGCCTGTTCCGTCCCGTCGCGCAGGTCAACAAAGACATGAGCTTCGCTGTTCACCAGCGGCAGCGCGTCTTCGACGCTGATGGCGGGCACGGTGGCCAGCGCTTCTTTGACGAGGTCTTTGGCACTTTTCTGAATGGTCTGAGACACGGTGTCATCCTCTTGTTTCAGCAGCCGCTTCACGGTCTCGATCAGCGCCTCCAGAGGCCAGTCGAGCGGCGCTGCCCCGGGACAGCAGCAAGCGTGATGCGGGTACTCCCTCATATTTTCAGATCGAGCCGGGGCTTCCAGAACGGTCGGAAAAGCTCGATCTTGGGACAGCGGTTCATCACAACCTTGAGGCCCGCATCCTCGGCAAGCTTCGCGGCCGCGTCATCATAGACACCGATCTGCCCCCAGAGCACCTTGGCCCCGATAGCAATAGCTTTCTCGGCGAAGCCATACAGCTCTTCCTTGGGGCGGAACACTTCGACCATATCGACGCGGCGGTCGATCTCTTCCAGCGAATGGTAGACTTTGATGCCGCGAATCTCAGTGACATTCGGGTTCGGATTCACCGGCAGCATCTCATAGCCGATCTCGTGCAGCTGCCGCAGAACGCCATAGCTGAACTTGGTCTTGTCGGCGCTGGCCCCCACCATGGCAATGGTGTTGACGGATTTCAGAATGTCAGCCAGGTATTTGGGATCATAGTCGTAGATGTGATCGATATCTGCTTCAGGCATTTACGCCTCCTGTTCATTCTGCCCTATCGCTTCGCTACTTGAGGGCGGTGGCGTGGCGATATCCGCCTTCAGTTCATGAGGGTCCAGAGGGTCGAGAAATGGGTTGCGGTAGAGCGTGTCATGGCTTTCCACCCCGATCTCAAGCGTGATGTCAGTGGTTGCGCGCGCCACGCAGAGGATCACATAGCCATTTGCAATCTGGCGGTTGTTGAGCGCGACCTGACGGCGCTGGTCTACCTCACCGGCCGTCAGCTTGGCGGCACAGGTGATGCAGCCGCCATATTCACAGCCATAGGGCAGATCGACCCCCTGATCCCTCAGTTGCTCCAGCAGCGGACGGCGAGAATTGACCTGGAAGGTTGCGTTCTCGCGGTTGGCAAGTGTGACGGTATATTTAGTCACAGCCAGATATCGCTTGTGCAATCGCCGCCGGGATAGCGCATTTCGTGACACCGTGCGGGGCCGCCGGGTTCCTGGCCAAAGTCGACGATAAAGTCGGGATTCAGAGACATGCCACCGTTTTCGGGATCGCAATCAATCATCACCATCACGCCGCCCTTTTCACGGATCTCGGGATAAAACTGATTGTCCCAGGTACTAAACAGGCTTGTTGTTACATAGAGCCGCCGCCCATCGAGGCTGAGCTGGAACATCTGCGGTCCACCCGCCATCTCGACGCCATTCACCACCGGCGCCTTGCCCAAAAGCCCGCCCATGAAGACCTGTCCGGTCAGTTTGGGATTATGCGGGTCAGAAATATCATATTGGCGCATATCGCCGTGCAGCCAGTTGTTCAGGTAGAGATACTTGTCATCCATCGACACCAGAATGGCCGACATTACCCCCGGCAGCGGGATTGGCCAATCGGGGTGCATCTCATTCTCAACATCGATGATCTTTTCCCATTGCCACTTGCCTGCGTCGGCCTTCCACCAGTGAATGACATTGGAGGACAGTGCAGCCCCACAGAAGCCATGTGTACTCTCCGGATCATGATGGAACTTGACTTCCAGCGGGATCAGCCCGTCCTCACCCAAATAGAAGCTCTCAATCGGTTCGCGCTTTTCGAAGTCCCAGAAATGCAATTCGCGCCCGTATTTCAGGTGGCCGACCTCCTCCAGATCAAACCCCGGCATGAAGGTGTTGGGTGCGGCCCATTCGGAACTCACCATCACGTTGTGGCGCGGCTGGTACCAGAAATCATAGCCGAATTTGATGTCGCCCATCGAGTTTTCCCACCGGCCGATAATGTTGAAGTCCTTGTCCAGATGCAGATACCCGCCCGGCGCCTCACCCTTGGCGTTACCAAGAAACGAAATGATGATCTCGGAGCCCAGACAATGCACCGTATGCGGCCCCGAAAGATCGGCCTTGGCCTTGATCTCGGCCCCGTCGATGATCTTGTGCAGCCGCGGCGCGCGCGGATCGGTGGCGGTATCGACAATGTGCAGTTTGTTCGACCGCACCCCGGGCAGGATAAGGTATTTGCGGCTCATCGAACCGTCGTCATGGCAGGACGAACAGGCGTTCCACCCCATGTGGTGCAGCTCATCCCCGATCCCTGGCATCTCAAGCCGGTGGATCACCTGGCTGTATGTCGGGCTTTCCGGGTCAACATCCACCGTGGCCAGATAATCGGGTTTCTGGATGCCCGTCCCGGTATAAATCGCAATCGTATAAAGCAACTTCTCGCGCGGTGCCTCAATCGCTGCTGCTGGCGATGCATAACCCGGTCCACAACATTCCATGCGCTATTCTCCCAATGGCTGCCATTGCGGCGCGCGCTTTTCGATGAAAGCCTCAATGCCTTCTTCGGCATCCGGCTTCATCATATTGGCGACCATGACCCGCGACGCGTAGCTATAGGCATCTTGCAGGGGCATCTCGGCCTGCTGGTAAAAAGCTTCTTTCCCGATCCGCAGCGTTGCCGGGGCCTTTGAGGCGATCTTGCTCGCCAGAGCGTCCGTCTCGGCCACCAATTCCTGGGGCGCTGCGATTTTGTTCAACAAGCCAAACTCGGCGGCCTGTTCGGCAGAGATCATGTCTCCGGTCAATAGCATCTCCATTGCACGCTTGCGCGACACATTGCGGCTGAGCGCCACCATCGGGGTCGAACAGAACAGGCCGATATTGACGCCTGGCGTGGCAAATTTGGCGTCTTGCGCGGCCACGGCCAAATCGCAACTTGCCACAAGCTGGCACCCGGCGGCGGTGGCTATGCCATGCACCTGCGCGATCACCGGCTTGGGGCAGGTCACAATAGCCTGCATCAGTCGCGAACAGGCCTCCATGGTTCTTTCAAAGAACCCGTGCCCCGCATCCTCGGACGCGCGCGCTGCGGTCAGCTCCTTCAGGTCATGACCCGCGCAAAACGCGGGCCCATTGCCTGCAAGGATAATGACATGAATGCTTTTGTCGGCACCAAGCGCGTATATTGCGCTGTGCAGCCGCTCCAGCATTGCAAGGGACAGGCTATTGCGCGCAGCCGGGCGGTTGAGCGTCAAGCGCGCAACATTGTTTGATGTTTCACAAATCAGGATATCGCTGCCAAATTCCATGATCAGCCCCTCAGCAATCCACGCGCGATCACCAGCTTCATGATCTCGTTGGTGCCCGCATAGATCCGCTCGATCCGGTTGTCGCGATACATCCGTTCCAGAGGATATTCCGCCATGACGCCATAGCCACCAAAGAGCTGCAGACAACGGTCGATGATCTTCGCCTGCAAATCTGTCAGCCAGTATTTGGCCATCGAGGCTTTCTCGGTGGTCAGCTTGCCTTCGATATGTTCGGAAATGCAGGCATCCAAAAAGGTCTTTGCAATCGTCGCTTCTGTGGCGCATTCGGCCAGAACGAATTGAGTGTTCTGGAAGTCGGCAAGTTTTTTGCCGAACGCGCTGCGTTCGCTCACATAGTCCAATGTGATACGCAGAGCCCGTTCGATCCGACCCACCGCATAAACGCCAATCAACAGGCGCTCTTGCGGCAACTGCTCCATCATCTGAACGAAACCCTGTCCTTCCTCCCGACCCACAAGAGCCGAGGCCGGAACGCGCATGTCATCAAAGAACAATTCAGACGTATCGTTTGATTTCATCCCCAGCTTGTCGAGGTTTCGTCCACGTCGAAATCCCTCCAACCCGTCGGTTTCCACCAGAAACAGCGAAATGCCGCGTCCGCCAGCCTTTGGGTCGGTTTTGGCTGCAACGATGATCAGATTGGCCAGAGCGCCGTTGGTGATGAAGGTTTTGGAGCCGGAAATCCGGTAGTGGTTGCCGTCTTTGACCGCTGTGGTCTTGATGTTTTGCAGATCTGAACCGGCACCGGGCTCGGTCATTGCGATGGCACCGATCAGATCGCCCGAGATCATGCGCGGGAGGAGGCGCTTTTTTTGATCTTCGGAACCGTAGTGAATGAGATAAGGGATCACGATCGAGTTGTGGAGACCACCGCCCCAGCCATCGATCCCGGCGAGGTTGCCTTGATAGGCGATCACCGCATCATGCGCAAAACTGCCCCCCAATCCGCCATATTCTTCAGGGACTTCCGCCCCCAGCAGGCCCATCTCACCTGCCTTTAACCAAAGACCGCGCGGAAATGATCCCTTTGTTTCCCAGTCCGCGTAATGGGGCGTGCATTCCCGTTCGTAGAACTGCGCACAGGCATCCGCCAGCATTGTCAGCTCTTCATCCATCCAGCGTGATGACGGCAGTTCTAGATCAGGCATGCGGGGTGCTCACTATCCGGCTGTGTTGCGAAAACGCTAGCCAGCCCCCAGTGGCGAAACAAATTCAATTTGATTTGCGAGTCATCCAAAAAACAAATGATTGTCCGGATTGCATAGATAAACCGGTTGAGTTTGACTTGGCCTGCGTTAGGTTTGCGGCGCGACGGATAGCGGGAACACCAGATGAATTTGCGCCAGCTTGAAGCCTTTCGTGCGACGATGCGATCAGGATCGATCACAGAAGCGGCTGAGATGATGCATATCTCGCAGCCCAGCGTCAGCCGTCTGATCTCGGATCTGGAACGGTCGGTGGGGTTCCCGCTTTTTCTGCGGGTCGGCCGCGGGCTGACACCGACGGTTGAGGCAAATACGTTTTATCACGGCGTCGAAGGCATGTTCATCGGAGTTGACCGGCTTGAGGATCTGGCAAATTCGATCCGTACATCCGCTGGCGGTGTGATCTCTATCGGGACCATTCAATCCGTTTCGACCTTTGAACTGCCGAAGGCGATAAACACCTTGTATCAGCGCTATGGTGATATCCGTTTCATGGTGCACACGCGAAACACGCCCGCCATTCTGAATGAAATCCAAATGCGACAACTCGATCTGGGCATCGTTGGCCGCCAACCTCCCTATGAAGGTGTCGAGACGCTCTATCAGGCTGCGGCGCCTTATGTTTGCCTTATGCCGGAAGAGCACCCGCTGATCGGACAGTCCGGTGCCGTGGATCTGGAAGAACTGGCGAGGAACGAGACCTTCGTGACGTTCGGTGGTGCGTTCCCGGATGACATGATGTCGATTGACAGCGCATTGTCGCAACGGCTTCAGGACGCATCCAGATTGTCGGCGACCAACATGCACGTCGCTGCTGCGCTGGTCAGGGAAACCGGTGTCTGTGCCATTGCTGACCCGTTTACCGCAGAACAAGCGGTTCGCATTGGGGGTGTCGCGTTTCGCCCGATTCAACAGGACCTGACATATTACATTTCCCTCGTCTCACCCGGCAGGGAATACCTGTCGCGCTATGCGTTAGAGCTCGTGTCCATCCTGTCCGACCGCCTCTCGCGCAGAGTCTCCACGGTGGAAAACTTCCTGCGTTGACCGCTTCGGCCGTCCGGACCCTCGGCTTTCGGCGCGAAAAAGTGGCGATCCCGGTCGAAATCGACACGCCCAATTCACAACCGTTTACATAGTCAACCCTCACGGAATTTCCCGAATGCATTCGATTTTCGAATGAGTGGCGCAATATTAAGTATTTGTTCGACAGGCATCACCGCAGAAATACTGGGTAATGAAAAGTCGATAAGGATCTGAACCAGGTTCACGTGTCGTCATAGAATGCGACGCTGTTTTCCGCAGGGGAGGCGGATCGGCGCCAAAAAACAAGATCCTTCTAACAGGACAGCATTCAATCAACGGGAGGAATACCATGAAGAACTTGTTTGGAATGACGGCGGCAACAGCCTTGCTCGCTGCATCCGTAACGTATGCCGAGCCTAGCGGGACTTTCCGGCAGGCGCATGAATATGGGTTTGGGGCGCAATCGAGCCTGGATCCGAGCTCAAGCGGTCGCGTCCGTCAGATTACCGAGAAGGTCATGAATCGATTGGTTCGCCCCGGTCTTGATGGCAAGCCAGCTCCGGATCTTGCGGTGAGCTGGTCATCCAATGATGATGCAACCGAATGGACCTTTGAGTTGCGGGACGGGGTCACATTTCATGATGGTACAGCCTTTGACGCCGCTGATGTCCTGTATTCCCTGAGTCGAATTCTGGACCCGGAGTCAGAGTCACCCGCCAAGTCGGCCATCAAGATGGTTCAGAGCGTTGAGGCGGTCAACGACCTGACCGTAAAGTTCACGCTTGATACGCCCTTCGCAGATATGCCGCTGCAGTTGCTGGACTATCGCTTACGGATCATTCCCGAAGGCTCGAGCGACAGCATTGCGTCAACGGGAATAGGGACTGGCCCGTTCAAGGTTGAAACGTTCGACGCCGAGGGCACCTCGGTGCTTGTCGCCAACACAGACTATTGGGAAGGCGAACCTGGTGTCGCACGCGTGGAAGTTATCGGTATTCCCGACGGTCAGGCACGTCTTCAGGCTCTGCTGGGTGGTCAGATTGACATGGAGCGGGGCATCACAACTCAACAACAAGTGATGCTCGCGGGCAGTGACAAATTTCAACTGCAGGAAATTCCGACAGGTGATTGGCAGGGCCTGGTTTTCCGCACGGATGTAGAACCTTACAACGATCCACGGGTGCGCAAGGCGCTTCGGTTGGTCGCGGACAGACAGGCCTTGGTTGATCTGGTTCTGGGCGGGGGTGGTGTCGTCGCCTGTGACGCGCCGGTTGAGCCGAATGACCAATATCGGGCCGACATGACTTGCGAGCAGGATATTGAAGGCGCCAAAGCTCTGCTGGCTGAGGCGGGGTATCCTGAAGGATTGGAAATTGACGTTCATGTTGCCACTCTGGAACCGACCTGGCCAACATTGGCGGTTGCCTATCAGGCACAGGCCGCAGAGGCCGGTATTAGGGTCAATGTGGTACAAACTCCGACTGACGGTTACTGGAACCAAGTTTGGATGCAGAAGGACATCTATGCGACGCGCTGGAATGAACGCCCTGCAGATCAGGTATTGCACGAGGTCTATCTGAGCACTGCAAGGTGGAATGAATCCTATTTCATGGATGCTGCCTTCGACCAGATGCTGGCCGATGCACGCCGTGAACTTGACTTTGAAAAGCGCCGCGATCTCTACGTCGCTGCGCAGGATTACCTGCAGGAAAACGGCGGCACCCTGATCCCCTATCACGTGACGCGCACTGTCGGTGTGGGATCCCGGGTCAAGAATTTGGACAATGTGAAAAACGACGCGGTGCGCTGGCACCTGATCACCGTCGAAGAATAAACGTCCAAACTCCCGGTGCTCCGCCCGGTTCTCTCCGGGCGGAGCATTTCCTTAGTGCCGAGGTCTAACGCTCATGCTGCGTATGCTCATCAGAAGACTGTTTCTTGGGTTCATCACCGTCGTCATCGTGTCGGTTATCATTTTTACCGGTGTTGAAATCCTGCCGGGTGATGCCTGCACGGCGTATCTGGAGCGCGACGCCCATGGCCAGCTGCTTGAAAACTGCCGTGAAGATCTGGGCCTGAACCGCCCTGCGGTTGAACGCTATCTGGAATGGTCGATGAATGCGCTGCAGGGAGATCTGGGTGTTTCCGCCAACGGCCAGGACAGTATCGCACAGCTGGTCAGTGCCCGTCTGGCAAATTCGCTTTTGCTTGCCTTTTGCGCCTTGGCAGTTGGTGTGCCTCTCGCGATCATCCTGGGCGTGATCGCCGGGCTGTCACGGGATAAACCAATCGATCTGTTCGTCTCGACCTCGGCGATTTTCGCAATGACAATTCCGGAGTTTGTGTCCGCAACCGTCTTGATCCTGATCTTCTCGGCCTGGTTGGGGTGGCTTCCTGGGATAGTTTTGGTCTCTGCAGATGCCCCTGTCAGCGCATTCTTTCCTGAAATCATCCTGCCGGTGATCGTGCTGTCGATGGTGATGACGGCGCATATCCTGCGCATGGTTCGCTCATCCGTGATTGAAGTCATGAGCAGCGATTACATTCAGATGGCCATTCTGAAGGGCGTTCCCTACTGGCGCATAGTTTTCCGGCATGCACTTCCAAACGCACTCTTGCCCGCAATCAATGTGGTCGCTCTGACCATTGCCTGGCTTCTGGGCGGCGTCGTTGTGGTCGAGGTGGTTTTCAATTTCCCCGGGATGGGGCGGATGATGATCGACGCGATCTCTGACCGCGACCTTCCGGTGGTTCAGGCGCTCGCACTGATCGTGGCCTCTGTCTATGTCGGCGTGAACCTATCGGCTGACATTCTGACCATGATCGCCAATCCGCGCCTGCGAACCCTGTATACAAGGACGTAAACCCGTGACTGTCATCACCGTCATCCCGCAAACCACCGCCATGGGACGCCTTCGCAGCGTGCTTCGCGACGTGTTGAGCCGCCCATCCGGTGCGGTTGGTCTGTTCCTTGTTGTCTTTCACATCGTGATGGCCCTGATCAGCCCCTACATTGCCCCTTATGACTACAAAGAGATGAACGCGGCAATGATGCTGACCGGACCAGAAGCCAATCACTGGCTGGGGACGGATCATCTGGGCCGGGATGTCTTTAGCCGTACAATACAGGGCGGGCGCGAGGCGATGCTTGTGACCGGTATCGCAACGCCGGTTGCTGTTCTTTGGGGGGGAATGTTGGGCATTTTCTTCGGGCTGATTGGCGGACGCACGGATGAAATCCTGATGCGTGTTGTCGATGCCTTCCTGTCCCTGCCTTGGATCCTGAAAATGCTGGTGCTGATTGTGACCTTCGGAACGGGCATCGAGGTATTGATCCCGACACTGGCGTTTTTCTACGGCATCCCCGTCATCCGAATTGCGCGCGCCGCGACCCATGATGTTGTCGCGCGCGATTTCGTGTCCGCCGCGAGGGCGCGTGGCCAGACGCGCATTACAATCATGCGCAAAGAGATTTTGCCCAATGTCTTGGACACCTTGATGGTTGAAGGCGCGATGCGCTGGTCGTGGATGCTACTGGCTTTTTCTTCCCTCTCATTCCTTGGGTTCGGCGTATCGCCCCCAACGCCTGACTGGGGCCTGATGATCGCGGATGCGCGTGGCTTCATGTCCTTTGCGCCCTGGGGTGTGTTGGGGCCGGTCATCGCGCTCTCATCCCTGATCATTGGCATAAACCTGACGGCGGATGCCTTGGCAAAGGCGCTTGGCATCGACCGTGCACAGAAGGCTCCGGTATAAGATGGTGACCGCTCCTATCATTCACATTGACGATCTTTCGATCGGCTTTACAGGCCGGGCCGGTCGGACCCTGCCGGTTCTGCGGAATATCGATCTGGCTGTGCGCCCGGGTGAAACCGTGGGGCTGGTTGGCGAGAGCGGGTCCGGCAAAAGCACATTGGCGTTGGCCGCCATGGGTTTTCTCAAACGCGGTTTGCGCGTGCTGAACGGCTCCTGCCACTTTCAAGATCAGGACCTCTTTGCACTCGGTCGAACCCAGCTTGAGCGTTTGCGTGGCGGCAAATTGGGCTTGGTGCCGCAGAATTCCGGGCAGTCCCTGACACCAACGTTGCGGATCGGCGCGCAGTTGACCGAAGCGTTGCGTTTGCACAGCAAAATTGACCCGGCACGGCATCGTGACCGTGTGCTGCAATTGCTGGCGCAGGTACGTTTACCCGACCCGGAAGCGATTTTCACCCGCTTCCCGCACGAGCTTTCGGGGGGTCAACAACAGCGCGCCGCAATTGCGATGGCCTTGGCAGGAGAACCCGACGCACTTCTTCTGGACGAGCCGACTACAGGGCTGGATGTGACGACACAGGCCCATATTCTGGAGTTGCTTCGGGATCTGGCTGCCGAAACCGGCATGGCGATGGTCTATGTTAGCCACGATCTGGGGGCTATCGCGCAGGTTTGCGACCGGGTTGTTGTGATGTATGCGGGCGAGATCGTTCTGGAAGGGACAACCCGGCAGGTTTTGAAAACACCGACCCATCCTTATGCCCGCGGGTTGCTCAGTTCGATCCCCAAGTTAAGTGATCCACATTTGCCGACCGCGCTGCACGGCAGACCACCAGCACCTGGAGGTGCCGGAGACGGCTGTGCGTTTGTCGATCGCTGTGCCATCGCCAGTGCGATATGCCGATCCAGTCGTCCACCCCTCGAAGCAGGCCCCGATGGGGCTTTGGTCAGGTGCCATCACGCCGATCAGTCGCACCGCCTGTCGATGGTGCCCGGTGGCAAAATGTCTCGCGCCGCCAATCTGGACGCGGACCCGGTGTTACGTTTGCAAGATGTGGCGATCCGTTATGACAAACCAGGCCTCTTTGACCGCTGGCGCGCGCACTCGCCAAATAGACCGGCGACCGTCGATGACATTTCCATTGCACTCAAGAAGGGTGAAACCCTTGGGCTTGTGGGCGAGAGCGGCAGTGGCAAGTCGACCATCCTGAAAACGGTAGCAGGGCTATTGCCGCCCGCCCAGGGCACGATTGAATTCGGCAACGGTGATCCGCTGCAACCGGAAGTCGAAAAACGCGGCCCTGATCATCTGCGCCGCATTCAGCTTATCTTTCAGAACCCAGACGAAAGCCTGAACCCGCGCCACACCATTGCCGAGATACTCGAGCAACCCTTGAAACTGTATTTCGGGCTGTCCGGTCAGGCGCTGCACGATCGCAGCGCAGAATTGCTGGAGCGCGTTCGGCTTGGCGCGCATTACCTCGACCGCCTTCCCAGTCAGTTGTCGGGGGGTGAAAAGCAGCGTGTTGCGGTTGCGCGGGCCTTTGCGGCAGAGCCTGAACTAGTTCTCTGCGATGAGGTTACTTCGGCGTTGGATGTTTCGGTTCAGGCCGCTGTGCTGGACCTTCTCAACGATCTCAAACAGGATCAGGGCACAACTTATGTCTTTGTTTCCCATGATCTCGCGGTCGTGCGGGCCCTGTCAGACCGGGTCGCGGTGCTCTATCAGGGGCGGCTGTGCGAAATGGGACCAGCGGCGAATGTCTATGCAATGCCGTCGCATCCTTATACCGAGGTTTTGCTGGGGGCTGTATTGGAGCCTGACCCCGATGTCAGGCCAATGCTGAGCGCGGATGATGTTGTGGAACTGGCGCCGCCCGCACAAGGCTGCCCGTTTCAGCGCCGGTGTCCGCACAAGGTGGGGACGATTTGCGACACTGACGTGCCGCCGTGGCGCCAGAAACAGAATGGTCATGCCATTCGTTGCCACATAGCATTGGAACAGCTGGAGAAAATGCAGGGCGGCGATCTGGGAGCGGAAGCGATCAATGGCTAAGCTCAGAACTCACGATCCGTATGGAAATCAGCATCTCATAGAATTTTCAAATGCATCACGCATGAATTTCGATTGGAGGCGAATTTTCCAATCTGACAACAGTGTATCCACGCATGAATGCAGATCGCAGGACCAGGCCGATTTCAAAGACAGCTGACATAAATGCCAGTTTCAGCAGGCGCATTTTCTCGACCGAGGATGCCCGGTGCCATGCCCGACGGCGACAGCCGAAAGTCATCTTCGATTTCGTTGAAGGTGCGGCTGGTCGAGAGGTGGCGACGTCGCGCAATCAGTCGCGCTTTGACGAGATAACACTGCAACCCAAGGTCATGGAAAACGTCAGAGACCGGCAGCTAAGAAAGTCGATTCTTGGACAGGGCTTTGATCTGCCATTTGGGATTGCCCCTATGGGCATGTGCAATCTGTCCTGGCCGGGTGCCGATTGCGCTATCGCCGAGGCGGCAAACATGTTCAACATTCCCGTTTGCTTGTCGTCTGCGGCCTCAACCTCGATCGAAGACATGCGGGAGTGGGCCGGCGAGAATGCCTGGTTCCAGCTCTATGTCGGAGGCCCCGTCGAACAGGCATTGGAGATGGTTGAACGCGCACGAGCCGCAGGTTACCGCAACCTGATCCTGACCGTGGATGTCCCTGAAGTCTCTCGCCGGGTGCGGGATCTGAGAAACGGGTTTTCCATGCCGTTTCGCATCGGTCCAAGACTGTTTTGGGATTTTGCCACCCATCCGAGGTGGTCCTTGTCCACGTTGTGGCACGGTGCCCCGCGACCAAGAAACTTTGACACAGGCAAGGACGGCACCCGGTTTGACCGCAGCGCCAGCCGGGCCGGAGCCGATTGGGATTTCCTGGACCGATTGCGAGCGAATTGGCAGGGGAACCTGATTGTGAAGGGCGTCACGTCCGCACAGGATGCCCTGCGTATAAAGGCGGCCGGTGCTGATGCGGTCTATGTCTCCAACCATGGTGGGCGTCAGTTGGACAGTGCTCCGGCAGCGATTGATCTGCTCCCGGGTATCCGAAACGCTGTTGGGCCGGATTATCCGCTTTTGTTCGACAGTGGCGTTCGCAATGGCGAGGACATCGTAAAGGCGCTGGCCATGGGGGCTGACTTTGTCATGATTGGCCGCCCGGCGCTCTATGCTCTGGGTGCAGATGGCTCCAAAGGTCTGAATGCGCTTGTTAAAATTTTTGCTGACGACCTGAGCCTGACACTTGCCCAGACAGGATTGAATGACATCTCGGCGGTGTCAGCCAGCATCCTGCATGGCGCCGAGGCCGGTTCCGCCGCCGAAAATGTGACCCAGATTAAATCCGTAGCAAAGTAACGCCAAAGGCCCAAGGAGGCCGAACCACGAATGAATGCACAATCAAAAATCCGGGGCGGTGCGATACTGGCGCGCGCATTCAAAGAAAAGGGCGTGGACCATGCCTTTACCCTTGCAGGCGGGTTCTGCAACCCAGCGCTGGAAGGCTTCATGGAATGCCAGATGCCGGTGATCAACTGCCCGCATGAACAGGTAGCAGGCCACCTGGCGGACGGCCATACGCGGATTACCCGTAAACCGTCGCTGTGTCTGGTCGGGCCCGAAGGTTTTGCCAACGCCGTGCCCGCGATGCTGGAAGCCTGGGGTGAGCGCTCTCCGGTGATCTTTGTTACCGGATCTTCCACGCTGAAGCGCCAGGGCTCTGGCGGGTTCAAGGAAATCGATGATGTGGCAATTGCCGCGCCGCTTTGCAAATACTCGGAGCAGATCGTGGATGGCGAACGGATCAGCGAGTTTGTCGACCGCGCCTGGACCGCTGCCACCACCGGTTATCCCGGGCCGGTACATCTGGCACTGCCGGTGGACATCATGTTTTCGTCATTCGAAGAAGATGTGGGACGGGGCGAACGCCCCTTTGACCGCTCGGATCGCCCCGTGCCGCGCGCCTGGCCTGATCCATCGGTTCTGGCGCAGGTGCTGGACACGATCAAAGCCGCCGAACGGCCGCTGATCATCGCCGGGCATGGCGTCTGGTGGACGAAATCCGAAGACAAGCTGGACGCCGCAGGAACCGCGCTGAGGATGCCGGTCTATAACGTGCCCTATCACACCAAGAATCTTGGCGAAGCGTCCGAATGTTACATCGGGCTTGCCGATTTCCATCAATTCCATCCCTCGAAACCGGCCATTCATGAGGCCGATGTGGTGATCATGGTGGGATGCCGGTTGGACAACCAAATGAACTTTGGCAACCCGCCGTTCATCCCGGAAGGCACCAAGCTGATCTGTGTGAATGGCAGCCACGAAGAGCTGGAGTATAACTTTGGCGCCGACATTCAGCTTTTGTCTGATCCCGGTGCCTTCCTTGAGGCTTTGGCCGACATCGACAAAACATGGGACAGCTGGTTTGACCTGCAAATCCAGCGGCGCAAGGATTGGGTGCAGGAATGGAGCGATCACCTCGACGCCGAAGCCGCCATTGATCTGGCGGAAGGGCGCAAGATGCATCCCCTTCAATTGGGCGTCGATGTTCAGGCCGAGATGAAGGACGGCGACTGGCTGGTCTTTGACGGCGGCAACACACATTTCTGGAACGAGATTGCCACCAATATCGCCGCTTCACGCGGGCTCAAGCTTGGCGGGATCATGCATCCGGGCAACTACAGCCTGCTGGGGGTTGGCGTGTCCTTCGCGCTCTCGGCCAAGAATGTGCATCCCGACAAGACTGTTGTCTTGGTGTCGGGCGATGGGGCCTTCTTGTCGGGCGGTTTGTCGATTGAGGCTTGTTTTCAAGAAAACCGCCCAATCGTTGTTGTGATCGACAACAATGGCGGACTCGACTGCATCAGCCAGCAGCAGGAAAAGCTGTTCTCCAACGGTCAGCACTATGCCACCGATTTTCGGGACATTCCGTTCCATACAATGTTCGAAGGCATGGGGGGCTATGGTGAACTAGTGACAAAGCGCGAGGACCTGTCCGGCGCCATTCAGCGCGCGATTGCCAGCGGGAAGACAGCCTGTATCAACGTCAAGGCACGCGGGGTGATCAGCCCGATCGTGGCCGCAACGGCCGACAAGCGCGACAAGGCCTCGATCGAATAATGGCTGTGGTCAGTTCACATACGCTGAATGGGACCGATGGCACACATGCGGGTGGCATCGCGGTAAGCCTGTCCCGGATGGGCGACACGGACCCGTTGTTTGTCACCGAAATGGATGCTGGCGGGCGGCTTTCACAACAGGTAGACCTCAGCGGGTCCAGCCCGGCGGATACCTACGAGCTCACCTTCCAAACCAGTGCGTATTGGGCCGCGCGCGGCCTGCCAAAGGGCCGCGAGCGGATCATTGGCGAAATTGTGCTGCGGTTTTCGATGCCTGACCCGCATGGCAAATACCACATGCCTGTCATCCTTAACCCAAACAGCTACTCTACCTGGGCGTCAGGTTAAACCAGAGGAATATTTCCATGGCCGACGGTCTAAATATGTCCCGCCGCATTCGCCGCACGCCCTATACGGACCGTGTCGAGCAGGCTGGTGTGCGCGGGTTTTCAGTGGTCAATCACATGCTTCTGCCCAAGGCGTTTCAACGATCCGTGGAAGAGGATTACTGGCACCTGCGCGCGCATGTGCAGATCTGGGATGTGTCCTGCCAGCGCCAGGTTCAGATCGCCGGGCCCGATGCAGAGCATCTGGTGCAACTGATGACGCCCCGCAACATCTCCAAAGCCAATGTGGGTGATTGCTATTACATTCCCATCGTCGATCATCAGGGCGGTATGATCAACGACCCTGTCATGCTCAAGATTGCCGACGATCGGTTTTGGCTTTCGATTGCCGACAGCGATGTGCTTCTCTACGCGATGGGTCTTGCGATCGGGATGGCGTTGGATGTCGAGATCGACGAACCGGATGTCTCTCCTCTGGCGGTCCAGGGACCCAAGGCCGAGGACCTGCTGGTCAGCATTTTCGGCGAAGATGTTCGAAAGGTCGGTTTCTTCAAATATGGCCGATTTGATTTCATGGGTACCAGTCAGGTGATCGCCCGCTCGGGGTATTCGCGTCAGGGTGGCTTTGAAATCTATCTTGATGACGGATCGCTGGGTGCAGCCCTCTGGGATACGATCTGGGACGCTGGGCAGGCTTTCGACATCTCGCCAGGCTGCCCAAATCTGATCGAACGGATCGAAGGTGGATTGTTTTCCTATGGCAATGAAATGACCCGTGAAAACACCCCCCTTGACCTGGGGCTTGGTAAGTTCTGTGTGCTGGATGGCAGCATCGATTTCGTTGGCCTGAAGGCGTTGCAGGAGATTTCGACCAAAGGCGTTTCGCAGGAAATCCGAGGTCTGAAATTCGGCGGCGACCCTGTTCCGACCTGCTCGAAACCCTGGCCAGTCCTTGCTGGGGACGGGCAGGTCGGGCAAATCACCTCGGGCATCTGGTCTCCACGCCTAAAGGCCAACATCGGCCTGTCGATGATCGACCGCGATTTTTGGGATATCGGTCAGGCCGTCCGAATCAGGACACCGGATGGAAAATCACGCGCAGGAGAGATCGTGGCCTTGCCTATGGCATAGGCGGTCAATGAGGTTGATCACCAGCTTTGCGGCTGCACAGCCTTAACATGTCTTGATGTTGTACGTTCTGGCCAGTTCCTCAATCGAAGCCCAGGTCCTCTGCGGTACTCTCAAAGGCTGGCTTATGAGGCCGCGTAACCGAGGCTGCTTGCTTGGAGAGAACCTCGACACCGTCATCAACGTGCAACTTGCTACAGCGCCTCCTGCGATTAACGCCTGCTAACCGGCTTGATTCCTTCAAGCGATGTCACATGACGGTCTCAGTTGCAGTATTTTTCATCTTTTGCGAGGATTTGTATGTCATGAAGATCTCTACCCACGTGCAGATTGGATGACAGATCCACCCACGGGTCGTAGCGCTTTGTTTCCTGCGGCAGAATGCACGAATGGCCGCTATTCAAACCACGTTGCCTTTTTGAAGACGATGCGCGCGCGGCAAAATCTGTGCTGCGAGCGCGCGCAGCTAGATTTTGACATTTCCGCTCAGGGCTCAGTGCCGACTTCGGAGCAGTCGCAGCATCCGATCGCTAGACGTGCTGCGCGGGGATGAGGACGGCCCATTGCTGCCGTCCATCACTCTATCTAATGCGGCAGTGCAGCTTCCCCAGACCGGTCATTGATTCATCGTGCAGCATTTTCCGGCTTGAGCGTCGGTCTGCGGGACAAAATGAGCTTTCGCTGCACGTGCAACTATCAAGTTTATTAACTGTGGCATGCTTCAAGGAAGAGCGAGAAATCGACCCTCGCTGATGTGAGTAATTTGAAGCGATCTAATTGGAAAGCAGACATCGTTAAAACTGCCATGATGTGCCCATTACAGGGGTCGTGACGATACGACGACCGGCGAGTTTTTGTCGATCCTGTTTGAAAGGCGGTAGCCTTTTGGATTTGGAGCTAGAATAACTTGTTTACCGCTGCCACAAGATAACGCATCTTCGGGCAATCTGAAGAATCCCCATGACAAAAGGCTCGAAGGCGTGAAAAAAAATATAAACAGTCTATTGGCGACTGCATTCATTGGTTTTTCCATGCTCGGTCACGGGGTCTCCGCTGAAAGTCACACCTTAAACGCGACCGTGCTGTCCGATGGTAAGGCCGTTGGCGCTGCCAAAGTTTCACTCTGGGCTTCGCTTCCGGGACAGGCGGCAAAGGAGATCGCCATAGAGATGTCTGATGACTCGGGCAGCGTGGCATTTTCAGAAATTGAAGACATAGCCGGTGGCGTTTTCCATCTGCGCTCGATTGGCGGTAACATTTCGGGAGTTTCAGTTCCACGATACGAAGCGTTGGCTGTTTTGAACGCGAAACAGCGTAAAAGTGTAATTCTCAGTGAGCTGACGACTATTGGGTCTCTCTGGCCCGTTGCTGGCATGTTCGACGTTGAGAGTGGGCTCGCAGGAACCGCGAATGGGTTGCTGATCGGGTCTTCTCAGGTCGCTAATCTTGTTGATGTCGAAAATGGGATGTTTGGAGATACCGTCCTAAACGGAACAAATCTTACCAAGTCGGAAACCGTTGCGCGGATGAACACGCTTGCGGCGCTTGCATCGCTATGTGGGGCCCAAATAGCCCGCGGAATGTGCTCCAACTTCCTGAAAATTAGCGAAAGCAATTCGACGTTGGATGCTTTGGCGAAGCTGGCCACCCGTCCATATGAGAACAATCAAGCGCTGTTTGATCTCTTCACCAATGCCTACCCATACCCGAATGGAGAAGAACGTCGGGATACCGATTTCCTGCCGTACCTCAGTTATGTGCCTGATGATTTTGCACTAATGGTTCGCCTTGTTGGCGGTGGAACCTACTCTCCGGGGCGACTGATGTTCGATAACAGGGGGCAATTGTGGAGTGGCCAAAACTGGATGCCCGGCTCTCAGTCCGGCCTTGAGAACGCCATTGGTGGCGGAGTGGTGCGGATGGACGCAGGAGGCAACGCACTGTCACCGGCACTCACTGGCTACAACGGGCAAGGACTGGACGGGATCGGATGGGGTACAACAGTCTCGTCCGACAAGGTTTGGGTTGGAACATTTAACAACAAAATCGGGGTATTCGATCTCGACGGTAACGTTCTTGGGCCTGCACAAGTAAACGGAGACATTGGCGGAATTCAGGGCCTCGCGACAGCGCCAAATGGGGATGTTTGGGCCGCTGACAACACGCTGAGCCAATTGATACGGTTTCCGGGTGGAGACCATACCAAGGGCGAGATCGTCAATGTTGACGGGTTGAAACGACCCTTTGCAGTGGCTGTGGACAATGACAACGTCGTTTGGGTCACAAACAACGGTGGGAAGACCATGACTCGTTTTTCGGCCGATACACCGGAAAATGCCACGCAGATCGAAGTCGGCATTGGTCCGCGTGGACTGGGTATCGACTCGAAAGGAAACGTCTGGGTCGGGGCAAACATGTCGCCCGGCTATCCCATTCCGAAGATTCCTGCTGGTGCCAGCATTATCGAAGAGTTTCAGGTTTCCCTACAGAACATGAAGGACAATGCAAAAGACTACCCGGTGACAGGAAATCTAACGATGGTGTCGCCCGATGGCTCAGTCGCCATGGCCAACCTTCTTGACGGGCAAATTAACACCGGTTGGGGTGTGTCAATAGACGGACAGGATACAGTATTCATTGGCAACTTCTTCGGCACGGGGTTCATGCAGGTCTGCGGTCAGAGCACAGATGCTTGCCCGGAAGGCACCAAGACTGGTCAGTTGATCCACGCTTACAGTAGTGGTGTCCTTCAAAAGTCTACTGACATCATGGTTGATGATGCCGGGAACGTTTGGATGGCGAACAATTGGAACGTTGTCGACGCCCTAGTAGAGAAAAACCCTGATCGTCGAACGGCAACTATGGGCGGAGGCGATGGTATCGTCGTCATTTACGGCATTGCGAAGCCAGTATTGAACCCACTGATCGGCGCGGTGCGTACTCCACCCGAGGTTCAGTAGGTTTCACGAGCTTGACGGCTGAACCGGGAAAATCAGGAGTTCGAGTTCTCTAAGAGCTACGAACTCCACAAATTTAGATGATGAAAGTTGGCGTAAGTTCTCCTTCACTATTAGACCTGACAGCTAAGAACTGAGGCATTGGCGATTGTTTTGCTGGCACTTTCGTCATCACCGGCCAGAAATGCTGCGGCCTTTCGCATCTCAGAACGAACACCTGATCCGCAGCTGTTTGAATGTCGGCTCTTCACGTTGACGCAATCTCACCTAGCACCAGCAGCGAATGTCCGGTTACCGCCCTGGCAGCTAGGACTTTCAATCAGTCGGCGCTTCGCTTTCAATTGGTCGAGCCATCTTCCCGTTAACGTCTGCTTCCACTCCCGTACTAATTGCCTTTGGCGTCTGCGGCGAACTTCCGCATTCCGCCCTTATTACCAAAATATACAAGCCGCAGCATCGGTCAATACGGGCTTGAATCGAACAACCGCTGCGGCACGAATGTGAGTCCGATCCGGATTGGCGAACGGCAAGTGCGGCCCGCTAACGTGGTTCAAATGTCGATCTGCTCGGCGATGCTCAGCGCATCTTTAAGTTCGACACCAAGGTATCTGACAGTGCTGTCTACCTTTGTGTGTCCAAGCAGGAGTTGAACTGCTCTGAGATTTCCGGTTTTGCGGTATATCTCCGCTGCTTTGGTCCGGCGCAGCGAATGGGTACCGTATCCACTGGGCTCCAGCCCGATCGCCGCCACCCAATCTCGCACAAGTCGACCATATTGGCGTGTTGAGATATGCGAGCGGTCGTGAAACCGGCTGGGAAACATGAAACGGCAGCCGATCATTTCCGGTGACGTGATCCAAGAGGCAATCGTATCGCGCGTGTTTTCAGAGAGTTCGAACTGAACGGGCCGCTTGGTTTTGCTTTGGATAACAGACACGCGCACGGATAGCCCAAACCTGTTTCGGAAGCAGCGGCCGTTTCTGGCCGACAATCCGGCCCTTGTTCCAGGCTTTTCGTTTCGGAGTGACAGCGGGAAGTTGGACTCTTGGCATGATTTGCCCTCCGATCCTCCCTCCATCCCCGAACATCAGCACCGCGCTGACGAAGTTATCGTACAAACGGAGTGAATGCCTGCTCTCGGAAGTCAGCCGAGAACACCATTTCTGCCGGTGCATTCGGCAGCTAGGAGCCCAATCCTTCCTAGCTGTTGCAGTGCAGCGAATGACTGCTACTAAAAGTCGAGGTGTGTGTTTGAGTGAAAGGGTTTTCACTTAGGGACGCAGTGATGGAGCCGCGACTCATACGAACTGGGTCAAAATCAAATTCTGTAGCGCCGTGTAGTCTTGAATAGAAATAGCCCTTTGCCTATACCAGCGCCAACAGGTGGAGTTCACTCTTGATGACTCGATGGGACAATGTATGAAGAACGCTCTTTTGTTATCAGCTTCGCTGGTGGTTTTGGCATCTTGTGATGTCGCGCCCACGTCGGAAGTAGAGGGTTTTACACTGTCAGAAACTCCTGCATCTCAAAGCAATCCGGCACCTCAAGTGGCTGAAATAGATGGTCTTTCATTTATGGTCGCTACTTCGGATGACAGATCAGCGGCATTGGTTGGCATCCCAAGGCAACGCGGATCATATACTGGAAGTGATGTCGAATCCGCCGCGGAGCAGATTACGGGGTGCGACGCAACAATTGTACCGGGGGAGTGGTTTTTCCTCGGTGATTTGAAGAACTTTGAATTGAGCAATCTCCGACCCAATGTACGCCATCCATTTACGGGTTGGCAGGTCGAACTCAGCTGCTGATTTAGTCGGATACAAAATGCGATGCGAGTTAGCTGTTCACCGAGATTTTTCTGGCCGTTGCTGTAAAACGGACATCGGCGCAACCGCAGCGAATTTACCCTTCGTCCCGCAACCTGTAAATCTGGGAAGTAAATCTCGCAGCGGCATGCTTGAATGGCCGGTTTTCACACCGCGCAGCGGCGCTGAGAATGATGCGGCCGTGGAGATTTTCGTGCTGCGAGCGCACGCAGCGAGAAAACCGAATTCACAGAATGGGCTCAAACCGGACGCTCAAACGCCTGATTGCGTTCCGGCAACATTATAAACCGTAAACAGCTCTTTCGGTTCGGCCACACCGCGCAGCATATAGCGCCCGACCGAGATCAGATCCTGATCGCAGGGCTGCGCCGCGCGGGCTACGTCATCCGAGATCAGTATCCGTTGCCCCAAGGACCGATGCATGCCAGCGATACGCGCGGCCTGATTCACCGCTGGGCCGATCACGGTGAAATCCAAACGTGTCTCAGAACCGATATTGCCATACAGAATTTCGCCCGCATGCAAGGCCAGTGTGAAGTTGGCCACCGGCAGTCCAGCGGATTCGCGCTGCGCATTCAGTTCAGCGATCCGGTCCTGCAACATGGGAACCGCCTGCAAGGCCGCCTGCACGTCCTCTTCAATCTCGCCGACATTGAACATAGCCATCAGTCCATCGCCCATGAACTTCAGGATATTGCCGCCATTATCGTGCACGACACCAACGGCAACCGCCAGATAGTCGTTCAACATATCGATGATCTCGATCCCGGGCAGATTCTCGGACAGGCTGGTAAAGCCTTCAAGGTCGAAATTCCATATCACGGCGTCGATCTGCTGTAGGGATCCGCGACGAATTTCACCCGACAAAACACGCCGCCCAGCATCCCGACCTAAGTAGACGCGCATCAGATCTTTGGATATCCGCGCGTTCGAGGCTGACTTTAGTGCCAGGCCCAAATGGGGCAGGGCCGTATTGATAAGGTCAAGATCCTGTTCCCGAAACCCATCCGGCGCGTTCGAGGCCCACGACAACAGGACTCCATCTACGGCTTTTTTTGAGGTCTGCGACCGCGGATCGAAATTCACACCTTTAGCGTAATACTCGGTCGCACCAGCTTCGCGTAATTCATTGATCAATGGATAGCGGCTGGGCTCGTTCTGATCGACCATGCGTTCATGGACGCCGTCAAGATCGTGATGTAAAATCGCATATAGAGGACTGCTCATCCAGTCTTCTCTGGTCTCTTCTGAATACTCGAATTTTTGATAGTCACCGCCGGTGTCTTGATACCAGCTGTATCCGGTGCCGCCATATACCGGGTGCAGCGCCGATTGCGCCGCGTGAAATCGCATCAGGGGCACACCAAGTTCAATCAGACGGGTGCAATAGCCATCCAGCAATTCTTCTTTTTCGGCACCTTCAAGGCCCCGCGTCACCAGCCAGTTGATCAGATCATTTGATTTTGCCGCGTTTTGGTTCGGGGCTGTCATTTCACATTCCTGTGTCCGCTCTGGCTTCCATCTGGGAGCGAAAGGTTCGAATTACCAGAGGTCAATTCATATCAGCCAGCTTTCGCAACATTTTGCGCAACAAGGTAGCCTCGTTTTCTGTGAACATTGCGGCAAGCTGAGCATCATATTGCTGCGCAATACCGCGCAATTCGCGATAAACCGACCGTCCGGCCGTGGTCAATGCAAGATGTTCAACGCGGCGATCTGTCTGGCTGACGGTTCTGACAAGAAATCGGCGCTGCTCAAGCCTGCTGACCGCGCGGCTTATCTTGGTTTTGTGAATCCGGGCGCGTTGACCGATTTCTTTCGCGCTCAATTCTCCGTAATTGCCCAGATGAAACAACACTCTCCATTCCGTGCGCAGCATCCCATAGCGGTCTTTGTATACACGCTGAAATTCCAGTGCGCTTTCCTCGGCTGCCCGGTTCAGCAGATAGGGCAGGAAGTCCAGCAGATCAAACCCGTCTCTTTCGGTACTTTCTGTCTTTGTCATGCTTGTTAGTTACAAAATCAACTATTATCTCACAAGCAGAAAACAGCAGGAGCCAAGGATGAACCATCCGACAGACCCGCATAAAATGATCCAGGCCAGTACGCCCGCTGGCACCCATCCGGGCTATATGCCCGGCTTTGGCAATGATTTCGAAACCGAGGCCCTACCCGGTGCGCTGCCGCAGGGCATGAACAGCCCGCAACGCTGCAACTATGGGCTATACGGCGAACAACTGAGCGGCACTGCCTTTACCGCCAACCCACCCGAGCGCACCTGGTGCTATCGTATCCGCCCTTCGGTGAAGCATTCGCATCGCTACGATAAGATCGACCTGCCCTATTGGAAATCGGCGCCTTGTGTTGACCCAGATGTTACCAGCCTGGGCCAGTATCGCTGGGACCCCGTTGCTCATACCCAAGATGGGCTGACATGGCTGACAGGCATGCGCACGATGACCACAGCAGGGGATGTGAATACGCAGGTCGGGATGGCCAGCCACATCTATCTGGTCACCGAATCGATGGTGAATGACTATTTCTTCTCGGCCGATTCCGAATTGCTGGTGGTGCCGCAAGAAGGCCGCCTGCGCTTTGCGACCGAGTTGGGGATCATCGACCTTGAGCCCAAGGAAATCGCCATTCTGCCGCGCGGGTTGGTCTATCGGGTTGAGGTTCTTGAGGGCCCTGCCCGCGGCTTTGTCTGCGAGAATTACGGGCAAAAATTCGAACTGCCCGGACGCGGCCCGATCGGCGCCAACTGCATGGCTAACCCACGAGATTTCAAGGCACCTATCGCGGCCTATGAAGACCGTGAGGTACCATCGACCGTCACCGTCAAATGGTGCGGGCAGTTCCACACCACAAAGATTGGGCAAAGCCCGCTGGATGTAGTCGCCTGGCACGGCAATTATGCCCCGTACAAATACGACCTGCGCACATATTGCCCGGTGGGGGCGATCCTGTTTGACCACCCTGACCCGTCGATCTTCACCGTACTCACCGCGCCGTCTGGACAGCCGGGCACAGCCAATATCGACTTTGTCCTGTTCCGCGAACGCTGGATGGTGGCCGAAGATACGTTCCGTCCTCCGTGGTACCACAAGAACATCATGTCCGAGCTGATGGGGAACATCTACGGCCAGTATGACGCCAAACCACAGGGCTTTGTTCCCGGCGGCATGAGTCTGCACAACATGATGTTGCCGCACGGACCTGACCAGGATGCCTTTGACAACGCGTCGAATTCGAACCTTGGACCGGATAAGTTGGATAATACGATGTCCTTCATGATCGAAACCCGGTTCCCGCAGCATCTGACATCATTTGCAGCGACCGAGGCCCCGCTGCAGGATGATTACATTGACTGCTGGACGTCGCTTGAGAAAAAGTTCGACGGTACACCGGGCAAGAAATAATACCGATTGAGGTCGCAGATTTTTCGACGAAAAATCTTGGCCCCTGACAGAGGTTTGGAGACAAAATGCCATTGAAGAAATCCTGGGTGAGCTCGGCCAATTCTGCCGATCACCCTTTTCCTTTGAACAACCTGCCTTATGGCGTGTTTTCGACAGGCGGCGAAGACCCGCATTGTGGTGTTGCAATCGGCGACATGATCCTTGATGTCACAGCTGCCGAGGCCGAGGGCCTGGTCGTTCTGGACGACGAACCGCTGTTCGACCTGCCTTTCTGGAACCCACTGATGGAGCAAGGCCCCGCCGTTTGGGCCGCCCTGCGCAACCGTCTGATGGATCTGCTGGCCGAAGGCAGCGCGGCACAAGAGGACGTCGCGCCTTTGCTTGTGGCGCAGGCAGATGCCGAGCTGCACATGCCTTTTGCCGTCAGCGAATATACCGATTTCTACGCCGGTCGGCACCACGCCCAAAATGTCGGCACCATGTTCCGTGGACCAGAGAATGCATTGCCCCCTAACTGGCTGCATATTCCCATCGGGTATAATGGCCGGGCGTCTTCGGTCGTGGTGTCGGGAACAGATATCCGCCGCCCCTGGGGTCAGTTGAAATCCCCCGATCAGGACCTTCCGGCCTTCCTTCCCAGCCGTCGTTTCGACATCGAGCTTGAGATGGGCGCCATCGTGGGCACACCCTCTGACGGACCAATTTCCGTGCAAGAGGCCGACGACAATATCTTTGGCTATGTCCTTCTGAATGACTGGTCCGCCCGCGATATTCAGGCGTGGGAGTATCAGCCGCTTGGGCCGTTTCAGGCCAAGGCAACCGCAACGTCGATCAGCCCATGGATCGTGACCAAGGCGGCGCTGGAACCTTTCCGCTGTGACACGCCCGAGCGGGATTTTGAGTTGCTGGCCCACCTCAAAGAACCCGGCCCGATGCTGTATGACATTGATCTGTCGATCACCATGGCCCCGGACGGCAAGGCCCCGACGACCATTGCGCGGACAAACTATAGTCAGATGTATTACTCCGCCGCGCAGCAACTGGCCCATCATACGACCTCGGGCTGCCCGATGAACACCGGCGATCTGCTGGGGTCCGGCACCATCTCTGGCCCGACAAAGCCCGAGCGCGGTTCGATGCTGGAGCTCAGCTGGGGCGGGAAAGAGCCGCTAACGCTGGAGACCGGCGAAAGCCGCAGCTTTATCGAGGATGGCGACACGCTGACCCTGACAGGGGCGGCCAAGGGGAAAGGGTACACGATCGGATTTGGCGAATGTGCCGGAACCGTGCTGCCCGCTCTCGAAAACCCATATTCGCGATAAGGAACCAGAAATGGCCAAGGCATTTGCGTCCCAAGGGGACATGTCGGAAAAGAAAATCTCGTTCACCGAGGTAGGAGACGGGCTTTATGCCTTTACCGCCGAAGGGGATCCGAATTCGGGCGTCATCATCGGTGATGACAGTGTCATGATTGTCGAGGCACAGGCGACGCCCCGTTTGGCCAACAAGGTAATCGAATGCGTGCGCTCGGTCACCGACAAGCCGATCACGCATGTGGCGCTGACCCATTATCACGCCGTCCGTGTTCTGGGTGCCAGCGCCTTTGGGGCGCAGCAGATCATGATGTCAGACATGGCCCGCGCGATGGTGGTGGAACGGGGACAGGAAGATTGGGACAGTGAGTTCCAGCGTTTCCCGCGCCTGTTCGAAGGGCACGAAAGCATTCCCGGTCTGACCTGGCCCACGACCACGTTCAGCGACACCATGACGGTATATCTGGGCAAACGTCGGATTGACCTGATGCATCTGGGCCGCGCACATACAGCAGGCGATATCGTGATCCATGTACCCGATCAGAATGTGATGTTTACCGGTGACATCGTCGAGTATCACTCGGCCTGTTACTGCGGCGATGGGCATTTCGGCGACTGGGGCGATACACTGGATGAGATCAAGTGGTTTGATGTCGACGCCATTGCGCCAGGCCGTGGCGATGCCCTGGTCGGCAAGGACATGGTCAATGCAGCCATCGAAAACACCCGCGATTTTGTCGACAGCACCTATCGTCCAGCAGCCAAGGTCGCGGCGCGCGGAGGAAGCCTGAAAGAAGCATGGGACGCGGTGCGCGCCGAATGCGACCCGAAATTCGCCGATTACGCGATCTATGAACACTGCCTGCCCTTCAACGTCGCCCGTGCCTATGACGAGGCGCGCGGGATCGACACCCCGCGCATCTGGACCGCCCAACGAGATCTGGAGATGTGGGAAGCCTTGCAGAGTTAAGGACATACGGTCGCATTTGATCCAGATCGTTTTTCGCAGGACGGATTAGTGAGACCCTGGGATCGGGACCACTGAGCCTGAACGGCTGGTGGAAAGGACCCTCAGCGCAGCGCAATGGGAGAGCCCCATGAACAAGATCTTCGAAATACCGCTTTACGCCTACGCGCGAAATCCCGATCAGGACGCCGTAGCCCCAATACGCCACAAGGTGATCGTCATCGGCGCCGGGCCAATCGGCTTGGCCACAGCTATTGATCTGGCACAACAGGGCGTTGAGGTTGTCGTTCTGGACGAAAATGACAAGGTCAGCTTTGGCAGCCGGGCCATCTGTTTTTCACAGCGCACGCTGGACATAGCCGACAGGCTTGGATGCGCAGAGCCCTTGGTCCGGAAAGGTGTTCTTTGGGATACCGGCAAGGTCTTTTTCGACACAAGACAGATCTATGAATTCAATTTGCAGCCAGAACAAGGCTATGCCAATCCGGCATTTATCAATCTGCAGCAATATCACCTAGAACAGATCCTTGTGGACCGCTTGCGCGCACTCCAAGCTGAAGGCGCGCCAATCGATATTCGCGGCCGCAATAGGGTCGAGGCGATCGGCACCCATGAGGACCATGTCACGCTTGAGGTAGAGACCCCCGAAGGCCCCTACAACATAGAAGCCGACTGGTTGATCGCCTGTGACGGCGCGCACTCTCCGGCCCGCAGGATGCTCGGGTTGGATTTCGACGGGCGCGTGTTCGAAGATAACTTCCTGATAGCTGATGTCGTGATGGAGGCTGACTTTCCTTCCGAACGCTGGTTCTGGTTTGATCCACCGTTCAACAGGGGGCAATCCGCCCTGCTTCACAAACAGCCTGACAATGTTTGGCGCATTGACCTGCAACTGGGTTGGGATATCGACAAGGAACGGGAAAAACGGCCCGAGAATGTGATCCCGCGCCTCAAGGAGATGCTGGGCGAAGATGTCGAATTCGATTTAGAATGGGTCTCGATCTATACCTTCCAGTGTCGCCGGATGGAGCGATTCCGGTATGGCCGGGTCCTGTTTGCCGGCGACAGCGCCCATCAGGTTAGCCCGTTTGGTGCGCGTGGGGCCAATTCGGGTGTGCAGGATTCGGACAACCTGTGTTGGAAGCTGAAGCTGGTTATCGACGGAAAAGCGCCCGATTATTTGCTGGATAGCTACAGCCATGAACGGGTGCAGGCCGCTGATGAGAATATTGCCTATTCCAGTCGCTCGACCGACTTCATCACGCCGAAATCCCAGATGTCCCGCCTGTTGCGCGACGCCGTTCTTGACCTGGGCGAGCACTACGAATTCGCGCGCCCTCTGGTGAATTCCGGCCGTCTGAGCACACCTTGTACCTATGCGGGCTCGTCGTTGAATTCCGCAGATGCGCTGAACGGGCCAGATATTACCCGTCCCGGCGCTGCGTGCCCGGATGCCCCCCTCGGCGCCGCGTTCCTGCTGCCGAAACTCGCGGGCAAGTTTACCCTTTTGACGATTGACGCCGACGCACCAGACACTCTTGAGGAAGACGGGGTTCAGGCAACCCGCTTGGCGTTGTCCGTTAAGGACGATCCGACCCTGGCGCTCAAGCGCCGCTATCTGGGGGATGCCACCAGCGCGGTTTATCTGATCCGTCCCGATCAACACGTGGCCGCCCGCCGTGATACGTACGAAGAAAACGCATTCCGGCAGGCGATCCGCAGGGCCACCGGTAAGGAGTAAGCGAGATGACCCAACTGATCCTCACCCCTAATCTGGACAATGCAGATGATTTCTATTTTGAACTGATCGCCGCCCATGACGGGCTGGATAAAACCGACAGCGACGCGCTGAATGCGCGGCTGGTACTGGTGCTAGCCAACCATATCGGAAATGCCGAGGTGTTGTCTGAAGCCCTAAAAGCCGCCAAGCTGAACGAGAATTGACGTAAACAGGAGGCCAGCGATGAGTGGCGTAGTTCTGTATGATTATTGGCGCTCGTCGGCCAGCTACCGGGTGCGGATCGCGTTAAACTTGGCTGGCATCACCTATCGTGCGGTGTCTGTCGATCTTGTCGCCGGAGATCACAAATCTGACGCTCATCTGAGGCGCAACCCGCAGGGGCTGGTTCCTGTGCTTGAGATTGACGGGCTGCGGCTGACGCAATCTTTGGCAATCATCGACTATCTGGACATGACACGGGGTCTGGGGTTGCTTCCTGCGGAACCCGGTATCCGCGCACAAGCACTGGCGCTGGCACAAACCATCGCCATTGATCTTCACCCAGTCTGCAATTTGTCAGTCGCACGCCATGCAACCGCGCTCAGTGGGAATGCAGAAGGCATGCCTGGCAACTGGATGAACCATTTCATACGACCAGGTCTGCTTGCGTTCGAAGCCCAGTTGGGCGGTTTCCAACAGACCCCATATTGCACTGGACCGCAGCTAGGGCTGGCTGATCTGTGCCTGATCCCACAGATGTACAATGCCCGCCGCTATCAGGTCGATCTGACCGACCTGCCCCGTATCCTGGGCGTCGAGGCCGCCTGCGCCAAACACCCAGCCTTTGCCGCAGCGCATCCCGATCAACACGCCCCCACCTGATCCTCTGCACAGGGTCTGTGTGACGATGCGAATGGGAATTGCCTGACCCCTGCCTTACGTTCTTCAAAACAAAATGCAGGAGGCCCCAATGCCCGAAATCATCGGCTATCACGCCCATGTCTATTTCGATGCAGAAACGCAGGATACCGCCCGGCAGCTCTGTGAAGAAGCAGTGCGCCTGTTCCCAGTTGCAATGGGGCGGATGCACGCCCGCAATGTAGGCCCACATCCAAGGTGGAGCTGCCAGTTGGGCTTTGCAGCCGACGCATTTGATCAGGTCATTCCCTGGCTGACGCTGAATCGGCAAGGGTTGACGATATTCACCCATCCCGAAACCGGCGAGCATCTAGCAGACCACCGCGACCGCGCCATTTGGATGGGTGAGATGCTGGATCTAGATCTGTCGATCTTCGACCAGCCTTAACCCAATGCCTTCGCCTGATCTCTCAGCTTGAACTTCTGAATCTTGCCGGTCGAGGTCTTTGGCAAAGGACCGAAGACCACCGTCTTAGGCACCTTGAAATGGGCCATGTTGTCCCGGCAGAACGCGATGATCTCTGCCTCTGTCGCTTGCCCATCTGGTTTGAGTTCAACAAAGGCGCATGGTGTTTCGGCCCATTTGTCATCGGGGCGGGCGACCACGGCGGCCTCCATCACGGCGGGGTGCTTGTACAAGATATCCTCAACCTCAACCGATGAGATATTCTCACCTCCTGAGATGATGATATCTTTGGACCGGTCCTTGAGTGCGACATATCCATCCGCATGCATCACCCCAAGATCGCCCGAGGCGAACCAACCGCCCCGGAACGCCTTGTCCGTGGCATCGGAGTTTTTGAGATAACCTTTCATGACAACATTGCCCTGCATGAAAATCTCACCCAGCGTCTCGCCATCCGCAGGCACGGGTTCCAACGTATCCGGGTCGGCCACCATAAGGCCGGACAGGGCCGAATACCGCACACCCTGACGAACCTTCAAAGCGGCGCGTTCTTCGCCTTCTTTGCTGTTCCATTCATCCTTCCAGGCGCAGACCACGGACGGACCATAAGTCTCGGTCAGGCCATAGACATGGGTAACCTCGATCCCCATATCCTCCATCTTCTTAACCACAGCCGCCGGAGGTGGAGCGCCTGCGGTCATCACTTTGATCTCGTGATCGAAATCCTTAAGGTGATCGGGCGCGTTGGCCAACATGTTCAGAACAATCGGCGCACCGCAGAAATGCGTGACCTTCTCGTCCCGGAAGGCGGCATAAATCGGCTCATCCCGAACCGCCCGCAGGCAAACCGAGACCCCTGCATTTGCCGCCATGGCCCAAGGGAAACACCAGCCGTTGCAGTGGAACATCGGCAAGGTCCACAGATAGACTGAATGCCGGGGCATGCCCCAGTCCAGCAGATCAGATTGGGCATTCAGGGCCGCACCGCGGTGATGATACACAACCCCTTTTGGATTGCCTGTGGTGCCCGAGGTATAATTCAGCGTGATCGCATCCCATTCATCCGCTGGCAGGGACCATGCGAACTCGGGATCGCCTTCGGCCAAGAGCGCATCGTAAGTCAGACTGCCCTGTTTCTCGCCACCATCAAAGCTGGGATCCTCGATATCGATGACGAGAATATCGTGATCAACCTGTTCCAGTGCGTCTTGCACAACCGTAGAAAATTCCGGATCGACCAGCAGCACCTTGGTTTCCGCATGGTTCAGGATGAAGGCAATGATCGGCGCGTCCAGCCGGGTGTTAATCGCGTTCAGCACGGCGCCGGCCATGGGAACGCCAAAATGGGCCTCGTACAGTTCGGGGATGTTTGCTGCGATGATCGAAACTGTATCTCCTCGCCCTATTCCACGCCTATCCAGAGCGCTCGCCAGTCGACGACAACGGGTATAGGTTTCGGCCCAGGAATACCGGCGGACGCCATAAACAACTGACGGGTAATCAGGGTAGACCTGCGCCGTCCGTTCGATAAAGCTTAGCGGTGACAGCGGCGTATAATTCGCCTGACATTGATCCAAGTGGCGTTCATATATGTTGGCCCCTGTCATCTGCGGATCCTCCCAAATCGCAAGTTGCGCGAATTGAACACAAACATAGTCCCATGACAAACCCGTAGAAATACGGGCTGAGGCGGCCAAATAACTGTGCTGTGCCCGACTGGCGATACGAACCTACCCGATCTGGCCCTATCTTGTACTGGCCATTCACGCTGATCTGAGCCATCGAATATACAAGCCGAGGCGACACCGCCTCTGTAAGATGTGCACACGCTAATTTTGAAAGGACATGTCATGGACGGCACGTTCAACGAAAACGATCTTTCCCGCGTCGTCGAAGCCGACCGCGCCCATATTTGGCACCACTTGATCCAGCATAAACCCTTTGAAACCAACGACCCGCGCATCATTGTCGAAGGTAAGGGCATGCGTGTCTGGGATCAAAAAGGCAAAGAGCATCTGGACGCTGTATCGGGCGGCGTATGGACTGTGAATGTCGGCTATGGCCGCGAATCGATCTGTAAGGCGGTTTACGACCAGCTGATGAAGCTGTGCTATTTCGCCAACTCGGCGGGCTCGATCCCAGGTGCTTTGTTCGCCGAAAAGCTGATCGAGAAAATGCCTGGCATGAGCCGCGTGTATTACACCAACTCGGGCAGCGAGGCGAATGAGAAGGCGTTCAAGATGGTTCGCCAAATCGCCCACAAGAAATACGGTGGCAAGAAGACCAAGATTTTGTACCGTGACCGCGACTATCACGGCTCGACCCTGGCAGCGATGTCGGCAGGTGGTCAGGACGAGCGCAACGCGCAGTACGGGCCTTTCGCCCCCGGTTTCATCCGCGTGCCGCATTGCATGGAATACCGCAAGCACGAGCTGGACGGTGCGCCCGAAGAGAATTTCGGCGAATGGGCCGCGGATCAGATCGAAGAGGTGATCCTGCGCGAAGGCCCGGATACGGTTGGCGCCCTGTGCCTTGAGCCCGTGACCGCAGGCGGCGGCGTGATCGAAGCGCCCGAGGGTTATTGGCAGCGTGTGCAGGAGATCTGCAAGAAGTACGACATCCTGCTGCATATTGACGAGGTCGTCTGTGGCGTTGGCCGCACCGGTACCTGGTTCGGGTATCAGCAATATGGTGTGAAGCCGGATTTCGTGACCATGGCCAAGGGTGTCGCCTCGGGCTATGCCGCCATCGCCTGCATGGTAACTACTGAGGAAGTCTTTGACATGTTCAAAGAAGACGCCTCGGACCCGATGGGCTATTTCCGCGACATCTCGACCTTTGGGGGCTGCACCGCCGGTCCGGCCGCCGCGATCGAGAACATGCGGATTATCGAGGATGAAAACCTGTTGGGCAACTGCACGGCCATGGGCGACCGGATGACGGGCAACCTTCAGGCGCTGATGGAAAAGCACAAGGTCATCGGCGATGTACGCGGCAAAGGCTTGTTCCTGGGTGCTGAGCTGGTCGCAGACCGCGCGTCCCGTGAGCCAGTTGATGAGAAGCTTGCCCAGGCCGTTGTGGCCGACTGCATGGCGCAAGGCGTGATCATCGGCGTAACTAACCGCTCGGTCCCCGGTCGGAACAACACTCTGTGCTTCTCACCAGCGCTGATTGCCACCGCGGATGACATCGACCAAATCACCGATGCTGTCGATGGCGCACTGGGGCGTGTATTCGGCTGACACCGATAGCAGTCTCTTAGGATGAGACCATGAAAACCGGCGCTGCTTGCGCCGGTTTTTTTCTCAATACGGATGCCCAAACCCTTAATATGCGACCGGATGTTCCCGCTCAGTGCTGAATGTCGGCGGCCCGGATTGTAGAATCCGTTGATGTATTCGTTGAGCGTAAGCGTTGCAACTGACCCCTGAATTAGCCCCTGATCTGCCTCTTGTTTCCATGGCATATTGTCTAAAACGAGAGGCGGCAGCAACGAGGCAAGTTCCGCAATCATTCTAAGTCTATGGTTTCACCATTTAGGTGCATGCGGGAGGACGCCGTGTCTGGCCACCCGGCTTCAAGCGGTTTGTCAAAACCAAACTTGATCTCGGTGAACTGACTGTTGGTGACATCATGGAGGATTGCAACGTTTCGCAATCCCTCGTCTACAAATGGAGGTCAGGCGTGAAATCTTCACGGGTCAGAAGCGTCGCGCGGAACGAAGAACAAATTTTTTCGAAGGTTCTAGTTAACGAAAAGACGCAGCCAGGCCGTGATCCAGAAACTGACAATCGCAATCTTCTGGCGCACCGGGAAAGCACCATGCCTTTCCTGCCAATTATCCGGTGAACTGTTTGGTCAAAATTGCACTCGCGATGGATAGCCATTCATGATTTCACCAGCTGGCAACTTTAAATTCTACGCCGCCACCAAGCCAGTCGATTTTCGTAAAGGTATGGGTGGTTTGGAGGCGATCGTACTGAATGAATTCGATCTCGATCCATGCTGTGTTGCCATATTTGTTTTCCGTTCGACACGCACGGGCCGGCTGAAGCTCATAGTTTGGGACGGGGCGGGTCTTGTGCTGATCTATAAGCGGATCGGGGGTGAAGGTTTTGAATGGCCACGCGTCAGTGACGGGGTGATGACGATGACCAAATCGCAGTTTGAGGCCCTATTCGAAGGGCTTGATTCGAAGCGTGTGATAACGCGCTCTTCGGACTGCAATCAGTCCCTGATGTGAATAGCAGCGAACGGCGATACCAAGCCCAAAGCAGAATTTTGAGAGATAGTGGAAGGAGCACTCCGCCGTCACCACGGCGAAGTGCTGAATTGTGTGTGTCTAGTCGTTATTGAGACATCCCGCCTTCGCTGGAAACCTGTTTCTCAACTTGGCTTTGATTGGCCAGGTCAGAGCCACGCGGCGGGAACTCTTGGAATGTCTGAAGGTGTTGCTGCACCAGTCGCGCAGCAGGTCCAAACGCCCACATCTTCTGCCCCATCCATTTGGTATACATCCCGGATTCTTCGGCGGCCTTTTCATAAGGGTCGCGGCGCAGATTAAACAACATCGGCGCATTTAATTCTTCTTTTGGTCCGGCCCAGCCATGCTCTTGGATTACGAAATGGGCTTTCCAGTCCCTGTAGCGGACGGCCTGAAGGCTCGTGCCTTCGTAGTAGATGATTTCGTCGCGGTTGCTTTCGGCACCTCCCGTCAAATACGACAGTTGGTTGTATCCGTCCAAATGTGCTGTGTAGCCTTCATATCCAGACAAGAGCGCCTCGGGCAGGTTGTCAGGGCCACCTGCCGCTGCCACCAGCGTCGGCATCCAGTCCATACCGGACATAATGCCGTTTGCAACGCGTCCAGCAGGAACATTGCCGGGCCATTTGATAATCGCCGGAACGCGGAAACCACCTTCCCAGGTTGTTCCTTTTTCCCCGTGAAATGGTGTCGTGCCACCATCCGGCCAGGTCATCGTTTCAGGGCCATTGTCAGCAGTGAAAACCACAATTGTGTTGTCAGTGACACCCAGCTCGTCAAGCCGCGCCATCACTTTGCCCACATTGTCGTCAAGCTCTTGCATCACAACGTCCTGCAGCCCACGCCCATCGCCCAGCATGTCTTCGTATTTGGGGCTCAGGTGCGTCCAAACATGCGCTCTGGCCGGGGCCATCCATACAAAAAACGGTGTGTCCGCTTCGACAGCGCGATCAATAAAGTCGATCGTCTTTTCGGTCACCTCATCATCGAGCGTCTTTTGACGCTCGGGCGGCGCGGGTCCATCGTCCAGGATGCGCTGATTGCCGACCACGCCCCAACGCGGATCCACCGTTTCATCCAGTTCTTCGGTTGCAAAGGCATGTATGATGTTGCGCGGACCGAATTGGGCATTAAATTCGGGATCGTCTGGCCAGTCAGGGTCCGACGTATATTCCATCGCATTCAAATGGTAGAGCCAGCCCCAGTACTCGTCGAAACCTTTTGTTGTTGGCAAAAACTGGTTCTGGTCGCCCAAGTGGTTTTTCCCGAATTGACCGGTGGTATACCCCAAGGCCTTTAGCATGTTTGCAAGCGTGGGGTCTTCATTGCTCAGACCCACGGGATCACCGGGAAGACCAACAGTGTGCATCCCGACACGTACAGGAAACTGACCCGTCAAAAACGCAGCGCGACCTGCGGTACAGGTCGGTTCCGCGTAGTAGTCCGTCAGCCGCGTTCCCGCTTCGGCAAGCTGGTCCAGGTTCGGTGTTTTGATGCTTTTGACGCCTTGGTGGTAGCTTCCCAAGCTGGCCCAACCGACATCGTCAGCCATGATCACCAAAATATTTGGCTTGTCCTCTTGAGCAACTGCGCTTGCGGCGACAGCAACCGAAGCGACGACCGCTCCGACGAAAGTGCGCGCGATTGATAAGCGTTTCTGCATGAATCATCCTTTCTTGCATCATATCGGGGTCGTCTGGTCGTCCTCATAGCCCCAAATTTATAAGCGCGTAATTACTGTACAGCAGCGGAAAATGTCGCGCTTAAACGTTTGTTGAGCATCGCGTGTGGCTCGATTGAGCTACCATAGTAGAGCTGTGCAAAGGCGGCGATGTCGTTGAACAGAACCACAGCGTTGCCATCTGTGCCTTCATAGACAAGCAGTTTCTGGCAAAAGGCATCAAGACCGATCGCCGGGTAATCCGCCATTGCGACTCCACCGGGCGCTGGCCCCCCGAACAGCAGCAGCTTTGCGGCGGGAAGGGCAACGTCAAACGCGGCAGCTTCTTTCATAAAATCGATCTCGCCGAACCAAATTGTATCTGTTTGCGCGGTCACTGCTTTTTCGAGGCGCGCAACCGTTTCGGCAACGCCATACGCCGACGCAATTTCAATAATGCCAAAATCACGCTCGACAGCATCGGTGGGAATCGGGCTCGGATCTGCGCCATCTACCGCGCGCAGTACCGCTTGCAGGCGCTCATCAAAGGCAGCAAGGGCCGCTGACCCCTCAAGTCCGTGACGTTTGGCGATGAATGCAGAGGACGTGTAAGACAAGGACGGCTTAGCCTCGTCGCCGTATGACAACACCCTGAAGGGCAGATCCAACCCCGCACGAATGTTCTCGCTCAGGATGGCAGCGTTCACGCCGGGATCAGAGAAAAGCAAAACTCTCGACGGTGGCATCTCCACGCCTTCGCCAGCCGCCAAACGGGCATGATCTATCTCGATCACCCTTGCCATTTTGGCATCTGTCACCGCCTCTGCCACTGCTTCGAACAAAATATCGGTGTCGGCTTGCAGTGTATCATCTGCATCGGCGGAGATCGGAGTTAATGCCAGCGCAGCGGCCAACAGAGTGTTTCGGATACCCAAGTTGACCCTCCTGATCAAACCGCGCCTTGTTGACGCAAACGAAGCAGAGCCAGAGCTGCGAAAAGGATTTCTGCCAGAAAGTAGAACACCAGCAAGAAATTTGGTAAGCCATCGACCAAAAAGCTCAGCAGTCGGCCAGCGGCGAGCCCGGCCATGAAGAGGAACAGGCTCCAAAGGGCGGCGTTTGTAAGGGCGGGCTTGAATGCCCCGGCAATCCAAAACATCAACATCGCCAGATACAGCCCCATAATTGCCCGGAAGATGTGGGTGAGCTCTGTCGTGTCGACTGGAAATCCCAGCAACATCGGCACACTCGCCGACGGCATCGCGCCATAAGACAGTGCGATCGGGAACAACCCAACGGATGCGAGCAACAAAACAAAACGGCCAGACAAGGAATTTCCCTTTTGGCTGCCTCTACAAGAGCCAGATAGAATATACTGTCGATTCCGCGTTGGGCAACTCAGAACCATGGTCAATTTCCTTACCGCCGGAAACTTACGCGGGACGTTAGGATAATACCGCAGGCACGACCTGCATATCAGGCTTTGTCCCCAACTCAGTCACGCATGTACCATGAGACGTATTACCGCTTTGTCCCGCGACTTGATCCTTAATCCGCCAGTTGATGTTGCTGCGCAGCGAATGGCCGGTCTGATGAAGCTGCATTGCGGCGCCGTCGAGGAAGATGGATGTCTCCTTTGGGCCATCTGCTACGATGCTAGCTCTGCGGATCTGGCAGATGCCGCGCCGCATCTGAGGTCGGTACTGAGCCCAACCTGTACCTTCAGTATTTTTGCTGCGCGCGCTCGCAGCACGAAAATCGCCGTAAGAGGTCAGGTTCCGCCGTCGCAGGGCAGCGGCAAAATCTGCCATTCGTCGATTGCGCAGAATTTTTAATACGACATATTCGCAGGTTGCTAGACTAGACGGCCATCGGCTTTAATCGCGCCAACAGCCGCTGACAAATTTAAGAACCGGATTTCCCTGTCAGCATAAATTGATTTGAAGGTGCGCCTGCCCGTCGCTTGTCCGTTCAACAGAATGTCCTTTGGGACCAATTACACCACGAATGCGCGAGCGGAAATTTGAGAAGCCTTCGGATGTGACAACGTCTACGGCTTCATCCAAGTGCACCTCTAACCGGAACCATCCTGGTTTCATGATCGAAATAGAGACCACATGCCCCGTGAACGGTTGCGATAGATACGTTCCGCTGACCTTGTCACCGATGGCCCATCCCTTGGGTGGTCCGTTTCCGATGGCTGCAAACATCGTGTTCCAATCGCGGAACCCGTGTTGGTGGGCGACCAACTCGAGGGACTTGGCATGGCCAATCGATGCACCTTCCTCGGTCAATTTTGTGCGCAAACGCTTAGCTTGATCCTTAGCTTGCGTAGCTGACGGAAATTGCGTGTTCATGACGCCACTCCTTTTTTGGTGTGGAAAATGCCCCATTTTAGCTCTGGGTCTTGGGCGGAGAGCCAAAGCACTACAACAGTAAGACCCAACATCATCACTTCGGCCAGCGGACCCGCATACCAGATGCCAACTTCGCCAAACCAGAAGGGCAACAGAAACGTCAACGGGATCGCAAATGCATAAGGTTTTGTCAGCCCTAGAAGGGCTGCCTTTCCTGCAGATCCAATCGCCTGAAAATAGGTCGCAATCATCATCAACGGGCCCAACAGGAAAAAGACACATGTCATTACCGGCAAGATGCGCGCAACCTCTGCAATGACCGACGTGTCGTCTACAAACGCGCTGGCGATCCGGCTAGGCATGCTAATCACAACGGCCTGCACGATTGCGCAATAAACAAACGCGACCCAAAGTGCCATGCGCAGGCTTGCATCTGACCTTTGCCAAAGTTCAGCACCATAGTTGTTGCCCGTGATCGTCTGCATTGCAAACGACAAGCCCAGAAGTGGCAGGAAAGCAAAGGTGATGACCCGCGTGATGATCCCGTAAGCAGTAATTGTGTCGGCGTAACCCGGGCGACCAATCCATTGGAGGGCTGAGATAATCGCGGCCGACCCGAGAGCTAGTCCAATGAAATTGAGGCTTTGTGGTGCACCCAGTGCGAGGATCCGCCCCCATTTTCCGCATACGGAATGGGACAGCAAGGTCGCAGGACGCAGCGATGTTTCCCCAAACAATCGGTACGCAAAAATGATAGCAAACGCGAGCGCCTGTGCCGCCGCAGTTCCATAGGCTGACCCAGCTACGCCCATGTCCAGAACGGCGATGAGTACGTAGTTGAACCCCATGTTTGCAATCGAAACCAGCAGGCTCATCGCGGCCATAAAGCCCACGCGCCCTTCGTTGCGCAGCGCATCAGAATTTACCGACAACACGAACAAAAGCGGTGAGAAGAACACCGTAATCCGCAGGTAGACCAACCCCATCTGCGCCAAAGTCTCTGACCCACCAGCGGCCAGCAATGCAACTGGCTGGCCCAATAGAAGGAACAACACTATCAGAACTGCGCCCAATCCAATTGCCAGCCCATGTGCGCCAGCAAACGTGGCACGCGCGCCGTTCATGTCACCCGCGCCAAGGGATCGCGCCAGAAGGCTCGACATGCCGTTCGCCACAAGCGTGGAAAGCGCCACAATCAACATGTAGATCGGGAACATCAACGTGACCGCAGCCAGCGCATCAGGGCCTACATAAATGCCCAGAAACAGCGCATCTGCAACAGACAGAAGCCCATTCATTCCCATCACGAAAATTATCGGGAGTGCGGTCCTAGAATAGATGGTGCCAAGCGGCCCATCGGTGAATGTATTAGTGGGGCTATCGGTCATATCTCTCTTGCCTGATCGCGCAATTTGAGATGGGACCCGCATTACCATCCGCGCGATATGCGGAAAGAGGTAGATAGAGAATTACGTCGCAGAACTTAACCAAGACAAAAGTCAGCGGGAGGCAGGCGTCTACAGCCTGTACGTTGGCTAATCTGAAATTTTTCTGTCGTCAAGCGGTTAGACTGCATCCGATTTTGCGGAAGCTGATTTACGCCGCGTTGCAGAAAGTCGATAAAATGGGCTCTAACCACCAGTAGAAGTGCTCCGCAGAGAGTGGCGACAGGAGAGCCCATAGTTAGAGACGCAGCAACGTGAACCAATGTCTGCTGCTGCTATGCTATAGCCACAATCGGAGGGATTTTACGACCATGGGACAATTCGCCAGCTGATTGGATCAACGTGTTGGCGTCAATGCGGAAATGACGGTACAAATCCGCAATAGACCCGGTTTGGCCGAAATGCTCCACACCGTGCGGAATCGTTTTGTGGCCATGAACGGCACCCAACCAGGACAACGTTGCCGGGTGTCCGTCGATCACTGTGATCAATGCGCAGTCGCGCGGCACATCTGCCAGCAGCGTTTCGATATGTGCCTCAGCGCCCCGAATGCCATTTGTGCGCGCCCGTTGCGCTGCAGTCCAGCCGGCGTTCAACCGGTCGGCAGAGGTCACTGCCAGAACGCCAACATCCCGCCGCCCCTGGGCGATATGGCCCGCTGCCCTGATGGCCTCCTGGGCAACCGCGCCCTGATAAGCAATGACAACTTCGCAGTTCGGTCCCGGTTTGCGTAGCCAATAGGCACCGTCGATGGCCCCCTGACGGAAATCGTCATCCACGCGTTTACCGGGCTGCTCAATCGGGTTGGTCGTCAGACGTAAATAGACCGAACCGCCGGTCTCGTCGCGCAACCACGTGCGTTCATCGGGATCTCCCTCGCCATCTTTTTGCATATAGGCAAAGGCCCATTCCATGATGACTGCCAATTCATCCGCAAAGGCGGGCTCAAATGCGGCCAACCCGTCTTGCGACATGCCAATCAGCGGCGAAGCGATTGATTGATGCGCCCCGCCTTCCGGCGCCAAAGTGACGCCAGAGGGCGTGCCCACGATCATGAAACGGGCATCCTGATAACAGGCGTAATTCAACGCATCCAAGCCACGGGACACAAAAGGATCATAGACCGTTCCAATGGGAATAAGCCTTTTGCCAAAAACCGAGTGCGAAAGCCCTGCCGCCGCCAGAAGCAAAAACAGGTTCATTTCAGCAATGCCAAGTTCGATATGCTGACCATCTGGTGTAAACTCCCACTTCGCGGTGGAGGGGATATTTTCAGCCTTGAAAGTGTCGGATTGATGGGTGCGCGCAAACAGTTTCCTGCGATTGACCCAAGGGCCAAGATTGGTTGTGCCGGTCACATCCGGAGAGGTCGTCACGATCCGCTCGGCCAGCGCGCTGTTGCCTTTGGACAGGTCATCCAGAATCTTGCCGAATGCCATTTGAGTCGAGATTTCACGACCCGGATCCAACTCAACTGAGGGGACGTCGATAACGTCATCTGAGTATCGGCGCGGCCCGCTGGCGAAGAAGGGCGTCTTTGCCAGCATTTTCTCAAACGCTGCCGGGTCTGCGATGGTGGCAAAGCGCTCCCATTCATCACCTTCAGTAACACCCATGAATTTCTTCCATTCGGCCATCTGAGTCTTGTTCATCAACCCACCATGGTTGTCCTTGTGGCCAGCAATCGGCGTCCCCCAGCCCTTGATCGTATAGGCAAGGAAACAGACCGGGCGGTCGTGATCTATTGCGGCGAAGGTATCTGCCATGGTGGTGACGCAGTTCCCACCCAGATTTTCCATCAGAGCGGCCAGTTCGTCATCGCTGCGCGCATCAAGCAACGCGCTTACGTCGCCTTGATCGCCGAGGGTTTCCATCAGTCGCTCGCGCCACACCGCGCCCCCCATGAAGGTCAGTGCCGAGTAGAGCTGGTTGGGGCACTGATCAATCCATTGACGCAGCTTCTCTCCGCCCGGCTCTTTAAACGCAGCGCGTTGCAAAGCGCCGTATTTAACCCGCACAACATCCCATCCGAAGGCGTCAAAGATTTTCTCAATCCGTTGGAACAGTCCTTCACGCACGACACCGTCCAATGACTGGCGGTTATAATCAATGATCCACCAGCAATTACGCAGATCGTTCTTCCATCCCTCTTGCAGGGCCTCATAGATATTGCCTTCGTCCAGCTCAGCATCGCCAACCAATGCGATCATGCGTCCAAGCTTTTGCGTATCGCCCCAGGATTTGGCCTGTACATAATCCTGCACAAGTGACGCAAACGAGGTGATAGCAACGCCAAGGCCCACCGAACCGGTCGAAAAATCCACGTCATCGATATCTTTCGTGCGGGAAGGATAGCTTTGCGCGCCACCAAATCCGCGAAAGTTCTCCAACTTCTCACGGGTCTGGTTTCCCATCAGATACTGAATCGCGTGAAAGATCGGCGAAGCATGTGGTTTGACAGCAACCCGGTCTTCCGGGCGCAGGGTCTGAAAGTAAAGCGCAGTCATGATCGACACCATCGACGCCGAAGACGCCTGATGCCCGCCAACCTTGATCCCGTCAGCCTTGGGCCGAATGTGGTTCGCATGGTGGATCATCCAGTGGGACAGCCACAGCAGACGTTGTTCAATTGTCTTGAGATCAATGGACATGGTCAATTTCCTTAAGCTGCGCTGCGGACAGGGGGTCTTGGTAAGGCTTGTTCGAGATCGTGGATCACGTCGTCGATCCCCTCCAGACCAATGGAGAGGCGGACCAGCCCATCGCTGATGCCATGTGCGGCGCGTTCTTCAGGCGTATAGGTAGAGTGGGTCATGCTGGCCGGGTGCTGCACCAATGTTTCAGCATCTCCCAATGATACGGCGCGGGTGATCATTTGCATACTGTTCATCATCGCGCGCCCTGCTTCCAGACCGCCATCCAGTTCAAATGCAATCATGCCGCCGAATTTGGACATCTGCCGCTGCGCGACATCATGCTGTTCGAAACTGCTCAGTCCCGGATACCAGACCTTTCGCACACCGGCGGATTGCTCCAGATATTCGGCGATAGTCGCAGCGCTGCTGCAATGCCGATCCATGCGCAATTCTAGTGTCTTGAGGCCGCGCAGTATGAGCATCGCGTTAAACGGGGCCATGACCGCGCCGGTCATATCCTTCATCCCATAGAGGCGGATTTCAGTCACCAGCTCGGCCGATCCGGCCAGCAACCCTGCAACAACATCTCCGTGACCGCCTAGATATTTCGTCGCCGAGTGCAGAACGATATCTGCGCCATGTTTGATTGGCTGGGTCAGATAGGGCGTGGCATAGGTATTATCCACCACCACGTAGGCGCCGTTGGCATGGGCAATGGCTGATACAGACTGGATATCTACAAGGCGCATATTCGGATTGGCGGGTGTTTCAAAATAGACCACCTTGGTTTTTCCGCTGATCGCCGCTGTCAGGTTTTCCGGCTCCGTCAGATCCACATGGGTCACTGTCACACCGAATTTTGCCAGCCCGTGCCGCATGAAGGAAAATGTGCAGCCATAGAGCGTCTTGTCGAGAATGACCTCATCCCCCGGGGCAAGAAGAGTCCACATCGTTGCGGTGATCGCCCCCATCCCCGAGGCCAGGGCCAATCCTGCCTCTGCCCCCTCAAGCACCGCGATGCGTTGCTCCAGCAAATCGCAAGTCGGGTTCGAGATGCGCGAATAAACATGCCCTGCCTGCTCGCCCGCGAACATCGCTCCGCCTGCTTCCGCGGTTTCGAAAGCGAATGTCGAGGTCAGATGCAGCGGAGGCGTCAACGCACCTTCGTTTTCCATCGGGTTATAGCCATGGTGAATGGCAAGAGTGGAAAAGCTGTCGGGGCGGTTGCGCATTGGGTGACTCCTTGGTTTTCAAGAAGCAGAGTATGACGACACGAGTGGCAAAATATTCCAAAAATGTCTTATCCTCCCTCGTTTGTAGCAGTATATGCTAATCTATGAAAAAAATAGACCGTAAAGACCAACAGATCATTCGAGCGTTGCAGCGCAATGGTCGAATGACGAATCAAGACCTGGCAGCAGGGGTGAACTTGTCACCTTCGCCCTGTCTGAGGCGGCTGAAGCTGCTCGAGCAAAATGGAATCATCACCGGCTATAGCGCCAACATAGACGCCGAGGCCTACGGGTTGCCGGTAACGGTATTCGTTCACGTCAAACTGGAAAGCCATACTGAAGCGACTGTAAAGAAATTCGAAGCAGCCATTGCGCGGATTGACCAGGTACTGGAGTGTTTCGTTATGACCGGCTCATCGGATTACCTGCTTCGTGTGGTCGTGGCTGATCTTTCAGATTACGAAAAATTCGTTCGCAGAAAGCTGCATCCTCTTGGAGGTATTGCCTCCATGGACAGCAGCTTTGTCTACGGAGTTGTCAAGAAGACAAATGTATTTCCAGTGACAGAGTAACGTTGCTTGATGAACTGAGATGAAATGATTGCGGACATTAGCGCAGATGCAGCGAAAGCTCGCTTTATGCGTCATTCCAACAAATGCTGCACATCGAGCGAATGAGTGGATTAGGTCATTCTATGGGGAGTACTTGAATTTATCCCTAACTAGGGATATATGCGCAACATGAGACATAAAAATCAAGCCCGAGAAAACCAAACCCTGGTGCTGGCCCTGCTACGCAGTCAGCAATTATTCATGCGCGCTATGGTGTCTGCGTTTCGTTCGGCGGGCCTTACAGCGCCACAATGGGACGCGCTGGAAACACTTAGCAACAAGGGTCCGCTGTCAATCAACGATCTGATGCGGCTGACACTGTCTACATCCGGCAACCTGGATGTGGTTGTCAAAAACCTGGTTCAAGCCGGATGGGTGGAAAAGAGTGTCGATGAAACCGACAGACGGGCGCGTGTTCTGTTATTGACCGCAGCCGGGCGCCAAAAAGTGGCCGAATTCCTACCACTCCACAATCAAGCTCTGGAACAGATTTTTGGTGATCTCAGCGTGCAGGACAAACGCCAGGCGATCAAGACACTCAACCAATTCCGAAAAAAACTGCCTCAACCTTAGAAAGTCGTAACATGCCTAACAAAACACTCCTGACCGCGCATGGCGTGATTTACATGTTGTTCGCGCTCGCGCTGTTCTTTGCCCCGGCCATCCTCTGGCCAAACTACGGCCTGCAATTAAACGACCAATACGCTGTGTTCCTGTCACAGCATAACTCGATATTTCTGGGCGGCATCGGGATCATCAGCTTTCTGTTTCGGGACGTTGAACATGGCAGTGAAGCTGCAATCGCCATTCTCACAGGATTGATGTGGACCAATCTACTTGGCGTCATCATCACGCTTTACGCCTGCCTGACAGGAGTTTTCACCGGGTTTGGCTGGTCTGACCCCATCTTCTTCGCCTTGCTTGCGGTCCTATGCTTCTTCCAACTCGGGAAAAACCGCTGAACTTTCCCAAACTCACAAAGGAAACTAAACATGAGTACACTGAAAGTCTGGGATCTGCATATGACCTATGAAGGTCCGATCACAGAAGAATTTCTCGCCGGCACCGAGCAACTTGCAAAGAGTATCGCGGAGGAGCCAGGAATAATCTGGAAGATTTGGACTGTCGAAGATGGAACCAATCACTATGGGTCCACATACCTGTTTCGGAACCGCGAATATCTGGAAAGCTATAAAAGTATGCATCTGAAGCGCCTGGAAGCGATAGGGATCACAGTGACCGCCGACCATGTTTTCGACATTATGGAAGAGGTCAGTCGCATCAACAGAGCCCCGCTTGAAGGCTAGCGAGCAATGACCGGACATTGACACGCTAAACGTTGATGTCCGGTTCATCCGCTATCCGGAATTGCAAAATTTGGTCTTGATTGTCCGCTTTGGGCTGGGTCTGTCATTTGTCGCGTTTGGTATCACCGCTGCTTCACTAAGATACTCGTGATTTTGCTTGAGCTGGCGTCAACACGACCACCATGCTTTATGACAGATCAGACACATTGATAAGGTAGACGAAAACCATGGCAGAACGATTTGAGCGTCACCGTCAAGCTTGGACACAAGAGGAAATTCAAAAATTGCACCTACTGGTGTCAAAGGGGATGGGTTTGAAGGCCATTGCCAAAGCTCTCACGCGCTCTGAGGAATCGACCAAGAGCAGAGCGAAGCTTGACAAAATAAAGATCAAGAAAGCACGCTGATTTTGGTGCCTTTAGTGTACTCCTGTCGTTCTTTACTGCCACGACCAATGTCCGATTTGGGCGGATGCAGGCCAAAACCCTGATTTTAGTGAAGATGGGCGAAAAACTTGCCCGCAGAAGGCCTTTCCGAATATTCGCCCGGGGGTCGGCCCAATACTCTCGTCGGCAATGTCCGAAGCTTTCAGTGGCCCTACCAGGCACTGGGTTGCAATTAGGGCGCCACAACGGGTTCTGGCAGAATGGAATTCAGTTGCTAGGTTTGTTAGGGTTCTGCACCCAAACACCCAATTTAAAAAGCTGCCTTACGGATTAGCGTAGTAAAAAGAAGGAAAGCTATGCCTTGCAACGATCCTAACTTCTGCTGATACAGTGGCGAATTGAACGACAACTTGGCATTCAAAAATCCCGCCCGGTGCTTCGATTGTCACGGACCTGCCTGGAGATAGTGACCCGTTGCCCTCGCACGCCACCACAACAGACAATGCGCCTGTCCCCCCAGCCGAATTTGCCAGTTCTCCCTTTTCAGAGGCCCAGACAGTTTTAATATGGTTCTTCCCTGATTTCGAACTGAACATGACCAAGTATTTACCGTAGCTGCCGCCAATGCCAAAATTAGACATCGGGTATTGTTTACTAGCCGCCCCGCTTAACTCAATTGCAGCGTTGGTCAATTTTTGGCGTTCACTAAGCGAAATACCTAGATAGTCTGCATCGACAACCAAATACGGCAACCCGGCATCGACTAGAGAAACTGGAATGTTTCCATTTAGAGGAAGATTCAATATTTGATTATTAATCAATAGCTTGGGCTTGACAGTAAACCACTTGGCATGTGTCATAACGCTACCTGTTCGGGTTACTTGTACTTCCATGACACCATTTGCTGTTTCCAAAGCAACAACTTGTTGATCTTTGGCTAATGCTTGACGCTTCGCGCTCGCAATTATGGTGGCTGCAGCCATGAGTGCGGTTCCGGCATATGGTGCGTATGCAAACTGAGAGGCTAGAAAAAGTGCCCCATCGGTACCTTGCTCAAAGGGTGGATAGAGTAGGCAAGAGTTGATGAGGTGGTTTCCATTTGGTGGGAGGTTCAAAAAACCCCGAAACTGTTCATGATCCGAACGAAGCTCCAGCAAGGCGCCAGCCGCGTTGCTAGAAACTAGTTTAGGAAGACCAGAAACTGCCACTCGAAGAATATCTCCAGCGAGATCTACATCTATCGCACCCGTTTGTCCCTGGTGTTTATTAGGCATTGTTCGGCGTCCTGGATATCGTGTGCTACCTTGTAGCTTCTGGCTGCAAACATCCATGCTTGCTTTCAGCTGATGGTGTATTGGACTGAGTCTGTGTGAAAACTCTGGATGATGTATGCTTTTCGGCAAAGGCTGGAGGCATGTATGTCGAGATTTATCGCAGGCGCCGAGCGAAGTCAGTCGATGCTTTTCCCGACCAGCTTGAAGATTGGACCAACGGGTGCGTAGCCACACCACGACGTCAATAATGCTGCAAAACCTCACTTTGTTGCGCATCTCGGACTACAAAGTTTAATTGTGAAAGTCCGCTAATAGCGCACAGCGGACGTCGAGATTTTTCAATAGCTAGGTGGATGCTACTTGGACGCTAGAGGCCTCACCAATACCAGTAGTTGCTTTCCAGGAAGAGGCATTGTTTCCATCTCAAACCTGAGCGTCGTGAAGGCTCACAACTTGAATTTTCCTGGAAAAAGCCCGCCTAAAAATCTTCGAATAAGTTCAGCAGAGCGTCGTCGCGAAAAAACCTGCATATCGGTAAGGTAATTTACCCACATACCTTCCAGTAAGGCCAACGTTCCGCTAGTGGCATCATTCACCAAGTTCGGGTCATGTCCGTTTTGTTGGGCTATCTCCGTGAACGCACGCCGCAAAGTCTCGACAAGTTTGGGATCCTGAGTGCTGCTGTATCGGGCAATACCTGGGTGTGAGCTCGCGATGCCTCGGAATGCATGCCAGATTTTCGTACTTCGTGGATTGAGCAAAGCTTCGGACAGATCCGCCTCGATCACAGCCATCACTCGCTCTTCGGGCGATGCATCCGAGCCCAGATCGGTCATTCTGTCCATCTCGGCATAATACTCGGTACTGAAATGCTGGGCCGCTGCGGTCAGCAAATTGTCCTTCCCCCCGAAATGCAAATGGATCATTCCGCGCGACAGACCTGAGCGCTCGCAGATGCGACTGACCGAGGTATCGGTGACTCCAATATCAGCAATAGTATCCAGTGTCGCCTTGATCAGAAGCTGCCTGTTGGCTTCTGGATCGCGCTTCGAGCTACGTTTTCTTCCTTTAGGCTCTGTCACTCTATTCAATGATTCCATCAGCTTAGGGTCTTCTCATATGGGTGGCTCACAGGAAGATTGACACGAAAGGCCTTTCTGGCGCAACATTAAATGGACGATCGTCCATTAGAGACTCGTAAGTACCGAGATGGGAGATAGGGTGATTTTTCGTAGCGAAGCGTCCCGGGGTTATACCCTCAGCGCACCAGCCACGGCATACGTGGGGTTTCTGGTGGCGGCGCCTTTGGTGATCCTGATCGCCTATTCGTTCTGGACCCAAACCTACGTAACGCTCGACAAGACACCGACGCTGAAAAACTATAGCGACGCGTTTGCCGATCCGCTGGTTCGACATTTAATGCTAAGGTCGATCTGGATTGCCGGAGCAGTTACGGTAGTCACTGTCGCACTGGCCTATCCCATCGCGTACTTCATCGCGATGAAGGCCCGGAAAAAGACCATCTGGCTTCTGCTCATCACCATTCCGTTCTGGTCCAGCTACCTCCTGCGCGTATTTGCCTGGAAACTCATCCTTGGGTTCAACGGGGTGATGAATTCTGCACTATTGATGCTTGGTCTGATCGACGAACCGCTCGACTTCTTGCTCTATAATGAATTCGCCGTCGTGCTGACGCTTGCTCATGCCTGGGCACCTTTTGCGATCCTGCCAATCTATGTCTCGTTGCAGAAGATCGATCCAAGCTTGTTGGAGGCTGCCACCGACCTCGGCAACAGTCCTTTGCAACGCTTCATGCGGGTGACGCTGCCGTTGACCATCCCAGGGATCATTGCTGCTTGCCTGATCATCTTCATTCCGACTGTCGGTGACTACGTGACCCCAGCGCTGGTCGGCGGATCGGACGGGAAGATGATTGCCAATCTTATTCAGGTGCAGTTCGGGGCCGCCAACAACTGGCCTCTCGGCGCCACACTGTCGCTGATCGCGATGCTGTCGGTCGGTTTTGTCGCTATCGTGTTTGTCATTACCGCCACCCAGCTTGGGAGGAGGATCAGATGAGACGCCCCTCGACCCTGACAGCCTATGCTTTTCTGTATTTGGTTTTTCTGTACCTGCCGGTTCTTTTCCTACCTTTGTTCTCGTTCAACAGCGGTACAATCGTTGCCTTTCCGATCAAGGGCTGGACGCTGGACTGGTATCAGAAGCTGGGCGAGCAGGATACTTTGATCCAGGCCCTTTGGAATTCACTTGGCGTCGGCACGGTCGTCGCACTTCTATCCACTGCTATGGGGCTGTTCGCTGCCCGCGCCTTTGTTCGATACCGTTTTCGGGGTCAGCGTGCTGCTGAAGGTTTGGTGATGCTGCCTTTGGTCATACCTGGCATTATCGTGGCCTCGTCAATGCTGGTCCTGTTTCTGTTTCTCGGTCTCAAGCCGTCTTTGCTGACCGTTGTTCTGGGCCATACGTTTCTTGCGCTGCCATTTTCCGTCTCGATCTTGAAGTCCGCGTTCGATGACTTCGACGCGTCGCTGGAAGAGGCATCTTACGATCTGGGCGTCGGCGTGTTCGAAACCTTTCGTCGCGTGACGCTGCCGGTCGTTTCCCCCGGTATCGTAGCCAGCATGCTGGTCACTTTTACAGTCAGCTTCGATGAGTTCGTCCTGGCCTTTTTCCTGTCAGGCAACCAGCCAACCCTGCCGGTCTATATCTGGAGCCAGATCCGTTTCCCCGCCAAGCTTCCAAACGTTTTGGCTTTGGGTTCTATCCTGCTGCTAACCTCGGTTCTGCTTTTGGTGCTGGCCGAGTACTTCCGCCGCCGCTCATCCGCATCAGAGGTCCGATGACAGACAGAAACATCATAGAACTCAGGGGCGTCGAAAAGCGCTATGGCACATTCCTGGCGGCCAGCGGGATCGATCTCGATCTCAAAGAGGGCGAGTTTTTTTCACTCCTCGGCCCCTCGGGATGTGGCAAAACCACGGTATTGCGGATGATCGCGGGCTTCCAGGAACCGACCGAGGGTACCGTGCTGATCGACGGTCAGGATATGGAAGGTGTGCCTGCCAACAACCGTCCAACGAATATGGTATTTCAGAGCTACGCCATCTTCCCGCACCTGAACGTCGGGAACAACGTGGCCTATGGCTTGCGGGGCAAGGCGCCCAAGGCCGAGATCGAACAGCGCGTAGCCGAGGCCCTGGAAATGGTCGAGCTGGGCGGTCTTCAGGATCGCGGCGCAAGTGAATTGTCGGGTGGGCAGCGGCAAAGGGTGGCGCTTGCCCGCGCGCTGATCATGCGACCCAAAGTATTGTTGCTGGACGAGCCCTTGTCAGCACTCGACAAGAAGTTGCGCGAACAGATGCAGTTTGAAATGCGCAACCTGCAGCAATCCCTTGGCATTACCTTTGTGATGGTCACACACGACCAATATGAGGCGATGACCATGTCCGATCGTATTGGCGTGATGTTCAATGGACGACTCAAGCAGGTGGATACACCAACCACGCTTTACGCCCGTCCTTGTGATCAGCAAGTGGCCAGTTTCATCGGTGAGATGAACATACTGCCTGCCCAATTATCAGGCGAAACAGGCAATATGTTGTCGATCGATGCAGCCGCCTTCGGGCGGATTGAGATTGAGAGAAATCCCAACGTTGCGACCAGTTCTAAAGACATGAACATCGGTATTCGCCCGGAACAATTGGAAATCGCTGCTGAAAAGCCAGAAGACTATCCATCAACGGTTCAAGGCACTGTCAGCAACGTCGCCTTCTATGGCGAGAACATTCACTATCACATTCAGGTTGCGGGAGCCGAAAAGCCAATCTCGGTCTCGGTTCCCAACTACTTTCACACGGTCGATTTCAAACGCGGCGACGCAGTTTGGCTGGGGCTTCAGGGGGCAAGCGTGATCGATCTAGGTACAGACACAAAGTAAAATAGTGGGAGGATAAAATGAGAGTTCAGGGAATTGCGGCCTTCGCATGTGCGACGGCGATAAGTACGGGAAGTGCCATAGCAGGTGGCGCTGATCTAACGGTTTTTGACTGGTCGGGATATGAAGACCCCGGGTTCTTTGCCAGCTACATGGAAAAATACGGGGATGAGGCGCCAAGCTATTCCTATTTCGGAAGTCAGGAGGAAGCCTTTACGAAACTGAGTTCGGGTTTCACGGCTGATCTGGCGCATCCTTGTTCTGACGCGGTCCGGAAATGGGTCGCAGCCGATCTGATCCAGCCGCTCGATGAAAGCAAGCTGACCAATTGGGCCGATGTTTTACCTGAGATTAAGGAAGTCGACGCCATCGTCCTGGACGGCCAGCTTTACATGTTGCCGTTCGAGTGGGGGAACACGGGTCTTATCTATCGCACCGACAAAATCTCGGGGGATGATATCTCGCTGCAATTGCTGGCTGACCCGGCCTATGCAGGTAAGATCGCGATCCCGGATGCGGCGTCGTCTGCATATGCCCTGGCTGCGCTGGCCACTGGAAACGCTGATGATTACACAAATCTGAGCGATGAGCAGTTCAAAGAAGCATCGGATTTCCTGCGCTCAATCCACCCAAACATGCGCTTTTACTGGTCCGATGCGGGTCAGTTTGATCAGGCCATGACCAGCGGTGAGATCGAAATGGGTTGGGCCTGGAACCAGTCCGAACTGAACCTGATCTGGAACGAAGTGCCTGCCGCCATGATGCGTGACGTCGACAAAGGTATCGCGACTTGGGCGTGTGGCTACGTGCATCTGAAGTCTTCCACGACACCGGTCGATCAGGTCTATGATCTGTTGAACGCGCTCACTGATCCTGCAAGCGGCCAATACATCATCGACAACTGGGGTTACCCACATTCCAACGCAAAAGCCTTCGAAGTTGCCGATCAAGCCAATATCGAAGCCTATGGTTTTGCCGATCCGAAAAGCTTCTTCGAAAGCAGTTTGTTCTTTGACGCGGTGAACCCCGAGTTGGAGGCAAAAATGCTGGCAGAATTTGAACGGATCAAAGCCGGATTCTAACACAACCATATTTCCGGGGCCTTCGGGCTCCGGAACCCAAATATAGGAAAAACGCGTGATTATGTCGGACGCGAACCCATACGCTCTGCTCTTCGAACCGGTTCAGATCGGGCCTGTCACAGCCAGAAACCGCTTTTATCAGGTGCCGCATTGCACCGGACTGGGACACCTCAGGCCACGGGCGGATGCTGCCGTCCGCGGAATGAAGGCTGAAGGTGGTTGGGCAGTGGTTTCCAATCAGGAGACCGAGATACACCCGACCTCGGACTTGTCCCCCTATGCCGAGGGGCGATTGTGGGATGGACGCGATGTACCTGCGTTGCGGCTGATGACAGATGCAGTACATGCACATGGTGCGCTGGCGGCCATCCAGCTGGTACATAATGGCAATCATGCGCAAAACCTGCTGACCCGCGCTCCGGTTCTTGCTCCGTCCGAGATGTCCGTTGATATGACGCATCCCAAGCAGGCGCAGGCCATGGATAAGGCCGATATCCGGGAATTCCGCCGCTGGCATCGCGAGGCCGCCCTGCGCGCGAAAGATGCCGGATTTGACATCATTTACGTCTATGCCGGACACAACATGACTTTGGCGCAACATTTCATGCTGCCGCATATGAACCAGCGTAGTGATGAATATGGCGGTTCGCTTGAAAATCGCGTGCGCCTGACGCGCGAATTGCTGGTAGATACCCACGAAGCTGTAGGCGACAGCTGTGCCGTGGCGTTCCGCTTTGCCATTGATGAGATGGTGGGCGCCGACGGTATGCAGGCCGCAGAAGAAGGCCGTGCCGTGGTCGAGCTTTTGGCCGATCTTCCTGACCTATGGGATGTGAATGTGGCCGACTGGTCCAATGACAGTGCCACAACCAGATTCCAGCCGGAAGATGGTTATCAGAACGCGTTTCTGTCCCACGTCAAACAAATCACGCGGAAACCCGTGGTAGGTGTCGGTCGCCTGACCTCCCCCGATATGATGCTGTCGATGGTCAAGAAAGGTATTGTCGACCTTATCGGAGCGGCGCGACCTTCTATTGCGGACCCATTCATACCGAATAAGATTGAAGAAGGCAGGGTCGACGAAATTCGCGAATGCATCGGCTGCAACATCTGCGTGTCTTCGGACAATCTGGGTATTCCGATCCGCTGCACCCAAAACCCGACCATGGGCGAGGAATGGCGTCGCGGCTGGCACCCCGAGATCATTGCACCGAAAAAAAGCGAGGCGGAAGCACTGGTAATCGGTGGCGGACCCGCAGGTCTTGAGTGTGCCATGCAAATCGCACGGCGAGGATATCAGGTGACCTTGGCCGAAGCCTCAGCTGAATTTGGTGGACGTGTTGCAAAGGAAAGCAAGCTTCCCGGCCTAGCGGCCTGGTCGCGCGTCGTCGACTATCGCCTGAATGATCTGAAACAGCGCGGCAACGTTCAGTTGTTCACCGACAGCAGACTTGACGGCGATCAGGTGGCAGAGCTTGGCGTCGAACACGTCTTTGTCGCCACCGGCAGCCATTGGCGCACCGACGGCATCGGCCGTAGTACGCAGCGCCATATGCCTCAGATCGAGCAAAGCGCCAGAGTGCTGACACCTGATGATATCATGAACGGCATATTGCCTCCGAATGGCCCGGTGATGATCTATGATGATGACCATATCTATTTGGCAGGTGTGATTGCAGAAAAACTGGCAGCTGCCGGATATCCGGTGGTCTTTGTCACGCCGGAGAGTTTGGTCTCTGCTTACGCCGTACATACTTTGGAGCAGCCCCGTATTCAGGCTCGTCTGATCGAACTTGGCATCGACATTCGCTGTAATCAGGTGCTGACCGCGGTCGAAAGTGACATGGCCCGCATCGGATGTGCCTTTACCGGTCGCGAAGCGAGTATTCCCTGTGCCTCGACAGTTCTGGTTACCGAGCGCCAGCGAGAGACAGCGCTTTACGACAGCTTGCGCGGGGTTGGGTTGAAGACCCTCGAACTTTTAGGCGATGCCGCGTCTCCAGGACTGATCGTCGACGCTGTCTTCGCAGGCCACCGTGCGGCCCGCGATTTTGAACGCCCAAAGGCAGAAGCAGACAAGGATTGGTTTCGCCGCGAGATAGTCGATTTGGAGGAAACGTGATGAACAGCCGACCGATTGGGTTAGATGCTTTGATGGCCTCGCACCAGCACGGCCACGCTCTGCCGCGCGGATTCTATACCTCGCAAGACATCTATGACTATGACATCGCCCAGGTCTGGAACCGTAACTGGCTTTGGGCAGGGCATGTCAGCCAAATCCCAAACCCCGGTGACTATTTCCTGTTCGACTATGGCCCGGAGAGCATCATTATTGTTCGCGACCGCGAAGGCGAAGTTCGCGCTCATTTGAACGTCTGTCGCCATCGTGGATCTCGCGTCTGCACTGAACAGTCTGGCAACTCCCGTGTTCTTGTTTGCCCGTATCACGCCTGGACATATGAACTTTCGGGGAAACTTCGTGCTGGCCATAACATGGGGGAACACTTTGACCCATCCAAATTCGGGCTCTTTCCCGTTCAGGTGAGTGTCTTTAAAGGCTTGATCTTTGTGTGTGCCGATGCAAACACGCCATCGCTAGATCCTGTCCTCAGCCAGCTTTCGCCACTCGTCGAACCCTATGGCTTTGACGATCTGAAAGTGGCGCATACGGCGTCTTTTCCGGTTCCAGCGAATTGGAAACTGGCGGTTGAGAACTATCTTGAATGCTACCACTGCGGACCAGCACACAAAGAATACTCTCGCTCTCATAGCCTGAAATCGCCACAAGACATGGCTGGCTTGGTCGAGCCGCTAAATGCAAGGGCTTTAGAAGTCGGGCTGACACCTGATGAATTGGCGCTTGTTGGCGAGGCTGCGCCCACCCCATTCACCAGCGGGTATTATCGGCGCTACCCGCTTTACCAAGGTTACAAAACCGGCAGCAAATCGGGTGAGGCACTTGCGCCATTGCTTGGAACGCTGAAAGGCTTCGACGGTGGCGCAACTGACTTTGATATTGGCCCATTGAATTGGTTCCTGATCTATTCGGATCACATGGTAGGCTATCGCTTTATTCCACGTGGTCTACAAGAAACCGACATTCAGGTGGTCTGGCTGGTTAACGCTGATGCCGAAGAAGGCCAAGATTACAACAAGGAAGACCTGACCTGGCTTTGGCATGTCACATCTTTGGATGACGAACGCATCATTCGGCACAACCAGTCCGGCGTTAATTCTCAATACTTCCAACCGGGGCCCTTGGGCGAAATGGAAACCTCGATCCAGGATTTTTACGATTTCTATTTTGCCATGATCCGCTCGGAACCAGAACAAAGGATGGCCGGTAATGGCTGAGGTAAAATCACGCCGTCGCGGTGGTGGTGGGCGCGCCGCGCGCATAAAGGTTCAACAGGCGACCACGGGCAATGAGGCCGTGCGTGGGGGATTAAGTGGCGGCCGCTATAAGCCGCTTACCCCAACAGATATGGAGAACATCCATCAAGCGGCACTGACCGTTCTGGAAAAAACCGGCATTACCGACCATTTCCCGGAATTACTTGATCTGGTGCTGCCCAAGGGCGCGGTGATGAATGATCTAAATCGGCTGTGCTTCCCCCGCGCACTGATGGAAGACATCCTGGCTAGTGCTGCCAAGGAGTTTTACCTCTATGCCCGCGGAGAGCGTGAAGGCAAAGACGACATGCATTGCTCGGCGGAGAGCGTCTATTTCGCCAACTCCGGCACCGCCGTGACCACCTTCGATTCCGAAACTAAATCTTATCGCCCTTCGATCCTGCGCGATGTCTATGATTTCACCCGTCTGGTGGACCGTTTGGACAACATCCATATGCTGGGCGACACGGTTTTGGCCACCGATGTGACTGATGATTTCGCTCATGACATGAACACCATTTATGCCATGCTCGCAGGCAGCCAAAAACCTGCCTGTCTGACCTTTCGCGACCGCAGCCATATTCCGCATGCCATCCGCATGTTTGATTTTGCTCAAGGTGGCGAAGGGGCTTTCATGAAAAAGCCAAGCGTCATATTTGGCGGCTGCCCTATGGTTTCCCCCTTGCGGGTCGGCAAGGAAAACATGGAAATCCTGATTGATACCGCCAAGCTAGGCCTGACGGTTGATCTGGCGGTGCCTCCTCAGGCCGGGGCGACAGCCCCTGCGACGCTTGCGGGAACATTGGTGCAAACCGTGGCCGAAACGCTGGCCTGCGTTGCCATCGTAAACCTCATCACACCGGGCTGTCCGGTCTGCTTTGCCGCCTGGCCCTTCATCACTGACCTGCGCAGCGGGTCGTTCACCGGCGGCAGTGGCGAACAGGCTCTGATCGGGGCCGCAGCCATTCAGATGGGTAACTTTTATGGCCTTCCAACCTCTGTCGGCGCAGGCATGACCGATGCCAAGATACCCGACGCGCAATACGGGTTGGAAAAGGCACTAACCTTCACGCTTGCCGCTCATGCCGGTGCCAATCGTTTGTGCGAGTTCGGGGGTATGATCGGTAGCCTGATGGGATGCAGTTTTGAAAGCATGGTCATCGATGACGAAGCGGGCGGTATGATCCTGCGGTCGTTGCGCGGGATTGAAGTCACGGATGAAACCATGGCGGTGGATGTGATCCATCAGTGTGCCATCGACCCTGGTCATTTTCTCGGCAACCCGCACACACTGAGCTATATGAACAGCGAATTCGTCTACCCACGGCTCATGGATCGTGAGCGCACGGACACATGGGAAAACGAAGGCAAAACTGATCTGCTGGACCGCGCCCGTGACAAGGCCAATTCCATTCTCGACAGCCATTTCCCCAACTACTTCGGCGCTTCAGACGCTCAGGTGCGCGAAGAGTTCCCAATTGTGATGAGCACAGAAAGCATGGCCCGCCGTGGATAACTCTAACGTCAAGCACTGGGACAACGACCATTTCCTGCACCCGTGGGAAGGAATGGCAACTTTGGGCGAAAACGATCGGACATTTATCGAAGGTGCCAGCGGCATCCATGTCATGAACGAAAAAGGCGAACGCTTGATCGACGGACCGGGAGGCATGTGGTGCACCCAGATCGGTTATGGCCGAGAAGAGATGGCCGAGGCCATGGCTGAGCAGGCTCGAAACCTTGCCTATTTCTCACCCTTTAACAATTCCAACTCGACTACTGCGCGGTTCGCGTGCGAAATCGCTAAACGTGCGCCGGGCGATTTGAACAATGTCTTTTTTACCACTGGCGGCTCCACCGCAGTTGATACGGCCATCCGGTTTGTTCATTTCCGCAACAACCTCTTGGGACGCCCCGAGAAGAAGAAAATCATTTCAAGGCAAAAAGCTTATCATGGAAGCACTTTTTTGGCGGCCAGCGTCAGTGGAAAAGAGCGTGACAGGCTTTGGCTCGACAAGGCGGATGACCTCGCACATTTCTTGCCAGACGTGAATCCGCTTTATCGTGCGCCTGGTCAAAGCGAAGAGAGCTTTCTGAAAGAGAAAGTTTCGGACCTGGAAAACGCCATTGTGGCGCTTGGCCCAGAAAATGTTGCCGCTTTTATCGCCGAACCGGTTCTTGCCTCTGGTGGCGTGATAGTGCCGCCGAAAGGGTATCACGAAAGTTGCCTAAACATCTGCAAGAAGTATGATGTTCTATACATTTCCGACGAAGTAGTGACCGCTTTCGGGCGATTGGGCCATTGGTTTGCGTCAGAAACAGTCTTTGGCATTCAGCCAGACATAGTCACCTGCGCCAAAGGAATGACATCTGGGTATGCGCCGATGGGTGCCGCTATTATCTCGGACAGGCTAATCGCCGATATTGCGGGAAAAGATGCAACCTTTTCTAATGGCTACACCTATTCTGGCCACCCGGTCAGCGCAGCCGCTGGTCTGAAAAGTATGGAAATTATTGAACGGGAAAAGCTTCTCGAACACGTTCGAAGGGTCACTCCGATTTTTCAGGATCAGCTACAGCAGTTGGGTCAGATTGACATCGTTACCGATGTGCGCGGCATGGGGTTGATGGGATGCGTTCAGTGCTCAGTCGATGGTGATCCCCAGAGCGATCTGGGGTGCGACTACGAGATTGGTAGCCAGATCGATTTCGAATGCCAGAAACGTGGGTTATTGGTTCGACCTGTGATCAACATGTGTGTTCTTTCACCGCCCCTAATCATTAGCGAAAGTGAAATTGAGCAAATGTTTGCTGTCTTGCGAAAAGGGCTTGAAGCGACAAGTGCGTGGCTCAGCGGGATTAGAGGCCAATGAATTGCTTGCGCTATTGTTGCGAAAGCCCGGAGGCCGCCATTTCAGCGTATTGTCGTATGCTCCACGATCTCCGCCAAAACCGTTCGGCCTTGGCGGTTTTGAAGAAGGTTTTGACAGCGACGGTTTCCTACGGGTTGGCATTATCTATTACGGGTCTGTCACAGTGTTTTTCTCGTACTTCTTGCTTCCACGGTGCTTCCAGTTGTGATGGCGCAACGCAAAAGCCCGCTCCGGCACGGTGTGTAATATATTGATATTGTGTAGTGATTTTGGTTGCAGGAGTAGGGTTTGAACCTTTGGCCTTCAGGTTATGAGCCTGACGAGTTGAAGAGGTTAGCAATTGATCCAGTGGATC
>NZ_JBXWNT010000008.1:0-189406 GCF_059610505.1 Ruegeria sp. CDSC079
TCGACAACGCATACGGCGACCGAAACCTCATCTGCACATGCCCTCCAATGGACGCTTACGAAGAAGCCGCAGAGTAAGAGGCTGATATCAGGGTTCGAACCCCTTGGGCACGCCAAATGGCGGCGTGTCCACGCTTGTGCCCGTCAGGGCGTTCAGGAAGGCCACTAACTCGCTGATCTCGACGTCTGATAGCTCCATCGGGATGATGTCGACCTGACGACGCTGTCGCGCCAGTTCGAACCGGTCGTTCCACACCGCAAAATCAACCTGTTGCAGCCACGGGACTTTGGGCAAGGCGGCCATCTCGGGAGTCCAATGCGCAAGGCTGTCCTGCGGGTTAAGATGATGGCGAATGATGCTGTCGAGGTCAGGAAAGGCTCCGTTATGGCCATAAGGCGCGGTCAGGGCGACATTGCGCAGCATGGGGGTGCGAAAGCGATACGCATCCTCTAGCTGGTCGCTTTCGCCCATGCGCCCTACGTCCCGCACATTGGGGTCCCATTGCCGGGTGCGACCGGGGCCAAAGGGCGGAAGGGCCAGCGCGTGGAACTTCTGATCCGACAATAGCGGGCCAGAGTGACAGGTGGCACAGCGCGCCTTGCCGTAGAACAGGGCCATCCCGGACTTTTGGGTTGGTGTCAGAGCATCGGTGTTCCCAGCCAGATATTGATCAAACGGGCTGTCGGTGCTGCGCCATTCGACGGCCATGAAAGCGGCCAGAGCATTGGCGATCTGGGTGATGGTGATGTCTTCAGGCGTTTCGATCTCATCAAAAGCGCGGGTCATGGCGGGGCCGTATCGCGGGTCGGTACGGACGCGTTTCGCCAGAATCGGCCAGCCCTTGTCGATCCGGTCATGCACAGCGCCAGTCACCTGGTTTTCGGCAACATTCCCGGCCATCTCAAACTGCGAGGTCAGCGGGAACAGCGCCTGCGCGGCCAGCAGAGAATTCAATCCCGCGGGCAACCATTCCTGCGCCGGAGAGTTGAAGCCGTTGCCATAGACATCCGAGATACTCAGTCGTCCGTCATGGAAAACAGTATGGATGTCCTTCGCCCCGAGGTTCCAAAGGCCGGGCGAATTTCGGGGAATACGCTTGCGGATTTTGTCGGACCCAGTGCCCGGCGTGCGATCGGGGCCTAACCCCTGACCGCCTTCGCCAATACCCAGCGACAGGCCGTCGGATGTTCCGAAATCGGGATGGTGGCAATGGGCGCAGGCGATGTTTTGATTGCCCGACAGGATTGGATCGTAAAACAGTTGATGACCGATGGCGGCCTGTTCCATATCAAAGGACAGGAAATCATCATCGGTCAGCGGGCGTGGCAGCTCTTGCGCTGCGGCTGCGCCGGCGAAAAGGAAAGCAATCCCATGCGCCAGATTATATTTGCCCTGTGTATGCTTGCGACCCCTGCGCTGGCCGAGCTGGAACAGGCGCGTGACATGATGGAGGCCGGCGCGTTCGAGGCCGCGCGCGAGGAACTGCTGCCCGCCGCCCGATCCGGCAATGCCGAGGCCGAGGAATTGATCGGCGTGATGTACGGGTTGGGTCTTGGAGTCGAGCAGGATTATGAACGGGCCTTTGAATGGTATCTGCGCGCATCGATGAAGGGGCATCCGGGCGCACAATCGGGGATCGGCTGGTATTACGAACTGGGTCTGGGCATGCCTGCGCCCGATCTTGTGCGGGCTTACATGTGGTACACGCTCAGCGCCATTGGCGGCGATCCCGACGCGGCAATCAGCCTTGAGGAAGTGGTCAAGAAAATGTCGCCGGAGCAGATTGAAAGAGCCCATGTTCTGGTCAACGACTATAAAGGGTGGATGTACCCGTTTCGGTGAGGGTCGGGCCAAACGCCCGACCCAAAATGGCTTAGTTCAGGTCCGCGTCACGCGATGCGTTGACGTCTGCCTCGGCCGCTGCAACGGCTTCGGTGAGCGCGGTGAAGACCTCATCACCACGACCGACGTTGGTTTGGAACCACTCGTAGACCGGGGTTGCCGCCTCTTTGAACGCGGCTTTCTGCTCGGGGGTCGGCACGTACAGATCACCGCCACCGGCGACAAAATCCTCATAGGCCTGGATCGACTTGCGCTTGGGTGAGGCAAAGGTGGCCTGCTGCAGCGCATAGAACCCATCGACCACGACACGGCGCATGTCTTCGGGCATCTCCTGGAACTTGGCGTTATTCATCCACCACAGAGCGCCCATATAGGCATGGCCGTCCAGGGTGACATATTGCAGGCCTGCATCGGGGAATTTCATGCCCATGATGTCGGTGATGCCGTTCTTGGAGCCTTCAACCACACCGGTTTGAAAGCTGGTGAACAGTTCCGGCCACGGGATCGGGGTGGGCGATGCACCCAAGGCTTTAACCAGCTCTTGTGGCAGGTCAGCGACCACGGTGCGGATTTTCAACCCTTCCATATCAGCTGGTTCAGCCACGCGACGCTGGGTGTTGGCAAAGTTGCGCCAGCCACCAGTGTTGCCGATGGTCATCAGACGGATCGCGCCGCCGGAATCCTCAAGCGCCATGTCGCGCATGGTGCGGGTGAAATCGCCGGATAGAACGTGCTCGGCAATCCGGTCATCCGCCATCAGGTAGGGTAGGTCGAGGACCTGGACATAGGGAAAGATGCCTGACGCCCCGCCCGAGGTCGAGATATAGATGTCGATGGTTCCATCGGCCACACCCTGCAGGCATTCCGCGCCGTTCGAACACAGCTGCGTACCGATGAACAGCTCGACCTCGATCGCGCCGTTCGAAGCGGCTTCGACATAGTTCTTGAAAACGATCAGACCGTCATAATCCTCGTCATTTTCGTTCGAGTTGGCCGTGGCGCGCAGCGTATAATCCGCTGCCGTGGCCGCGATGGCTGATGCGGCGACCAGCGACGTGGCCACCGCTGCGGTTTTGATAAAGGTTCTGAGCATGCGTTTCCTCCCTGTGGAACTCAGTTAGTTGGCAAATCCCGTTATCCTCGGGATCGTCATGGATAATGCGGGGATGTAGGTGATCAGAAAGATCACGATGATTTCGACGGCCAGAAACGGCAGGATCGCCTTGGCAATGGTTTCAACCTTTTCGCGCGACACGGCGGCGGCCACGAACAGCACCAGCCCCATGGGCGGTGTGGCCAGACCAACGGTCAGGTTGACGCTCATGATGATGGCAAAGTGGATCGGGTCGACGCCGAGGCTGGTAAAGATCGGTCCCAGGATCGGCCCAAGAATGATGATCGCAGGCCCGGCATCCAGAAACATGCCGACAACGAACAAGAGCAGGTTGATCAGAAACAGCAGGATCAGCGGGTTTTCCGACAGGCTGAGGATCAGCGAGGCCAGCTGTTCTGGCGCATGGCTGAGGCTGACCACGGTTTTGAACGCCATCGCCGCCCCCACCAGCAGCAGAACGACGGCAGAGGTCAGGCCGGCATTGCTGAGGATCTCGGGCACTTCTTTGAGCGTCAGGGTGCGCAGGATGAAAAAGCCGATCAGAAAGGCATAGCCGACGGCCACCGCTGCGGCTTCGGTCGGTGTAAAGATACCGCCCAGAATACCACCCAGAATGATCACCGGAGTCAGCAGTGGAAAGAACGCCTTGAGGCTGGCCTGACCCCGTTCACCCCATGTGTATTTGCGGCTGGCAACGGGAAAATCATACTTGTCGGCCATGAATTTGATCATCAGCATCAGGCCAACGCCAACCATTACGCCCGGCACGATCCCGGCCAGAAACAGCGCCGCAACGCTTTCGCCCATGACATAGGCATAGATGATCATGATGCCAGAAGGCGGGATGATCGGGCCTATGACGGAACTGGCCGCCGTGATTGCCGCGGCAAATTTGCGGGTATAGCCCTGCTTCTCCATCGCCGGGATCAGCATTGAACCCAGCGCTGATGTATCCGCCACGGCAGAGCCTGAAAGTCCCGCAAACAGGATCGAGCTGAGCACGTTCACATGCGCCAACCCGCCGCGAAAATGGCCCATCAAGGCTTGGCTGAATTCCACCAGACGGATGGTTATCCCGCCGCGGTTCATTAGCTCTCCGGCCAGCATGAAGAAAGGGATTGCCATCAGGGGAAAGCTGTCCATGCCGTTATAGACATTGCGGTACAGCAGGGTGATGTCATTGGATTGGCCATTCAGCCACAGCAGGATACCCGGGGCGGCCAAAAGGGCGAAAAAGACCGGCAGGCCGATCATCAGAAAGACAAGGAAGGTGGGCAGGAACCAAATCAACATCTATTCAGCCCCCACCGGTGCGTCGGCAATTTCAGGCAGCAGGTCTGCGCCCCCCAATAGCGAGACAATCGCGCGCAGGATCAGCTCAACATTTACTACGATCAGAAGGGCCACCCCCACCAGCAGCGAGGCCATCATCCAGCTGCGCGGGACGCGGTACCATTCGTCAAAGCCAAATGAGGTGGGAATATACAATGCGGCGGTTGCGAATTTGCCCCCGAACCCGGTCACTTCGGACCAGCCGATCTTAACCGCCACCAGCAGCACCGCCAGTGACACGAACAGCAGCGCGAGCATCAGTATCTGTCCCAATACGCGCGGAAGCATCAGGGGCACCATGTCGATGGCCACGAACCCGCCGCGGCGAAATGCGGTCGGGGCCATCAGACCCGTCATCCAGAGCATGCAGAACCGGGCGGCCTCATCCGGCCAGGGCAGTGCGTTGCCTAGCACATATCGGAAGAATACCTGAATCAGGATTGCGGTCACCATGAATGCAATCGCAACGACGCCAACCGCGCGGCCCAATCGCAGCACGGTTTCGTTCACGAATGCAATCGGCGCCAGCATCGTTGCCAGTCCGCCCATGCGTTTCCTCCCTATGTCAGCCGCGGGTTTGTCCCGCAGTCGTCAGAGCGCGCTTAGGACTGCGCGAATTGGCCGAGTTTTCCGGCATAGAAGGTCAGCGCGTCTCCATCGCTTATGCTGGCCTTCAGGACTTTGCCCACCACGATCACATGATCGCCTGCGTCGTGATAAGCGTGTTGTTCACATTCAAACCGTGCCAGACAATCCGGCAGCAGAGGGGTGCCATTCGAGCAATGCCCATGGGCGATGTCCCGCAACGCAAAGGCGTTTTTCGAGCAGCCGAAACACAGCTCGGCCTGTTCAGAGGACAGTACATGAACGCTGAAATGGCGCGCCTTGTGGAAATAGGGGAAGCGGCGCGAGTTGCGGTCGCCGGCCCACATGATCAGGGGCGGGTCCAGCGACAGGGACGAAAAACTGTTGGCAGTGATGCAGACCGGACCGTCCGTGCTGTTGCAGGTGACGATGGTAACTCCGGTGGCAAAGCGGCCAAACGCATCGCGCAGGGTTCGGGTGTCATCCTTGTGTGGGATGAAAGTATGGTTCATGTCCTGTGACATTGCATTCATCATGGTACCTCATGGCCCAGTGCCGCCTCATAAAGGCGGTACCAACTCTCGCGATCCAGATTGACTTTCAAGGCGTCCGAAATCTGTTTGATCCGACCCAGATTGTTGGTGCCCAGCACCGGCAGGATGCCTGCAGGATGTGCCAGAAGGAAGGCCACGGCCACTGCGGCCCGGTCCACTCCGAATTCGGCGGCGATCTCATCCGCGACCACGCCGACCGGAGGGTTCCCGGCCATCAGCAGTCCGCCGCCCAGCGGCGACCACGCCATCACCGGCTGCCCATGCTGTTGATGAAACGCCAAGTCGCCATTGGTGAAGGGGCGGATTTCGCCCAGCGAGATCTCGATCTGGTTGGTGACCAGTTGGGTCTTCATAGCTGATTGCAGAAGGGTCCAGTCCCACGGGCGGAAATTCGATACGCCAACCGCGCCCACCTTGCCGCTGGCCACGACCTCGTCCAGCGCTGCGCCGGTCTCATGGTGGTCCATGAAGGGATCAGGGCGGTGGATCAGTAGCAGGTCGACATGGTCGATTGCCATCTCGGTCAGAGAGGTTTCAACCGATTTCAGGATATGCGCGCGCGATGTGTCATAATATTTTACCTTCGCATCCGCGTATCGGCCCATCGGCGCAACGATGTCGCATTTGGTGACGATCTCCATCCGCGCGCGCAGCGCCGGGTTGGCGCGCAAGGCGTTGCCCAAAACCGCCTCGGCCGCGTAACCGCCATAGATGTCGGCCTGATCGAATGTGGTGATGCCCTGATCCAGGCAGGCTTGTATCTTGGCTTCGACATGATCCGCCGAGGTGTCACTGTCATCACCCAAGCGCCACATTCCGTATACCAGGCGGCTCATTTCCAGCGTGTCTGAAAGCTTTACACGTTGCATTAGCGGCGAACTCCGTTGCCCAGCGGGGTGGCCGGGGTGGTTTTGGGCACGCGTCCGTATTCCTCGGGCAGCGAGCAGGTTTTCAGGTTGGGCATCACGCGGGCACCGAAATGGCGGGCCTCGTCCAGATGTGGATAGCCCGAGAAGATGAAGGCGCGGATGCCCATCTTTTGATAGTCTTCAATCTTGGTCATGACTTGATCGGTGGAGCCCACAAGCGCTGCGCCGCAGCCAGACCGCGCCCGGCCCACGCCTGTCCAGAGACCAGGTTCGACATAGCCGTATTCATCCGCCAGATCGCGGTTTTTGGCCTGATGCGCCACACCCAGCGAGGTGGAATCCAGCGCCCGTTCGCGGATGGCGCGACCGTATTCGTCGTCCAGCTTGGATACGATGTAATCCGCGTATTCTTGCGCTTCGGCCTCGGTGTCGCGAACGATCATGTGAACGCGCAAGCCGTAATCCAGTGTCCGGTTGTAATTCTCGGCTACCGCATGAACCGCCTGCATCCGCCCGGCCAGTTGATCCTTGGTTTCTGGCCACATCAGGTAGACATCGCAATGCTCTCCGCACAGTTCGAGCGCAGATGGGGAATAGCCGCCGAAATACAACAGCGGTCCGCCGGTCTGATAGGGCTTGGCTGGGTCGGTGGTCAGGCCCGAGAAATTATAGACCTCGCCCGCATGGTTGATCTCATCCCGCGTCCAAGCCTGTTTCAGGATTTCGACGACTTCGCGCGAGCGTTGATAACGGAACGCGCTGTCTGCCTTTTCACCAGGGAAATCGGACGAGATGATGTTGACTGTCAAGCGCCCCTGCAACATGTGATCCAGCGTCGCGATGGTGCGGGCCAGCATGATGGGCTGCATTTCACCGCAACGCACCGCGGCCAGCAGGTTGATCTTGTCGGTGATCGGTGCGCATCCAGCAACAAAGCTAAGTGTGTCCTGACCGACCTGATAGGATGACGGGCACAGGATGTTGCGAAACCCCTGTGCCTCGGCCTCTTTCACGATGGCGGAACAGTGGTCCCAGCTGGACCGCAGATCGCCATCGGGCATCCCCAGAAACTGATAGTCATCCGAACACAGAGCCGAAAACCACGAGACCTCGGCCGCGTTCAGATCGGGGGAGGTGATTGGGACGATCGTCATCTGAGTCGGTCTCCGCAATGGATTTGCTTTTTCTCTTGCGTAGCAATCACATTGATGTAGATCAATAGTGTATCAATTTTTCCTGTGACCAATCGAAGCGCCCCGACGTGCCCCCCTCAAGCCGAAACCCCAATGCCCTGCCGATATATGTTCAGATTGCAGAACTGCTGATCCGCGATATTGCGGCCGGCCGTCTGATTGACGGTGAGCGCCTGCCGCCGGAACGGGACATGGCGGCGGACCTGAATGTCTCGGTCGGAACCCTGCGAAAATCGCTGTCCGAGCTTGAGAAAAAAGGGATGTTGGAACGCATTCAGGGCTCGGGCAATTACATCCGTGAGACCGGAACGCAAAACAGCGTCTATGCGATGTTTCGGCTTGAGCTGCCCGAAGGGGGCGGTTTGCCAAGCGCGGATATCCTGTCGGTCGATCATCTGGAAAAGCCTGCCAATCTGCCCGGTTTCGGAGCCGCGGCCACGGGGTCGCGCGTGCGCCGGATGCGCTATTTGAATGACACAATCATCGCGGTCGAAGAGATATGGCTCGACGAATCAGTGGGTTTGATCGACGGCGACCTGCTGTCTGACTCGCTGTATCGCTATTATCAGCAGCAGTTGGGGTTCTGGATCACGCGGGCCGAAGACAGGGTTTCAATCGCGGTGCTGCCCGATTGGACACCGACGGGCTTCACCAAGCCCGCTGGGCAGACCGTCGGGTATATCGAGCGGTTTAGCTGGTCAGAACAGGCCGAACCCGTCGAATTCTCTAAAACTTGGTTCGATCCGGATCGGGCCACCTATGTTCAACGCTTGAAGTAAAAGGAAACGCGCATGACCCGGACCATCAATTACGGGCTGATCGGATGCGGCATGATGGGGCAGGAGCACCTGCACAATATCGCTCTGCTGGATGGCACGCGGGTGGCGGCGATCTATGAGCCCGACCCGCAGATGGCCCGCGCCGCGCACGAGATTGCACCGGAGGCTGTGATGGTGGGATCAGTGGCTGACCTTCTGGCGATCGAGGATCTGGATTGCCTGGTTATCGCCAGCCCGAACCACCTGCATGTAGATCAAATCTGCGACATCGCGGCGATGCGCCCACTGCCCCTGTTGGTGGAAAAGCCGCTTTTTACCGATCCGCAGGATGCGGCGCGGCTGGAAACGGTGCAGCGTGACTATCCCCATCCAATCTGGGTGGCGATGGAATATCGCTATATGCCTCCGATTGCCGCTTTGATCAAAGGGCTCCAATCCACCGGCGGGGTGCAGATGCTGACGATCCGGGAACATCGATTTCCCTTTCTGGAAAAGGTCGGCAACTGGAACCGGTTCAACCGCAATACCGGCGGCACATTTGTCGAGAAATGCTGCCATTTCTTCGACCTGATGCGGCTGATCCTTGGGTCCGATCCGGTGCGGATCACCGCCAGCGGTGGGCAGGCGGTAAACCATCTGGACGAAAGCTATGATGGGGAAATGCCGGATATTCTGGATCACGGTTATGTTCTGGTTGATTTCGCCAACGGCACGCGGGCGATGCTGGAACTGTGCATGTTCGCCGAAGGATCGCGGTACCAAGAGGAAATCTCGGCCACAGGACCGCAGGCCAAGATCGAGGCGCTGGTGCCGGGGCCGGGGCGCTTTTGGCCCGATCATCTGGGTGACCCGCCGGTGCCGCAGGTCATTGTCAGCCCGCGTAATCCAAAAGGGCCGGTGTCACAAGACATCCCCGTTGACCCGCGCTTGCTGGCCGCCGGGGATCACAATGGCTCGACCTATTACCAGCATCAGGGGTTCCTTGCGCTTGTTCGAGGCGAGCGCGCCGCGCCGGATGTGACGCTGCAGGATGGTCTGTGGGCCGTTCGTATGGGGTTGGCGGCACAACAGGCGCTGGCAACGGGTGAAGCCGTTCGGTTGACCTGATAGGCAACAAGGACGATGCGCTGAGCCGGTGACGAAATTGCGCCTATCGGAAACGCGCTCCCCCAACTTGCGCATAAAAACCTGTCGTTTTTGATTTCTAATGAGTCTTTTTCGCTTGTTGATGCTGCGTCTGCACCCTAGCTCTGTCCGTGGGACACCCCTCCCCAACGAGGGGCGTGTATCTGGAAGGGTAATACACATGACTATCGAACAACCGGCATCGAATGACGCCGTGCGCAAACCTGAAACGCGGCCGGCAAATCCGCGCTTTTCCTCGGGGCCCTGCGCCAAACCCCCCACATTTGACCTGACCAAACTGGCTGACGCAGCGCTTGGCCGTTCGCATCGCGCTGCTGTTGGCAAGGACAAGCTGAAAGCGGCCATCGAAGGTACGCGTGAAGTGCTGGGCATTCCAGCAGATTACAAGATCGGCATCGTTCCCGCGTCTGACACCGGCGCGGTTGAGATGGCGCTGTGGTCGCTGTTGGGTGAACGCAAGGTCGAGATGCTGGCCTGGGAAAGCTTTGGCTCGGGATGGATCACGGATGTGGTCAAGCAGCTAAAAATCGACGCCGAAGTGAAAACAGCCGATTATGGGCAGATCATCGATCTGGCCTCGGTCGACTTCTTCCATGACGTGGTCTTTACATGGAACGGCACGACTTCGGGCGTGCGGGTGCCAAACGGTGACTGGATTGCGGATGACCGTCAGGGTTTGACGATCTGCGATGCGACTTCGGCGGCCTTCGCGATGGACCTGCCGTGGGACAAGTTGGATGTGACCACGTTTAGCTGGCAGAAAGTTCTGGGCGGAGAGGCGGCGCATGGGATGCTGATCCTTTCCCCGCGCGCTGTGGAGCGGCTTGAAAGCTATACCCCCGCATGGCCATTGCCCAAGATTTTCCGCCTGACCAAGGGCGGTAAGCTGATCGATGGTATCTTTACTGGCGCCACGATCAACACCCCGTCGATGCTGGCGGTTGAGGACTATCTGTTGGCATTGGGCTGGGCGCGCTCGGTTGGTGGTCTGCAGGGATTGATTGGCCGGGCCGATGCGAATGCCGGTGCGGTGCATGCGTTCTGCGAGCAGAATGACTGGATCGCCAACCTGGCTGACGACCCGGCGACGCAGTCGAATACGTCTGTCTGTCTGAAATTCACCGATGCGCGCATTCGGGACGGCGCAGCCTTCGCCAAGGCCGTTGCAAAGCGGTTGGAGGCCGAGAATATCGCGTTGGATATCGGGGCTTATCGCGACGCACCTGCGGGTCTGCGTATCTGGTGCGGCGGCACGGTCGAAACTTCGGATATCGAAGCGATGTTGCCCTGGCTAGCCTGGGCCTTCGAGGCTGAGCTCGCAGCACAAACTGAAGCCGCCTGATCTTTCCCAATCTTCACCGGGCCGCCTCAGGCCCGGACATCTCACTACATTCAAGGACCACAGACATGGCTCCCAAAGTACTCGTTTCTGACAAACTCAGTGAAACCGCTGTTCAGATTTTCCGCGACCGCGGCATCGACGTGGATTTCATGCCCGATCTGGGCAAGGACAAAGATAAACTGGCCGAAGTGATTGGCCAGTATGACGGTCTTGCCATCCGCTCGGCCACCAAGGTCACGCCGACCTTGTTGGGACATGCGGACAAGCTGAAAGTCATAGGTCGCGCCGGCATCGGCACCGACAATGTCGACAAGGATGCCGCCAGCAAGAAGGGCGTCATCGTGATGAACACGCCCTTTGGCAACATGATCACCACAGCCGAGCACGCGATTGCGATGATGTTCGCCGTGGCGCGGCAGATCCCCGAGGCCAGTACTTCGACCCATGCGGGCAAATGGGAAAAGTCCAAGTTCATGGGGATCGAGCTGACCAACAAGACCTTGGGCGTCATTGGTGCGGGCAATATCGGCGGGATCGTCTGCGAACGCGCCCTGGGCCTGAAAATGAAGGTTGTCGCCTATGATCCCTATCTGGGCGAAGAGAAAGCCGCCAAGATGGGTGTTGAAAAAGTTGAACTGGATGAGCTGCTGTCGCGTGCCGATTTTATCACCTTGCATGTGCCGCTGACCGATCAGACTCGCAACATCCTGAGCCGCGAGAATCTGGCCAAGACCAAACCGGGCGTGCGTATCGTCAACTGCGCCCGTGGCGGTTTGGTCGATGAAGAGGCGCTGGCCGAGGCTCTGCAATCCGGTCACGTTGCCGGTGCCGCCTTTGACGTGTTCAGCGAAGAACCGGCCAAGGACAACGCGCTGTTCAACCTGCCCAATGTCGTCTGCACCCCGCATCTGGGTGCCGCCACGACCGAGGCGCAGGAAAACGTGGCGCTGCAGGTGGCCGAGCAGATCTCGAACTATCTGCTGACCGGCGCGGTGGAAAACGCGCTGAACATGCCCAGCGTGACGGCGGAAGAGGCCAAGGTCATGGGGCCCTGGATCAAACTGGCCGGGCATCTGGGCGGTTTCATCGGTCAGATGACGGATGAGCCGATCAAGGCGATCAACATCCTCTATGATGGTGTTGCGTCGGAAATGAACCTTGCCGCTCTGAACTGTTCGGCCGTCGCCGGGATCATGAAAAAGTTCAATCCCGAGGTGAACATGGTTTCGGCTCCGGTTGTGGCCAAGGAACGTGGAATTCAGATTTCGACCACCAATCAGGACAAGTCTGGTGCCTTCGAGGGCTATATCAAGGTGACCGTCGTGACCGAGAAACGCGAGCGTTCCATCGGTGGCACCGTGTTCAGCGATGGCAAGCCGCGCTTCATTCAGATCAAAGGCATCAATATCGACGCCGAGGTGGGCGCGCACATGCTCTATACCACGAACGAAGATGTGCCGGGTATCATCGGTGCGTTAGGTCAGGCCATGGGTGAGCACAGCGTCAATATCGCGAACTTTACCCTCGGACGCGCCGAGGCAGGGGGGGAGGCGATCGCCTTGCTTTATGTCGATGAACCCGTACCAGCCGAGGCGCGGGCAAAGCTGGCCGAAACCGGCCTGTTCACGCAAATCAAACCGCTGGAGTTCGACGTTGCCTGAGGCGGTGTTGAATATCTGAGACACTTCATACCCGCGTCTTCCAAGGCGTGGGTATTTTCTTTTCCCGGCCGCCAAGACGCGTCACAAGCAGGGTGTTCCTGTTGATTTAGGGTTTTCCATGTCCTCGCCAATTTATGCAATCGGTGACATCCACGGCCAGCTCGGCATGCTGCAGGTTGCGCTGTCGCGGATCGAGGCCGATGGCGGGCCAGATGCAAAGATTGTGTTTCTGGGTGACTATGTCGACCGAGGCCCGAACAGCCGCGCCGTGCTGGACCTGCTGATCGAAGGCCAAAAGGCGGGGCGCAACTGGGTAATGGTCAAGGGCAACCACGACCGTATGATGGCTCGCTTCGTGCAAGAGCGCGAAATTGCAGATAAGCAACTGCCCGTCACGCTGAACTGGCTGAACCCACGGCTGGGTGGTCGGGAAACGCTGGCCTCCTACGGGGTTGAAGTCACGGACAATGACCGCATCTATCAGGTCCATGAACGGGCCTGTGCCGCCGTACCGCCAGTACATCTGGATTTCATCAACGCTTTGCCAGTTTACCATCAAGAGGATGAGCTGCTGTTCGTCCACGCTGGCATCAGGCCCGGTCTTCCACTGTCGCAGCAATCCGAAGATGACCTGGTTTGGATACGGCAGGAATTTTTGGTTGAATCTGGCCCGCACCCCTGGCTGATCGTGCATGGTCACACCCCTGTGGATGCGGCGGAACATTGCGGCAATCGGATCAATTTGGATGCGGGCGCGGGCTATGGTCATCCGTTGGCCACTGCCGTGTTCGAGGGCCGTGATTGCTGGTTGCTGACCGCACAGGGGCGCGCGCCGCTGAGACCTAGTCTTCGGTAAACAGGTCTTTGTAAGCTTCGCGTAGCGCGTTTTTTTGCACTTTGCCCATCGTATTGCGCGGCAATTCGTTCAGAACTATCAGCTTGCGGGGATGTTTGAATCGCGCCAGTTGGGTCTGTGCGCTTGCCATGATGGCCTCGAGGTCGGGCGACTTGTTTGGTTCGGCTACCAACAGGCCTAACACGGTTTCGCCGAAATCCGGATGGGGCACGCCGATAACTGCGCTTTCCAGAACACCGAGCTGGTCGTCCAGCACCAGTTCGACCTCTTTGGGATAGATGTTGTACCCGCCCGAGATGATCAGGTCCTTGCCGCGTCCGACGATATGGACATAGCCGTCCGCGTCCACACGTCCAAGGTCGCCGGTGATAAAGAACCCGTCCTCGCGCAACTCTGCTGCGGTCTTCTCGGGCATTTCCCAATAGCCCTGAAAGACGTTGGGGCCACGCACCTCGATCATGCCGATTTCGCCCTGTGGCAAGGTTTCACCCGTCTCAGAGTCGGTCACTTTGAGCTCAACGCCCGGCAAGGGGAACCCCACGGATCCGGCGCGGCGTTCACCGTCATAGGGGTTCGAGGTGTTCATGTTGGTCTCGGTCATACCGTAGCGTTCAAGAATGCGGTGCCCGGTGCGGGCCTCAAACTGCTGATGCGTTTCGGCCAGCATTGGCGCCGAACCCGAGATGAACAGCCGCATATGACATGCCAGATCGCCGGTGAACCGGTCGTCATCCAACAGACGGGTGTAGAAGGTCGGAACCCCCATCATCGCGGTTGCATCAGGCAAATGCCGCAGTACCTCATCCAGATCGAATTTCGGCAGAAAGATCATCGACCCGCCCGAAGCCAGTACCACGTTGGTTGCCACGAACAGCCCATGAGTGTGAAAGATTGGCAGAGCATGCAGCAACACGTCATCGTCGGTAAACCGCCATTCCCGTACCAATGTTTCGGCATTCGACAGCAGATTGGCCTGTGACAACATCGCGCCCTTGGATCGGCCGGTCGTGCCGGACGTGTACAGGAAGGCGGCCAGATCATCCTCGGTGCGGTTGACCGGCTCGAAAGCAGGCAGCATACCCAGCGCACGCCGCATCAGGCTGCCGGATCCATCAGCGTTTAGCGTTTCAAGCCGTGCCTTATGGGCGGCGGCGGCGGGTGCCAAACCAGCCCTATTTACATCATCGCAGACCACCAGCGCAGCGCCGCTGTTTTCGATGAAATAGCTCAGTTCGCTGACCGTATAGGCAGTGTTGAGTGGCAGAAAAACCAGACCGGTCTGCACACAAGCAGCAAACAGCGCAAGCGCTTCGGGCGACTTTTCCACCTGAACCGCAACTCGTTGTCCGGGTTCGAGCTCAAAGCCGATTAGGGTATTGGCCAACCGAGATGCCATGTCCAGGAAATCAGAATGGGTCAGCACCTGACCGTTGGGCAGATGCAGGAAAGGCGTCTCTTTGCCCGCGTGAATGCCAAACAAGCGATCGTAAAGCAGGTTGCCCATTTACCGAGTTCCTTTCTGTCCAGTCCTGGCGAATCTGTCTTGGAATGGCGTGCTGGTAAAGCCCTGAATGGCGCAATCGGTCGCCGTTCTGTCCGCATGATGTGCCAGAGGTTGCTGCGGACAAACTGTCTTCTGGCGATCGGGGGCTATCTGCGTTAATCGCAGGTGAATTCGCCGGAGATAGACTATGTATGTTGCCACCCTGTTGACCAATCCCGAAACGCGCGCGCTGGATTTGGCACTGGTCGAGTCGTTGCGGAATGCCTGGGGCGGGGCCGAGATCATCTGGCTCAGCCCGGATGAGGCGGCAGAGTTCGCGCTGCAGGACCTTCCGGGCAACCAGTGGGATGTCTGGGGTGATTTGCAGAAGCTTGGCGTTGACCTGATCGTGCAGCCTGCCGAGGGGCGGCGCAAAAAGATGCTGTTGGCGGATATGGACAGCACCATGATCCAGCAGGAATGCATCGACGAATTGGCGGATGAGGCCGGTGTCGGCGACCGCGTCAAGGACATCACAGCCCGCGCAATGAATGGCGAATTGGATTTCGAAGGCGCGCTGACCGAACGGGTCGGGTTGCTGAAAGGGTTGGATGAGGCTGTGATCGGCAAGGTTCTGGCCGAACGCATCACCTTGATGCCCGGCGGCAAGGAGCTGGTCGCGACGATGCGCGCCAATGGCGGCTATGCGGCGCTGGTCTCGGGCGGGTTCACGGCGTTTACTGCCAAGGTGGGCAGTGAATTGGGGTTTGACGAAAACCGTGCCAACACTCTGCTGGCCGAAAACGGCAAGCTGACCGGCGATGTGCAGCGACCGATTCTGGGACGACAGGCCAAAGTCGACGCGCTGGAACAGATTACCAAGCGTCTGGGCCTGTCCGAAAACGATGTGATCGCTGTGGGTGACGGGGCAAATGATCTGGGTATGTTGGGCCGGGCCGGAACCGGGGTTGCGCTGCATGCAAAGCCTTCGGTCGCGGAACAATGCGAAGTGCGCGTCAACCATGGCGATTTGACCGCGCTTTTGTATCTGCAGGGCTATGCGCGGCAGGAATTTTCCCAAGCCTGAAAGCCGGGGCTTCCCTTTATTTAACAAAAGTGTTAAACAGTGGTCATGAGTACGCTTCTGACCACATTCTTCGCCTTGTCCGACGCCACGCGGTTTTCCATCGTTGAACAGTTGATGCAGGACGGAGAGCAGCCCGCGGGCGACCTGATCGAAGGGCGCGGCATGTCGGGTGCTGCGGTCTCGCGTCACCTGAAGGTTTTGCGTGAGGCCGGGCTGGTTCGGCAACGGGTGCAGGGCACCCAGCGGATGTATTCGATCCGCCCCGAAGGTCTGCGCGCAATCGCGGAATGGACCATTTCGAAACGACAATTCTGGGAAAGCAGTCTGGATCGTCTGGGCGATGCTATTGAAAGGGATACCTCATGGCCGATCTAAAGCTGGAGCGCACGTTCCCGATACCGCCAGAGGATCTGTTTGCGTGGATCACTGTCGCAGAACGGCTGTTGCAATGGTGGGGCCCCGAAGGGGTGCATGTGCCCGAACATACTCTCGATTTTTCGCGCGTTGGTCCGTGGTATTCGGTCATGCAGAATGGCGAGGGCCAGCGGTTCAAGGTCTCGGGCCATGTGACCCATGTCGATCCGCCCAATTCGGTTGGCTTCACCTGGGGCTGGCATGACGATCAGGATCAGCGCGGGGCCGAAAGCCATGTAACGCTGCGGATCGAAGCCGCAGGCGGCGGCGCTCGGCTGGTGGTCGATCACCGCGACCTGGGCGATGACGAGATCGCCGCAAACCACGAAAAAGGCTGGACCTCGACGCTGAACAAGCTGGCCGGTCTGGTGCAATAAGTTTTCATCTGGGAGGAAAGAGATGCCACAGTTTCTGTTTGTCTATCACGGCGGGACCACGCCATCGGACCCGGCCGAAGTCGAAGCAACCATGGCCGCCTGGGGCGCGTGGTTTCAGAATTTGGGTCCGTCACTAGAAATACCCGGCAACCCAGTGGGCCAGTCCTATACCGTCAGCTCGGGCGGTGTGGTCGACAATGGCGGCGCAAACCCGGTCTCCGGCTTTACGGTGATCAAAGCCGACAGCATCGACGCCGCCAACGAGATGGCCAAGGGATGCCCTATGGTCGTGAACGGGTCAGGCTCGGTCGAGGTGGCCGAGATTCACGAGATTGAGATGTAGCGGCCCTAGCCGGGGAAACCCGGTGCGGGTCGGATCACGCCACATTCCAGCCCGCGACGGCTGTATTGTGTGGCGTTCATAAAGGTGCGGGTGGCCGGGTGATCGGCCTCCAGCACGCCGAGGCTGACCAGAATGGCTGCAATGGCGCATTCGCTGGCACGGGTGGCGCCATCGGTGATCTTCAGCGCGACGCCCATGCGTTTTTCAGGGATGATGGCGATGAATACGGCCTCGGCCCCGGTCTTGATCGCGGCGCGCCCGTTCATGGCGCGCATCAGCTCGGTACAGGCGCGCGTCTCTCCGGCCACCAGCTCGGGATGTTTGATCATCGCCGCGGTCAGGTGTTGTGCTGCATCGCTGGCCCGGTCCGACCGGTCCGCCGCCGAGGCAAACCACGCCATCGACCGTGCCATCCCCACCAGCGAGGTGGCAAAGTTCGGGGCGGAACAGCCATCGATGCCATAGCCGGGGCTGGTTTCGCCGGTGGTTTCTTCCAGCGCGGACAAACAGGCCTGTTGAACCGGGTGGTCGATTTCAAGATATTCCGGCCCGGCACCCATATGCTGTGCTACCGTCAAAAACCCGCTATGTTTGCCCGAGCAGTTGTTGTGGATCTGACAGGGCGTGTCGTCGGCAAGTATCAGCCCGTCGCGCGCCGCCATATCCTGAGGCTCTTGCGGCCCACAGCGCAAATCGGTTTCAGCCAGGCCCAGATGGTCCAGCCAGGACGTTACCCTGTCTGTGTGAATATGCGCGCCGTTATGCGAGGCACAGGCCAATGCCAGATGCTCGCTGTTCAGCCCGTATTTCGCGGCCGCCCCAGATGTAATCAACGGCAGGGCCTGTATCATCTTGGCCGAAGACCGGGGGTAGATTATCGCCTCCGGGTCGCCCCAGCTGCGCACGATTTGACCCGTGTCATCACAGATAACCGCATGTCCCAGATGCAGGCTTTCCAGTAAAGGCCCCCGCCATAGTTCGGTCATTGCTACAGGCTGCGTCATCGGGACCCTCCTAAACATGCGCAAAAAACTGCCAACCGCCCTTTCGCCTATGGCGAAACTTGCGATAGTGTGTGTATGTCGGCAATCACCGGAAGACGCAACTTACAGACGAACCGTCAGGGTTCGCGAGCCTTTCCGGTGGGTATGAGGTATTAGGTCGAGCTAGGAGGCTGGACAGATGGGATCAAAGCTCGTCCGCGTAATCGCGGGCCTGTGCGTGGCAGGGATGACAACGGCTGCTACCGCTCAGCAGGCAGACAGCACCAATAGAGTGTCCGTAAACACCGACTGGAGTGTGTTTGTGGAAGAGGACCCAACCGAATGCTGGAGCGTTGCAACGCCGGATGAAACCGTCAACACGCGCGGCGGGCGCGTTGTTTCGGTGAGGCGCAGCGACATCCTGCTGTTTGTCGTGTTCAGACCTGATCCCGATGTGAAGGGGCGCGTCTCATTCACCGGGGGCTATCCGTTTGCCGCGGGATCGACCGTATCTGTATCCATCGACGGAAACAGCTTCGAATTCAGCACCGAAGGCGAATGGGCCTGGCCCGCGTCAGAGGGTGATGACCAAAAAGTAATCGCTGCCATGAAAAGCGGTACCGAAGCAGTGCTGACCGCCCGGTCCGAGCGCGGCACTCAGACCAAAGATACTTTCTCATTGCTGGGTTTCACAGCCGCTTTAGACGACGCCGAGAAACGCTGTACCAACTGAGCGCGCCAGCGCTCGGGCAGTGGCCCGGCTTGCAAAATGGTGCCAGTTTCGCAGGATAGGGCCGCCCTCCTTCATAGCTTAACTTAACGTCATCTATAAATTTGATCTGCGTCAATGCTCCGCGCTCTGAAATACTGAACTAATCGGTTCAAGCAGAGAGAAAAGGAGAGCATCGATGCAGAAGAAAGTTTTGGGCCTGTTTGTGCTGACCGCCGTCGTATTGCTGAGCGCTTGTGATAAATCCGCTGAGACATACCCGGTTTCGGGAGAGCAATGTGGGCCAAACGATCCGGTCAAAACGCTGGACGCCGAGGATTGCTTTATTCCACCAGCAGGTGCGTGATCCAATACGGCTGGCCTGGAAACGTCCGGGCGGCATAGGAGTTCGAATGACCGCGGGGTTGATCCCCCGCGGTTTTTTGTAACCTCTGGCGTCGCTGTGCTAAGCTGAATGCGTTAGTCTAACGACCTTCGAGGAGTATGTCATGCGTTTGGTGATACTGGCTGTTTTAACCCCCACGTTGGCTGTGGCGGATCCTGCAATGGAATGCACGAACGCAAGTTCACAAGTCGAAATCGGATCTTGCGTAGCCAGTATGGAAGCGGGGGTTGAGGCCGCGCTGACCAATAGTTTTGGCTTTGCCATGGATGCAGCCAACGCGTTGGACGAGGTGACCGGACGGACAAGCGCGGCGCCTGCGATGGAGGCGGCGCAAAGCGCCTGGGTCGGGTATCGTGATGCGCAGTGCGAGGCGGTCGGCGCGTCTTTTGGTGGTGGGTCGGGAACCGGCATTGGTATCACCTCTTGCCGGATTGAATTGGGGCGCCTGCGGATTGACGAATTGCTGCGTTTTGTAAATTAGGCGCGACGAATTCTTTTGATCTTTGCGCGCAGTCCTATATAGAGGCGCATTCCAAGCCAGAATCTTCGAGACCCACCTATGTCGCCCAAAGCGCCGATCACTCAAGACGTCATGACCATCCCCCGCAAATTGCCGGAGGGGAAGGTGAACCTTGTCGGGTTGACCCGGGATCGCCTGCGCGAGACCCTGATCGAACACGGCACGCCTGAAAAACAGGCCAAGATGCGCACGGGCCAGATCTGGCAGTGGATTTACCAATGGGGTGTGCGCGACTTTGCCGAGATGACCAATCTGGCCAAAGCCTATCGCACCCAGCTGGCCGAGCATTTCGTGATCGAAATCCCCGAGGTTGTGACCCGACAAGTGTCCGAGGATGGCACACGCAAGTATTTGGTCCGTATTGCTGGCGGGCATGAGGTCGAGGTGGTCTATATTCCCGAGGACGATCGCGGCACGCTGTGTATCTCGTCTCAGGTCGGTTGCACGCTGACTTGTTCCTTCTGCCATACAGGCACGCAGAAACTGGTGCGCAACCTGACGGCGGCGGAAATTGTCGGTCAGGTGATGATGGCGCGGGATGATCTTGACGAGTGGCCGGTACCGGGAGCGCCCAAGGACGAAACCCGCCTGCTGTCGAACATCGTTCTGATGGGTATGGGCGAGCCTCTTTACAATTTTGAGAACGTCCGTGACGCGATGAAAATCGCGATGGACCCCGAAGGTATCTCGCTGTCTCGCCGCCGGATTACCCTGTCGACATCGGGCGTGGTGCCCGAGATCGCGCGTACCGCGCAGGAAATTGGCTGCCTGCTGGCAATTTCGTTCCACGCGACGACCAATGAAGTCCGCGATGTGCTGGTGCCGATCAACAAACGCTGGAATATCGAAGAGTTGCTGCAGGCTTTGGCCAGCTATCCCAAGGTTTCCAATTCGGAACGGATTACGTTTGAATACGTGATGCTTGATGGTGTGAATGACAGCGATGAGGATGCGCATCGTCTGATCGAACATATCAAGCGCCACAAAATCCCGGCTAAGATCAATCTGATCCCGTTCAACGAATGGCCCGGCGCGCCGTATAAGCGCAGCTCGAACAATCGTATTCGGGCTTTTGCCAATATCATCTATCAGGCCGGGTATGCCTCGCCCATCCGCAAGACGCGGGGCGAGGACATTATGGCGGCCTGCGGTCAGCTGAAATCGGCCACCGAACGCGCCCGTAAATCGCGCAAGCAGATTGAGGCCGAGGCCGGTCTCGACCGCGGATAAGCGGCTGAATAGACGGCGCATCGCAAAATTAATTTTTGGGGCGCTGTCTATAGAATGCAAAATTTGATATGTTTCAGAGGCTAGGTGTGGATGCACCAGGCTCACTTGCGCACAATAGGGTGAGTTCGGTGGCTGGCATGTGGCAAATTCGTTCACGGCGGCTACCTTGTATTTCAGCTCCGTGTGCCGATTGCGGCATAACAGGTTACGAGTTGGGTTATCTCTATGATGTTTCGATTGAAAATCCCGTACTTTAGTTTTGTTTTAGTTTTGGCTTGTGCGGCCGTCGCCGTAACTGATGCTGTTGCGCAGTCAAATGATGAGGATGCTCATCTGGCTATCGAAAATCCGGCTGATCTGACCAAGGACGACGCGCGTGAAATTTATGACTCGTTGCAGCGCCGGATGGCACGCGGCTATGCCGCAGCGCAGTTGGATTTGCTTCTGAATTACCAAAACTGGCCGCTGTACAACGATGCGCCCTATATATCTGAAACCCATGGTCGGCGATTTGTGAACAGCTATGCAAACCGGATGGCGTATAATTATGCAACCCTGACGGAAGGCGAAAAGCTTCCGGTGGGGTCTGTGCTGGCCAAGGACAGCGTGACCGTTACGGATGAGGGGAAAAGCCATCCCGGCGCGATGTTCGTCATGCAGAAACTGGCCGAGGGCGCCAACCCTGCTACGGCTGACTGGCGCTATATCATGGTCATGCCGGATGGGTCATTGTTTGGGGACACGATGGGGGATCGCGCCAACGCAGTTGCGTATTGCCACGATTGCCACGAGGCGGTTGCCGACCGAGATTACACATTCTTTGTTCCCGAAGAATATCTGGTCGACAATTAGGCCGCTCTCACCCAAATCTCGCGGTGCCGATCACTTTGATCAGTTGCTGACGAACCGGATCTGGCTGCGCTGCGACGGCGTTCAGGACCTCTCGAAGTTCTGCGCGCAACCCATGCATCTGGTCGATCAGGGAAATCATCATCGACACTGCGTCTGCCTCCATTTCGTATTGGTCGTGCAACTCGCAGGCCAACTCCAGCCGGGCAACGTCGAGGCTGTGATAGACCAATCCGCGATCTGTTTGTTCGGGGATCACGATTTCGGCAGCCAGATATTCTGTCAATCGGGTCGAAGTCAGCCGGGCTACGGCAGTGATCAGTTCCTCTTCGGTCAGGGTGCGGGTCATGACGGCATTCCTTTGCGTGGGTCATAGCGGTGGGTTTCTCGCCATGAATCCATAAATTGCCTCAACTCATCATCGATTTGATCGGGCATTGAAATGGTCAGCTCGATCAACTGGTCGCCCCGTTCGGCCGAGCCGCGCTTCTTGACGCCCTTACCCCGCAGGCGCAGGGTTCTGCCGCTGCTGGTTCCGGCCGGAACGGTCACGTTTACGCCCCCATCGATCGTGGGCGCCGCCACTTTGCCGCCCAGCACCGCCTCATCAATCGTGATGGGCAGCGTGATGTGAATGTCATTTCCCTGACGGTCGAATACCGGATGACCCGCGACTGATACTGTCACCAGCGCATCGCCGCGCGGCCCCTCACCATAGCCAGCGGCACCCTTGCCCCGCAGGCGAATGGTTTGACCGCTTGTGATCCCTGCGGGTATCTTGACTTCGATCCGGTCCCCATCCGGCAGGGTCAGCTTCTGGCTGGCGCCGAATACCGCATCCAGAAAGCTGATCTGAAGCGTGAAGTTCAGATTGTGGCCGGGCGCGTGAAACTCGCGGCCGCCTTGCCCACCAAATCCGCCGCGACCCCGCATGAATTCAGCAAAGATATCCGACATGTCGTCCGGGTCCGTCGCCTGCCCGCGATAGGGGTTGCCGGCAGCTTCGGCGTAATCGCGATAGTATTGCTGTTGCGGGCGTTCCTGTCCCGAGGCATCAATCTCACCATTGTCATAGCGTTTGCGCGTCTCAGGATCTTTCAACAGATCATAGGCCGCGGCGGCGGCCTTGAACTTGGCTTCGGCCTCGGCGTCCCCGGGTTTCAAGTCCGGATGGCATTCCTTGGCAATACGCCGATACGCTTTTTTGATTTCAGCGTCGCTGGCATCTTTGGCCACGCCAAGTGCGGCATAGGGATCGTCGCTCATCTCACCTCTCATGGATGGGGGAAGGGCTGATCATGATGAAGGTATTTTATCACGTGATTTCAACAGGTCAAAAAGAACCGGTGGCTAAATTGGTTCGCAAGTTTCGCAATCTCTGATACTATCAGGCTGTTTCATATTATTCATTGACGGAGATCAGCCGATGACGCGCAGACTTAAATCGGTTCTGGCCCTGCTGGCGGGCAATGCCATTGGGTTAATGTTGGCCGCTTTGCTACTGACCGGTTTTGCAATCAAGCCGATTTCATTCATCGTTGTGGTGATCGTCTTCACGCTGGTGCAGGTGGTGGCCGAGCCGCTGATCCTGAAGTTGGGTGAGAAAAGGGCGCCTTCGTTGAAAGGCGGGATCGCGTTGATCGTGACCTTTGTCGGCCTGCTTGTGACCGATCTGGTGACCAATGGGCTGACGGTTGGCGGAATTTCCAACCTGCTGGCTGCGACACTGCTGGTCTGGCTGGGCGCGCTGATCGCCAGCGTAGTGCTGCCGATCTACGTGTTCACCGAGCTGCGCACGCCCAAAAAGTAATTACAGTGCGTTCAGGCTGGCATCGATTGCCTGCCAAAGCTCAACCACCGGCTCGCATCCCACGGACAGACGGACAAAAGCGGGGTCAACGTCGTCGCCCCAACGGGCGCGGCGCTCGGCCGAGCTATGAACGCCGCCAAAAGACGTCGCAGGGCGCAGCATTGGACAGGTGTTGATGAAGGTTTCGGCCTTGGCCTGGGTTTCCAACGTGATCGAAAGCAGGAATCCGAACCGCGTGGTCTGAGCCTGTGCCAAGGTGTAGGATGGGTCGCCCGGCAGGCCGGGATAGCGGATGTCTTTCACAGCCAGATGCGCCGCCAACCGTTCTGCCAACACCTGGGCCGAGCTGCACATCCGGTCGAACCGAACATCCAGTGTTTCCAGCCCACGATGCAGCAACCAAGCCTCGTGCGGACCGGGGATCGCGCCAGAGACACGCCGCCATTCCTCGACCCGCTCCATGACATCTGTATTGCGGCTGGCCACATGGCCCATCAGCAGATCGGAATGCCCACCCATGGCCTTGGTGTCCGAGGACACGACGATATCTACGCCCATATCCAAAGGACGCTGGCCCAGTGGTGTCATGGTTGTGTTGTCAGCAATGGTGATCCCACCAGCTGCGCGCACGGACGACGCGATGGCTGGCAGGTCCATCATATCCAGACCAGGGTTCGAGGGGCTTTCGACAAAGACCACATTGATGCCGTCGAACCCGCCTTCGGAAAAGGCGGTTGTCGGGCGTTCTGTCACGATGACACCCAGACCAGACAGAAATCGGTCGGCCAGCACGCGAGTGACGTAATAGCCATCCGACGGGATCAGGATGCGCGACCCGGCTTTGACCGTGGCAAACAACGCGGCCGAGATCGCCGCCATGCCCGACGGGAAAGCCAGGCAGGGGGCGTCTTCAAGATGGGCGAGAACCTGTTCCAGATGTTCCCAGGTTGGGTTGTTGACGCGACCGTAGAAATCATGCCCGTCCGGTGCGCCGGGCAGGTGAAACATACTGCTTTGGGTCAGGGGCAGGGCCACGGGCTCGCCCTTGGTCAGTGCGTTGCCCCGCAGATGCAGCATCTCGCCGGTCTTGCGCCCCATCGTTTAGCGCCCAGGTATTTCGTCACGGGGCGGTGTGGGTTCCCATTTCTCGATTATGTCGACCGCCTCTTGCGCGGTATCGACGAACCGGAACAGGTCTAGATCCTCGTCCGAGATGGTGCCGGCGTCGGCCAGCGCCTCCCAGTTGATGACCTTTTCCCAGAACGCGCGACCGAATAGCAGGAAGGGCACACGCTCCATACGGCCGGTTTGAATCAGGGTCAGGGACTCGAACAGCTCATCCATGGTGCCAAAGCCGCCGGGGAAGATGGTGATGGCGCGGGCGCGCATCAGGAAATGCATCTTGCGGATGGCGAAATAGTGGAAGTTAAAGCTGAGCTCGGGCGTAACGTACAGGTTCGGTGCCTGTTCATGCGGCAGCACAATGTTCAGGCCGATGGAACAGCCGTTCGCATCCTGCGCGCCGCGGTTGCCAGCCTCCATCACGCCGGGGCCACCGCCGGTGACGATTACATTCTCTCGCCCGCCGGTTTCGTTCGACTTCTCGGTCATCAACCGGGCAAACTCGCGCGCTTCGTCGTAATACTCCGACAGCCCGGCCAGCGTTTCCGTCCGCGCGGTGTGTTTCTGTGATGGCTCAGGGATACGCGCGCCGCCGAACATGACGATGGTCGAGGTGATCTCACGCTCGGTCATGATCATCTCGGGCTTGAGCAGTTCCAGCTGCAAGCGCACCGGGCGCAGCTCATCCCGGCACAGGAAATCCTCATCGGCAAAGGCAAGGCGATAGGCGGGTGAGCGCGTTTGCGGGGTGTCGGGTACCTCGCTTGCGGTCGAACGGTCGGTCTGCGCGTCGCGAAACGGGCTGAGGCGGTATTCTCTCATGGGGTAACGATCCCTGCTTGCGTGTTTTCCAAACAGCTATAGGGTTCGGGCGCAGAGTGCCAGTCACGGAAAGATGAGAATGAATTGGAAGAGCGAAATACTGGCGGCACAGCACCGCATAACCGGCTATGCACAAGTGACGCCAGTCACGGAAAGCCGTGTCTTGGGTCTGGATTATTCGGTGGAAATGAAGCTGGAGCATATGCAGCACACCGGCAGTTTCAAGGCGCGCGGGGCGTTTAACACTCTGATCAGTTCGGATGTGCCCGAGGCCGGGGTTGTGGCCGCATCGGGTGGCAATCACGGCGCAGCGGCCGCCTTTGCCGCGCAGGCGCTGGGCTATCCGGCCAAGATTTTCGTGCCCGAACTGGCGGGGCCATCCAAGATCGCGCTGATCGAACAGACCGGCGCGGATTTGAGCGTGATGCCGGGTGAATATGCCAACGCCTTGACAGCCGCGCGGGCGCATGAGGAGGCCACGGGCGCGATGCAGATTCACGCCTATGACGCCCCCGCTACGGTCGCCGGGCAGGGAACCTGCTTTGCCGAATGGGAGGCACAGGGCCTGAAAGCGGATACCGTATTGATCGCGGTGGGCGGTGGCGGTCTGATCGCCGGGGCGCTGGCCTGGCTGCAAGGCACGCGCAAGGTCGTGGCGGTTGAGCCGGAAACCTCCTGCGCGCTGAATGCAGCCCTGCAGGCGGGAGAACCGGTGGATGTGTCCGTCTCGGGCATTGCGGCAAATGCGCTGGGCGCGCGGCGGATCGGCTCGATTTGTTTCGATCTGGCACAGGGCGTGCAATCGGTTCTGGTCAGTGATCGGGCCATTTCTCAAGCGCAGCAGGCCTTGTGGCGGGCGCATCGCGTTCTGGTGGAACCAGCGGGCGCAACAGCCTTGGCTGCGCTGCTATCGGGGGCTTACACGCCAGAGCCGGGCGAACGGGTGGCGGTGCTGATCTGTGGTGGAAACATCTCACCGGACCCTCTGAACGGCTGAAACCGGAACAAACAGCCGCAAAGCGCGCGCTCAGCGTCGCATTGCAGCCAGTCCGTCGCTTGCGTATAGGCAACACAAGCGTGAACAGAATCTGCAGGGAGCCGCCAAATGTCCAACGCGCAACTGGAAGCCGCCATCGAAGCCGCCTGGGAGGCGCGAGATGCCATCACCCCCGCCACCACCGGCGAGACACGCGAAGCGATCGAAGATACGCTGAACGCGCTGGACAGCGGGTCGCTGCGGGTCGCGGAAAAGCAAGACAGCGGCGACTGGCATGTGAACCAGTGGGCGAAAAAAGCGGTTCTGCTGGGCTTTCGCATCAAGGATATGGAAATCCAGACCGGCGGCGCTCAGGACGGCGGCTGGTGGGACAAGGTAGACAGCAAGTTCGCGGGTTGGGGTGAAAACCAATGGCGGGCCGCTGGCTTTCGCGCGGTGCCGAATTGCGTCGTTCGCAAATCCGCCTTTATTGCGCCCGGCGTGGTTCTGATGCCGTCCTTTGTGAACCTGGGTGCCTATGTGGACGAGGGCACAATGGTTGATACTTGGGCCACCGTCGGGTCATGCGCGCAGATCGGCAAGAACGTCCATCTGTCGGGCGGTGTTGGGATCGGCGGCGTTCTGGAACCGATGCAGGCGGGTCCGACCATCATCGAAGACAACTGCTTTATCGGCGCCCGGTCCGAAGTGGTCGAAGGCTGCATCGTGCGCGAAGGCTCGGTTTTGGGCATGGGCGTGTTCATCGGCAAATCGACCAAGATCGTCGACCGCGAAACCGGCGAGGTCACCTATGGTGAGGTTCCGCCCTATTCGGTGGTTGTTGCGGGCTCGATGCCGTCCAAGAACAACATCAACCTCTATTGCGCTGTGATCGTGAAGCGGGTGGATGAAAAGACCCGCTCGAAAACCGGGATCAACGAATTGCTACGCGACTAAACTGGGCGCGGATCAAATAAGGGGGCTGCAGCGCGATCCGCTGCGGCCCTTTTTTTGTTATCGCTTACCCTTTGACCGGATAGCGGTCCGGTTCTTCGAACACATCAATGACGCGCGACCCGGCTTTGATCTTGCCGCCATGCTCCACTCCTGCGGGGATCGAATAGCTGTCACCGGGGCCATAGCTCTTGGTTTCATCGCCAATGGTCAGCTCAATCTCACCTTCGACCACAGTTCCCCATTGTGCCAGATGGGAATGAAGGGGCAGTTCGAAATCCTGAAGAAAGGTAAAAAACGCCACCAGCCCCGCGTCTGATCTGATCACGGCCGTTTGCACCACATCTTCGGGGAAGGGCACGTCGAGGCTTGGGAATCCTGTGATGAAATCCGGATAAGTCATGGCAACGTCCTTTTGTGATCGGTGTCAGGTTACTGCGGGCACTATGGCGGCACAGGCGATCCACTGCAATTCCCCGGCTGCTTGACCGCAGGCAGGTGCGCGGCTATGGCCCCTTGCATGGAAAAGCAAAAGAAACCTTCGCGTCAGCAGGTCTATACCCTGCTTGTGCAGATCGGTCGCAAGGATGGCGATGGCCTGCCCGACGGCGCAACCGGGGCGGCATTGATGTGTTTTGCCAGCGGCGTCGACGAGGCCGAGGCCGTGCGCGAAACGGTGGCGATCCTGAAACAGGCAGATACCGCGCCTTTGGATGTCACAGGCTATGGCACTTTGGCCGAACGTGAGGCGCAAGGTCACGAGATCGACCCGGATGAACGGGCCCTAATGCAGCGCGCACTGGATGAAAATGCAGTGATCGTGGCGCAGATGACCCCGTTTTTCGGGGATGAAGAGACGGCTTAGTTCCGCGCCCCAAACCACTTGCGATAAATCTCGTCATAGGTGCCGTCTTCGCGCAGCGCCAGCAGCGCCTGGTTGACGTCTTCGACCAGCGGGGACCCGGTGGGGAAGGCAATACCGTAATTCTCGCGCAGGAATATACCGCCTGTCATCGAGGCAATCCGGCGTCCTTCATGGGCGGCGAAATAGGACAGGATCGGCGCGTCGAACACTATGGCGTCCAGTTCCTCGTTGCGAAAAGCTTCAAGCATGGGGTCGAGCCCATCATAGTTGGTAAACTCGATCTCGCGGCGGTTCAGGAAGTTAGCAGCGGTTGAATTCGAGATTGTTCCGACCTCTTTGCCGTAAAGGTCATTTATCGAATTCACGCTGCCACTGATTGCATCCACTGTCATGACCGAGGTGATCCGCGCGGTGAAGACCGAGACGATAAACAGCGAAGACACAACCAGCACTACACCCAGAATTCGACCAAATGGCGTTCGCGGCATTCGTTCCTCAAACCCGCCATTGACCACCAGGTTCAAGGCCCACCAGAATGAGGGGAACCAGGCCTCGTCTAGCTTGCGGTCGAAATAGGGCTGCGAGCGGCGCTCGAACACCCACATCAGCATGCCGCCGCCAAGAAGGATTGCAAAGGCGAGCCCGATAGCAATAAACAATTCGCGCGACAGTAACGCATGTAGCAGTGACGGGCGGCGCACCGCGTCCGATGGCACCATGATCTGCAAACCAGCCTCGAAAATCGGCTGGCTGAAGTCCATCTGCGTTTCTCGCGAGGCAGTGATCGAGATATTGGCGATGGCCAGATCGGCGGATCTGTTCTGCACTGCGCCCAGCATGTCGCCAAAGGCGTCGGAACGCTGGATGGAATAGTCCCAATTCAGGGATTCAGCCAACGCCTCAAGCAGGTCCATCGAGAATCCGGTTTGGGCTCCATCTTCGACAAAAGAAAACGGAGGCCGTGTCACGGTCGAAACCGTCAGCGTCTGGGCCTGGCTTTGCTGGCCGAGAACGGCGAAAGTCAGGCAGATCAATGCGAAAAGAGCACGTGTCATCGTAAAATCACCTGTTTCGCGGCCCTCTAGCGCATATTCGAACCGGCAGACAAGGCAATCGCAGCGTAAGGCCCCATGTTTTCCGGGGGTGTCAGTTCGATACAATGTGGAAAAAGCCCGCGGTTTCTGGCCTGTTGGGGTTGGCAATCGGGCCAATTCGTTGAATCTGTGCACGAACCTGAAAGAAATTTTATGGAAAGGGCCCACCATGACAGATCCGATTGCGTTGACGGCCGACCTGATCCGTTGCCCATCGGTCACACCTGAAGAAGGTGGTGCCCTTGTCCTGCTGCAGGATGTCCTGTCACAGGCGGGGTTTGATTGTACCCGTGTTGATCGCGCCGGCATCAGCAATCTGTTTGCGCGATGGGGTGCAAAAGGTCACGCCCGAAGCTTTGGTTTCAACGGTCACACCGATGTTGTTCCGGTGGGCGACGAGGCCGCTTGGACCACACCGCCTTTCGGGGCAGAAATCCGGGAAGGGTTCATGTATGGGCGCGGGACCACTGACATGAAATCGGGTGTGGCGGCCTTTGCAGCGGCGGCAGTGGATTTTGTACGCGACACGCCACCCGACGGGGCGATCATCCTGACGATCACGGGTGACGAAGAGGCTGATGCGCTGCATGGCACCACCGCCCTGCTTGACCATATGGATCAATGCGGCGAGCGGATGAGCGTCTGCCTGGTCGGTGAACCCACCTGCCCGAACAGGATGGGTGAAATGATGAAGATTGGCCGTCGCGGCTCGATGACCGCCTGGTTCACCGTAACAGGTGTGCAGGGCCATTCGGCCTATCCGCACCGGGCAAAGAACCCACTGCCCGCCATGGCCCGGCTGATGGACAGGCTGGCCAGTCACGAGTTGGACCGGGGATCTGATCATTTTGACGCCTCGACGCTGGCGGTTGTGGCGATCGACACGGGTAATTCCGCCACAAATGTCATCCCGGCACAGTGCAGCGGGGCGGTGAACATCCGGTTCAACGATCTGCATTCCGGCGCCAGCCTCAGTGATTGGCTGCAAGCGCAGGCGCGCGATGTGGCCACCGCGTTTGGCGTTGATGTTGACGTGCGTATCAAGATATCGGGCGAAAGCTTTCTGACCCCTCCTGGCCCTCTGTCGGAATTGGTGGCCAAAGCGGTTGCGGCTGAAACCGGGGTCACGCCCGAGATGTCGACAACCGGGGGTACTTCGGACGCGCGTTTCGTCAAGGATCATTGTCCGGTTGTCGAATTTGGTTTGGTCGGCAAAACCATGCATCAGGTGGATGAATGCGTTGAGGTGGCGCAGATTGAACAACTCAAGTCAGTCTATACCCGTATCCTGACCGACTATTTTTCCTGATTCATGCAGCGCACCCTGGTGATCATGGTGAAAGAACCGCGCCCGGGCCGTGTCAAAACCCGGTTGGGGCGCGATATCGGTATGGTCGGCGCGGCGTGGTGGTTTCGCCATCAGACCCGGTCGCTGATCCGGCGTCTGCGCGATCCGCGCTGGCAGATCGTGCTGGCGGTTTCGCCGGACCGCGAAGGGCTGACCAGTCGCATCTGGCCCGCCGACCTGCCGCGTGCGCCACAGGGTCGAGGGGATCTGGGCGATCGTATGGGGCGGATGCTGCGGGAAATGCCAACAGGGCCAGTCTGTCTGATCGGTGCGGATATCCCGGGGGTTGCACGGGAGCATATCGCGCGCGCGTTCCGGGCATTGGGGCGCAACCAGATGGTGTTTGGTCCGGCCCCGGATGGCGGATATTGGTTGGTCGGGGCGCAACGCATTGGTGCCCTGCCGCACAGCCTGTTTCAAAACGTGCGCTGGTCGACGGAACATGCGCTGGCCGACACGCTGGCCTCGATCCCCGGATGCCGGGTGGCGATGCTGGATCAGCTGCGTGATGTCGATACGGTTGCCGATCTGCGAGCCTGACCCTTTTTGGTCATGACGCCGCCGCATCTCCGTGATAGGCCGAAATCATGACTCGCATCCCTACCAAGCAAGAGGTCCTCGATTGGATCTCGGCGAACCCCACCCTGACCTCGAAACGCGACATTGCTAAAGCCTTTGGCATCAAGGGCGCGGATCGGATCGACCTGAAACGGATCCTCAAGGAACTTGAGGCCGAAGGGCATCTGGAAAAGCGCAATCGCAGCTATCGAGACCCGGACCGGTTGCCGCCTGTCAGCGTGCTGCAGGTGAAGGCCCCGAACGCCGATGGTGATCTGTTCGCACGGCCCTTGGAGTGGCATGGCGAAGGGGTCGAGCCGGTTGTTCTGATGATCACCCGCGCCAGCGATCCTGCGCTGGGTGAAGGCGACCGCATTCTGGCCCGTCTGACCGTGGTGCATGAGGAAGACCATAATTACGAGGCCCGCCTGATTCGCCGGATCGGAACCAACCCGCGCAAGATCGTTGGTATCTTCCGCAAAGGGACCGAGGGCGGACGGATCGTGCCCATCGACAAGGCCGGACAGAACGAGTGGCTGGTCAATGAAGGTGCGTTGCTTGGTGCAAAAGACGGTGAGCTGGTCGAGGCAGAACAGGCCGGGCCCAAAACCCGCATGGGCCTGCCACGTGCCCGCATTGTCGAACGGCTGGGCGACCCGTCAGCCCCCAAGGCCGTGTCGCTGATCGCCATTCATCAGCATGGCATTCCCGATGACTTCCCCGACACGGTGATTGCCGAGGCCGACAAGGCCAAACCCGCTGGTCTGAAAGGGCGCGAAGACCTGCGCGATATGCCGCTGCTGACCATCGACCCCTCGGATGCGCGCGATCATGATGACGCCTGTTATGCGCATGCGGATGAGGATACGAAGAATCCCGGTGGACATGTCATCTGGGTCGCTATCGCCGATGTTGCCGCCTATGTGCAGCCCGGTACCGCTCTGGACCGCGAGGCGCGCAAGCGCGGCAACTCCAGCTATTTCCCTGACCGTGTGGTGCCAATGCTGCCGGACCGGTTGTCCGGTGATTTGTGTTCGTTGCACGAAGGCGTCCCGCGCGCGTGTATCGCCGTGCGGATGCAGATCGACGCCGAGGGCAACAAGATCGGCCACCGGTTCGTGCGGGGGCTTATGCGCTCCGCCGCCTCGCTGCATTATGCCGAGGTGCAGGAGGCCATCGATGGTGCCCCCAATGACCGCACCGGGCCTCTGTTAGAGACCGTATTGAAGCCGCTCTATGCTGCTTATGCTGCACTGAAAAAGGCGCGGGGTGTGCGGCAACCGCTGGAACTGGACCTGCCGGAACGCAAGATTATCCTGAGCGATACGGGCGATGTTCAAAGCGTGGCGTTCCGCGACCGTCTGGACGCGCATAAGCTGATCGAAGAGTTCATGATCCTCGCCAATGTCGCTGCGGCTGAAACCCTGATCGCCAAGCGCCGCCCGCTGCTGTTCCGTGTCCACGAAGAACCAGCACCCGAGAAGCTGGAAAGCCTGCGGGAAACGGCTCAGGCGGCGGGGTTGAATTTGGCCAAGGGGCAGGTGTTGCAGACCCGCCACCTGAACGCACTGCTGAATGCGGCTGCGGGCACCGAGGATGCAGAGTTGATCAACCTGACCACCCTGCGGTCGATGGCGCAGGCCTATTACAACGCTGAAAATTTCGGCCATTTCGGGCTGGCGCTGCGGAATTACGCGCATTTCACCTCGCCCATCCGGCGCTATGCCGACCTGATCGTGCACCGCGCGCTGATCTCGGCCCATGGCTGGGGTGCCGATGGGCTGACCGAGGATGAGATCGCCCGGCTGGACGAAACTGCCACTCATATCTCGGATACCGAACGCCGCTCGATGATGGCGGAACGGGATACGACCGACCGGTATCTGGCGGCTTATCTGAGCGAGCGTGTTGGGACTGAGTTCTCGGGTCGGATCAGTGGTATCGCCCGGTTTGGGGCTTTCGTGAAAATGGACGAGACCGGCGCGGACGGTCTGGTACCGGTGCGATCCTTGGGGCGCGAGTTCTTCCATTTCGACCGCGAGGCCGGAACCCTGATGGGGTCGGACACCGGGCTGATCATAGCCATCGGCCAACGCGTCACCGTGCGTCTGACCGAGGCGACACCTGTGACGGGCGGGCTGGAGTTGGAGCTGTTGTCGATCGACGATCAGGCCCTGCCGACGGGGCGCGGAGGGGCATCCAAGCGCCCAACGCGACGCAAGGCAGTCAGCACCAAGCGCAAGAAGGACAAGATCAAACGCAAGGTGGAACGCAAACGCCGTCAGAAGTGAGTTCGCATCTCGGGAACAAGGCGCATGTAAGTCAGCCTTTTGCGGGAAGGTGATAGGTCAACGCGCGGGCTATCAGCCAGCCATGGCGGGTGGCGTCGATCTGATCCGGATCATCAAACAGAACTGCCCGGTTGCCGTCTATCCGATCTTCGCCCGGAAAGGCCGAGGTGAAATCGCCCATCAACCGGCTTTGGCAATGCACGAACAGGGCAAAGCGGGCCGCTTTGTGCCCGCCCAATCGGATCGTGGATCCCTTGGGCGCTAGATAGGCGGGCTGCCCCCAGCGCAATGCCTCTTGCAACGGCTGCGCGCGGGGCAACGAAGTGGCGGTTTCCAGGATCAACTGACGAAGCGCAAGCGCCCCGGCACGTGTGCCTTCGGGCAGGGAATGATAGGCCGCTGCCACTGCGGGATCGTCAAATTGTGTCATGACAGCGGTATCGCCTGCTCCATCCGGTCTATGTAGTCGCTCAACAGCTTATCCTGTTTGATCCGCTGGGTCAGCGGTGTATTGGCCGGTGTCGCGCGCATCGCGGCAAGCATGGGGGCCACGCTCATATCCACTGAGGTCGGGGTTTCTCCCATCAAATAGGTCGACTGCCATAGATAGGCCGAGATCGCCTCAAGATCGCGTTCCAGCCTGTCCTGACGTTCCGCATCTGAGAATCGAGAGACGCCCTGAAACCCCAATCCTTTAACAACGTTCTTGCGGATAGAATTGGCAACTGGTTTGCGGATCAGGGCGGGGATGCCAGTGAAAAAGGTCTTATACAGAATCGGCCAGACCTCGTCATTGGCCCAGCGGTCTTGGACGATCTGAAAATACAGATGCTCTTCGGCCAAACGGATCAATGCGCGCGATTGAGCTTTTTGCAGATCGCTCAGCCCGTGATCAAAATCACTACCTTGCGTCTCAAGCCAGTCGCGGATCAGGTCGCTGTCGGGGATCAGACGCTGCGGCGTGCGCAGAACCGGCAGCTTCTGATGCGGCATCTTGCGCGGATCAAGGAGGTCAGATCGCTGCCAGCGTTGGCCCGATGTTTGCAGCATTAGTGCCGTCTTCACGCAAAACGGGCTGGCGCTGAACAGGCCAAAGGCAGAGGGGTAGGTCAAAAGGGTCAGCATCTTGGGCTCCATCATGGGTATAGGTGATGGGTATGCCGAGCTAATGACAATTTCTGTCATTAGAGATAAAGTAACCTGCATTATGACCCGCACCGCCCGTTTGTTCCAATTAATGCAATCCTTGCGCTCTGGCCCGTCGCCAAGAACGTCGATTGAGCTGGCTCAGGATCTGGGCGTTTCGCCGCGCACGATTCACCGAGACATCGATTCATTGCGCAGCCTCGGCGCCGTGATCGACGGAGAGGCGGGGTTCGGGTTCACCCTGATCGAGGACGCCACCCTGCCACCGCTTGGCTTCACCGATGATGAGCTTGAGGCCCTGGTGCTTGGCCTGCGCGAGGTACAATCCATTGGTGATCCCGGCCTCTCTGAGGCTGCCAGCGAAGTTCTGCGCAAGCTGCAGGGTCGTTTGCCACCGCGCCAGTCCCAACGCCTCAGCCATGCGGTGCTGACCGCCACACGGTTTGACCGGCCGGCGAAACCAACGGTGGATGTCGCTGAACTGCGGCGGGCCACCTGGGACGAACAGACGATCGAATTTTCCTATTGGGATGCCAAAGGCGACGAGACCCATCGCTGCGTAAATCCGTTGAGCATCGTTTACATGGACCGCGCCAGCGTGCTGATCAGCTGGTGCCTGTTGCGGCAGGATTTCCGCGTGTTTCGGTTGGATCGCATGCAAGAGATGCAGATTACCGGGGCCTCGTTCCGGCCCAATCGGGTCCCCCTGCTGCGCGAAGCTCTGAACCGGCTGCGGTCCGAGCGAGAGGCGAGAGACCGCGACTCGGAAAGCTGAGCGCTTTGAGATTTGCCGTTTTTGCGCTATCCTGTGGTTGAGCAGTTATCAGGAAATTCGGAATGCGTAGATGCGTAAGCGGCGTTATGACCGCAGCATTATGGGCATCCATCGTACAGGCGGAGTCCATCAAAAGCCCGGAAGGGCCACAGCCGATACAATTGGCGTCGGCTGATCTTACAGTCTCAATCCGACCGGTCGTCCGACCATCGGCGGAGATGTATCGCGTGTCAGAAGAAAGAAGCGCCCGGTTTCAGGCGTGGCTTGGCGATTTTCGGACGCGGGCACAGACCCAGGGTATCTTGCCCGGCACTCTGGATCACGCGCTAGCAGGGCTGGCCTATGACAAGGATATCATCAAGCGCGATCGCAATCAGGCCGAGTTCACCAAGCCGATCTGGGACTATCTGGATGCGGCCGTTTCTGATCGGCGCGTCGCAGACGGACGCGCGGGGTTGGAACGCCATGCCGCGGTGCTGACCCGGATTGAGGCGCAATATGGCGTCGAAAAAGAGGTCGTGACCGCGATTTGGGGGCTCGAGACGTCTTTCGGCACATTTCGGGGGTCGGATCAGACGATCCGTTCGCTTGCGACGCTGGCCTTTGATGCCCGACGGGCTGAGTTCTTTGAAACGCAACTGATTGCCGCCCTGCGGATCATTCAGGCAGGCGATGTCAGTCCCGCAACGATGGTCGGAAGTTGGGCCGGAGCAATGGGGCATACGCAATTCATGCCAACCTCGTTTCTGGATCACGCCGTGGATTTCGACGGTGACGGGCGGCGGGATATTTGGGCCGATGACCCGACCGATGCGCTAGCCTCGGCAGCGGCCTATCTGGCGCGTCACGGTTGGACCAAGGAACAGCCATGGGGCGTCGAAGTGCGCCTGCCCGCGGGGTTCGATTTTGCAGCCGCGAGACGCGATTACACGCTGCTGCCGTCAGATTGGGCGGCGCTGGGCGTGGTCGGGTGGGATGGGCGGCCCGTTGCGGATCATGGTCAGGCAGCGATTTTGTTGCCAGCAGGCGGTGAAGGCGTCGCATTGATGATCTTCGACAATTTCCGCGTGATCGAGCAATATAACGGTGCAGATGCCTATGTGATCGGCATTGGGCATTTGTCCGACCGTCTGGCGGGCCGCGCTGCGTTTCAGGCCGAGTGGCCTCGGGGTGATCGGGCGTTGAGCTTTGCTGAGAAGAAGGAATTGCAGCTCCGGCTGACCGAGGCCGGGTTTGACACGCAGGGGATCGACGGGCGCACCGGCCCGAACACCACCGAGGCGGTTCGGGCCTATCAACTGGCGCAGGGGCTTTTGCCGGACGGCTATGCCTCCGCGCCGCTGTTAGAGCGGTTGAGGTAGGGGAGGGGGCTCTGCCCCCGTCGCCTGACGGCACCTCCCCCGAGGTATTTTCTGCCAGATGAAGCTGCGCGGGTCAGGAGGCCGCTTTCATCAGGCCCTGTGCGATGATCTCGGCCTGTGCCTCGTCCAGCGATTTGTGGATACGTACGAGCATTTCATCAATTTCCGCGGGTGTTAGAACCAGCGGAGGAGAGATGATCATCCGGTCGCCTACATGGCGCATCACCAGGTTGTTGGCAAAGCACCGATCGCGACAGATATAGCCGACAGTGCCCGGATCGGACGCGAATTTGGCACGGTTGGCCTTGTCCGGCGTCAACGCGATTGACGCCATCATGCCGACAATCTTGGCTTCGCCCACAAGCGGGTGATCGGCCAGCGCCTCCCATTTTTTCTTCAGATAGGGGGCGGCTACGTCGCGGACATGCTCGACGATCTTTTCTTCTTCAAGGATGCGCAGGTTTTCCAGTGCCACGGCTGCAGCGACCGGATGGCCGGAATAGGTGTAGCCGTGATTGAACTCGGTTCCGCCAATGACCTCGGCAATCTCGTCACTCACGATGGACCCGCCAATAGGCGCATAGCCCGAGCTGAGCCCCTTTGCGATGGTCATGATATCGGGGCGAATGCCAACGGTTTGAGACCCAAACCAGTTGCCAGTGCGACCAAAACCGCAGATGACCTCGTCCGCAATCAGCAGGATATCGTATTTGTCACAGATGCGCTGAATTTCAGGCCAGTAGGTATCCGGTGCAACAATCACGCCACCTGCGCCCTGTACGGGTTCGGCGATAAAGGCTGCGACGCGGTTTTCACCCAGTTCCTCAATCGCCTCTTCCAACTCACGCGCGCGGGCCAGGCCGAATTCTTCGGGAGACATGCTACCACCTTCAGCCCACCAGTTTGGTTGGTTGATATGGTGGATATTCGGGATCGGGATTCCACCCTGCGCGTGCATCCCTGCCATGCCGCCCAACGACGCCGAGCCGACCGAAGAGCCATGATAGGCATTATGTCGGCTGATGATGATGTTCTTGTCGGGCTGGCCTTTTTCGGCCCAATAGGTCCGAACCAGACGGATGTTTGTGTCATTCGCCTCAGACCCGCCGGCTGCAAAGAACACATGGTTCAGATCGCCTGGCGCAAGTTCCGCGATCTTCGCGGCCAGCGCGATGGCAGGGACGTGGGTCGTTTTGAAAAAGGTATTGTAATACGGCAGTTCGCGCATCTGGCGGGCTGCGACCTCGGCCAGTTCATCGCGACCATAGCCGATATTGACACACCACAGGCCCGCCATTGCATCGAGTATTTCTTCACCCTCGCTGTCCGTAAGGTAGACGCCCTTCGCACGGGTGATCACACGCGCGCCTTCTTTCCCTAGGGCGCCATTGGCTGAAAAAGGGTGCATGTGGTGGGCGGCATCCAAGGCCTGCAGCTGGGCCGTGGGCAAATGGTTTGTGATGGTCGACATCGGAAAATCTCCTGCAAGAGCGATTGGCAGCTACAATATGATCAAATTTTTTCCTGTCAATCGAATCGGACAGATCTAAGCGTTAACTAAGGCGTCTGCCATCAGCTCCATGCCCTGTTCGATATCTTGTGCGGTTGCTTTTGCTGCCATATCCGCGTCCTGATTGCGCAACGCCGAAATGATATCCTTGTGGCGGTCCGGCAGGCTCTGAGTGCCGAATCTACCGCATACAACGCGCAAAGACGGCCCGAATCTAAGCCACAGGCGCTCGGCCAGATCATTGAGAATCGGGGCATTTGCATGGCCGTAAAGCGTTTCGTGAAACCGGTGGTTGAGGCGCAGATAGCCGCTAACGTCTCCGTCGCTGATAGTGCGATCCAGACGTTGGTCGATCTGCTCAAGATGATCAATGTCCTGAGGTGTCACATTCGCAGTTGCACGCCTCGAAAGCTCTGATTCTATTTTGATTCTTGAATAAATCATCTGTTCGACGTCGCCGTCGGTCAGAAGAGGAACACTCACTCGGCGGTTGCCCTGAAACACCAGAGCACCATCGGATATCAGGCGTCTGATAGCCTCCCGCACAGGGGTCATTCCAACACCCAGCGAATCAGTGAGACCTTGGATCGTGACGGGTTGCCCCGGCACCAATTCGCCGTACATGATTTGTGATCTGAGGGTATTATAGACCTGTTCATGCGCAGGTCGTTTTTCACGCGCACCGTCAGTGCTGGATGCCTTATTTTTGATCAAATCCAAGTGGTTTGCCCTGTTTCCCGCTATGTTGACTTGTCAGGTTTCTGACCTCGTGAAACCATACGACGGATCGTGCGAAAACGCAAAACTTGATCAAATCCAAAAAAACGGGAAAATAGCGCGTACACTTGCAGGGAGAATAATATGACAATCAAAACGCTGACCATGACAGCGGTCATCGCATTGGGGACTTCGGCGGCCTTCGCTGAAGAGGTGCGTGTTTACAACTGGTCCGACTATATCGACGAAGAGCTTCTGACAAAGTTCGAGGAAGATACCGGTCTGACTCTGATTTATGATGTTTTTGACAGCAACGAGGTATTGGAGACCAAGATGCTGGCCGGTGGATCAGGCTATGACGTGGTGGTGCCTTCGGGTACTTTCCTTCAGCGTCAGATCCAGGCTGGAGCCTTTCAGGCGCTTGACGCTGCACAGCTGTCGAATTCAGGCAATCTGTGGGATGTGATTCAGGAACGTACTGCCGGGTATGATCCGGACAACGCCTATTCTATCAACTACATGTGGGGCACAACCGGGCTTGGTGTAAATGTTGGAAAAGTGCAGGAAGCGTTGGGCGAGGATGTTGCGCTGAACAGCATGGATCTGGTTCTGAAACCCGAGAATATGGAGAAACTTGCATCCTGCGGCGTTCATTTCCTGGATGCTCCGGCAGAAATCATTCCGATGGTTCTGCAATATCTGGGTGAAGACCCGGACAGCCACGACAAAGATGTTATTGGCAAGGCCGAGGCGGTTTTGACCAGCGTTCGACCACACATTCAGAAGTTCCACAGTTCGGAATATATCAACGCATTGGCCAATGGCGACATCTGTGTTGCCGTGGGATGGTCGGGTGATATCCTGCAGGCCCGCGATCGTGCGGCCGAAGCCGATAATGGTGTTGAAATTGAGTACCATCCCTTTGCTGAAGGGTCGTTGATGTGGTTCGACCAGATGGCGATTCCGGCTGATGCTCCGAACCCGGAGGGTGCGCATAAATTCCTGAATTTCATTCTGGATGCCAACAATATGGCTGCGGCCTCGAACTATGTTTACTACGCCAATGGCAACAAGGCTTCGCAAGAATTTCTTGAGGAAGACGTGATCGGTGATCCGGCCATCTATCCGGATGATGCGACCATGCAAAACCTCTATATCACGACGCCTTACCCGTCGAAGATACAGCGGGTCGTGACCCGTTTGTGGACCAAGATCAAATCGGGCACCTGATCCGGCTTGTTTCAGCAGGGCGGACCAACCGCCCTGCCATTCTTTTCAGATTGCCGAACGGGGGCCGTTTTGAATTCTACTGTTTTTGTGCCGTGGGAAGACCCACAGGCGAAACCTCTGATCCAGTTCCAGAATGTCACCAAACGGTTTGGTGAGTTCACGGCCATCGACAATCTGTCCTTGGATATATTTGAGAAAGAATTCTTTGCTCTGCTAGGGCCCTCGGGCTGCGGCAAGACCACGATGATGCGAATGTTGGCCGGGTTTGAAAAACCGACCGAAGGGCATATTCTGCTGGGCGGGCAGGATATAGATCCCATTCCGCCGAACAAACGGGCGGTGAACATGATGTTCCAATCCTACGCGCTGTTTCCGCATCTATCTATCTGGGAAAATATCGCCTTTGGTCTGCGTCGGGACAATATGCCAAAGCATGATCTTATGGATCGTGTCGAAGAGATGTTGCGCCTGACCCGGCTTGAACAATTCGCCCGTCGCAAACCGCACCAGATCTCGGGTGGTCAGCGTCAGCGCGTGGCGCTTGCACGATCCCTGGCAAAAGCGCCGAAGCTGCTGTTGCTAGACGAACCTTTGGGGGCGCTGGATAAGAAACTGCGACAGGATACGCAATTCGAGTTGATGGATATTCAGGAAAAGACCGGCACCACCTTTGTGATCGTGACCCATGATCAGGAAGAGGCGATGACCGTGGCCAGCCGGGTTGCGGTAATGGATCAGGGTAATCTGATACAAGTGGCGACACCCGACCGGATTTATGAGAATCCCAGTTCGGTCTATGTGGCCGATTTCATTGGCGACGTGAACATCATCCAGGGCCGAGCCACGGCAAGCGCTGATGAGACCTATCAGATTGACTGGGCTGAAGGTCAGGCACCTTTGACTGCGTCCTCGACCACAGAGTTTTCGAACGGCCAGCTATGTCATCTGGCGATCCGCCCCGAGAAGGTGACGATCTCGGTTGATCGTCCTGCGGATGCAATCAACGCAGTGCAGGGCAAGGTGCTTGACATTGCCTATCTGGGCAATCTGTCCACTTATCACGTCGAACTGAATAACGGCACGATTATCAAGGCGCAGACGGCAAATACCCGTCGCATTTCGCGTCGTTCCTTTACATGGGAAGACCCGGTCTGGCTGTCCTGGACAGCCACCGCCGCGGTTCTGTTGGCGGATTGATGCGCCGCGCCCTTCTGATCGCCGTCCCGTATGTCTGGCTTTTGGCGCTGTTTCTGGTGCCATTTTTCATCGTTCTGAAAATCTCGCTTTCGGACACGGAACTGGCCATCCCGCCTTACACGCCGACACTGGATTTATCTCAGGGCTGGGCCGGGCTCAGGGATTTCTTCAGCCAGCTGGATTTTGAGAATTTCGTCTGGCTAACAGAAGATGACCTGTATTGGAAAGCTTACCTGTCCAGCGTCAAAATCGCGTTGATTTCAACCATACTGACTTTGCTGGTGGGGTATCCTATCGCGTATGGCATGGCCCGCGCACCAGCTGAGTGGCGCCCGACGTTGATGATGCTGGTAATCCTGCCGTTCTGGACGTCGTTCCTGATCCGGGTCTATGCTTGGATGGGTATTCTCAGCAACGAAGGTTACCTGAACCAACTGCTGCTGTGGACGGGCATCATCTCGACCCCGCTGACCATTCTGAACACCAACACAGCTGTCTATATCGGTATCGTCTATACCTATCTGCCCTTCATGATTCTGCCGATCTATTCCGCGCTTGAACGAATGGACGAGTCGCTGATCGAGGCCGCAGAGGATTTGGGCTGTTCGCGTATTCAGGCCTTCTGGCTGATAACGATCCCCTTGTCACGCCCGGGTATCATCGCGGGTTGTTTCCTGGTGATGATTCCGGTGATCGGCGAATTTGTGATCCCATCATTGCTCGGAGGATCCGGGACATTGATGATCGGCAAAGTGTTGTGGGAGGAGTTCTTCTCGAACCGCGACTGGCCGGTGGCCGGTGCCGTGGCAGTTGTGCTGTTGCTGATCCTTGTGATTCCCATCGTGCTGTTCCAGCGCAACCAGCAGAAACAGACGGAGGCTGAGCAATGAACAGATTAAGCTGGTTCAACGTCGTCTCGTTGACGCTTGGTTTCGCGTTTCTCTATATCCCGATGCTCATTTTGATCATCTTCTCTTTTAACGAAAGCAAACTGGTCACGGTTTGGGCTGGATTTTCGACCAAATGGTATGGTGAGTTGGTCCAGAACGAAGCGTTTCTTGATGCTGCCTGGGTCACCTTGCGGGTTGCAGTATTCTCGTCGACCCTGGCCACCATTCTGGGTACGGCGGCGGCTTATGTGCTGGTACGCGGTGGGCGGTTCTTTGGCCGGACTCTGTTTTCGGGCATGATCTATGCGCCTCTTGTGATGCCCGAAGTGATCACTGGCCTGTCGCTTTTGCTGCTGTTCATCGGAATTGGACTGGACCGGGGTATTTTGACCATCGTGCTTGCACATACGACCTTTTCAATGTGCTTCGTGTCGGTTGTTGTATCCTCACGTCTGGTCACGTTTGATCAGTCTCTGGAAGAGGCAGCGTTGGATCTTGGGTGCTCACCCGCACAAGCCTTCCGTCTTGTCACCCTGCCGATCATCGCCCCGGCGGTGATTTCAGGCTGGCTATTGGCTTTTACGCTGTCGCTGGATGATCTGGTGATCGCATCATTCACATCGGGCCCGTCAGCCACGACTCTGCCGATCAAGATTTTCTCAGCTGTGCGGTTGGGCGTCAGCCCTGAAATCAATGCGCTATCCACGATCATGATTGCGGTCGTGACGGTCGGTGTCATAGCAGCATCTTTGGTCACCAAGCGCGCGATGGTCCGGCAGAAACAGGATGAGATGGCGGCAGTGCGTGCGGAATGAAACGTCTGTTCCCTAAGTATACCTATGGATCTGGACCGCGATCAGGGTGCTGGTGGGATGAAACTATCGCAGCACCGGACTGGCCGGTGTTGCAGGATGATCTGAGCGTGGATGTCGCCATCATCGGCGGCGGGTTCACAGGTGTTACAGCCGCGCTTTTCCTAGGGCAGGCAGGCCTATCCGTCGCAGTTCTCGAGGCGGAGACGCCGGGTTGGGGTGCCTCGGGTCGCAATGGTGGGTTTTGCTGTCGAGGTGGGTCAAAGCTGAGCGATCGTGGCATGGCTCGGCGATATGGGGTCGAGGGGGCCGAAAGCTTTGCCCAGGCCGAAGTGGATGCGGTCAATCTTGTCGCCGACCTGCTTGAGGCGCATCAGATCGAAGCGGACGTACATTCCAAGGGCGAGACCGCCCTGGCCCACACCGCCCGCGCCATGGAGAAATTGCGACGCTCGGCGGATGACGGGGGCTGCTTGCATGAGGTGGCCGACCTGCCCGGGCTCGGGTTGGGAGGGGATTTTTTCGGGGGCTATAGCGTGCCGGTCGGATTTGGTCTGAACCCCCGGAAATACCTGTTCGGCATTGCAAATGCGGCCGCTTCCGTTGGGGTCCGATTTTTTCAGAAAACCATGGCCAGAGACATCACCAAAACCAGCGCGAGCTTTGATGTTCGAACCGCGTCAGGACGGATCAAAGCGTCGAATGTACTGATATGCACCAACGGATATTCCAGTGAAAACATGCCTGAATGGCTGTCTGGGCGCTATATGCCAGCGCAATCAACCGTTCTGGTGACCCGCCCATTGACCGAGGCTGAGGTGTCGGCGCAGGGCTGGACCTCGGATCAGATGTCTTACGATACACGAAATCTTCTGCACTATTTTCGTCTTATGCCGGATCGACGGTTTCTGTTTGGGATGCGCGGTGGCCTGCGCTCATCACCTAAGGCCGAGGCTGCGATCCGGCAAAAGGTGCAGCGTGATTTCAAGGCCATGTTTCCGACATGGGCCGATGTGGACGTGACCAATATGTGGTCAGGGATGGTGTGCCTTACCCAGGATCTGATGCCGTTCGCAGGGCCCGTTCCGGGTCAGAATGGGATGTTTGCCGGGCTGGCCTATCATGGAAACGGTGTCGCGATGGGTACCTATTGTGGGCGGGCGCTTAGTCGCATGGTGCTTGGACAGGATGCGGAATTGCCTGAGCCAATGGCCCGACCCCCGCGGCGTTTTCCACTTGGGTCCTGGCGGCGGGCGCTGATGCCGCCAGCCTATGCGTTAATGGCACTGGCCGACCTCTGACACTCACAAAGCGGCCAGTTCCAGCTCGAGCCCTTGTTCATAATCCGGTGCCCCATGTTCTGCGCGCCATAGGCAGTAGGCCGCCATCCTCCACCCGTACCAGCGGCGCAAAGACCGGTAGCGGTTTACGGTTTCCTGCCGGTCATAGGCCGAAAGAAAGGACTGTTGCTCGTCGACGGTCAAAACCGCACCTCTGTAAAGATATTGCATGGCGGGTGACAGGAACAGCGCAAGGTCCTCGCAAGGATCACCAACGGCTGGGCATTGCCAGTCAATCAGCGTCAGACCAGAGGATGCGACGAGGATGTTTCCCGCCACCGGGTCGCCGTGAATCAGGCAAGTGTGATCCGACCGCAAAATATGATGCTGTGGTTGCATCTTTTCCAGCTGAGCCCGTCGATCCGATGTGCACATCGCCAGAATGCTTTGACCATGTTCGGCCAGATCTGCGCTACCGTTTTTACCGGTGGGTGCGTTCTCTATGTTTAGGTTGAGCGAATGCAGGCGGTGCAGCAACCGGGCCACTGGGGCCGGGTCAGACCGCCAGGGGGTGCCCTGTGCGTGGTCGTAGAACACCCAATATCCGTTGTCATGTTGTCCTGTTGCCCGCAATCGCGGCACAACCCCAGAAGAAGCCAGTGCCCGCAGACAGGCGGCTTCCAATGCGGGATCGTTGCGAAACAATGGGTTTTCTAGGTCCGAGCGGTACAGCTTCAATACTTGATCACTGTCGTCGCCCAGCACCCTCCACACCCGGTTTGTCCTCCCACCATACAGCGTTTCGAACTGTGCCCCAGCGCTGGCAAATCCGAGCCTGACAAGTTGAGCAACAAGGTCGCGCGGTGGGGACAGTATTTGAGGCAGGGAGATCACCAATCAGTCAACGAGTCGGGCATTGCCTTGGTTTCGCCTGTCGTTAACCGTAGATCAAGCTCCTGTTCGCACCGCAGTGACTATTCCTGCTGGCACCACCTCTCCGCCAGCGAGCGTCAGCAAAACGGCATCCGTGCCCACCTGCGCCTCGAGCACCTGATTATAGGCTGAGGCGAGACGTTCAGACAGCAGCTCATCGCCGTCATAACTTTCCATCGTTGCAGTGTAATTTCCTGCCGGTAACGGGGCGCCATCGTCATCGGTTCCGGCCCAGACAAACTCGGATTCCGTCGTTGAAACAGCGATGCGTTCAACGACCTCGTCCGAGTCGTTGCGGATCACCATAAAGGCGCTGTCCGCCCCGGGGTCGGCCTGCGCATACAGCGTTTCTGGTGAACCGTCGAAATGAAAGGCCGAGGCGGTTCGCACATCCATCCCGACCCAGCTGGCAAGCTCTTCAAGGTTGACGCTACCAAGTGAATAGGCAAGCGCAGTAAGCAGATCGTTGGTTTGAACCTGCTGCTCGACCATCGAGAATTGAGCCAGTTGCGAGGCGTATTCCGATGAATCCAGCGGCTCCAGCGGGTCTTGGTTGCGGGCCTGGGCGGTCAGCATCAGAAGGAAGGTTTCAAAATCCGAGGCCAGGCCGGATGTTCCAGATTTCGCCGAAGACTGTGCCTGCGCGGCGGTAGAGCTTGTATTCTGTGCGGGTGTGATCATGCTCAAAGCCTCATATCAACGCGGCCACTATGGCCGATCCGGGTTAAGACCGGCTCGCTGGCCTGATCCATTTCGGTCTGGGTTGTAGTCAGTCCGGATTCTGTGCGCTTGTCCGCGCTTTCGGGCTGGTCGTCCGACGACGCGCCCAGATTGAAGGACAGATCGCCCAGGCCTAGGTTTTTGAACTCAGCCTCAAGAACCGAAAGATGTCGCCTCATCATTTCCAGAGTTTCCGGCCGCTCGGCTGCGATCGTCATCTGCAACCCGTCATCCCGGCCATTCATGACGATTGAGATCTTGCCCAGCTCTTCCGGATTCAAGGTCAGTTGAATCGTGCTGGATTGTGGTCTTGCATGTATCGCAGCGGCCATCTGCCCCGCGATTGCCCGCGCCGTTTCTGCCCGTGCTGAGGTTAAAAAGTGCTGATGGCTTGCCGACGTATCCCGTGCCGTTGAAAATGGCTGGCTTTCGCGCGCGGGCAGAATCCCGTCGTCGTCCGGGTCTGATACCAAATCAACGTCCTGCACCTTGGCAGACGCCATCAGTTGCATTTGAACAAATGTCGGAACGGATTGTGTTGTCGGCGGTGAACCGGTGGCTTTGGGAGCCTGAGCCGCATCGGGTGTATCTCGCGAAACCAGCTTTGGTTCTGGCACTTCGGGTTTTCCGGGCGCAGAATCCGAGGGTATCGACGCCTTGGTCCGATAGCCCTTTGCAATAGTGGTTTGCGGCAGATTGTGTTCCGGTTTTTGCTGTGCGGTTTTCGCCTGCAACAAAGCCGGAACCTCAGATCGGGCGCGCTGCGCCGCGTTTCCAAGCGCATCACCCCGAGGATCGGGGGCCGCATTGTTTGGCGCTGCGAGTATTACGGCCTTGTCAGGTTCGGGCAGCGATGCCAGCGTTTCCTCAGGTGCCATCTCTTCGTCCTGCGCCGGCGGGCGGGCGGGCGGGTCAGTTACAGGTTTTCCCGACAGGCTGGTGGCAAGATCAACAGAGTCTTCTTCGACCACATCCTCTTCAACCTGCACCTCGGCATTAATGGTCAGTTCGGGCACGTTCTCATTCAAGCTGTCACCTTCGGAACGCTGCAATTCCTGCTCCATTACCTCAGCAAAGGTGTCAGCCCCTTCCGAGATTGGGTGTCCCTTGGCGGCAGTTTCAGATTTTGCGGCGCTGGCGGTCGAGGATGTGGACAATATAAGAGGGTTGGGCATTTTGCTCCGGCTCCGGTTTGCGTAACCAGGAATTTGCCCGCAGGAAGTTACGTTTATTTTAACCGCTTTCATCTTTGATCCAGAAAGTTCGATGCAATTTTTGGAGAAAGCTATGAAGCTATCTGGTATTCCAGCGGCGCCGCAGCCCTTGTCTGTTGAGCAAAAGCTGAAAGATGCTGCGGTAGAGCTTGAGGCGGCGTTCCTGTCTGAAATGCTTAAGTCCGCAGGTCTGGGCGAATCCCGAGATTCGTTCGGCGGCGGTGCGGGTGAAGACCAGTTTTCATCGTTTCTTGTTCAGCAGCAGGCACTGCAGCTTGCCAGGTCCGGCGGTGTTGGCCTGTCCGAAATCCTGTTTCAGTCCATGATGGAGAATACCAATGCCTAACAAGTCTGAACATGACCTGATCAAATCTCTTGAAGAAGTTCTGGACCTTGAACGCAACGCCTTGGTGACCGGGGATCTGGATCGGTTGAATCACATGGCCCCGGAAAAGGAAAAGCTGATCGGTGCGATCAATGATCTTGAGGTGATTGATAGTGATGAACTGATCGGGGTTCAAAAGAAAGTCGACCGGAATCAGGCTCTGCTGAACAGCGCGGCCGAAGGGATTCGGGCGGTTGCCGGGCGCATGGCTGAACTGCGCCGAGTGCGTCAGGAATTCAGTACTTATGGGGCGGATGGGCAACGAAGCGATTTTGCCGTTCGCAGTCACGCAAAGCTGGAAAAGCGGGCCTAGCACGAGGATTGAATCAAATCCGAACTTTCGGATTTTCGAGTCTTAGCACTCCGTTAGGAGATCGGCGTCAAAGGTGATCCTGCATCTGGAAAACTCAGGTGGCGCGAACAGCCCGTCGGCGGGTCGCAGTGATCAGAAAGACGTCAAAGCCCGTACATGTTGCGGGGTAAGCAAGGGCGCAAAAGGCCCGAACGGAAAAGGAAGAAAGCTATGTCCAGCATTCTGACAAACAATGGCGCAATGGTTGCGCTGCAAACCCTGAAATCGGTCAACAAGAACCTGGCGCAGACCCAGAACGCGATTTCAACTGGTAAGGACGTCGCCACAGCCAAGGACAATTCAGCCGTCTGGGCGATTTCCAAAGTCATGGAGTCGGACGTTAAAGGGTTCAACGCCATCAAAGACAGTTTGGCACTGGGTGAATCGACCGTTGCGGTGGCCCGGAACGCGTCCGAGACTGTCACTGACCTGCTGTCCCAGATGAAAGAGAAGATCGTTGCGGCACAGGAAGACAACGTTGACCGCGGCAAAATCAATGACGACGTGACTGCTCTTAAAGATCAGATCGCATCGGTGGTTGGAGCGGCGCAGTTTAACGGGCTTAACCTGGTTGACGGTTCGGCGGGTACAGCCTCGATCCTGTCGTCTCTGGATCGTGACTCCAGTGGCAACGTAACCGCATCTTCGATATCGGTGGCCTCGCAGAACCTGTCCACAGGTGGGTATGCCAGCAAAGGTGTTCTGGCCGGCTCGGACAACGTCACAACCGACAATGACGCCGCGGGCTTCACGATGGACAAAGCTGGTGGAACCGGCGACATCGTGGTGGACAGTTCAACGGACAACTTTGCTGCTGGTGACAAGATCTCGATCACTATAGGTGACAAGGTTGCGTCCTACACGGTGCAAGCTGCTGATCTGGACCCATCTGGAACATATGACGCCGCTTATACGGATGCCATTGTTGCCGTTGGTCTGAAAAATCAGATCGATTCCCTGGGGATCACGGGTGTCGCAATCGACTATGACTCAGCCAACCCGGGCACTTTGACATTTGTAACCGGTGCTGCGACGGCTGGTGCCGACGCTGATCGGGACGTTACTGTCTCGGCGCAGTTCACCAATGCCAATGCAGGTGGCCTGGGGGCGTTGGCTTCGATTGATGTTTCGACAGATGCTGGTGCTCAGGCGGCGCTGGGTACTATCGAGACCTTGATCGACACGTCCATTGATGCATCTGCGGCGTTCGGTTCGTCTCAGGGCCGGATCGAAACGCAGAAAGAATTCATCTCGAATCTTTCTGACTCGTTCAAGTCCGGTATCGGAGCGCTGGTTGACGCCGATATGGAAGAAACCTCGGCCCGTCTGCAGGCCCTGCAGGTACAGCAGCAACTGGCAACGCAGTCGTTGTCGATTGCCAACCAGGCGCCGCAGTCGATCCTGTCGCTGTTCCGCTAAGTTCAGGACCCTGGCCGGGGCGTGGAAACGCGCCCCGGCTTTGACCGCCGTAAGACGGCCTTTTGGAAGGATTTCAAGTGACACCGCAAACTCTTGCACAACGCGCCTATGCGCAGACCGCTGCTCCGACGCGCACACCGCGTGATACGGAATATGAGGCGATTTCCAAGATCACGCATCGGTTGAAGGCTGCGGCCGCGCGGCACAAAACCGACTTTGGAGCGTTTGTTCAGGCTTTGCATGAAAACCGGAGGCTTTGGTCTGTGTTGGCAAACGGGGTCGCCGATTCCGATAACGCCTTGCCGAATGACCTTCGCGCCCGGATTTTCTATCTTGCTGAGTTCACCGAACAGCACAGCAGCCAGATACTCAGCAATAAGGCTTCGGTAGAGCCCCTTCTGGAAATAAACATGGCCGTTCTTAAAGGCCTTCGGCAAATGGGTGCGAACTGATGGCGGGTTTGGTATTGAAGCTTGCCCCAAAAGAACGGGTGCTGATTAATGGTGTAGTTGTGGAAAACGGCGATCGTAGAAGTCGGTTTTCAATCATGACACCACAGGCAAATGTCCTGCGTTTGCGCGATGCGATACATCCTGACGAGGTGAACACACCCGTTCGCAGAGTGTGCTATGCGACGCAACTGGTTCTGTCTGGAGACATGGAAGCTGAAAGCGCCCGCCAACAACTGCTGCGTCGGGTGGAAGAGTTGAGCCAAGTGTTTACGGATGCGGACAGCCGCAGAGTTTTGGCCGAGGCAACAGAAGCCTTGTTGGCCGAGCAGTATTACAAATGCCTTAAATCCCTGCGTGCTCTGCTACCGCGAGAAGAGCGCCTCATGGCCTACCAGCAATGACCTTTCAGCCGGTCATACCCTCAGGTGGCATTGTTGGCTGGCGGTTCCTTCAACGCACCTACGAAGGCCAGTTGAACAGCTTTTCCTCTTCGTCGGTCAATGAGCGTGAGGCGACGTATTTCCGGGAAAACATCGGCAAGGTTCAGACGGCTGAAGATCTGGTTTCTGACCGCCGGTTGCTACAGGTTGCCTTGGGCGCATTTGGTCTGGAGGGCGACATTGACAACCGCTATTTCATCCAGAAAATCCTGTCAGATGGAACAAGCGCAGATGATGCATTGTCCAATCGCCTATCTGATAAAAGATACCGTGAATTCTCTGAGGCATTTGGACTGGGCCCTGGCGAAATTCGAAGAACCATTCTTTCGACATTTATGGAGGATATTGCCCGGGACAACGTGACCTCACGCTTTGAGGTCGCCGTGGGTGAACAGGACGAGACAATGCGCATATCCCTCTATGCAAAACATGCGCTGGCTGAGTTGGCATCGCAAGACAGCAGTGGTGACACGAAATGGTTCGACTTGATGGGCCTTCCGCCGTTGCGAAAGATGATGGAGATGGCACTTGGGTTGCCTTCAAGCTTTGGTCAGTTGGACATCGACAAGCAGCTTGAGGTGTTCAAGGACAGGTTGTCGAACCTGACTGGATCTGACGATTTAGCGCAGTTCGCGGATGAAGAGGCGATCGGGGATTTGACCGACAGATACCTTGCGCGCAGTCAGATCTCGCAGCTTCAAAGCACAATTTCCCCGGCCCAAACCGCGTTGCTTCTGCTGGGCGGATAGTGCTGTCCCTATCGCAAGATGCGTGAGTATCAAACGCAACTTCGCGCGACTAGCCGTTCAGAATCGCGTCCGCCGAGGTTTTGAGCGCGTATGAGCACACGGGTTGTGACACGTTGTGCAGCTTGACCTCTCCAAGTGGCAAAGCGTCTGTACAGGCCGGCACGATGTCTTTGGTAACAACGATCCTGTGATTCACGATCTTGCTGTATTCCCCAAGCCGTGCGGCGACGTTTGCCGCTTGTCCGATGACGGTGAAGTCTAACCGTTCGCGCGACCCGATATTGCCGTAAGTTACGCGCCCATAAGCGACACCAATCGAACAGTCGCAATGCATGTCCGACCCGGACTTGCGCAGCTCTCCAAGCCTTTCAACGATTCCAACTGCTGATCGCTGCGCGTTTTCGCGGGCTAAGGTAGAATCTTCGCCTGCCGGGAATACAGCAAGAACAGCGTCCCCGATGAATTTTAGAACTTCACCACCGTTTTCGTCGACGATGCCCGAGACCGTTTCAAAGAAGTCATTCAGCAGGTTGATATAGGCGGCGCGGCCCAGCTTTTCTTCCAACAGGGTAGAATTGCGCAAGTCGCAGAACATGATGGCTGCATCAATCTCATCCCCGTCGCCACGACGGATTTCTCCGCCCAGGACACGCGCGCCGGTCCGCTTTCCGACATAGGTTTCCAGCAATACCTGGGCGTTTTCGCGCTGCATGAAGACTTCGTAGAACCGGGCAATCACCGAGGAGCATTCGAACACCAGCCCAAGATTGGCCGTTGTGAACCCGTCGGGGTGATCGCAAGTCAGCGTCAAGACATTGGTGCGCCCGTCGGAAAATGGCAGGGGCATCGCGACATAGTCGGTCGCCCCTTTGGCGCGCAAGTCTTCCATGATCGGAAAGCTGTGCTGAGGGTTCTCGTCATTCAGCCTTTGGCGCACGCCGCCCATACCGTTGGACACGTGGCGCAAAGGGCTGTTGATATAGGCGGGGTGGTCGTGGATTTCATAGGTGGGCACATTGGTCGAAATCTCGGCCTCACCCTTTTCCCAAATATAGTGTTTGCCCGCGATCAGCGGATGTAGGGACCAGGCAAGGATACTGAGGCGCTGAATGGCAATTCCATGTTCCAGCATCTTCTCGGCCAGCGCTTTGGTGAATGCTTCGGGCGTGCTGAGGTCACTGGCCCCCCGCATCAGCCAATCAATCAGCGGCCCGCTGATATTGCCGTCTTCCGGGTTGCGCAGGTTGTTTTCACCCAGCTCAATCCGCGTATATGCGGTGGGCATAAAGCCGATATGGCCCTGGATCGCGGCGCTTTCGGGCAGGGCGTTCTCGTAAGCCCAGACGGAGTTGGCCAATCGTTGATCCGCCAGAACGACATCGTGGTAAGTGGCGGTGCCTTTGAACGGGCAGAATGTCTGAAGTTCGGTCTCATCGCTGAGATCGACATGTACATCCTGACGGGGGATGTAGATCATCGGCGGCAACCGAGTTTCGTACATTACCTTGGCATCAAAGCTTTCAGCCAGAAGGATCTCATCCCGGTAGATTGCGATACGGCCGACAAGTGGTTCGACCGAGATCCCATAGCCTTTGATATTTGGAGTCACGTGAACGTTCATAATCATCCTCCCCGGCACGGGTCTTTATAGGATGGGCGTTTGATCCGTGTTTTCCAAGGGGCAGAGCAGGATTTTCCAAATATCAAATCATCTGAATGACGTCTTTTTCGATCGACAACATATAGCCTTTTTTAGCAATGTTCTTGACCAGCAACTCGCTGACCATCTGATTGCCCAAAGCATCGCGCAGGCGCTTGATCCGCGTCGCGCCAGCAGCCTCGTCACAATCAGCTGTGCTTTTGCCGGAAATCATCGCCTCGATCTGAATGCCGGATAGAACCTCGTCATCCAACCGGGATTCGGCAAGAACTGACAGGGTTTCCATCGCCGACGCAGTCAGTTTGAAATCCATGTTATTGAGATAGACGGTATTCTCTTCCCGGCTGATCAAAAGTGAAGTGACCTGAATCCCAGTGCGCTCAATCTGTGCCATGCGTCGGTTCAACAGCACCAGCATGACCAGAAACACCAGCGCAGCAATCAGCATTGCAGTGGCGAAAACCAGCAAAACAAAGATAACCATGCGGTAACTGGACAATGTATCGGCAAAGGCAGTGCCGGACTGGGCCAGAATCTCGAGTAGGCGAATCTCGGTCTGCGAGGTCAGATCACTCTCGACGAACAGACGTTCGACGCGGGCATTGAACGCGTTTGCATCTGGCAATGTCCACAACAGAAAGGCGGCAGAGGCCACAAGTATGACAACGATTACCGTGATGCCCGCGCCAACCAACCTGACGCCCGAGCGCCGTGCCTCAGTAACGGAGATAGAATTTTCCGGCATTGGCCTTCCTTTTATCCAACCCTTCAGGCCCAAAAACGGACATGACGTTCAGCAGGGTCCAGCCCGAGCCGCGCAGCCGTTGTGCGACCTCTTTTTTGGCTTTTCCTTTGCCGCAGGATGAAACCTGCATGACGCCATAATGCAGACGCAACGGATTGTCCTGCTTGGCCTTGTAATCGGCATAGCAATCCGCCGCTGACGCCATGGAACCAAGCGATATCAGGGCCCCGATGGCCAGAGAAGAGAGGATCTGTTTCATAGGCCGCATCCTGCGCATGGCTTTGGTTGATATTCAATAACGCAAAGGGGTTTCGCGGTCTGATATCGGATAACAAAACGGCGTTATTGCTTGTCTGAAGGGGACGCCCCCAATGTCAGGTCATCGAATTTACGGACTGTCATCACGTCCACCGAGTACCCGAAAGGACAGCACCATGCATAAGAAATTCATCGCTCTGATCATCGCCTCTGCAGTCGCAATCACCGGCGTTTCTGCATCCCAGGCCCGTGCCGCTGATGCAGAAGATATTCTTGGCGGGCTGGCGGCGATTGCCTTGATTGGCGCTGCCATCCATCATTTTGACAAGCAAGGCGACAGCAAAAAGGTTACCCGCAACTACAACCACGTGTATCAAGCCCCCAAACAGCACATCCAGAGGACCCCCAGGCATCGGCCGAACCATGTCCGTCCCTTGCCCGAGCGCGTTGCGCGCTATAGTCTGCCGCAACGGTGCCTGGAAACCTTCAAGGGCTATGGCAAAAAGCGCCCGCTTCTGGGGACGCGCTGCTTGGATAAGCACTACAAATACGCCAATAGCCTGCCCAAAAAGTGCAAGGTCGGTTTCTGGAATGGCAATAAAGTCAAGCGGGCCTATGAACCCGCTTGCCTGCGCCAACAGGGATACCGCGTCGTTTACAAGTAATACGGTTCGAGCAGGAGTGGTGCCTTAGAAGCATCACGTCGGAGAGGGCAGCGATTGCTGTCCTCTCTTTTTTCTTGCGCAATGGGGGAAAACAGGATTTTCCCAAAACATGACCACACCAGATTATGAGATTGAAAAAGCCGCTCTTGCGCAGGGATATCTGCGGATTGCCGGTGTCGATGAGGTTGGCCGAGGTCCGCTGGCCGGTCCTGTTGTGGCGGCGGCGGTGGTCCTGAACCCCGCGGAAATTCCCCAAGGTCTGAACGATTCAAAGAAACTCTCGGCCAAGCGCCGGGCCGCATTGGATACTGCCCTGCGTGGCTGCGCCGAATTCGCGGTGGCCGAGGCTTCGGTGGCCGAGATTGATGAGCACAACATCTTGCGTGCCTCGCATCTGGCAATGGAGCGCGCGGTGGCGGCGCTGGATCCCCCCCCTGATTATCTGTTGATCGACGGAAATATGATTCCGCGCGGACTGGCCATTCCGGCGCAGGCAGTGGTCAAAGGCGATGCCCATTCCGTGTCGATCGCCGCAGCTTCGATCCTTGCCAAAAACTGGCGCGATCAACTGATGGTGGATTTGGCGCAACAGCATCCGGGATACGGCTGGGAGACAAATGCCGGTTATCCGTCAAAACAACACAAGGATGCGCTGCGAAATCTTGGTGTGACCCCTCACCATAGAGTTTCGTTCAAGCCCGTCCACAATATGTTGTATCAAGAGTAAATCGTAAGCCGCTGATTCAAAAAAGAAATTGACGGCGAATCGTCTTTGACTCATCCTTGTCTCAACCAAATGAGCGCATAAGCGCCGTGGAACTTGAGGCAGCGATATGACAACGACCACCAAAAAGGGCGCGACAGCGCTCCCTGTAAACACGATTCTATCCGGGGACTGCATCGAAGTGATGAACAGTCTGCCCGAGGCATCGGTTGACCTGATTTTTGCCGATCCCCCATATAACCTGCAGTTGAAAGGGCAACTGCACCGCCCCGATAACAGCCAAGTGGATGCAGTCGATGATCACTGGGACCAGTTTTCCAGCTTTGGCGTCTACGACCAATTCACGCGGGAATGGCTGAAGGCGGCCCATCGCCTGCTGAAGCCCAATGGCGCGATCTGGGTGATTGGATCGTATCACAACATTTTCCGCGTTGGGTCTGCGTTGCAGGATGCTGGGTATTGGATCCTCAACGATGTAGTTTGGCGCAAATCGAACCCGATGCCGAATTTCCGCGGCAAGCGGTTCACCAATGCGCATGAGACAATGATCTGGGCCTCCAAGCGTGAAGGGGCGAAATACACCTTCAACTATGAGGCACTGAAAGCGTTGAACGAAGGCGTCCAGATGCGCAGCGACTGGGTGCTGCCGATCTGCACTGGCCATGAACGGCTCAAGGATGAAAACGGCGACAAGGCGCATCCGACGCAGAAACCGGAATCATTGCTGCACCGCGTGCTGGTTGGATCAACCAATCCGGGTGACGTTATTCTGGACCCGTTCTTTGGCACCGGGACTACGGGGGCCGTGGCCAAGATGCTGGGTCGCGAATTCATCGGGATCGAGCGCGAAGAAAGTTATCGCCAAGTGGCTGAAAAGCGCATCGCGAAAGTGCGTAAATTCGACCGCGAGGCGCTGGAGGTCAGCGCCAGCAAACGCGCCGAGCCACGCGTGCCCTTTGGCCAGTTGGTCGAACGAGGCATGCTACGCCCGGGCGAGGAACTCTATTCCATGAACCAGCGTCACAAGGCCAAGGTCCGCGCCGATGGGACACTGGTGGGGCAAAATATCAAGGGTTCGATCCATCAGGTTGGCGCCCATCTCGAGAATGCGCCCTCCTGCAACGGCTGGACCTACTGGTGCTTCAAGCGCGACGGCAAAACCGTGCCGATCGACGTCTTGCGTCAGCAGATCCGGTCCGAGATGCACAACTGATAGACCAATACCGCCGGTGCCTGTGGCCTGACACAAGGCACTAAGCCTTGCCCCGCCGATCAACGGCGGGGTCTTTTGTTTCTTTCCCTGATGAGTTCCGATATGAGCCTAATGAAGCAATCGGCGCAGTGTAGGAGCTTTCGCAATGTCGGACACAGCAGCCAGCGAACCTCGGGCTAGGCGGTTCTTTTTCACCCGTCCGAACGAAGTAGAAATCGAGAATAAATACACCGAAGCTGCGCTGGAACGGCACAAGCGCGAGGGGCTGGAGCTTGCTGTCCGGGCCCGCTGGATCGCAATGGGTCTGACTGGCCTTTTGCTGATCTACCTGAACCCGCATTGGGAGGTCCTTTGGTATCATTTCATCCTTTTGCTGATTTGCGCAAATGGTTGGATGATCCGACGGGCAGGCCGTGTGGGGCAATCTCGGACAGAGTTGCTACTAATCTTTGTTGACCTTTTGATTATGACTTTGGGGATGATCATTCCCAACCCGTTCAGCGATGATGTGCGCCCGTTGGCGATGCAATTCCGGTTTGACAACTTTCAGTATTTCTTCGTCATTCTTGCAGCAGGGACCATGGCCTATTCCTGGCGCACGGTGATTGCCATAGGCACATGGACTGCAATAATCTGGACTACCGGATGGGTGATCGCCTGGTGGGTTGCGTTTCCGATTCCCGGCATAAGTGAGAAAGTGGCCGAGGCCTTGCAGGGGTATCCGGATGTAGCCGAGATGTTGGATCCAAATAGTTTCAGATCTTCGATCCGAATCCAGCAAGTGATTGTGTTCTTGATGGTGGCGGTGACGCTGGGCGTGTCGATGCGGCGGCTCAATCATCTGCTGATGACCAATGCTGGGTTGGAACGGGAACGAGCGAACCTGTCGCGATATTTCTCACCAAATGTGGTGGAGGAACTGAGCCAAAATGATGATCCGCTCAAACAGGTGCGAAAAGAGAATGTCGCAGTGCTCTTCATCGATATTGTGGGGTTCACCAAATATGCGGCGGGTCGTGATCCTTATGACGTGATCGAGGTGCTGCGTGGATTTCACGCCAGGATGGAGGCCGAAGTGTTCCGCCATCATGGGACATTGGACAAGTACTTGGGCGATGGTCTTATGGCAACTTTCGGGACCCCGGTGACGACACCGTTGGATGCGACCAACGCGGTATCCTGCGCGCGCGGCATGGTGACTGTGATTGACCGGTGGAACATAGAACGTAGACGTGCCGGAGAGCCCGAGATTCATGTTGGCATCGGTGTCCATTATGGCTCGGTTGTTCTGGGGGATATTGGCGCCAACCGTCTGGAATTTGCTGTGATCGGTGATGCGGTAAATGTCGCTGCGAAACTTGAGGCAATGACCCGCGAGCTGCAGGCCCGGATCGTGCTGAGTGATGCGGTGCGCCTGCAGCTTGAGCAGGAAGGGAGCAGTGCCTCCGAACTGACAGCCGAATTTACCGAAAACAAGGGCCACCCTGTGCGCGGTGTTGAATACCCGATGGATATCTGGGTGAAGTAGCTCAAGGCTCTCTCGTCGATGGATCACGCATCAAAGACGCAGGGCCAGTCGTTGGGCCGGGCAGCGCGCCGAGGCGCGCTGCGGTCAGGACCCTGGCATCGGGTTTTGTGACTTGTTGTAGGGTTGCCAGTCTGTGACTTCGGGGTAGTACCGGCGGCGCCAATCCCGCACACGGGGGTTCATGACACGCCGCCAGAGCGGTGGGATCATCGCGGCGATCGTCATCACTGGGTATCCGTAGGGCAGTTGCGGTGCGGTGTTCTGATCGTGATGTTGAAGCAGTGGAAATCGACGGTTGGGTTTGTAGTGATGGTCCGAGTGGCGCTGTAGATTGATCAGCAGCCAGTTCGACGCTTTTTGCGACGCGTTCCACGAATGACAGGGCAGGACGTGTTCGTACTTCCCTTGGCCCAGATATTTTCGGGTCAGCCCGTAATGTTCGACATAGTTCACCAGTTCAAGCTGCCAGATGGCGACGCCGGCCTGAATCAGAAACAGGACAAGGCCGGACCATCCGCCAATCAAACCTGCCAACGCCAGCAAGCCGCCCTGTAATATCCAATACCGCCAGAACGGGTTTGTGCGGTCCGTCCAGGGGCGGTCCTTGCGCGCCAGTTTCTCGCGCTCGGCATGAAAGGCGGAGGCCAGACATTGCCACAGAACACGCGGATAGAAGCGATGAAAGCCTTCGTTGTACCGTGCTGTTACCGGATCGCGCGGGGTTCCGACATAGCGGTGGTGAACCAGCAAATGTTCGGACCGGAAGTGCGAGTACAAGACCATGGCCAGTAGGATGTCGCCAAGCCCGCGCTCCAGCCGGCCCTTCTGGTGCATCAGTTCGTGGCTGTAGTTGATTCCAATCGTTCCCGAGATCACACCCATGCCAAAGAACAGGCCGATCTTTTCTGGTGAAGACAGGTGAGAGCTGTGCGTCACATACCAAAGCAGCCCGTAAAGGGTCAGGAACTGTACCGGAACCCAGGCTTTGGTCAGCAGGATATACCAGCGCAACATGCTGTCCGGCGTCTCTGGGTCCGCATTTTCGAGGTCGAGCCCGGTGAGCTGATCCAGCGCGGCAAATATCCACCATGTTGAAAGCGGCACCAGCAAGACCCACCAGCCACCCACAAAGGCCGTGGCCCAAATCAATGGAATCAGCAAAAACGAGACCCAGAATGGAAGGGTGGATTGCCAGCGAGTCAATGTTTCAGATGCGATCATCAAAGGCTCCGGTCGACGCGGGACAGACTATCCGTAGATCGTGTTTCAGCATAATGTGTTACTGGTTGCGCCAGAGGTCAAATGCCTTGCGCATGACCGTCGGCAGATCGCTGGGCCGAAAGGCATGTTTATCAAGCAAGATCATGTCCTCCGGTGCCGCACCGGGCGGTAAAGAGGTTGCCCAAACCTGCAGGATCAGGTGGAAATGCGTGAACGTGTGGCGCACTTCGCCCGGTAGAACGCGCCAGTCCGCCGCAAACGGCGCGGTGTCAGACGGCGCATCGGACCATTCGGATCCCGGCCATCCCAGCATACCGCCCAAAAGCCCTTTGTCTGGGCGGCGTTCAAGCAACATCGCCCCGTCCGCTGTCTGGGTGATGTAGACATGGCCATAACGTGTGGGTTTTGGCTTTTTCGGTGTTTTGCGGGGCAGATCGGCCTGGGTACCCGCAGCGTGGGAGCGGCAACGCGTGCGCATTGGACATATCCCGCATGCCGGGGATCTTGGGGTGCAGACAGTCGCACCCAGATCCATCACGGCCTGTGCATAGTCGCCCGGACGCACCGCTGGGGTCAATGCAGCTGCACGTTGCTTGAGTTGTGGTTTTGACCCCGGCAGCGGATCGTGAATGTCGTATAGGCGGGCCATGACACGTTCGACATTGCCGTCCAACACGGTTTCCGGACGATCAAAGGCAATGGCTGCAATCGCGGCGGCTGTATACGGGCCTATGCCCGGCAGGTTCAGCAGCTCATCGTGTGAGTCGGGAAAACAGCCATCATGGCTTTCAACCACAACGCGCGCGCATTTCAGCAGATTGCGGGCGCGGGCATAATATCCCAGACCGGCCCATTCCCCCATGACCTGCTCGTCAGGCGCTGCGGCCAGTGATTCAACTGTCGGCCACCGAGATGTGAACCGCAGGAAATAGTCGCGCACCGCTGCCACAGTTGTCTGCTGTAGCATGACTTCGGACAGCCAAACCCGATAGGGGTCAGGACGCATTCCGGAAGACCTATCGGCAGGACCGATGCGCCATGGCATTTCACGGGCATTGCGGTCGTACCAGGCCAGCAACTCATCGCTGAAGTCAATTTCGTGGGTGTCACGCAAGTTTTACATATCTCCTTGTCGGGTTTCGCTGGCGCCCGGTGTTCTGCCCTTTACAATAGAGAGACAGGAGTTGGAAACCAGATGCAGCCCAGACGTTCTTCGACACGCGGCTTTAAACGTACTGCGACATTGCTGAACGGCCAGATCAGGCGCGCCGGGGAAAGCCGGGGATTCGCCGTTTCACGCCTGTTGACCCATTGGGCCGAGATCGTCGGACAGGATGTGGCCTCGATCGCGCGGCCGGTTAACGTAGGCTATGGCAAGGGCGGTATGGGGGCCACGCTGACGGTGCTGACCACCGGCCCGCAGGCGCCGATGCTGGAAATGCAGAAGGAACAGCTGCGCGGTAAGGTGAATGCGGTCTATGGCTATAATGCGATTAGTCGGGTGCGCATCACCCAGACGGCTCCTACAGGATTTGCCGAGGGGCAGGCCAGCTTCGACCACAAGCCGAAACAGGTGAAACCCACAATCGAACCAGAAATTGCAGCCGAGGCAGACCGGGCTGCGCAGGGCGTCCATGATGGCGATCTGCGTACAGCCCTTGAACGTCTGGGCCGTAACGTTTTATCCAAGCAAAAACGCTGAGAAAGGGCTGATTCATGAGCCGTATTGCAATCGGAATCTGCGCGGCTGTCGCCATAGCCGCAGGTGGCTATTGGCTGTCGCTGTCAAATTCCTCTCCGTCCAACCCGCTGGTCAGCAGCGCCGAGGCACAACAGGCCGATCTGGACACTTCGACCATCATCGAAATGGTGCAAGGGTCCGCGGACGCGCCCGTCGAGATCATCGAATATGCGTCCTATACCTGTCCGCATTGCGCGAGTTTTCATCAGGGGCCGCTGAAGAAAATCAAAAAGGACTACATCGACACCGGCAAGGTCAAGTTTACCTACCGCGAAGTGTATTTTGACAAATACGGACTTTGGGCCTCGATGGTCGCGCGCTGCGGCGGCCCCGAGAAGTTCTTCGGCATCTCCGACTTGATCTACAAGGATCAGGCTGAATGGACCCGTGCCGGTGGACCTGCGGAGATCGTGGATGAACTGCGCAAGATCGGACGTTTAGCTGGGATCAGCAATGACCAGCTTGATGCTTGCCTGCAGGACGGAAATCGTGCGCAGACCTTGGTGGCCTGGTATCAGGAGAACGCAGAACGCGACGACATCAGAGCAACCCCATCCTTTATTGTGAACGGCAAGAAGGTCGACAATCAGTCTTACGAAGAATTCAAAAAGCTGATCGACGCCGAACTGGGCAGCTAAATCCAAATACGACCGGCCTGTCAGGGCCGGTCGCCTTCAGGGCGAAGGCGCGACCTGCAGTAGCAACTGTTTGACCCGGTCGCCCTCGTCCATATTCAGCCGGACTGGTAGGGTGATGACTTTGCTGCGAAAGGCGGCTGGCAGGCGGACCGCATCTTTTTCCGTCGTGACCATCTGAGCGCCCAGCAGGCGTGCTTCATTCTCTAGCCGTGTCATCAGGGCCGGTGTCAGGGGCTGGTGATCGTCCAGCGCCTCGGCCCGCAGCAGGGTGGTGCCCTGTTGGCGCAATGTGGCAAAGAACTTTTCCGGATGACCAATTCCTGCAAAGGCGAGAACCGGCGTGCCCGTCCAATCCATTCCGGTCTGCAGCGGTTCGACCGCACCGGTCGCATGTGGAACCGTCAGATTTCCCCCCCAGCGGGCGGCGAACTGTGTCTGCGCGTCTGAGCCGCCCAGCGACAACACCAGATCGGCCCGTTGCAATCCGACATCAACAGGCTCGCGTAATGGACCCGCAGGCAGGCACAATCCGTTGCCGAAACCACGTACGGCATCCACTACGATGACCGAGAAATCCTTGGCGACCGAGGGGTTCTGAAACCCGTCATCCAACAGGATTACCGTTGCCCCGGCCTGGGCAGCGGCTTTTGCGCCCGCGGCGCGGTCCTTGGCCACCCAGACATCCGCAAATGCGGCCAGCAGCAGCGGTTCATCCCCGACTTCTGCCGCCGTATGTTTGCCAGGATCGACGCGCACAGGTCCTGTCAGTGCGCCGCCGTGGCCTCGGGTGACAACATGGGTCTGATGCCACGCGTCCCGCAGCTGTTCGATCATCCAGATCACGGTTGGTGTTTTGCCGGTCCCGCCTGCATTCAGGTTTCCAATGCAGATAACGGGGACGCCTGGGTTGAAACCTGTTTCCGAGGCCAACCTGCGGGCTGTCGCCGCCGCATAAACCCGTCCCAACGGGGACAGCAGCCGGGCCCTGAGGTCCAACTGATCCGGAGCGGTGTTCCAAAAGTCAGGTGCCCGCATCGTCGGTGCTCCGTTCGTCCAGATAGTCCTGTACCAGTTCGATCAGCTGATCTGATTGCGGCGCGCCGTCGGTCACGATCTGCCAGCCTGCCAAAGCCATATCCGCCGCGCGGTCAGGCGCAAGTAGCTCTACCACGGCATCCCCAAGTTCGGTTGCGGTTCGGACCGTTAAAGCGGCGCCTGCCTGGTCCAGCTGATCGTAGGCTGTCTGATGCTGGTCAACATGTGGGCCATGTATGACAGCCGATCCCAGGGCGGTCGCACCAAACGGATCCTGTCCCCCGTCGCCCCGTTCGAGCGAGTTGCCGATAAAGGACACTGCCGAAACACGGTACCACAAGCCCAAAACCTCTGGATCCGAGGACAAGACGACCTGTGTGGTATCTTCAATCATGCCGCCATCGTCCCAGTTGATGCAGCGCAAGTCCATGGCTTCGAGCCGCCGGTGCAGTGGGGCGGCTTCCTGTATGTCGGCGACATGCAGGATTAAGGTCAACCGGGGCAGCATCCGCATGGCCTGACGGTGGGCGCTGAGGACCGAGATGAACTCTTTATCCTTCACCCAGGCCGCGAGCCAGATGGGTCTGCTTGAAAAGGCGTGATTGGTTTCGATCAGTTCGTCTTCGGGCCACGGAGAAGGGTTCGGACTTATCAGCAGAGGAGGCGCCTCGCTGACCTTGGTGAAGGCGATTCCCAGTTTGCGGATCTGCCGGGCCGTTTCGTTGCTGGTAGCCAGAATTCGTTGAAAGCAATCGAGAGTGTACCGGCTGATATCGGGCAGCCACCGGGTCCCACGCGCGGTGTTCAGGTCGATTTCAGCTTCGATCAGGATCAACGGCACTTCGCGCTCGTGGGCACGGGTAATCACATTGGGCATCAGCCCGCCGCCAACCCAAATGCCAATATTCGGACGCCAATGGTCCAGAAACACCCGCGCGGCGCCGGTTTGTTCCGAAGGTAGGTTCACAAGTATGTATTTCGAGCAGTCCCACTGACTCAGGTCCGCTTCGGGTGGGGCCGACAGGACAACCGACAGGCCCGGGCGCGACTGCAGCAGTCTGTGGCAGAAATCCATCATCGCGCGAAGGCGACCCGGATTGGCGATGTGAATCCAGATTAGATCTCCTGATGGTCGGGGCACATAGGGTTGGTCCCCGTTGCCGGGTACGCCCCACGAAAGCACGCGATAGGCCGCCAGACTAAGGGATCGCGGTTTGCTCATGGCGCAATGCCCGCACTGTCTGGGTCAATCTGATCAGCCAGTTGCCGGTGCAATGGCGGGTTTGCCGCGATGACACCATTCAGGCGCGGATGTGGGTTGTTAAAGCGCAGTGGGGCGCCAAGCCGGTCCGTACATATGCCACCTGCCTCTTGGACGATCAAATCCCCTGCCGCGATGTCCCATTCCCAGCTGGGGCGCAGTGTCAACATTCCGTCAAAGCGACCCTGCCCGACCAATGCCAATCGATAGGCAAGCGACGGGCGATAGTTTCGACGGAATTGAGGAACCCGGCCCTGACACCAGTGCCGGCTGTCCAGATTGGGTTTTGCGGCCAGAATCTCGGCCGTCGTGATGTCTTGGGTGTCCGATACGACAATCGGCGCGCCGTTTAGTGTGGCCCCTTGGCCCTTGGCCGCTGCATACAACAGGTCACGCAAGGGCAGGTAAATGACCGCCGCCGTCACCTGACCATGTTCCGCCACAGCCAGGGAATGCGCCCAGGTTGAGGAACCTTCGGTGAAGCTACGGGTGCCGTCGATCGGGTCAATGATAAAAACCCGGTCCCGGGACAGGCGATGCAGGGTGTCCTCGGTCTCTTCGCTGAGCCAGCCGTAACCCGGTCGCGCAGAGGGCAATCGCTGTTCGAGCATCGCGTTCACGGCCAGATCAGCCTCGGTTACCGGGCCTGCACCATCGGGCTTATCCCAGCGTTGTGCTTTTGCCCCGGAATACCGGGTTGCGATCTTTCCAGCCTCGCGCGCGGCGTCAATCAGCAGGGGCAGGTCAGTTGCCGGCAAGTGTCATTCCCTCGATCAGCAACGATGGGACCACACGCGACAAATAGGGGCGGGCGTCATTCGCCGGAATAATCCGCAGAAGCATATCGCGCAGATTTCCGGCGATGGTGCATTCGTTGACCGGATGGGTGATCTCTCCGTTTTCGACCCAAAAGCCCGAAGCCCCACGAGAGTAATCCCCTGTATTGGGGTTGATGGTCGATCCGATCATTGACGTTACCAGCAGTCCAGTGCCCATATCGCGCAGCAGCTCTGCATGGCTGCGCTCGCCCTGTGTCAGGCTGAGGTTCCAGTTGCTTGGTGACGGAGGCCCAGACACGCCCCGCGTAGCATTTCCTGTCGAGGCCATCTTGAGCTTGCGTGCGCTGGACAGGTCCAATGTCCAGCCCGTCAATACACCGTTTTCGATGATCGCCCGGCGTTGTGTGGGCAGGCCTTCGGCATCAAAGGGGCGCGACCCGGACATGCGCGGGCGATGTGGGTCTTCGATCAGCGAAAGATATTCCGGCAGAACCTGCTGTCCAAGACAATCCGACAACCAGGACGAGCCGCGCGCGATGGATGTGCCGTTGCTGGCGCCCAGAAGATGCCCGATCAGCGACGAGGAAATCCGTTCATCGAACAGAACCGGATAGACGCCTGTTGCAGGCTGGCGCGCGCCGACCTGTGCCACTGCACGTTCGCCTGCGGTCCGGCCAATCTCGTCCGGGCTGCGCAAATCGCTTTGGAAGGTGCGGCTGTCGCCGTCGTAATCCCGCTCCATCCCGGTGCCCTGGCCCGAGATTGCCACGCAGGAGGTCGACCGGCTGCTGCGCTCATACCCGCCGGAAAAGCCGTTGGTGGCGGCCAGATGCACGCGGTGGGTGCCATAGGCGGCTGCGGCATCCGACACTTGTGTGACACCGTCGACCGTAAGCGCCGCGGATTCCGCCGCCAGAGCGTCCTGCAAAAGGTCTTCGGCCGTGGGTTCCGGCGCGGGATCGCGCAGTTCCAGCGCCTGAATATCCCAATCCCGGATCAGCTGAGCCTCATCCGCCAGACCGGTAAACGGGTCTTCGGGCGCTTCGCGGGCCATGGCAACGGCGCGTTCGGCCATGGCCGTCAGGGTTTCGGGGCGGCTGTCGGAACTTGAGACGATGGCCTGACGCTTTCCCAGAAACACCCGCAGTCCCAGATCGGTGCCCTCGGACCGCTCGGCGGCCTCAAGCGCGCCAGAGCGTACCTCTACCGAGACCGAAGACCCGTCCAGCACGATGGCATCCGCGGCCTCAGCCCCTGCCTTACGTGCCGCATCCAGCAGGTGTTGGCTGATCTCTTCGGGTGTGCGCATCATGTGGCCTCCGGTCTTGTTTCTTTGGACCTATCGTCCGCCCGTCCGTCCCGCAAGACCTGCGGTCATTTTCGGGGGTTTGCAGAAAGGCCAGAAAGGCGAATTTCGCATGTGGCTGCAATAATTCCGCTGTTTTGTCCTTAGCCGTAGGTTAGTAGTTGATCCAAGTGGATGAGAATGAGACGACTGGGCAGGAAGAACGGGCAGGCCACAACATGCAGAACAATCTATCGCTGCGCGGGGTTACGATCCCCGATGATCCGCAGATCATTACGCCTAAGGTCAAGCGTTCAATCCTGGCCGAGCGTTACGAAAAAGACGAAGTGACCGGTCTGCCGAAATTCATCGACGCGAAGGATCGCGTGGTAGAGCTGGGCGCTGGGATCGGCTTCATCTCATCCTATCTGGTGACGCAGCTTGGTGTACGCCACGCAATGTGCATCGAGGCGAACCCGACGCTGTGTGAATTCATCGGCCGTGTCCACAAGGCAAATGACATTGCGAATGTCGAGGTGGTGAACGCGGTTGCTCTCGGCGATACACGGGTTCCCGGAACCGCCCGATTTTACATACGTGAACCGTTCTGGTCCTCATCTCTGGACCCTGATCCGGACTATGTCAGAGAGGTCAGCGTGCCGGAACGTCCTCTGTCAGAAATTCTGCGGGACTTTGAAGCCAACGTGCTGATCGTCGATATCGAAGGAGGCGAGAAGTTTCTGTTCGACGGGGTCGATCTTGTGAATGTCCAGAAAGTCTATCTTGAGGTCCACACCCGTAAGATCGGATTGCACGGGATCAAGGCTTGTTTCGATCATCTTTCGGCACTTGGGTTTGCCTACGATCAACGTGTCAGCAGCGGTGGGTCGGTGCTGTTCCGGCGTGTTCGCCGGCGCTCGTCGTAAAAGGGAAGGCAGCCGGGCCGCCTTCCCTGTTTCTTTTATTTGATGCGCTGTCCATTGGCCAGAATTTGACCATCTTCCTTGAACTCGATTGTCGAATTCAGCGTGTCGGGCTCTTCCCCTGGCACTGCCATGAGACCCATCATCATTCGCGCGCCCATTGCGTCTTGCTCGGCAATCAGACCCATACCGATCAGAGTGTCGATCAGGGCATTCGCACCAACCAGTTGCAGGTTCGCAACGCCAGCGGGGGTCGGCAGACCGCCCAGTTCCTCAGTGTTGGAATTGTCGAAGGTGAAGTCGCCATCGCCGGACAGTTCCGCACCGACCATAGAGACCAGCAACTCGTTGATCGTCAGAGAGTGCAATTCACCCGGCGCTTCGTCCGCAAACTCAAGCGCCTCTACGGCCTCTGGGTCAAAGAGGTTGGTCAGCACTTTGGCCGTACCGGAAAGGTCCAGCGCAATCGTGGCCGGATCGCGTGGCAGGGCGGCTGCGGGGTCAAAAATGCTCCACAGTACGTCTGACATGGTGAAGTCCGACAGGTTCATGGCCAGGCCAAAGGGCTGAATCTCTTCAGATTCATGGAGCGGGAATTCGAACTTGAAACCAGCACTTTCCATGGCAATTTCGATTGGAAAGGGCAGTTCCGCAGTGGTTACAGCAATCTTGGCGCTGTTTTGTTCGACGTCATATTCAAGTCGGTTGGCGTCGATGCTACCGGAAAGTCGTCCACCTTCGGATTCGCTGGCCAGCGTAAAGTCTTCGCCTTCGCTGCTACCCGCCATCGAGGTCTGGCCCGATCCGTAGGTAAAGAGGCCCGAGAACGCAAAGCCAGCGTCATAGATTGCCTGAGGGTCAGAGAAATCGAAATCCGAAGGGATAATGCTGGTGCCGTCGAAGGCCAGATCGCCAAGCGTGCCGTCGAATTTTCCAGCGTCGTCGCTTTCGGGATCCTGAAATGCCAAGCTGTAGGTCATCTCTGATGCCGTAAAGCTTTGGTCGACATCGCGGTTTTCGCCGATCTTCATTTGCGAGCTGCCGCTCACATCCGCCATTTCAAGGTAGCCACCAACCACTTCGGGCGGCAACGTTTCACCGTCGACTTCGATGTTACCCAGTTTGATTCCAAGGCTGTCTGCAGAGTAATCGTAAGTCACATCATCCGGATCGCCAGAGACGGTCATAACAAGCCCGCTGTGGAGGTATTCGATATCGACTGTAAATGACTCGTCCTGACCATCGACATTGCCGGTGACGGTCATGGGGAAACTTTCCGGGACACCAATATTGACGCTCCCGTCGCCATTGTCGGTGAGGGTCATTTCAGGCATGGCCATGCTGAACGATCCCTCTTCTTCCGGGAGATCCATCGACATCGTCAGGTTTTCGATGGTGATACCATTGCCGGTATCTGTCTGGTCACCTGATACAGTATAGCCCATCTGCGCCAGATAGGACTGCCAGTCATCCCAGACTTCCTGTGGAGTAACGTCGGCAAGCGCCCCCTGCGAAATGACAGTGTAGGCCAGAACTGCGCCGCAGGTGCGGCGGAGAAAAACGGACATCATAGAACCCTTCTTGATCAAATTTGCGCGCATGGTGATGCCGGTGGCGGCGGGCGTCAAGGGGGAAGGGCTGGACCCATTCCCCGTTCGCAGGATAGAGGTTCATTAATTCTCAGGACAATGGAGGTACTGGAACCTTATGCAGGGGAAAACCGTACTGATCACTGGGGCCAGTCGCGGCATCGGGGCCGAGGCAGGGCGCGTATTTGCCGCAGCAGGGGCTAATGTCGTGCTAGTGGCGCGTAATCGGGATCAAATTCAGGAACTGGCGTCGTCGCTTGGTGAAAACGCTATTGCACTGGCCTGCGACGTCAGTGACTTCGCCCAGGTCGAGCTGGCCGTGGAAGAGTGTGTAAACAAGTTTGGCGGACTGGATGTTCTGATCGGCAATGCGGGTGTCATAGACCCGATCTTCCATTTATCCAGCGCTGATGTTGCCTCATGGGGCAAGGTGATCGACATCAACCTCAAGGGTGTATTTCACGGAATGCGTGCCGCGCTGCCGGTTATGCGCGCTGCGGGTGGGGGGACTGTCCTGACGGTCTCTTCCGGTGCGGCGTCGAACCCAGTCGAGGCCTGGAGCCATTATTGCGCATCGAAGGCCGGTGCCAAGATGCTGACGGAATGTCTGCATCTTGAGGAATCCTCAAATGAGATCCGCGCCATGGGCCTGTCGCCCGGCACGGTTGCAACCGATATGCAGCGGGTCATCAAGGCCAGCGGGATCAACGCCGTCAGCCAGTTGGATTGGACCGATCATATCCCCGCCGATTGGCCGGCGCGGGCGCTGTTGTGGATGTGTTCGTCAGACGCGGATGAGTTTCTGGGAACCGAAATTTCGCTGCGGCGCGAGGATATTCGGCAAAGGGTTGGATTGACGTGATTGAACTGAACAAGGCGGACGGGCTGTGGACAGTCACGCTCAACAACCCCGACAAGGCAAATGCGCTGACCGCTGCGATGCTGACCGAGCTGTGCGAGATTGCCGAGGCCGCGACCGACGCAAGTGCGCTGATCCTGACCGGGGCTGGCAAAGTGTTCAGCGCCGGCGCCGATCTGGAAGAGGCGCGCGCCGGCCTGGCGACCTCGGATCTGTGGGAGCGGTTGTCGGCTGCTATCGCCGCGTTACCCTGCCTGACGGTTGCCGCACTGAACGGAACGCTGGCTGGTGGGGCCAATGGCATGGTTCTGGCCTGCGATATCCGCATCGCCGTACCGGAAGCCAAGTTCTTTTATCCGGTGATGAAGCTGGGTTTTCTGCCACAACCCTCTGATCCCGCACGCATGGCGGCCCTGATCGGTCCGGCTCGGACAAAGATGATCTTGATGGCCGGGCAAAAGATCACTGCGGATGAGGCTTATGCCTTTGGGCTGGTCGATCGCGTAGTTGCACCTGAAGACCTGATGCAGACCTCCCTTGATCTGGTGGCTGACAGCGTCGCCGCCAATCCTGAAATTGCGACCGGTATCGCGCGGTTATGTTCATGAGGTTGTCTGCCCTGCGTCTGCGCGTGGCTGACACGGATCGTCTTGCCGAGTTTTACGGGGATGCAATGGGTATGACTGCACGCCGGCAGGGCGCAAGCCTGCGATTGGGATATGTCGGGCAGGATGCCGATCTGCTTTTGATGCCCGGCGGGGGCGGGTACACACATGATCGGGGCCAGAGATATTGGAAGATCGGCATCACCCTGCCGGATGTTGATCTGGCCGCCGCCTATCTGCGCGAAAAAGACATCGAGGTTTCAGAGCCGGACCAGTTTCTGGATATCGGCTATATGTGCCACCTGACTGATCCCGAGGGTTTCGTGATCGAACTGCTGCAACACGATTTCCGTGGCAATCGCCCGGACGGTATCGCCGATCCCAAGACCCCTTTCGCGGATGCGCGTATTGGACAAATCACCCTGCGCACCGGGAACATCGCGGCCGAGGATTCCTTTTGTCGTGCACAGGGGATGCAGCTGTTATCTGTGCAGGATGTGGCACAATATGGGTTCGATCTGCACTTTTATGCCTTCACCGACGAGGTTCCCCCTAATGCTGACCTGTGGTCTGTTGAGAACCGCGAATGGCTTTGGAAACGCCCCTATACCACGCTTGAGTTTCAGCACACCGCCGGGGCCGCGTTTGTTCGGACTCCCGATTTCCGCGGGCTCGAGATGCAGGGCCTGGCCCAGCCCGGCCATGATGCCTTTGGCGACCCGGTCCTGCCGGGTTGATCACCGGCCACGCCGTTTTCCTGGCACTTTCGATCGAAACCCGGCGGGGCGTTTGCGGACCCAGTTTAGGAATCTCTCAAGACGAGGGTGGGTGCGCAAAGCTTCAACCGTGTTGAAATCCCGCGCCAGTTCCGCTTCGGTCAGGGTGGCGTGGATCTCTTTGTGGCAGATCACATGCAGAAAAACCGTGGGACCGCCCTTGCCCCCTTTCAGTTTTGGGATCAGATGGTGCTGGCTGCCGTTCCCATCGGGGATCGGCCGGTCGCAGAGGGGGCAGATCGGGTCGCGGTCGGTCATATCAGCGTAACGTCGCGCCGCAGGGCGCAAAAGGCAAGAGGACAGCAATGGCACAAGCCGTCGTGATCGGAGGCGGGCCAGCGGGCCTGATGGCGGCGGGTGAACTGGCCGCCGCAGGTCATGATGTGCTGGTGGCCGAGGCCAAACCCTCGGTCGCCCGAAAGCTTTTGATGGCGGGCAAGTCCGGCCTGAACCTGACCAAGGATGAATCGCTCGAAACACTTTTGTTGTCTTATGGCCCCGGTGCTGAGTGGCTGCGCCCCATGCTGGCGGAGTTTGATGCCACCGCCGTTCAGGACTGGGCGCGCGATCTGGGGCAAGAGGTGTTTACAGGCTCAACCGGGCGGGTGTTTCCAAAGGCGATGAAGGCCTCACCACTGTTGCGGGCGTGGCTGGGGCGGCTTGATGCGGCGGGGGTGCAAATCAAGACCCGGTGGCGGTGGACTGGCTGGAACGGCGATGCCCTGGAATTCGACACTCCGGAAGGCCTCCAGCAGATCAAGGCAGACGCGACCATTCTGGCGATGGGCGGCGCAAGCTGGGCGCGGTTGGGATCGGATGGCGCCTGGGCCCCGCTGCTGCAAGGGGCGGGTGTCGACCTGTCGCCATTTGCCCCGGCGAACTCGGCCCTGTCAGTGGATTGGAGCGCACATATGCAGCCGCATTACGGGGCTGCGATCAAATCCGTTGGGTGGACTGCCGGGGGTGTGATCAGTCGCGGCGAGGCGACGATTTCATCCAAAGGCCTTGAAGGCGGAGGGCTCTATTCCCTGACGCCCGCTTTGCGAGAAGGAGCGCCGTTGAGTGTTGATCTGGTTCCCGATCTGGATGTAACTACCTTGCAGCAGAAAATTGCAACCAAGAAATCCAAGACGACGCAGTCGCAATGGATGAAGAAATCTCTGCATCTGTCTCCGCAAAAGATCGCTCTGTATCACGAGATGAACAGGGGAAGCGGTCTGAGTGTCGAAACGTTGAAATCTCTGCCCCTCAGCCACGCGGGGTTGCGGCCAATGGATGAGGCAATCTCAACCGTTGGAGGTGTTCGGCAAGGCGCTTTGGACGAAGGGTTGATGCTGAAATCCAGGCCCGGAATGTTTTGTGCCGGCGAGATGCTGGATTGGGAAGCTCCGACTGGTGGGTATCTGCTAACTGCCTGTCTGGCGACAGGGCGATGGGCCGGGAGATCAGCTGCAAACTGGCTGGCGCGGACCGCTTAACGCGACTTTGCCAGCATCGCCAGACGGATCATGGCACGTTCGACCAAAGCCATGGCTGGGGCCGTTTGCCCAGCTGACCGCAATGACAGATCCGTATCAGTCAGAACGGTCAAAGCGGTCTGCAGTTTGGGTGCCCCCCATCCCTGTGCTTGCCGCAGAATACGATCACGCCGCTTTCCATAGACGGGTGGGCGCAACTTGCCGACGCCCTGTGCCGCACCACCGGGATCGGCGGCACAGGCGTAAAGCGTTCGAAAGTGCCGGGTTGCTCCGATACACAGGCTGACCGCATTTGTACCTTGCGATTGCAGCCGTCGTATCAGCGGGCTAATCTCTCCGGCTCTGCCTTCGGCGACCACGTTCAGGACATCGTCCAGAGCGGCCTCGGTCGAGCTGGGTGCACAGGCCTCGATATCTTCGAGAGCCAATTCAGTATCGTCTCCGCGCTTGTAAAGAGACAATTTTTCAATGGTTTGCGTAAAGTCCCCGGGGCTGATGGCCGTGGCAAGTTCGGTGATGGCCGACATTGCATCCGGTGGAATGTTATTGACTCCGGCCTGTGCCAGAACCCGTTCAACCTCGGCCCTAGAGGGCGGATCGTCATAGATCCCAACGGCATAGGCTGCGGGATGCGACTCGAATGCCTTACGGATCTTTGAACTGGGTTTGAGCTGCCCAGCAGTCACGATGATCTGAGCGTCGCCCGTTGCCCAATCCTCGAATGCGGTAATGATGGCAGGGGCGGCGACATCAGTTGCATCTTCGACGAAAACTGCACGTGGGCCGGGGAAGAACCCGACAGCCTTGACCGCGTCCAGCAACAGAGCCGGTTCCCCGCGCAGATCACCACCTGGCATTCGGGTCAGGCGCATTTCCTCTTCGGCGCCTTCTCCCAGCAGGGCTGACAAGACCTGTTGCCGTTTCAAGGCCACACGCATCGCATCGGATCCGTAAATCAACAACCCTGCCTTGCCCGCGTCCGGTCTGGCGAAATACCCCTCAGCCTCGCGCGGGCTGAGCTTCATTGGGTCAGGCCCGGTGCTGCATAAAGGCGGTTCACGATTTGATCGGACAGGATGATCATCAGCCGCTCGGTCGCGTCACGTTCGTCCGCAAGCGTCGAGACGGTTGAGCCTGCAGCGGAATAGCCCACGAAATCATGGACATTTCCTGATACCAGAATCCGCCCGGTTTCAGCGGACCTGAGGGAAAATTCCGCGCGCCCTTCGATTGTATACCGGTTCGTCTCGTTGGTAGTCGTGATCGCTGCAGATTGCGTGGCCGTAGCAACCTTAACATCCAGATCATACAGCTTTTGTGCGCTCGCATCCCGGCCCAGCCGCTGTTCCAAATTCTGGACAAGCAAATAGCTTTCCACGGAATTTGGCTCAGTAACAGCAACTTTACCATGCAATGCTTCACCTGTTCCGCCCGGCGCGTAAACGGGTTGGAACCCGCATGCGGCCGCCAGCAAGCAAGCAGCCAGCGGCATCAACAAAAGGCTTCTGCGATTAAACAACGACATTCACGATCCGACCTGGAACAACGATCACTTTCTTCGGCGCGGCACCGTCCAGTGCCTTTTGCACAGCTTCGGTGCTGAGCGCGATTTTTTCAACCTCTGCCTTGTCCATATCTTTTGGAACGCTGATTTCCGCGCGGCGTTTGCCGTTGATCTGGATCGGCAGGGTTACAGTGTCATCGACCAGCATAGCTTCGTCCGCGACGGGCCAGGCGGCTGTTGCGATCAAACCTTCGCCGCCCTGATGCGCCCAGATATCTTCAGCCAGATGTGGTGTCATCGGCGACATCAACTGTGCCAGCGTCTTTATCGCCTGCTTTTGGGCCGCTGCACCCGCTTTGGATTTTGCCAGCGTATTGGTAAACGCATAGAGCTTTGCAATGGCGGCATTAAAGCCGAAGCTTTCAACACCAAGCGTCACGTCATGGATGGCTTTGTGCATCTCGCGCAGCAGGTCTTGATCCCCGTCGCCTTTTGCCTCGGGGTCCATCGCGCCGATCTTGTCGCAGAGGTTCCAGACACGGTTCAGGTGCTTGAATGCAGCCTCTGCGCCTGATGCTGTCCACTCCACATCCCGCTCGGGCGGTGAATCGGATAACACGAACCAGCGCGCGGTATCCGCGCCGAAGGCCGAGATAATGCTGACCGGGTCGACCACGTTTTTCTTGGATTTCGACATCTTGGCGGAGGGGATGATTTCGACCTCCGTGCCGTCGGCGAGTTTGCCGTCGGTCACATCCTCGGGCAGGTGATAGACCGGACGGCCATTGGCGTCGCGGGTTTGATAAATCTCGTGCGTGACCATGCCTTGGGTAAATAAGGCATCAAAGGGCTCGATGGCCTTTTTCGGCAAATGGCCAGTGATCTGCATCGCCCGCGCAAAGAAGCGGGAATAGAGCAAGTGCAGGATAGCGTGTTCGATGCCGCCGATATACTGATCGACATTCATCCAGTATTCAGCCTCGGCCAGATCGGTCGGCGTTTCCGCGTGCGGAGCCGTAAAGCGGGCGAAATACCACGACGAATCGACGAACGTATCCATCGTGTCGGTTTCTCGCTTGGATGGCGCACCGCAAGACGGGCAGGCGCAGTCGCGCCAGGTCGGGTGGCGGTCCAGAGGATTGCCCGGTTTGTCAAAAGTGACATCGTCGGGCAGGCGGATCGGCAAGTTTTCGTTCTTTTCGGGCACCACGCCGCAGGATTCGCAATGCACCACGGGAATCGGGCACCCCCAATAGCGCTGACGCGACAGACCCCAATCGCGCAGACGGTATTTGGTAACGCCTTCGCCCCAACCCGCTTTTTCGGCGAAATCGACGGTGGTGTTGATTGCGTCATCACCCGTGGCGTCGGTCAGCCCGGCAAAATGGTTTACCCAGCGGACTTTTTCGGTTTTCGGCGGAACGAATGCGGTTTTGTCGACCGGCGTGTCATTATCAAGCGCAAAGAACGTGTCGACGACGGGCAAACCGTACTTACGGCAGAAATCCAGGTCGCGCTGGTCGTGGGCCGGGCAGGCAAAGATGGCGCCGGTGCCGTAATCCATCAGGATGAAATTGGCGATCCAGACCGGCAGCTCCCAATTCGGATCCAGCGGGTGTTTGACCTTGATACCAGTGTCATAGCCCAGCTTTTCGGCGGTCTCTATGGCCTCTTCCGTGGTGCCGCCCTTGCGGCATTCGGCAACGAACTCAGCAACTTCGGGGTTTTCGGCCTCAAGTTGCTTGGCAATCGGATGGTCCGGCGAGATGCCGACGAAAGACGCCCCCATCAGCGTATCGGGGCGCGTTGTATAGACGGTGATTGGCTCACCACTATCGACGCGTTCAAAGCCAAACTGCAATCCACGCGACTTGCCGATCCAGTTTTCCTGCATCAGGCGCACTTTTGCCGGCCAGTTCTCCAGCGTGTCCAGCGCATCCAGCAATTCCTCAGAGTAATCGCTGATCTTGAAGAACCATTGCGTCAGCTCGCGCCGTTCAACCAATGCGCCCGAGCGCCAGCCGCGCCCGCCTTCGACTTGTTCATTGGCCAGTACGGTCATATCGACCGGGTCCCAGTTCACCACTGCGTTCTTGCGGTAAACCAGACCGGCCTGCAGCATATCCAGGAACAGCGCCTGTTGCTGGCCGTAATATTCTGGGTCGCAGGTGGCGAATTCGCGGGACCAGTCGATGGACAGGCCCAGAGGCTTCATCTGGCTGCGCATGTCGGCGATGTTGCCATAGGTCCAGTCTTTCGGGTGACCGCCAATAGCCATCGCAGCGTTTTCTGCAGGCATCCCGAACGCGTCCCATCCCATCGGGTGCAGCACGTTATGGCCGGTCGCAAGCTTGTGGCGCGCGATTACGTCGCCCATCGTATAGTTGCGCACATGTCCCATATGGATGCGGCCAGACGGGTAGGGGAACATTTCAAGCACATAGTATTTCGGCTTGTCCGCCTTGTGGTTGGCGGTAAAGATTCCGGCCTTGTCCCAGGCCTCTTGCCATTTTGCTTCGATTTCGGTGGCCGAATAGCGCGACATTGTGCGGTCCTTCGTAATGAAAACGCCGGGCATGAACCCGGCGTGGTAATATTGTGATTTGAAGCGGGTTGCTAGAGCTTGTTGTCCGCAATGCGCAGCTGACGGGCGCGGGACAGGATTGCATCTTCGATTGCGCGTGTGGTTGCCGCGCTGACCGGGGCACCCCCGCTGGTCTGCAGCGCAACCGACAAGGATCGTGCCGCCAGGGCGGGATCGCTGATGTGAACCGTGGCCCTGTATTGCCGTCCGCCACCCGGAGGCGTGCCGTAACCTGTTACGATTACACCGGTAAAGGGATCGACTTCCTGCACAGGCAGAAAGTTAAGGACATCCAGCGAGGCAGCCCACAGATAGCGGTTCACATTGGTAACCTGCTCGGCGTCTGCGGTGTTGAATACATCCCAGATCGTTGAGCGATTCGGATCGTTCAGCTCACGCTCGTCCGAGCGACCGCCATCCACATTGAGTGGCGTTGCACTGGGTTCTGCGTTGCGATTCTGTCCGCAAGCCGACACCGCGGCTGTCACTATGATCAAACCGAAAATTGTCTGCAGGCGCATGTTGGACAGGTTCCGTTTCGTTGGTTTTAGGTTATTCACGTTACTCCTAGACAAGGTCTGGTTCGTCAACAAGCTTAATCTTGTCACATCCAGAGCAGGCTTCGGGGTTGATTCAGTGGGCAAATCAGACTGTGGCATCCTTGCACCAATTCTAGGCCAATGCGCGTCAGTTTTTATGCCAAGCTTGCGTGACAGGGGCAAAAAGGGCGAAACGGTTCCCGTGCTGAGACATGTGCCTAAGCACGTGTCGAGTTAAAAAACTTTTGAAACCGAGGGAAACAAGATGAAAAAAGTTCTCTTCGCATCGACCGCACTGATTGCAACCGCAAGTGTTGCAGCGGCCGAAGTTAAGTTCAGCGGCTACGGCCGTTTTGGTATTGGTTATCAGGAGGACCGCACAGCGGCCACCACCACCACCACTACCACCACCACTACTGCAAGTAGTGCAACTGTTCAGAACGTTAACGTGTTCGCGAACGACACTGACGACGCAATCCTGGTCTCGCGCTTCCGCTTGAACATCGACGGCACAGCCGAAACCGATGGCGGCGTTGAGTTCTCGGCTCGTGTACGTCTGCAGGCTGACGAAGACTCGTCCACCGGCGAAGCCAACTCGGCTGGCCTGAACGGCGCGCGCTTCTCGGTCATCTACGGTGGTCTGCGTGTTGACGCCGGCAACGTTGCTGGTTCTTTCGACAACTTGGCAAACTACTACGGTAACGAGCCTGGCCTGGAAAACTTCATCGGTCAGTATTCTGCCGTTGACTATAGCTTCCTGGGTTACTCGTCGACCGGTTCGGGTTCGAACGCTGTGTTCTTCCAGTACGCAGTTGGTGATTTCGCCTTTGGTGCGTCGTACGACCAAGCAACTATCTTTAACGGTGGTGGCAGCACAACCGACGCGGATCGTTGGGACGTAAGCGCGACTTACACCTTCAACAACATCACTGCAGCGCTGGCCTATGGTCAAACTGACGCGGGCACTGGTGGCGACGATCCAAGCCTGCTGGTCTTCACCCTGGGTGCAGAATTCGGCGACTTCTCGGGTACGCTGTTTGTTGCTGACGATAAAACCGAAGTTGACGCCACCGACGGCACTGCTTGGGGTGTATCGGGTGCCTACAATGTTGGCGCCGCGACCACTCTGACCTTCGCCTACGGTGACGGTAACGCTGATGCGGACACGCAGCAGTACGGCATCGGCGCCATCTACGACCTGGGTGGCGGTGTATCGCTGCGCGGTGGTGTAGGTGTCAGCGACTGTGACGTCTGCGACGACTCGACCACACGTGCCGACTTTGGTGCACAGTTCAACTTCTAAGTTGATCTGAGCCGCAAGGTTTAAGGGCAGGTCTTCGGACCTGCCCTTTTCTTTTTGTCCGACATAGTGTTTTTCTTCGCCCATAACTGATCGAGGACCCAAATGTCGCTGCAAGAAATATCTGCCCGGATAACCAAAGCCGAAACTGCCTCGGGGCGGGACGTCGGGGCCGTGAAGCTGATCGCCGTGTCAAAGGTTCAGCCGAATGAGCGTGTAGCGGAAGTGCTTGCTTTAGGGCATCGCTGTTTTGGTGAAAACAGGGTTCAAGAAGCCGTCGGAAAATGGCCGGAATTCAAGCTGCAATATCCGGATGTCGATTTGCATCTGATTGGGCCGTTGCAAACGAACAAAGCCCGTCAGGCGTTGGATCTGTTCAGCACGATCCATTCTGTTGACCGCCCCAAACTGGCCAATACTCTGGCCCGGCTCGCGCAAGAGGTCGGCACTTGCCCGGACCTGTTCATTCAGGTCAATACCGGTGAAGAGGATCAAAAGGCAGGAATTCTGCCCACTGAGGCAGACGCATTTATTGCCGATTGCCGCGGGCTCGACCTTCCGATTCAGGGCCTGATGTGCATTCCACCTGTCGAGGAAGAGCCATCTCTGCATTTCGCCTTGCTTGCCAAGATAGCTGAACGCAATGGTCTGAAAGGGCTATCCATGGGGATGAGCAGCGATTTCGAGCAGGCCATTGCACTTGGCGCGACCCATGTGCGCGTCGGCTCGGCCATTTTCGGCGAACGAGTTAAGCCTGAGGGATAATCAGCCGCGTGCCTGGCTCGATTCGACGTGCGATCCACCGCAGATGGTCGCGCCGAAAGGCAACGCAGCCTTCTGTAGGAAAACCAGGCCGTCGCCATTGATGCAGGAAAATTGCTGAACCGCGCCCGGCCACCGCATTGGGCCAGTTCCAGTCAGTGATCAGAACCAGATCGTAAAGCGGGTCCGCGCGGCGGAGTTTTTCGTGGCTGAAAGGATAGGGTGCGCTGACCATATGATTGTACTGCGTGTCTTCCACATCATCTGACCAGAGGTCCTGAGGACCGATTGGGATGGCCCAAGGCGACGGTCTTGCGAGCCGGTCGGGCCGGTACAGCATACCAACGATGTTGAGGCAGCCGGTCGGCGTGGCGCCGTCCCCCTCACGCTTGCTGTTGCTTAACCCACCTTTCCCGATCGAACAGGGAAAATACCCGCCGCGAAAACGAACGCCGCGTCGGGTTAGAACCAGATCTGCGGGTGTCACAGCAAATGTCCCGACTTGGCTGCTTTGGTGGCCAGATAGTCGCGGTTATGGGCAGTTTCGCCGACTTTCAGCGGGACGCGTTCGGTGACGGCGATGCCGGTCTTCTCCATCATCGCGATCTTGGCGGGGTTGTTGGTCAACAGCCTTACGGAACTGAAGCCGAGCAATTTCAGGATATCCGAGCCCAGACGGAAATCGCGCTCGTCATCCTCGAACCCGAGACGGTGATTGGCCTCGACTGTATCGAACCCTTGATCCTGCAGGAAATAGGCGCGCATCTTGTTGGCCAAGCCAATCCCGCGGCCTTCCTGATTCAGATACAGAAGTACTCCTGCCCCTTCAGACCCCATCTGGGCCAGGGCCCCACGCAGTTGTGGGCCGCAATCACATTTCAGGCTGCCCATCAGATCACCGGTGAAGCAGGCCGAATGCAGCCGAGCCAATACCGGTTTGCTGCGGTCGGGGCGGCCGATCTCGATTGCGTAATGTTCCTCGCCGCCATCTTCAGGGCGAAAAACGTGCAGGCGCCCGGCTTCGGATACCTCCATCGGCAGTCGGGCGGCGACGACCTCATTCAAAATGCTTCGATCCGACAGATGTGGCGCGGCGCGGGTATGGTCAATACATGTCAGGCCATGTGCAGTAGCGAAGGTTCGGCCGTCGTGGACAGGAACAACGATTGCCGCCGGCAGAAGGTGGGCTGACTTGGTCAAAGCAATGGCAATGCGATGCAGATTGGCGTTGCCCTGACGCTCTGTCATCAGTGGGCCTTTCATAGGCGCGTTCAGATCGTCCGAGGGATCGGCCACCGCCTGTACCCAGGCAACATCGGCATCTGCCGGAACGATCACACGTGCCAGGTCACCGTCATAGGCCCGTGCCTTTAATGTCTCGGCCCGTCGGACAGTCACTGCGACAACAGGATCGCCACCCAGACCTTGCAAGTCGGCAAGCCGCTGTGCGCTCAGCGTTTCCGACGCAATGGCCAGTACGCTAAAGCCGGTGTCATCCGTCAGGGCGACCGGCAAGCCCATGCGCAGGTCAGCCCGTGCCCGAGCAAGCAGTTCCGAGATATCCGGGATAAGACTCATCTGTTGTTACCCTGTAACGATCAGCCCTTCATGTAGCCTGATCAAAAGGAAATGTGAAACAATTCCTCATCCTGAGACACGAGGGCGTGAAACGGTTGCAGCAAACCTTGTTGATTGCATCTTTCGCGCGCAAGTGGTGGAAAAGGGCTTAGGAGGACCGGATATGGCACAGCTAAAGAAAATCCTGCTAGTGGATGATGATGAGGATCTGCGCGAAGCGTTGAGCGAACAGCTCGTGATGACCGAGGATTTTGATGTATTCGAAGCGTCGGACGGGGCATCAGCCATGGAGCGGGCTCGCGAGGCGATTTACGATCTGGTCATTCTGGATGTTGGCTTGCCCGACACGGATGGGCGCGAGCTGTGCCGCCTGATGCGCAAGCAAGGTGTGAAAAGCCCGATCCTGATGCTGACCGGTCATGACAGTGACGCGGACACCATCCTGGGTCTGGATGCTGGTGCCAATGACTATGTTCCCAAGCCGTTCAAGTTTCCGGTCCTTCTGGCTCGTATCCGTGCGCAGCTTCGCCAGCATGAACAATCAGAAGACGCGGTATTTGTGCTCGGGCCTTATACGTTCAAGCCGGCGATGAAGATGCTGATCACCGACGAAGACCGCAAGATTCGCCTGACCGAGAAGGAAACCAATATCCTCAAGTTCCTGTACCGGTCCGCCGACGGTGTCGTCGCCCGTGACATTCTGCTGCATGAGGTCTGGGGCTATAATGCCGGTGTCACCACACATACGCTGGAAACTCATATCTATCGCCTGCGTCAGAAGATCGAGCCCGATCCATCCAACGCGCGCCTTTTGGTCACAGAATCGGGTGGATATCGCTTGGTATCGTAACTTGATGTGGATTGACTTGGATCAAAGTGATACCCTGTAGACATCTTTAAGTTACTCCCAACCCGTACATGTCCGGGTAATGACATGTACCTCCCTGTTGGACTGCCGGGCCTGATGGCCCGGCCTTTTTTGTTTGTGCTGCAAAATGTTTTGCGGCTCCTAGCGGATTGCGACAAAGTATATGTTCATGTAATGTTCTATTTCTGGAATGCAAAATTGGAGGCGAAAGTGATTCATGGAAGTTGCCTGTGTGGCGCCGTAAAATTCCAACTTACCAGTGAACCTTCGGTTATGGGAACATGCCATTGTTCGCGTTGTCGGAAGGCAGGTGCAAGCACTGTTGTCTTCGTCAAGAAAGATGATGTTGTTTGGCTGGACGGTAAGGACCGAGTTGTCACTTACCAGCCTGAACCGCCCTATAAATATGGCAGGTGTTTCTGCGATACCTGTGGGACGTCGCTTGGTGAAATTCTGGCTGATGCGGACAGTTTTCCGATTGCGGCTAATGCGCTGGACACTCCGTTTGATCTGAAAGTCCAGTTTCACGAATCCGTATCTGAGATACCGCATTGGTACGAGATTTGCGATGATGCGCCCCAATCATCAGGGCATCCGTCCTGATATTTTCTTTTACGATGGCACCTGAGAATGCGCCGCGTTAGGGTGCGCCAACCGCGACAGAGGAGTCCCCTATGCCTTTTACTCTTGCCACATGGAACATCAACTCGGTCCGCCTGCGCGAGCCTATCGTGCTGAAATTGTTGCGCGAAGAGGCGCCGGATGTTCTGTGCCTGCAGGAATGCAAGTCTCCGGTGGACAAGATCCCCACCGAAGGGTTCGCCGAACTGGGTTACACTCACATGGTTGCGCGCGGGCAAAAGGGCTACAACGGCGTTGCGATCCTGTCTCGCCTGCCGATGGTCGAGGCGGGCGACATGGATTTCGCAGATCTCGGCCATGCGCGCCATATCGCGGGGCGGCTGGAAAACGGTGTGACGATCCACAATTTCTATGTGCCTGCGGGCGGGGATGTGCCGGATCGTGAGGTGAATGAGAAATTTGGCCAGAAGCTGGATTACCTGACCGATATGCGTGACTGGTTCCACGCGGAAAAGCCGGAAAAATCCATTCTGGTTGGTGATCTGAACATCGCTCCGCGTGAGGATGATGTCTGGTCGCACAAACAGTTGCTCAAGGTCGTTTCGCATACACCGGTCGAGGTCGAGGCTTTGGCCGAAACACAGGACTCAGGCGGTTGGGTCGATGTCACCCGGCAGGACATCCCCGAAGGGCAGCTTTATAGCTGGTGGTCCTACCGCGCGCGGGATTGGGACGTGGCCGACAAGGGGCGGCGGCTGGATCACGTCTGGGCGACGCCGGATATCTCGAATGCAGGCCATTCCAGCCGCGTTCTGCGCAACGCGCGCGGGTGGGAAAAGCCCAGTGATCACGCCCCGGTCTTTGCGACCTTTGACGTCTGACGTGAAACTCTGCCCTTGGTTTCCGGGTCAAGCGACTGCATATAGAGCGCAAGTTTAATCGAAAGAGTGACAGCCATGGACCTTCTGAACGGCGCAGACACCCCCGCCACCGATCTGATCAAGGACGGGACCGAAGCCACTTTCATGGCGGATGTGGTCGAAGCCTCGCAGGACGTGCCGGTCATCGTTGATTTCTGGGCGCCGTGGTGCGGCCCGTGCAAAACGCTTGGCCCGCTGTTGGAAGAGGCTGTGACCGCCGCCAAGGGTGCGGTCAAGATGGTCAAAGTCAATGTGGACGAGGCGCAGATGATAGCCTCACAGATGCGCGTTCAGTCTATCCCGACCGTGTATGCCTTTCACAAAGGCCAACCGATCGACGGATTTCAGGGCGCAGTGCCCGGATCCGAGATCAAAGCATTTGTCGATCGCGTGATCGAGGCGACAGGCGGCGAAAGCCCGGGTGGTCAACTGGGCGATGCTGTCGAGGCTGCCGAAGAAATGTTGACTGAAGGTGCCGCGGCGGATGCTGCACAGACCTTTGCCGCCATTCTGGGCGAAGATCCCAACCATGCCGCTGCCTATGGCGGGCTGGTACGCGCGCATATCGCCACTGGCGATTTGGAGCAGGCCGAGGCAATTTTGAACGGTGCCCCGGCGGAGATTTCCACATCGCCAGAGCTTGAAGCGGCAAACGCACAGTTGGAACTGGCCAAGCAAGCGGCAGATGCCGGCCCGGTGGCCGAATTGACCGCAGCGGTTGAGGCCGATCCTGACAATCATCAGGCACGGTTCGATCTGGCGCAGGCCCTGCATGCCAATGGCGAGGTTGAAGAGGCGGTGGCGCAGCTGCTGGAAATGTTCCGCCGCGACCGTGAATGGAACGACGGCGCGGCCAAGTCTCAGCTGTTCACGATATTTGATGCGCTCAAACCTAATGATCCGATTGTTCTGAACGGGCGGCGCAAGCTCAGCTCGATGATATTTGCCTAATTCTGGATCAGAGCTACACTCGGGTACATGATGCATCCCGCTGATCTGCCGGAAACGGTATCCGTTTTCCCTTTGCCCGGGGCGCTGTTGCTGCCCCGATCGCGCTTGCCGCTGCATATATTTGAGCCGCGCTATCTGCAGATGCTGGACGACGCTTTGAAAACCCAGGAACGGTTGATCGGGTTGGTTCAACCGAATCCCTGTCAAAGCAACGAAAACAAGCTGCACCAAATTGGCTGCGCGGGGCGGGTGACGCAGTTTTCCGAAACTGAAGACGGCCGCTATCTGATCACTCTGACTGGCATCTCCCGGTTCCGTATTCAGGCCGAGTTGGATGCATTTACCCCATACCGCCGTTGTAACGTGACCTGGCGCGGGTTTGACCGTGATCTTGGCAAGGTCGAGCACGACGAGGGGTTTGATCGCGTGGGGCTTATGAAGCTGTTGGAAAAGTTCTTTTCGTCGCGAAAGTTGTCGGCTGATTGGGATATGTTGAAAGACGCGAATGATGAACTGCTTGTGAATTCGCTGTCGATGTTGCTGGATTTTGATCCGGAAGAAAAACAAGCCTTGCTAGAGGCTCCCTGTTTGCGCACCCGGCGCGAGACTTTGGTGACACTGATTGAATTCGCCATGCGCGGCGGAGCGAATGAGGAAACACTACAATGACCACCGTTGAACACGCTTTTGACCGCCACATGCTTGAGGCGCTAATTTGTCCAAAGACGCATACAACGCTGCATTATGACGCTGAAAAACAGGAACTGGTGTCAAAAGCGGCGGGTTTGGCCTTTCCGATCCGCAATGGCATTCCCGTCATGTTGGTGGATGAGGCGCGAGAGCTGGACTAGATCGCCCGACCCTGCAGTAGTTTTGGCAGGTCCCCAGTCAGGCCAGCGGCCTCGCGCACGAAACCGCGACGCAGGCCGGGTAGTGACCCGACGACGCCCATCCCGATATCCCGTCCGATCCGTAGTAGAGGATTGTCGTTGGAAAACAGCTTGTTGAACACATCCGTCGCCATCGCCAAAGACGCGGTATCAAACCGTCGCCATTCCTGAAAACGCTCCAAAACCAGTGGCGAACTAATATCTTCCCCGCGCCGTCCGGCCAGGGTCAGCACCTCGGCCAGGGCGCCCACGTCGCGCAGGCCCGCATTCAGGCCTTGGCCTGCAATCGGGTGCATTCCATGGGCTGCGTCTCCGACCAGTGCCATCCGTTCTCCGATGAAAGAGTTGGCGATGGTCAGGTTCAGCGGATAGGTAAACCGATCTCCGGCCAGACGGATTTCGCCCAGGAAATCGCCGAATCTGGGGCGCAGGACCTGCAGATAGTCCTCCTCGGGCAGGGCGTTGATGCGCTTGGCCATTTCTGTTCGCTCGCTCCAGACGATAGAGCTGCGATTGCCGGTTAGAGGCAGAATGGCCAAAGGGCCGGGTGGCATGAAGAACTGATGCGCGATGCCATGATGCGGCAAGTCATGTTCGATGGCGCAGACGAGCGCGGTCTGCCCGTAATCCCATCCTGTGCGTTTGATCCCGGCACGTTCCGCTGTGCCGCTGCGACGCCCATCGCATCCGATCAGCAGCGCACCCTTGACGACCACGCCATCATCCAATGTCAGGCTGACGCCTGTTCCCGAGGTCTGCTGTGACACTACCGTCTTGCCGCTGATCTGGGTAATGGCCTTTTCCGCGGCCATCGCGTCCAGAAAGGCACGGCGCAGGTGGCGGTCTTCGACCATAAAGCCCATCGGACCTTCTTCGATCTCGGCATGGTCGAAATGCATGAAAAACGGCGACGGGCCAGCGCCTGCATGGCCATCGGTGACCTTGATTTCGAGCATTGGCTGCGCGTGTTTGGCAACCCGTGTCCAAACCCCAATCGCCTCTAGCAGGCGCTGCGAGGCCAGGGCCAACGCATAGGCTCTGCCGTCAAAAGCCGCATTTTTGCGAACCTTTTCGGCCAGCGCGTCAATGACGGTAACTCTGTGCCCTGTTTGTGCCAGTGCCAAAGCCAAAGCAGGGCCATTCAGGCCGCCGCCGACGATCAGGATATCCGAGCTCTGTTCCATGCTGCGCACTATGCGCGCCCATTCGGGATTGTCCATGTGCGGTCCTGTCGCTACCGTCGCTGGGAATGCAGAAATCGAAGGGGGCAGTGATGCAGGATTGGTTGTCGATGACGGCTTGTGATCTGGGTCGGGGCATTGGCATGGGCCAGATTGACCCGGTTGAACTGACAGAGACCTTTCTGACTGCGATAGCAGCCCACCCGCATCGCGACCGAATCTATGCCCGCGTGACCGAAGCGCGCGCCCGAGCCGAGGCTGAGGCGGCGCAGGAACGGGCCAAGCTGGGATTGCGCCGATCATTGTTGGATGGGGTGCCGATCAGTTGGAAAGACCTGTTCGATACTGCCGAGACTGCCACCGAGGCAGGAACGGCACTGCTGAAAGACCGGGTTCCTAAAACTGATGCAGTCGTGCTGCGAAATGCCAGTGCCATGGGCGCTGTATGCCTTGGCAAAACCCATATGAGCGAGCTGGCTTTCTCGGGTCTGGGCCTGAACCCGATCACCGGAACACCGCCCTGCATAGATGATGAGGATGCGGTTCCCGGCGGTTCATCCTCGGGGGCTGCGGCTTCCGTGGCTTGGGGGTTGGCAGCTTGCGCGATCGGCTCGGATACCGGTGGGTCAGTGCGGATACCGTCAGCCTGGAACAATCTGGTCGGGCTGAAAACCACTGCCGGGCGGGTCAGCCTGGAGGGTACAGTCCCGTTGTGCCTGCGGTTTGATACCGTTGGGCCGCTGGCCCGCTCGGTCGAGGATGCGACCCATATGCTGGCCATGCTGGAGGGCGGTACGCCCGCTGATTTGCGCGGAGCCAATCTAGAGGGGCGTCGTTTTGCGGATTTACAGACTGTCGCCAAGGATGATTTGCGCGCAGAACCGCGTGTCGCTTACGAGGATGCCCTGGATCGGTTGCGTGAGGCCGGTGCAGATATCCTGCCTCTTGAGGTCCCTGAACTAGCCGACGCGATGGGGCTGTCGGGGGTTCTTTACACCACCGAAGCCTATGGCCTGTGGCGCGATGTGATCGAGGCCAACCCAGATGTGATGTATCCCGAAATACTCGAACGGTTCCGTGCTGGACGAAATGCTTCGGGCCCCGATTATGTTGCAGCCTGGTCAAGGCTGAAGGCGTGTCGCGGTGCATGGGACGTGGCCACTGCCGGGTTTGACGCCGTTTTGGCCCCAACTGCACCGATCCTGCCGCCCAATCTTGAACGGCTGATGAGCGATCATGACTATTACGTCACCGAAAACCTGCTGGCTTTGCGGAACACCCGGATCGGCAACCTCATGGGGCTGGCAGCGCTGACCTTGCCGACCGGAAAACCGGGCTGCGGGCTGATGATGATGGGTTATCCGGGGTCCGAAGAGGCGCTTTTGCGGCTTGGTTCCGCGGCCGAGGCCGCATTGGCCTGAATGCCACAATCCCCTGATTCGGCACCGCTTTGTCTGGACGAAGCCCCGCCCGGCCTGTAACCTGCTTGAAAACGGGGCGAAATGATCCCGATATTGAGGCAGTAGTTATGAATTTCCCCGAGCGGTTTTCGAACCTTCCGGAATACGCATTCCCGCGCCTGCGCACCCTGTTGGATCATCACCAACCGGGCGGTGAAGTGATTCACATGACCATTGGTGCGCCGATGCACGCTTTTCCGGCCTGGGTCAGCGACGTGATTGCGGAAAATGCTGCCGGTTTTCAGGGATATCCGCCGAATGAGGGCTCGGCCGAGCTGCGCGGTGCGATCACTGACTGGATTGCACGCCGTTATGGCGTCACGATGGATCCGGACACGCAGGTTATGGCCCTGAACGGGACGCGCGAAGGGTTGTATAACGCCGCCATGGCGCTGTGCCCCGAACAGAAATACGGACAAAAACCGGTCGTTCTGTGCCCGAACCCGTTCTATCAGGTCTATATGGTTGCCTCGATCTCGGTCGGGGCTGATCCGGTTTTTGTCCCGGCCACGGCGGCCACAGATCATCTGCCGGACTATGCGGGATTGCCCACGGATGTGCTGAACCGCACTGTCGCCGCTTATATCTGCTCACCAGCCAACCCGCAGGGCGCAGTTGCCACGCGCGAATATTGGGCCGAGTTGATCCGGCTGGCTGAGACATATGATTTCCGTATCTTCGCCGATGAATGCTATTCCGAGATCTACCGTGACACAGCGCCTACAGGTGTTCTGACGGTCGCAAAGGAACTGGGCGCTGATCCTGAACGGATCACCCTGTTCAACTCGCTGTCAAAGCGGTCGAACGTGGCCGGGCTGCGGTCTGGCCTGATTGCAGGCGGGCCGGAAACGATCAAGCGGGTCAAGCAGTTACGCAATTATGCAGGCGCGCCATTGCCGCTGCCGTTGCAGGCCGCCGCCGCAAGGCTCTGGGCCGATGAGGCGCATGTGGACGAGAATCGCGCGCTCTATCAGGAAAAATACGCCATCGCAGACCAGGTGTTTGCAGGCATCCAGGGCTATATGCCGCCCGAGGCAGGGTTCTTTCTGTGGCTGCCGGTCGAGAATGGCGAGGAAACCGCATTGAAACTGTGGCAGCAGACCGGAGTTCGGGTGCTGCCGGGGGCATATCTTTCTCAAGGTGATCCGGGGCAAAACCCGGGCGAGCAATTTATCCGGGTCGCTATGGTGGCCCCAAAAACAGAGATGCGGCAGGGGCTGATCACGCTCCGCGACTGCATTTATTCGTGAGGTACGAGGGCAAAATGGCATCATATAACGCGCGCAACCGCGATCCATTGCTGGACAGCACGACTCAGGCCGCCATCGAGAGGCGCAGCAAAGAGTTGATCGGCATCGCCCTGATCCTACTTGGGTTGGCTTCGGCGGCAATGATCTGGTCCTACACACCGGATGACCCGAACTGGATGGTGTCGACGGATGCACCAGTGCAAAACTGGATGGGGCGTGTTGGTGCCTCGATCGCGGCGCCATTGTTCATGATTGTCGGTTGGGGCAGTTGGAGCATCGCGTTGGTGTTGATCGGCTGGGGTGTGCGTTTTGCCGGGCATTTCGGTGAAGATCGTGCCGTCGCGCGCCTGATATTTGCACCGATCTGGATCGCCATTGTCTCGGTCTATGCGGCGACATTAGTGCCGGGTGAGGCTTGGCGCGTAACGCATAGTTTTGGTCTGGGTGGATTGTTTGGGGATACGGTCATGGGTGCCTTCCTGACCTTGTTGCCCATATCCTCGCATTTTATTGTCAAGCTGATGTCTCTGGCGATGGCTATTGGGATGCTGACGCTGGGTGTGTTTGTTCTTGGTTTCACCAAGGACGACGTGCGCAAGGGGATTCGTGCCTTTCTGCTGGGGCTGGTCATGTCCTATGACATACTGATGAATCTGCTGGGCCGTGGGGCTGCCGCAACAGCGGAGGCTGCGCGCGAACGTCGTGCCCAATGGGACGAACGCAAGATGGCCCGCGCCGAAGGGGCCGTGTTCGACGACGAGATTGCCTTTGCGGACCCTGTTTTCGACGAGCCACTTCTGGAAGCGCCCGAACCGGTAAAGACCGGCCTTCTGTCGCGCATTCCTGATCTGATCCGTCGCCCGGACCCTATGCCCGAACCCGAGCTGATCGACCGTGAACCTGTCGCGGGTTACGAGGAAATGCCGGGCGAGGACCGTATCCGTTCAAAGATTTCTGCCGCCGTGCGCAACCGTAAGGTTGCAGTCGGAGAGATGGCTCCTGAGCCCGATCCCGACCTGCCGCTGACCAAAGGGCGGGGCCGTGGACCTGATCCGTTGATCCTGAATGCAGGTCATGCCGACGAACTGCCGCCAGAGCCGCCAGTGACATCAACCGGGCTGCCGCCCGAGCCGATGCTGTCAGCGAAGCCTGAAACAGAATGGCAGGAACCGCTGCATCAGGATTTTGCGCCCGAGCCAGATTTCGATGACGAGGCCGTTTTCGAGGATGACGCCGATGAGATGCCGCAAGCCCGCCCAGCGATGAAAATCCCCGTGGCCGAGCCGCGTAAGCCTGTGGTTGCGCAACCCGTGCGCCGCACCCCGCCGCCCTCGCGCCGGGCCCAGGCCGAGGCGCAGCCCGCGTTGTCGTTCGAGGAAAAGCACTCCGATTTCGAACTGCCTCCGCTGGGCCTGCTGTCCAACCCCTCCAGCATTCAGCGCCATCACCTGAGCGATGAGGCCCTGGAAGAGAATGCGCGGATGTTGGAAAATGTGCTGGATGACTATGGCGTCAAAGGTGAGATCGTCAGCGTCCGCCCCGGTCCGGTTGTCACCATGTACGAACTTGAGCCGGCTCCGGGTTTGAAAGCCAGCCGCGTTATTGGTCTGTCGGATGACATTGCCCGCTCGATGTCGGCCCTGTCGGCGCGGGTTTCGACCCTGCCGGGCCGCTCGGTCATCGGGATCGAACTGCCCAATGAAAACCGTGAAATGGTGGTGCTGCGCGAAATCCTTTCGAGCCGTGACTTCGGAGACGGCAATCAGGCGCTGCCTTTGGCGCTGGGCAAGGATATCGGCGGTGAATCCGTTGTGGCCAATCTGGCCAAGATGCCCCACCTGCTGATCGCGGGGACCACCGGTTCCGGTAAATCGGTGGCGATCAACACGATGATCCTGTCGCTGCTGTATAAGCTGACGCCGGATGAATGCCGCCTGATCATGATCGACCCCAAGATGCTGGAATTGTCGGTCTATGACGGCATCCCGCATCTGCTTTCTCCGGTTGTGACAGACCCGAAGAAGGCGGTTGTCGCCTTGAAATGGGTCGTGGGCGAGATGGAGGATCGCTATCGCAAAATGTCCAAGATGGGTGTGCGTAACATCGCGGGCTATAACGGCCGGGTGAAAGACGCGCTGTCAAAGGGCGAGATGTTCAGCCGCACGGTCCAGACCGGTTTTGACGACGAAACGGGTGAACCGATGTTCGAGACCGAGGAATTCGCACCCGAGTCGATGCCCTATATCGTTGTTATTGTCGACGAGATGGCCGACCTGATGATGGTCGCGGGCAAAGAGATCGAGGCCTGCATCCAACGTCTGGCGCAGATGGCGCGGGCCTCGGGTATCCACCTGATCATGGCCACGCAGCGCCCCTCGGTCGATGTGATTACCGGCACGATCAAGGCGAACTTTCCGACCCGGATTTCCTTCCAGGTGACGTCAAAGATCGATAGCCGCACCATTCTTGGTGAAATGGGCGCCGAACAACTGCTGGGGCAGGGTGACATGCTGTATATGGCGGGTGGTGCGAAGATCACACGTTGCCACGGTCCGTTTGTCTCGGATGAAGAGGTCGAGGAAATCGTCAACCATCTGAAGCAATTCGGCCCGCCGGATTATATGAGCGGTGTGGTCGATGGACCGACCGAGGAAAAGGCTGATAATATCGACGCTGTTCTGGGTTTGAACACCGGGGGCAACACCAATGGCGAAGACGCCCTTTACGATCAGGCTGTGGCGATTGTGATCAAGGATCGCAAATGCTCGACCTCGTATATCCAGCGGAAACTTGCCATTGGCTATAACAAAGCTGCGCGTCTGGTTGAGCAGATGGAGGATGAAGGCATTGTTTCATCGGCAAATCACGTCGGAAAACGCGAAATCCTGGTGCCAGAGCAATAGGATATTTAATAACAAGGGCAGAGCGCTTATCTGGGTCTTATGAAACAGATTGCTTTTGCCCTTGCACTGACACTGGCCGCACCCTCCGCCTGGGCGGCGGACAAGCTGCCGCTGTCGCAGATATCGAATTACCTGAATGGTCTGAAAACTGTCGAGACGACATTTACACAGGTCAATGAGGATGGCTCACTGAGCACAGGAAAGCTGTGGATCGCACGGCCTGGAAAGATGCGGTTCGAATATGACCCGCCAGACAGCGCCGTTGTGTTGGCGCGCGCTGGCACCGTTCAGATATTCGATCCGAAATCCAATCAACCGCCCGAGCAGTATCCGTTAAAGCGAACACCTCTGTCTTTGGTTCTGGCACGGAATGTCGATCTGGGTCAGGCTAATATGGTGGTTGGGCATGACTTTGACGGAACGGCCACTGTCGTGACAGCACAGGACCCGAAAAACCCTGACTCCGGTCGAATTGAGCTGATGTTCACCGGCGATCCGGTTGAGCTGCGAAAATGGGTGATCCACGATAATGCAGGCGGACAGACAACGGTTCTGCTGGGTCAGCTTGATACCGAAAAAAATCTAAGCAGCAGCTTGTTTTCGAACAAGAACAGAAGCGGGTCAGGCAATCGCTGACCCGCTGTTTGTTCAGTAACGACAGCCTGACAGTTGCGCCTGGTACATCCGGGCGCGCGCATCCACATCATTGGCCACGTTCAGCAACCACGTCTTGCTGTAATGGCTGCCGCGGGCATAACCGGTATGGCCTTCATGATAGGCCAGATACTGATTGCGCGTGTCGCTTGGCTGGATGCCATTCCGCTCATAGCTTTTGTTCATGTACCAGCCGATGAAATCCGAAGCGTCGCGGATACGGTCCCGCTTGGCCCGGCGTTTGCCGGTTTCGCGCTGATACTCATCCCATGTCCCGTCCAGCGCCTGGCTGAAGCCATAGGCGCTGCTCTGACGGCCCATCGGAATCACACCCAGAACATATTGATGGGGCGTTCGCGCATCGTGGCGATACCGGCTTTCCTGATAGATCGTTGCCATCTGAACGTGAACGGGGATTCCCCATTTCCGCTCGGTGCTTTTGAACGCCTTGATATATTCGGGCCGTTCACGCGCAATGCTGCATGCATCATTCAGCTTGCTGGGTGGCTGGTTAGAACCACCCCCGCAGGATGCCAAAAGCAGCACCCCGAAGAGTACGATAAGAATTCTGCTCATGTGCCTCGTGCCTTTTTTCTTCATTCTAGCGCAGATTGAGCGATTAGGAAATCACAATCGCTACAGAACAATAGCTAGAATTATAGGCAAAGCGCCGACGGACATCAGGGTTGAGACCATAACCAGCCCCGCAACCGCGTCAGAATCCGCCTCGAACCGTTCGGCTAGCAGGTATGAGGTTACGGCAACCGGTGTACACATCTGCACCACCAGAACGCCGAACGCGACGTTATCCAGATCAAACCCTTTTGCGATTGCCCATGCCAGGGCAAAACACACGACCAGTTTCAACGCCGATAGCCAGACCGCTGGCCCTAGCTTTCTGGTGGTCAGCCGCGCAATCGCAACACCAAGCGTGATCAGCATCATCGGAATCGCCATCTGTCCCAGCAGGTCCAGCGTATTGGTCACGAAGACAGGTGTTTGCCAGCCCTGCCACAGAAACAGCGCCCCCAGCAGAGTAGCCCAAACCATGGGTTCACGTGCTACCTTGCCGAAAGCGCCTTTTCCCGCCACCAGGTAGATCCCGTAAGTAAAGGAAAACAGGGCGGTAACGGCCAGAAATATCACCGCGAAACCCAAGCCTGCCTGCCCAAATGCGAAAATGGCCAGAGGCAGGCCCAGATTCCCCGTGTTGCCGAATATCAGCGGCGCCAGATAGGTGCGCCTTTCCAGCTTGCTGGCCCTGACAAATACGCCAAATGCGACCGCCAGCCCGACATGGCCTGTGATGGCGGCCAAAGTGAACCGGGTCAGCTCTCCGGGTGGGATCTGGGTTTGCATCAGGGCTACGAAAATCAGGCTGGGCACGGCGAGCATCACCGCAAGGCGGGTCACAAATTGCAGCCTGTATTCAAAGCCAAGTTTGACCCAGGCAAACCCGATCCCCGCCAAGAGGAAGACCGGGGCCACGATTTCAAGCACTGTCAGTAAGAGGTTCACAGACTGTTTCCCATTATTTTAGATCAATGATTGGCATTCCTATGAGGAAACGGGTAGTAAGACCTTTGGGGGCAAACGTGATGCTAAAGACACAAGCAAAGTACCGGCTGGGCCAAGTCGTCCGCCACAAAAAACATCCCTTCCGAGGGGTGATTTTTGACGTGGACCCAGAGTTTTCAAATACCGAAGAATGGTATCAGGCCATTCCCGAAGACAGCAGGCCGATCAAGGATCAGCCGTTTTATCATCTGTTGGCGGAAAATGACCAATCCTTCTATGTTGCTTATGTTTCTGAACAAAATCTGATTGCTGACCAGTCCGGAGAACCGGTCGAGCATCCGGATATCCCTGATATGTTTGGTCCGTTTGAAAACGGCGCATATCCGTTGCATTTCCATTTGAACTAAAATTGGAAGCGTGGGTGAAGCCGGGCCCATACTGTCAATAACCAAGCGCGCACCCATCTTTTCGTGGATCGCTTGCGCCTTGCAAAACGCCGCTCTTCTGGATTCGGATCGCTTGAGCCCCGCCAAGAGGTGTTTCTGAAATCAAAACTTTGTGGCCGATTTCGGATAATTGTTGCGCAACATTACGCGGAATTCCGCGTTCCAGTTTCAAGACAGGTCCGTCTGCAAAGGCGCGCGGTGTGTCTATGGCCTGCTGCAGCGCAAACTCATCGTCGGTTAGTAGCGAGACCAGCTTTGCATGCCCTGTGGGCTGAAAGGCGCCACCCATCACACCGAAGGGCATCAGGATTTTGCCTTTCTGTTTCAACATGCCGGGAATGATTGTGTGCATCGGACGTTTGCCGCCGCCGAACTCGTTCGGATGGCCTGATTGCAACGTAAATCCAGACCCACGGTTTTGCAGCAGAATGCCGAATTTCTCAGAAGCGATACCGGATCCAAAGCTATGAAAGATCGAATAGATCAGCGATACCGCCATCCTGTCCCTGTCGACCACCGTGATATAAACAGTGTCTTTGTGAATGGCTTCGGTCAGTGGGGCAGCAGCGGGCATGGCATGGTTTGGATTGATAAGCTCTGCCAGCCGATCGGCTGTTGTCTGGTCCCAAAACCTGTCTGCGTGTGTCGTATGATCCGGATCGGCGATGAACCTGTTGCGGGCATCGTAGGCGAGTTTTGAGGCTTCGGCCTCGATATGCAGACGCTCTGCGGATAGCGGATCCATGGATCCGAGGTCAAAGTTCTTGAGGATATTCAGCAGCAAAAGGGCGGTTGCACCTTGGCCATTGGGCGGATGTTCCAGCAGGTCCAAGCCACGATAGTGCCCTGCGACCGGAACTGTAGGTGTGGCGGCGGTCGCGTCCAGATCTTCTGCTGTGTGTACCCCGCCCATGGCCGTCAGGGTCGAGATAATATCTTCTGCGACCTCGCCCGCGTAAAACGCCTTTCGTCCGTATTTGGCGATTCTGCGCAGCACTTCTGCCTGCCCGGCGGACCGGAACATGTCTCCGGTCTTTGGAACGTCTCCTTTCAGCAGATAGTGGTTCCTGGCTGCCCCCTGCAACGTGTTAGCACCCGGGCCCCAATCAAAAGCCACACGTGGGGCGACCGGCACGCCCTGGTCTGCATAGCGGATGGCGGGTTGCAGGATGGCGTCCAGCCCAAGTTTGCCCTCGGTTTCGGCCAGCTGGCAGAACGCCTCGACCGCGCCGGGAATGGTGACCGCATCCGGTGTATTGAGTGGAACTGCAGTCAGTCCCTTATCGCGCAAGCTGCCAGCGTTGGCTGCTGCCGGTGCCCGGCCAGAGCCGTTGAGGGCCCGAACCTCATCTTCTCCGGCGCGGTTGTACAGAACAAAGCAATCTCCGCCCAGGCCGGTCATTTGTGGTTCGCAAAATCCCAAAAGCACTGCCCCGGCGATGGCTGCGTCCATCGCGTTGCCACCTTGCTGTAGAATGCCAAGGGCCGCTTGGGCTGCCAGCGGGTGAGATGTGGCGCACATCCCTTCGGTCGAAAAAACTTCGGATCTGCCTGGTGCCTGAAAATCCCGCATTGCGCTGCCTTCCCGTGTGATAGCGCAGAAGGTATCGCGCGTCCGGGTATTGTCCAGTCAAATCAAAGGGGAAGTTCCTCGGCATCGTTCACTGGGTGGGGGCTGTGACATACGATGCCGAGGGAAGCTATCTGAGCTACAGTTAAGACTTTGATCTTTGTTTGCGGCGCTACAATGGTTCGAAAAGGGCCTTATTGTGACGTTTTATAGCCCTAATCCGCGTCGAGAAAACTGAATCGCAGTGACAACCGGTTGCAGCCTTCGCTACGGTCATAGCGGATTTCACTGGTCAATTGGTGGATCAGAAACCATCCAAATCCCCCCTCGGGCAGGTCTTCACGTCTTTCCCCCAGAGGTGCAGGTGCACCTTCTGGTACGCGAAAGCCAGGAAGGGGATTGCCGGTATCCGAGATGAGGATTTCCAACCAGTTCTGATGCAGGCGGCAGTGTACCTTTACGCTGGCGGGCGTGGTTCCGGCATAGGCGTGTTCAACGACATTGTTAATGGCTTCGGCCAGGGCAATTCTGACATCAGCCGCTTTGTGTGAAGGCAGCCCTTTAGAGGACAGTGCCTGGCTCAACTTGGCAATGCCAGAACTTGCTTCGACCTCGGTCGCAGCGAAGCTCAAATCGAAACTGATGCCGTTACACATTAGCTTTACGCCTGTTCAGTTTCTCCTTGTGTTCAATCCGGCGCACCGGACAGTGCGTCATCCATCGTTGGGTAAAGCTTGAACACTGTGTCCATGCGCGTAAGACGAAACACCTTTTCCACAAAAGGCTGAAGACCTGCCAGATCCAGGCGCCGTTCAGCCCCGAGTTGTTTCATGGCGGCAACGATAGCGCCCAGACCACTGGAATCGATAAATTCGACGCCGCTGAGGTCCAGAACCACACGCACAGACCCACCTTCGGTTTCCGTGCGCATGTTTTCTTTGAACTGAATGGCCATTGCGGCATCAATCCGGTTGGATTGTACAGTAATTATTTGAATATTTTTGGTCGTAGTACTCGACAGGCCCATACGTGACGGTCCTTTAACTGAAATCGCTCGTAGAAATACGCTAGACGGGAATTCTTACCATTCGGTATCCATTGAACGACAAGAATTTAGGAGCGCCCAGATGAAGCAAGTTGTAATCGCCGGAGCAGCACGTACCCCGATGGGTGGATTTCAAGGAATGTTCGATGGTGTTTCTGCCGCCGATCTGGGTGGAGCCGCGATCCGGGCCGCGCTGCAGGGTGCCGGTGCTGAAACGGTTGACGAAGTGCTGATGGGCTGCGTTCTGCCAGCCGGTCAGGGTCAGGCCCCTGCACGTCAGGCTGGGTTTGTAGCGGGTTTGGGCCAAGAGGTCCCGGCCACGACGCTCAACAAGATGTGCGGATCAGGGATGAAGGCTGCGATGATGGCCTTCGATCAGATCGCATTGGGCCATGCCAACACAATGATCGCAGGCGGGATGGAGAGTATGACGAACGCGCCCTACCTGTTGCCCAAAATGCGTGAGGGTGCGCGCTTGGGGCACGCTCAGGTCGTCGACCACATGTTTCTGGACGGGCTGGAGGACGCCTACGACAAAGGTCGTCTGATGGGCACTTTCGCCGAAGACTGTGCCGAGGCGTTTCAGTTCACCCGCGAAGCGCAGGACGAGTACGCCCTGCAGTCCCTATCCAACGCGCTGGCCGCGCAGGACAGCGGCGCGTTCGACGGTGAAATCACTCCGGTAACCGTCCGCACAAGGAAAGGCGAGGTCACGCAGTCCGCGGACGAGCAGCCGAAAACCGCCCGCCCGGAAAAGATACCTTCGCTGAAACCGGCTTTTCGCAAGGGTGGAACGGTGACGGCGGCCAACGCGTCGTCGATCTCTGATGGGGCGGCAGCTCTGGTTCTGGCGTCAGCTGAAGCCGCCGAAGCGCTAGGCCTCTCGGTTCGGGCGCGCATTCTGGGTCATTCCAGCCATGCGCAGGCTCCGGGATTGTTCACGACTGCGCCAGTTCCCGCTGCGCAAAAGCTTTTGGCCAAAATCGGCTGGTCCAATGATGATGTGGATCTGTGGGAGGTAAACGAAGCCTTTGCCGTGGTGCCGATGGCATTCATGCATGAGATGGGTCTGACGCGTGACAAGGTAAATGTGAATGGTGGTGCATGCGCCCTGGGTCATCCTATCGGCGCTTCGGGGGCGCGTATCATGGTCACCCTGCTGAACGCGTTGGAAAAGCGGGATCTGAAACGCGGCGTGGCGGCGATCTGCATCGGTGGTGGAGAGGGCACTGCAATCGCGATTGAGCGCGTTTGACGCGGGGCCGATTCCACCATAGGTCCGGTGCTGTAGAACCTGTTTACAAGATCACTGACCGGACCCGCCCCCCCCCATGACCGTTGATTACGATACGCTGACCAAGACAATCGTCGCCCTAACCGCAGGCGAGACAGATCAAGTTGCTCTGATGGCGACAATCGCCTGTGAAGTTCATCACGCCGATGATCGGTTTGACTGGACGGGGTTCTATCGCGTAACAGATCCGGGCATTTTGAAAATAGGCCCCTATCAGGGTGGTCACGGGTGTCTGGTTATTCCCTTCGGGCGCGGTGTCTGTGGTGCCGCGGCGCGGACCGGAAAGGTACAGTTGGTGGCGGATGTGCATGCGTTTCCAGGTCACATCGCCTGCGCCTCGTCTACGCAGTCCGAACTGGTGCTTCCGGTGCGCAATGCCTCGGGCGAGGTCATCGCGGTTTTTGACATCGACAGTGACCAGCCGGATGCGTTCACGGATGAGGACGCAGAAAAGCTGTCTGCCATATTGTCAAAGGCGTTTTCGGGCGAGTAAAGAGGGGCCTGACGCAAAATCGGCCCGTCTGTTAGACTGGAATGGACACTAATTGCGACTGGCCAAGGCATGATCCCGGACCAATTCACCACAGAGCGGCTTGCCGTCTGCCACTGGCAAGTGGAAGTCTCTGAAGCTGGTCGCCTTTCAGCGTTGACTGCCGAGTTGGCAACCGTCCTGACGCCAGCGGTTCTTGAGCCCCTGCCGCCTTCGATGCAGGTCGAAGAAACGCCCAGCGGGATGACCGACTGGATCGCTGCTCGCAAGACCGAAAGCGATGTTCTTCTTGTTCGGTTAAGGCAAAATAATCAGCTGATCGGACTGCTGATACTGGCCTCAGAACCCGAAGATCAGGCCGCACCAACCATCCACCTTGGATATCTGTTTGCCGAACGAGCCTGGGGCTGTGGCTATGCAACCGAACTTGTGTCCGGCTTTATCCCGGCCTGCGGCACGGGTCGCGCCATTCGGGTTTTGGCCGGGGTCGAGCACAGCAATCCCGCCTCTGCTCGTGTGCTACAGAAATCGGGGTTCACGCGATCCTCAGGTCACTCCACCGACGATACCGATATGTATGTCTGCGACATTTCCTAGATCCCATCGGGATCTTACGTGGCCTGCGGATCAAGCCAACTACAGAATGTCAGGCAGAATTTCCGTGATTAGGAAATATGCCAGCCCGACCTGAGTCGCAAAGATCGCAAACAGCGACAGGGAAAACCGGCCTTTTCGGGACTTGTGATTGAAAATCCAACGCCCGACCAGCGCACCGGGACTGCCGCCCAGTGCCGCCAGCCACAATAGCCTGCGTTCCGGAACCCGGCTTTTTCTGCGTCTGGCGCGCAGCTTGTCCCAGCCAAAGGCCAGCAAAGTCAGGCCGTTGATGACCCACAGGTATATAACCGCAATCCACATAGCTGACGGATAGCTAAATGCGTCGATTTTCCCAAGTGAAAAAATGCTTGGAATTTTCACCGATTCGCGTCATCGTGAAAAAGATAACGAAATTTTCACCAGATATCGGAGAGTTCGGTGAACAGCCAAGCCCCCCACAGTGCAACGCTCGGAGCCGACATTCGTGCATTGCGTAAGGCGCGTGGGTTGACGCTGACCGAGATCGCAGAGCGGTTGAACCGGTCGGTCGGATGGCTCAGCCAGGTTGAACGCGACAAGTCCGAACCGTCAATTTCAGACCTGCGTCAGATCGCGGAATGTCTGGGTGTGCCGATGTCCATGCTGTTCGCCCATTCTGCCGCCCCCGCCAATGAACAAGGCTATGTCGTGCGCGCCGGGTCGCGTCGCCCTATGGGGTCGGGCGAAGAAGGTCTGATTGAGGAACTGCTGTCACCCGATCTGACTGACGATTTTGAGATGGTGCATTCCACCTTTAAGCCGCATTCCAAGATGCAGAACCCGGCGGACCGCCCCACGCAAGAGGTTGGCTATGTGATTTCCGGTCAGTTGAATCTGACCATCGGCGCGCAAAGCTTTTCGGTTGGGCCCGGTGACAGTTTTCGGATCAAGAACGAACCCTATATTTGGGCGAACCCTCATGATGAGCCCGCTGTGGTCATCTGGGTCATCGCCCCTCCGGTGTACTGATGAGTTTCGAGGCCTGGACCATATTCGCGCTGTTCTGGGTGGTGTTTGTAACCACACCGGGGCCTAACGCGGTGAACTGTATCTCGAACGGGATGAGCCTGCCCTTCGCAAAAGCGATGCTGGGTGTCTTGGCGATCCTGACCCAAGCCAGCGCCTTTTTGGTTTTGTCGGCGCTTGGGGTGACGGCCTTGATCGCGGCCTCACCCACCGGATTCTTCATCGCCAAGCTGGTGGGCGCAGGGTTTCTGATCTGGCTGGGTGTCCGAGGCTGGAAGGCTGCAGCAAATCCCGCCCCTATATCCGAACGCCCTGCACGGCATGTCTATCTGCACGCGCTGGCCGTCGCGACAATCAACCCCAAAAGCGTCGCGGGTTATCTTGCTGCATTCTCGCAATTCGTGCAGCCGGATGTGCCGATCTGGGAGCAAATGTTGGTCATCATGCCAACGGCGCTGATCATCACAACGCTCAGCTACATCGGGTTCACTCTTCTAGGTGCGCTTATGGGGCGGGCCGCGCTGGGGGCCGTGTTCAACATCTGGGTGCGCCGGGTCATGGCCACCTGTTTCATCATTTATGGCGTGTTGCTGGGCACCACCAGCGCGCCAGCAGCTAGGGGATAAGCGAAATGCATACAGGTTCCTGTCTGTGCGGCTCGGTTACGTTCAAGATCGAAGGCGATCTTCCTGCCGCCTCGGCCTGTCATTGCGGTCAATGCCGCAAACAGTCGGGTCATGTCTGGGCCTCGACCTCGGCCCATCAAGACGACATCACCTTCACCGTCAGCGATACGCTGAGCTGGTTTCGTGCTACCGACATCGCCCGGCGGGGATTTTGCAACGCCTGCGGCTCTTATCTGTTCTGGCAGCATAAGGACGAAGACCGGATTGCCATTGCTATGGGGGCGCTGGATGCACCCACCGGACTGACCCTCGCCCGCCATATATTTGTGGCTGACAAAGGCGATTACTACGACATCACGGACGATCTGCCTCAAGAGGCACAGTAACAGGGACTGAAAGACATGAGTGATTTTCCGACAAAAGCCCGCGTGGTTATTATCGGTGGCGGAGTGGTGGGGACATCGTCCCTGTATCATCTGGCCAAAAAGGGCTGGACCGATTGTGTTCTGCTGGAGAAAAACGAGCTGACCGCCGGGTCGACCTGGCATGCAGCTGGCAACGTGCCGACCTTTTCGACCTCTTGGGCGATCATGAACATGCAGCGCTATTCGACCGAGCTTTATGCGCGGCTGGGTGAAGAGGTCGACTATCCGATGAACTATCACCAGTCCGGCTCAATCCGGTTGGCCCATTCGAAAGAGCGGGTGCAGGAGTTCGAGCGGGCAATGGCGATGGGCCGTTATCAGGGCATCGAGATGGAGATGTGGTCACCCGAACAGGCCAAAGAGCATTACCCGTTCCTGGAAACTCATGACCTTGAAGGTGTTCTGTTCGACCCGACCGATGGCGATATCGACCCGGCGCAGCTGACCCAGGCACTGGCCAAGGGTGCGCGCGACATGGGGGCGAAGATCCTGCGTTTCTGCCCGGCCACGGGTGTGACCCAGAAGGAAGACAAGACCTGGATCGTGCATACTGACAAGGGCGATATCGAAGCGGACCACGTGGTCAATGCCGCCGGGTATTACGCCCAGCGCGTGGGTGAATGGTTCAAGCCCTTCGGCGGTCGCACCGTTCCGGCCATGGTGATGAGCCACCAGTACCTGCTGACCGACGAAGTGCCCGAGATCGAGGAATGGTCCAAGGCCAATGGCGGTAAAAAGCTGCCGCTGCTGCGCGACGTGGATATCTCCTATTACCTTCGGCAGGAGAAGAACGGATTCAACCTCGGCCCCTATGAGCCCAACTGCAAGGGCCACTGGATGACCGAGGATGATCCGATGCCCGAGGATTTCAGTTTCCAGCTATGGAATGATGATCTGGACCGGATCGAAGACATCGTCACCGACGCGATGGAGCGGGTGCCGCTGATGGGGACCTCGGGAGTGGGCAGGGTGATCAACGGGCCCATCCCCTACGCGCCGGACGGGCTGCCGCTGGTTGGCCCGATGCCGGGCGTGGCCAACGCGTTTGAGGCGCATACTTTTACCTTCGGCATCGCGCAGGGCGGTGGTGCCGGCAAGGTGCTGGCCGAATGGATCGTCGATGGCGCAACTGAGTGGGATATGTGGGCCGTCGATCCGCGCCGTTACACCGATTACACCGATCAGGATTACTGCAACCAGAAGGGGCTTGAGGTCTATGGCAACGAATACGCCATGCATTTCCCGCACCATGAATGGCCCGCCGCGCGCGACAAAAAGCTGTCGCCTGTCCACACCAAGGTCAAGGAATTGGGCGGCGTGATGGGGCCCTATAACGGCTGGGAACGCGCCAACTGGTTTGCGCAACCGGGCGACGATACCTCTGAAGAAGCGACCCATACCTGGGGCCGTTCGGGGCCATGGGAGAAGCGGATCAAGGAAGAGTGCGAGGCTGTCCGTGATCATTGCGGCGTATTGGACTTGCCCGGATTTTCGCGTTTCATCGTAAAAGGTGAGGGTGCCGCCGAGGCGCTGCGGTCGCTGGTCACCGGCGGTTTGCCCAAGGTGGGTCGCATCAACCTGGTCTATATCTCAGATGGTCGCGGCCGGATCCTGACCGAAATGTCCTGTATCCGCCTCGGCGATGACGAGTTCGTCATGATCACGGCCGCTACAGCGCAATGGCATGACCGCGATATCCTGACCGAGGCAATGCCCACTGGCGTCACCGTCGAAGATGTCACCACCACTCGTGACACGCTGATCGTGACAGGTCCAAAATCGCGCGACATTCTGGCGGGGCTGAGCGATGCGGACCTGTCCAGCGGCTGGCTGACCCATCAATCCGCCACGGTTGCAGGTCAGCCCGCATTCCTGATCCGCGTCTCGTTTGCAGGAGAACTTGGCTGGGAGGTTCACGCGCTGAACGACCATATGCCCGCGATCTATGGCGCGATCCTTGACGCTGGTGCCAAACCGTTCGGTATGTACGCCCTGAACTCTCTGCGCATCGAAAAGGGTTATCGGGCCTGGAAAGGCGATCTGTCCACTGATTACTCTCTGTTGGAAGGCGGGTTGGAACGGTTCGTCAAACTTGACAAACCGCAGGACTTCCCCGGCAAGGCCGCGATCCTGAACGAAAAGCAGCAGGGCGTGAAAAAGGCGTTTGCCACTATGTTGGTTGAGGCAGGTGACGCGGATGCGCCCTACATGTCCTGTATCTGGCACAACGGCGAGATCGTTGGCGAAACCACCTCGGGCGCTTGGGGGTATCGCGTTTGCCAATCCATTGCGCTGGGCATGATCCGTCCCGAATTGGCGGTGGCAGGTACCGAGCTTGAAATCGAAATCTTCGGTGAAAAGCGACGCGCCGTGGTACAGGACGATAAACCGCTCTGGGATCCAGAAAACGAGCGGCTGCGCGCCTGATCGCCCGAAGGAGACCTGCATGAGCACGCGTTATTCAAAACTGGGGCCCGGAGAGGGCCTCAATTACGACTGGGAAAATGACCACACATTTGTGAAGGTTTCGACCCGGGATACTGATGGCGCCTATACGCTCATGGAAGACAATCTGAAGGCCAGCTTTGCGCTTGGCCTTCATCGCCATGAAACCCATGCCGAAAGCTTCTATTTTCTGGAAGGCGAAGTGGACTTCTACGTTGATGGCGACTGGCATCGCTGTGGGCCGGGCAGCACGATGCATGTGCCGCCCGGTGTGCCGCATGCCTGCCGCGTTGCTGGAAATGCACCTGCTAAGATGCTGATGATTTTCCAGCCTGCCGGTTTTGACGGATTCCTTGCTGAACTGACCAAGATGACCGAGGCGGACTTCGCCGATGAGGCGAAAATGGCCAAATTGAACGCGCGGTATGACATTGTCCCGATGGGCTCTGTGCCGCCTCATCCCGATGACGAGGTTTGATCATGACACTGCCTAAAACGATGTCCGGTGTATTCCTGACCTGTCACGGCGGGCCCGAGGCGCTGGAATGGCGTGACGATATACCCGTCCCAACCCCTGCGCCGGGGCAGGTTCTGGTCCGTGTGGCCGCAGCCGGGGTGAACAACACCGATATCAACACCCGTATCGGCTGGTATTCCTCGGACGTGACCGGCGCCACAGATGCCGTGGATCAAGAGGTCGAAGCCGGAGGCTGGGGCGGCGCGTTGAACTTCCCGCGCATTCAGGGCGGCGACCTTTGCGGCATCGTCGAAATCGCGGGGCCCGAGACCGGGTTCACCCCGGGCCAGCGCGTGACCTGTCCGATCAACCTGCCACGTCCGCGACCGGGCGACCCGACAGGCTTCATCGTGCTTGGGTCCGAGATTGACGGCGCCTTTGCGCAATATTGTCTGGTGCAGGCCGATGACCTTTACGATGTCAGCGCCTCACCCCTGTCCGATATTGAAATCGCTGCCATCCCCTGCGCCTTTGGAACCGCCGAGGCTATGCTGGTGCGGGCCGGTGTGACTGCCGGACAAAAGGTGCTGATCACTGGGGCGTCGGGCGGTGTGGGCCTTGCCGCCGTGCAACTGGCGGCGCTGCGCGGTGCCTCGGTCTGGGGCGTGACCGGTGCGGCCAAGGCCGAAGCGGTGAAAAGCCAGGGCGCGACCGCCACGTTCGACCGGGATGCGTCGCTGCCCACCGACATGTTCGACGTGGTCATTGACGTGGTGGGCGGGCCTGCATGGGCTGATCTGATCCTGGCGCTGAAACCGGGTGGTCACTATGCCGTTGCGGGTGCGATTGCTGGCCCGATGGTTCAAGCCGATCTGCGGGATATCTATCTGCGCGACATCACCATTCACGGCAGCACCCATCAGCCGTTCGAGGTCTTCGGTCGCCTGGTCGAACTGATGAATGCGGGGCGGATCAAACCGATGATTTCAAAAACCTATCCGCTGAAAGACATTGCGACGGCGCAAGAGGACTTTCAGTCAAAAACGTTTCCGGGAAAACTGGTTCTGGTTCCCTGAGGAGGTTCATCAATGGCAGACATAACCCTTCTGGATGGGTCTATCGGGCAGGAACTGGTCAAACGCAGCGGCGATGCGCCGACGCCTTTGTGGTCGACCCGGGTGATGATGGACCATCCCGAGTTGGTCGGGGATGTGCATGCGGATTATTTCTCACGCGGTGCGACTGTGGCAACGACAAATACCTATGCTGTTCACCGGTCGCGTCTGGACCGTGTCGGCTTGGGTGATCAGCTGCCAGATCTGATCGAGGCGGCCCTGTCGCAGGCCGAGCGTGCGCGCCCGGCGGGTAGGCGCATCGCTGGGGCTTTGGGTCCGCTTCTCGCCTCTTACCGGCCGGACCTGAATCCAGAGGTCGAAGAGGCGGCGGAGAAATTCACCGAACTGGTGGCGATGATGGCAGATCGCGTTGACCTGTTCCTGATCGAAACCGTGTCGTCGGTGCAAGAGGCCGAAGGCGCGTTGCGTGGAACGGAACAGGCAGACAAGCCGGTCTGGCTGGCGCTGTCCGTGATGGATGATGATGGGACGCGGCTGCGGTCGGGTGAGCCATTGTCGGGAATAGCATCTTTGGTTGATCGCTTTACGCCTGAGGCCGTGCTGATCAACTGCTCACGCCCCGAGGCAGTGCCCGCTGCGCTGAATATTATCGCCACTTTCGGGCGTCCGTTTGGGGCATATGCCAATGGCTTCACCGGGATTACCCAGGAATTTCTACAGGACGCCCCAACCGTCGATGCGCTGCAACAGCGCCACGACCTTGGGCCGGATGAATATGCTGATCAGGCGATGGGGTGGGTGGCGCAGGGTGCAACTATCATCGGCGGATGCTGCGAAGTCGGTCCCGATCACATTCAGCGACTGGCAGATCGGCTGTGCGCTGCTGGCCACAGCATCGTCTGAAGGGGGTAAAGATGCGGCAACGACCAGATAGCTTGACCGACAAGGCGCAGATACATTTCGATGTTCTGGTCGCGCCGGGCTATGTGCTGTTGGAGCTTGCCGCATTGATTGAGGTTCTGAGGCTGGCAAACCGCGTCTGCCCCAACCCGCCCTTCAGCTTTACCTATCGGTCTCTGAAAGGTGGGCCCGTTGCCAGCAGCAGCGATGCGACGGTCCAAACTGAACCTGTATCAACCCATCCCAAGGCGGATTATCTGTTTGTGATCGGAAATTCCGACCCTGACCACCCCGATCTGTCCATCGGACGGGTTGTATCGGACTATACGTTCCGAGGTGCTCAGGTCTTTTTGCTGGCCGAAGCTGCCAGCCGCTATATCGACGAATTCGGCTCCGCAGACATGGCGACCCATTGGGAAAACGCCTCTTTCCTGAGTGAACGCGGGGCCCGGTTCGAGGCGAAGCTGTCGATAGCCACAGAACAGGGCCAGGTCGTGACCTGCGCAGGGATGGAGGCGACAACCGATATTGCTTTGTCCGTGATCGGACGCCACATCTCAGGGCCTGCCAAGATGACGGTGGCCAATATCATGCTGCACGAAAACATCCGCGACTTTTCATCGATGCAGCCTTTCTCGGGGGCGCAACTGACAGCTACTGGGGACGCCAAGCTGGATCAATGTATCAAGCTGATGCAGGCCAATATCGAAGACCCCTTACCCATCCAGCAAATTGTCGAGGCGTTAAATCTTTCGAACCGATCGCTTGAGCGAAAATTCAAAGCTTTCTTTGGCACCAGTCCAAACGGTTTCTATCGCGAGATGCGGCTGGCGAAGGCTAACAACCTGCTGCTGAACACCACGATGAGCGTTCGGGAAATCGGTCTGGCCTGCGGCTTTCCGAACGGTTTCTCCTCGGTTTACAAAAGCTTTTTCGGGGTCACGCCCTTTGTTCTGAGACGCGAAAGACGGGCTGCGTCACATAGGTGAAAATCGCCCATAACATGACGCTTTTGGTGCATTTATTGTCGATCTTCCATGGCAACGTGCCCAAAACCTGATTCAGCGGAGACCTCAGGATGGTTGATCTTCCAAACAAAGCCCGAGTTGTCATCATCGGCGGCGGCGTCATCGGATGCTCGGTCGCCTATCATCTGACCAAGAAAGGTTGGAGTGATGTTGTGCTGCTTGAACGCAAGCAGTTGACCAGCGGCACCACATGGCATGCGGCGGGTCTGATCGCTCAGCTGCGGGCCTCGTCCAACATGACCAAACTGGCGAAATACACGCAGGAGCTTTACGGCGCGCTGGAAGAGGAAACCGGTGTGTCCACCGGGCTTAGGCGCTGTGGATCGATCACCGTGGCGCTGACCGAGGAACGCCGTGAAGAGATCTATCGCCTGGCCGCCATGGCCCGCGCCTTTGGCGTCGAGGTCGAAGAGATTTCCAATGACCGCGTCAAAGAGATGTATCCGCATCTGAATGTCGAAGACGTCAAGGGCGCGGTCTATCTTCCGCTGGACGGGCAGGGTGACCCGGCCAATATCGCGCTGGCCCTGGCTAAGGGCGCGCGGCAACGCGGTGCCATTACCAAGGAACGAGTGAAGGTCACCGACATCACTAAACAAGGTCGCACTGTGACCGGTGTGGACTGGGTTGCCGATGACGGCAGCGCTTCGGGTCATATTGAATGCGACATGGTGGTGAACTGTGCCGGCATGTGGGGGCATGAGGTTGGCCGCATGGCCGGTGTGAACGTCCCGCTGCACGCCTGCGAACATTTCTACATCGTCACCGAAGGCATTGACGGACTTTCGCAACTGCCGGTTCTGCGAGTGCCCGATGAATGCGCCTATTACAAGGAAGATGCCGGTAAAATCCTGCTGGGCGCGTTTGAGCCTAATGCCAAACCTTGGGCGATGAAGGGCATCCCGGACAGTTTCGAATTCGATCAGCTGCCCGAAGATTTTGATCATTTTGAGCCCATTCTAGAAGCGGCGTGTAACCGGATGCCGATGTTGGCCGAGGCGGGCATTCATACCTTTTTCAACGGCCCTGAATCCTTTACTCCGGATGACGCTTATCATCTGGGTCTCGCGCCCGAGATGGACAATGTCTGGGTCGCAGCGGGCTTCAACTCGATCGGCATTCAATCTGCGGGCGGTGCGGGCATGGCGCTGGCGGAATGGATGGATAGCGGCGAGAAACCGTTTGATCTGGGCGATGTGGATATCAGCCGGATGCAACCGTTTCAGGGCAATAAGCAATATCTGTTTGAGCGTTCGAAAGAGACGCTGGGCCTGCTCTATGCCGACCACTACCCCTATCGCCAGAAAGCCACTGCGCGCGGTGTTCGGCGCACCCCGTTCCATCACCATCTGAAAGAGCAGGGCGCGGTGTTTGGTGAACTGGCGGGCTGGGAGCGTGCAAACTGGTACGCAAATCCTGGGCAGGAGCGCGAATACCAGTACAGTTGGAAACGTCAGAATTGGTTCGAGAACTCAGCTGCTGAACACCGCGCGGTGCGCGAGAATGTGGGCATGTACGATATGTCTTCTTTTGGCAAGATTCGCGTTGAAGGACCGGATGCCGAGGCGTTCATGAACTATATCGGGGGCGGCGATTATTCGGTGCCGAGCGGCAAGATCGTCTATACCCAGTTCCTAAACCGCACCGGCGGGATCGAGGCGGATGTGACGGTGACCCGTCTGACCGAGACCGCCTATCTGGTCGTGACCCCGGCGGCGACGCGGCTGGCGGATCAGACCTGGATGATGCGCCATGTGGGTAGCTTCAACGTGGTCATAACCGATGTCACCGCTGGCGAAGGCGTTTTGGCCGTGATGGGCCCCAATGCGCGCGCTTTGCTGGAAAAGGTCTCGCCGGCGGATTTCTCGAACGCGACCAACCCCTTTGGCACCGCACAAGAGATTGAGATTGGCATGGGCCTGGCCCGCGCTCATCGGGTGACCTATGTGGGCGAGCTGGGATGGGAGATCTACATGTCCGCCGATATGGCGGGCCATGTGTTCGAGACGCTGCATGAGGCCGGTCAGGACATGGACCTGAAACTCTGTGGCATGCACATGATGGACAGTTGCCGGATCGAAAAGGGTTTTCGCCATTTTGGTCATGACATCACTTGCGAGGACAACGTCGTGGATGCCGGGCTTGGTTTTGCGGTCAAGGTGGATAAAGGCTGTGACTTTATCGGGCGCGAAGCAGTGATTGCCCGCAAGGAAAGCGGACCCAAAAACCGTCTGGTTCAGTTCCGCCTGACCGACCCGGAACCGCTGTTGTTCCATAATGAACCGATCGTGCGGGACGGGAAATATGTCGGTTATCTCAGCTCGGGCAATTATGGTCATACTTTGGGTGGCGCTATCGGTATGGGCTATGTGCCCTGCGAGGGTGAGAAGGCGGCGGATGTTCTGGGGTCAACCTATGAGATCGACGTGTGCGGCGTGAAGGTAATGGCCGAGGCGTCGTTGAAACCGATGTACGATCCGAAATCCGAACGCGTCAAAGTGTAATCAAATTGTCGGAGCGCTGCGGCGCTCCGGCTTTGTTCTGGTCTCACATATCAAATATCCTGATGGGCCGCTTCACAGTTTTCGCGGTTCCCAAGCATGTCTGGATTACCGTAAAGACGACCGGTACCCCCCGGAGACCCGCAATGGCCAACGCAACACCCACACAGAATGCCGATACGCCAAAAGGCCTTGTTCTGGCGGTTACGGCCTATGTTTTGTGGGGGTTTTTGCCTTTATACATGAAGGCGATGGCCCATATCGCGCCGGTTGAGGTTGTGGCGCATCGTATCATCTGGTCGGTGCCTTTGGCCGGGCTATTGCTGATCGCACTGGGCCGGACGCGGGATCTGAAGTCAGCTTTGCGCGATCCCAAGATGCTGGGCATGGCCTGTCTGACGGCTGCGTTGATATCGGTGAACTGGGCGATCTATGTCTGGGCCATAGCCAGTGGGCATGCGCTGGACGCAGCGCTGGGCTATTACATAAATCCGCTGTTCAGTATCGCGCTGGGCGCGGTGCTGCTGCGCGAACCTTTGAACCGGACGCAGCTGATTGCTGTTGGGTTGGCCGCAGCCGGGGTGGTGGTTCTTGTTGTAGAGGCCGGAAGCCTGCCTTGGGCGGCGCTGGGGCTTATGTTCAGCTGGGGATTCTACGCCTTCTTCAAACGCTCACTCCCCATCGGGCCAAATCAGGGGTTCTTGCTGGAAGTGCTGATCCTGCTGATCCCCGCATTGGTTTATGTGACTTGGCTGGGGATCAACGGGACGGGGCATTTCGGGCTGGTCGCAACCGACACCATGCTGCTGGCCGGGGCAGGGGTGGTGACCGCGGTGCCGTTGCTGATCTATGCCAATGGTGCCAAACTGGTGCGCCTGTCGACGATGGGCATCCTGCAATACATCGCGCCGACCATGATTTTTGTGACTGCCATCGCGGTTTTTGGAGAGCAGATTGACCGTGGCCGCATGATTGCGTTTCCGCTGATCTGGGCCGCACTTGTGGTCTATTCGATCCCGATGATCCGGCAGATACGCGCTCAGGTCTGACGCAGCAATTCGGCAGCCTTCTGCGCCCAGATCGCATAGGCTTTGGGGCTCGGATGATAGCCGTCCGGTGCGGCCAGCGCCGGGTCATCGGGTAAATCAATGGACAGATGGCGGATTTGCGGGAAGCCGGTCGCAATCTGTTGCAGGCCTTGGTCCAGGCGGGCTGCCTGACGCCCCAGCACCCAGGCAAGCGGTTGAGGCAAGGCGGGAAACCGACCCATCTGGGGAACGGCCGTTACAACGACACGCCGGGCTCCAAGCTGGTCGGTGATCAGGTGCATCATACGGGATTGGTGTTCGACAAACCGCTTTTTAGTGACGCCACGGGTGACGTCATTGACGCCAAGCGCCGTAATGGCGGCATCAAATTGATCTGTCAGACCGTCAAGGCGTTTCAGTGTATCCAGCGTTGTATGCCCTGTCGTAGCCTCGAGCCGCCATTCGACACTGTGGCTTTTTGCTAGTTGTGCGACCAACTGCCCGGACAAAGCCTGCGCCTGGGTGCCAGCGCCAACACCTGCTGCCGAGCTGTCGCCTGCGATTAGCAACCGCAAACGCGGGCCGCGCCCTTCACGGCCTTCGCGCGGCCCGGTCGGTTCGGGCAGGAACCGCGCCTTTCGTCGAACTGAAATCCCCTGTGCCGCCAATAGTGGCAACAGCGGTAGTCTCAGAAACTGATCAGCTCCGATCCGGGCAGGCTTGGTCAACCCAAAGCGTCCTTAAAATTGATAAAGCGAGGGTCTTTTGCCACGCGTGCCATCATCTCGGTGCGCAGGGCTGCAATAGTTTTAAGTGGGCGCATGACCACTTCGAACTTTTCGATCAAGCCTTCATCATTCAGCCGGATCAAGTCCACACCAACCGCATCCAGATCACCAACCTTGCACTGAAATTCCAGCGCCCAGTCTTTGCCGTCACCCATGATCCGACGATAGCTGAAGTCCGAGAATACCTGCCCCACATGCCCTAGCAGAGCCGCCACGGGTTCGCGCCCGGCCCAGGTGCTGTAGTAGGTCGGCGGCAGAAAACGCACGTCTTCGGCCAGAAACTCGTGAATCAGACTGTCATCGCCTTTTGTGATGACATCTTTGAGTTGTTCGATTGTTGGGTGCATTGTTTCTCCTCCGAGTTGTCGCATGATTTGCTGAACTATTCAGTTCAGGCAAGCACGACGTTGCGGGAGGTTGTCGCTTGCGATAGGCAGACCCGCATGAGCGAGACCTACGATCCCCCGAAAACACCGCTGGATGTGCTGCACGAAGACGCGCATCTGATTGTGGTGAACAAGCCCTCGGGGCTTTTGTCCGTACCGGGTCGCGGAGAGCATCTGGCCGATTGTCTGTTGACCCGTGTGCAGGCGGCGTTCCCGCAAGCCCTGCTTGTGCACAGGTTGGACCGCGACACTTCGGGCGTGATGGTTTTTGCCCAAACCCCTCATGCTCAGCGCAATCTGAACATGCAGTTCGAACAGCGTCAAACTCGCAAGACTTATATTGCCCGCGTCTGGGGCATGGTAGAGTCAAAGACCGGAGCTGTTGATCTACCGTTGATTGTGGATTGGCCCAACAGGCCGCTGCAAATGGTGTGCCATGAGACCGGCAAACCTGCGGTGACGGATTGGCGCGTGGTCAAATATGAAGGCAACACTACCCGCATACGCCTGTTCCCGAAAACCGGGCGCTCGCACCAGCTGCGGGTTCACATGCTGGCGCTAGGGCATCCGATTTTGGGTGATCCGTTCTATGCAAAAGGTGAGGCACGGGCCTTCCCGCGCCTCATGCTGCATTCCGAGGAATTGCGGTTGAAAAGCCCCGATAGCGGGACGTCGATGAAGTTTCGCGCCAAGGCCGGGTTCTAGGCTCAGGCGGGATTGGTCCAAAGCAGTTTGAGATTGCCCAGTGAAAATCGTCTGACCTGTTTCCTAGGGGCGCAGGGCTGTCGGCTGGCCATGATCTCGCGTTCGATTTCAAAGGCGCGCAGGGTATGGTCCTGGGACCAGCGTCCCAGTTGCAGTGTCATCATTACGTGATTGTCGAGGCTGGGCATCAGTAATCTCCTGTGAATTGTTGAACCAGCATCCCGCATCACTCCTGACAGCGCGTTGTCAGGGGGGTGTGCTAAGGTGTCAGCAGAGAAACCGGAGTTTGCCATGCGCCGTTCGTCCCGCCTGTTTGAAATCATCCAGATTCTGCGTGCCGCCGACGCTCCGGTTACCGCTGAGATGCTGGCGCAAAAGCTCGAAGTCTCGGTGCGCACGGTGTATCGCGACATCGCGGCACTGCAGGCCCAACGCACACCGATCGAGGGCGAAGCCGGCGTCGGGTATCTGATGCGGCGGGGCTATGACTTGCCACCACTGAACTTCGACGCTGAAGAGGTCGAGGCGCTTTGGGTCGGTCTGTCAATGCTGGCACGGACCGGCGACAGTACCCTGCAGGAGGCCGCCAAACGCATTTGCCGGAAAATAGAAGGCCTGCGCGCAAGTCCCGACTGGTTGCAGGTCGCGCCTTGGGGGGCTCCGGTTGATGATCCGGCCAAGGGCTGTATCCCGGTCGTGAATTACCGCGAAGCCATCCGGGACGAGCGCAAGCTTCGCCTCACATATGTCAGCTCGCAAGACGTTCGCTCCGAACGGGTCGTCCGTCCGGTTGCCCTGATCTATCACATCGAGTGCACGATGCTGGTTGCGTGGTGCGAATTGCGCAACGGTTTTCGCCATTTTCGGACCGATCGCGTCTGGGCCTGCGAAATGGTTGACGATCATTTCTGCGGCCAAGGGCAGCCGCTGCGGGAGATCTGGCAGGAGCAGAACCAATGGGGTTCCCCTGCCGAGGCCCATTGAGCGGCGGGTATTCGCCGATATCACCTGATTGTTGCTTGAGCCTGCGGGGGGGCAGCGCGATATACTGTGCCAAACAATGGGACCCGGCAAACGGGCCTCTGAGCAGAAGGTGATATCATGACGATTTCCAAGCTTGTTGTTTCTGCTGGGCTTTGCTCGGCCTTGTTCTTGGCGGGCTGCACCGACCCCGGAACGCTGAACTTGCCCTCGGACCCCAACCAAAATACCAAACAGGGTGCGCTTTTGGGTGGGTTGGTTGGTGCCGGTGTCGGGGCCATTGCGAACGACTCGGATCCGCTTCTGGGTGCGCTGGCTGGTGGTGCAATCGGTGCAGCAGGTGGCGGCCTTATCGGCAATCAACTGGACCGCCAGGCGGCTGAGTTGCGCCAGCAGCTGGCAAATGACGGCATCACAATCGTCAACGCGGGCGACCGCCTGATTGTTACCGTCCCCAACGACATCACCTTTGACACCGACAGCTCGACCGTGCGGCCTGCATTGCGTTCTGATTTGGTCCGGGTGGGTCAGAATTTGGTGAGATATCCCAACTCGGCCGTTCAGGTCATTGGCCATACGGACAGTGATGGCGAAGCCTCTTATAATCAGGCCCTATCTGAGCGTCGGGCTAGGTCCGTGGCGGATGTTCTGCAAGCCAATGGTGTGAACGGGGCCCGTATCAGCACCATCGGATTGGGTGAGAACCGACCTGCGGCCTCGAATCTCACACCCGAAGGGAAGGCGCGGAATCGTCGAGTTGATATCGAAATCATCCCCAACGGCAACACCTGATGTGACCGGGCACCGTCTAGGTGCCCGTTATTGCACATTGACTGCGCGTCAACTGGGCTTTGGCTGGCGGTGATCAGGGGCTACCTTCTGGAAAACGCCTGAACGGAGACCTTTTATGTCCGAACCGATCCTTCTGAGCCTGTCAGGTTCACTGCGCCAAAATGCTACCAACCGAAAACTGCTTCGCGAGGCGGCGCGGCTGTTTGAGCCGGGCACTCATATCGAGGCCGATCTGAACTTGCCATTATATGACGGTGATCTTGAAGAAGGCGAAGGGGTTCCCGAGACCGTCCAGATTTTGGCGGATCAGATTGCCCGTGCGGATGCGGTCATCATTTCGACGCCGGAATATAATAAAGCGCCGTCAGGTGTGTTGAAGAATGCGCTGGACTGGGTCAGCCGCACCAAGGACAAGCCTTGGGCGAACAAGCCGGTTGCGGTGATGTCTGCCGCTGCGGGTCGTGCCGGCGGTGAACGTGCACAGATGATACTGCGCAGCTATATGGTTCCGTTCCAGACGCGCATCTTGCAAGGGCCGGAAATTCATCTGGCCGACAGTTCGAACGAATTCGACGCGCAGGGCAAGCTGGTTAACGAACGCTATGAAAACGCCCTTCGGACCTTGATGAAGAACTTGCGGTCAGAGGCCGGTTTCTGAAACTGCCGGTTTGCTTGCCCGTAGGGGGCAGGCCGCCTAATCTTGCGCTATGTCGATGGAAATTCAGACAGATGTGATGGACGCAGCCCGTGCTGGCGCGTTGCAGGTGGCGCTTGGGAAACAGGCAACTGTGAGGGGCGGCACTGCGTTGCCGCCGTTCTTTCATCACCTGTATTTCTGGACTCCGCAGCCACCCGGCCAACTTGGGCGCGACGGACATCCCAATGTCGGGGGCCTGATCCCCGATATGGGCCTACCCCGCAGAATGTGGGCAGGCGGACGCTTGGAGTTTTTCGCGCCTCTGATAGCAGGTCAGTTAGCCGAACGGCGATCGCTATGTGAAAGTTCGAGTTTGAAATCAGGACGCACCGGCCCCTTGGGCTTTGTCACGTTGCGCCACGAGGTTTGGCAGGGCGGTGCGCTGCGCCTGACCGAATGGCAGGATCTGGTTTACCGCCAAGACCCCTCGGCAGATACGGCCACCCCTCCGGCACCACTGGCCAGGCAGGATGAAACCGAACATCGCGAGCTGTCCTTCGACAGCACAATGCTGTTTCGCTACTCGGCCCTGACATTTAACGGACACCGTATTCACTATGACATCGACTATGCCCGTGATGTCGAAGGATATGCCGGGCTGGTCGTGCATGGCCCGCTTTTAGCGCAGCACCTGATGTTGTTTGCGGAAGATGTGATGGGCCCATTAGCGCAGTTTTCTTTCCGCGCAACCTCGGCATTGATGCATTTCGAAACTGCGAGCCTGTGCCGGAAGGGCAATACCCTGTGGGTGCGTGCGGCAGACGGGCGCCAATGTATGATTGCCGAAGCCTCAGCCTAAATGTTTCTGCATGGTAATCGAGGTCGCCCGGGTGAACCCGGGATGCGCCGTTTCCGCCGTTTTGACAAAGCCCATCCGGGCAAAGGAGGCATGGTTTTCGACCAATTCGACCCGTGTCTTCAGTTCCAGCGTAGCAAAACCTATTTCAACCGCCCGCGCGGATGCCAGATCGACCAGACGCTGTGCCAGCCCCTGACCACGTCGGGTTTCGTCCACAGCCAGTTTGCTCAGATACAGGCTGTCCTGTTTGGGTGTCAGAAAGACGACCGCATCCGGGCGATTGCCTATGATCCAAACCTCGTGGTCGCGGGCCTGTTGCCGAAGCGTTTCCTCGGTCAGGCGATGCATTGACGAGGGCGGGTCTATACGCCCCTCCATGAATGCAAAGCTGTGGCGGATCAGGCGTAACACCTGTGGCAATATAGGATCGTCTGGTTGCAGGCGAACTGGGGTGTTGTCGAGGGAGGTCACAAAGAAGCCTCGGGTTGAAAATCTGCGGGGATTTCATCGCGCCCTTCAAGCACCAGTTCGGCCATGACTTCTGCCACTTTGGGCGCCATGCCAAAGCCGATCTTGAACCCTCCATTGGCGATGAATTCTCCGGCGTGCAGCGGATGTGCACCCAACATCGGCGCTCGGCTTTTGCTGCGGGGTCGGATCCCGGCCCAGCGTTCGATCACTTCGGCACCGTGCAGGACCGGAACCGCCCGCGTGGCCCGATCCAGGACATCATCCAGCGCCGCATCGGTGCTGGTTGGGTCGTCATAGTCCCGTTCCGAGGTCGATCCGATGGCCAATGTGCCATCCGCATGCGGGATAATGTGAACGGCATCTGCAAACAGCTGGGAGACGTCCCCGGCATCGAACCGCAGCAAAGCCGCCTGTCCCTTGACGCCATTGCCGACCGTTTTGCCAAAGGCGTCGTTCAGTTCTAGCAGGCCAGAAAGCCCGGTGGCGTGAATGATATGCCCTTGATTGGCCGCATCGGTTTTGACCTCAACCCCCATCACCGCCAGCGCCGAAACCAGTGCAGAACATGCCCGCCTTGGGTGCATCCGGGCGCTAAGCGTGTCGTGGATTACAAAGCCGGTGGGGCTGGGAGGGCACCACGACCCGACCTCATCCATTGCAACAACGCGCCATTCGGCCCGCCCCTGCCAAAGCTCTGCGGCGGTGACCGTACGTGCATGGGCCAGATCCAGCGTGCGGCTATCTGCGATGGGCTGTAGCCTTCCCAACCGGGCATATCCGGCTGAGACGCCTCCGGTCGCCTCAACCTGTTTCCAGAAGGGTTCGGCCATGATCAGGCTTTCGAATTGAAAAGCTTTCTTGGCATTCCAATTCTCGGGCACATGTGGTGCCAAAGCCCCGACCAAACCGCCACTGGATCCTGCACCGGGCCCAAAAGGGTCAATGATCTGAACTTTTGCGCCGCGTTTTGCACAGGCCCAGGCGATCGAAAGGCCAAAAATGCCCGCGCCTCGCACCGTCACATCGACCATTGCCATTCCCCTTGTCCTTGTTCAGTGTCGCGCCGCTTAGCTACAGGATTCCCCGATGGCAGACCAGCGCGCCGAACTGACTTGGAAAGACGGGCAGATACCCGTCTCGGACCGTTTCGACGACCCCTATTTCTCGTTGCAGAACGGGCTGGAGGAGACGCGGCATGTGTTTTTGGCGGGCAATGACCTGCCCGCGCGGTTTGCGCCGGGGTTTCACATTACCGAGCTCGGGTTTGGCACCGGCCTGAATATGCTGACCGTCTGGGCCGAATGGGAAAAGGCTGGCCAAACGACCCCGCTGACATTCACCAGTTTCGAAGCCTATCCAATGGCGCCAGACGACATGTCGCGCGCTCTGGCCGTCTTTCCTGAGTTGTCCCCTTGGGCCGACCGGTTCCTGTCCCAATGGCAGGGCGGTACCTGCGATCTGGGCACCCTGCGGCTTGAGGTTATCGAGGGCGACGCGCGGTCCACCCTGTCCGCATGGTCGGGGCAGGCGGATGCGTGGTTTCTGGATGGGTTTTCGCCTGCCAAAAACCCCGAGCTTTGGGGCGCAGAGCTGATGCAGCAGGTATCCGACCACACGGCGCCCAATGGAACCGCCGCCACCTATACCGCCGCTGGGTTCGTCCGGCGCGGGCTCCAAGACGCGGGGTTCAACGTCACCCGCGCGCCGGGCTATGGGCGCAAGCGTCACATGACGCGGGCGGTCAAGCCATGACCCAACAGAACAACACTCGCGCCGGTATCGCGCTGATGATCGCGGCGACTGTGGTTTTTGCGCTGCAGGACGGTATCTCGCGCCATCTGGCCGGGACTTATAACACCTATATGGTCGTGATGATCCGCTATTGGTTCTTCGCAGCATTTGTCGTCGCTCTGGCGCTACGTGCGCCCGGCGGTATCGCGGCCACGGCCCGCACCAGCCAGCTTGGGCTGCAGATCCTGCGCGGGGTGCTCTTGGCGGGGGAAATCTGCGTCGCAGTCTATGCCTTCACCATCCTGGGGCTGATCGAAAGCCAAGCCGTATTTATCTGTTACCCCCTGCTGGTGGCGGCGCTCAGCGGACCCGTTCTGGGTGAGAAGGTCGGCTGGCGTCGGTGGTCGGCTATCGGCGTGGGATGTATTGGTGTTCTGATCATTTTGCAGCCCGGGGTGGGAGTGTTCAATCCGTGGGCGGTGATCCCGTTGATCTCGGCCCTGATGTTTGCCGTCTATGGCCTGCTGACCCGCTATGCGGCGCGGCGCGACACTACCGCCACCAGTTTTTTCTGGACCGGCATCGCCGGGGCGGTTGCCATGACGGCCGTGGGCGTGTGGTTTTGGGAGCCTATGCAGGGCGGTGACTGGCTTTGGATGGGCCTGCTCTGCCTGACCGGAGTTCTGGGACATTGGTTGTTGATTAAGTGCTACGAAATGGCCGAGGCCAGCGCCGTTCAGCCCTTTGCCTATTTTCACCTGATGTGGAGCGCCATTCTGGGAATCTCGGTCTTTGGTGAAAGCTTGAGACCCGCGGTTGTTGCAGGGGCCACATTGGTTATTGCCGCCGGATTGTTCACCTTATGGCGCGAACGACGCCAGAGTTGACCCGATCAGTTCCTCGGAAAATGGCACCGGCAACGCCTGCTGCCCCAACCGTGCGCGATACACAGGCAGGCTTTCGGCGACGCGCATGACATAGTTGCGGGTCTCGCTGAAGGGTATGAATTCGATCCAGTCGACGATATCGGCCTCACCCCGGCGCGGGTCGCCATTGCGTTTCATCCACGAGATCGGCCTGCCCGGTCCGGCATTATACCCCGCCGCCATCATCACCACATTGCCGTTGAATTCTGCTGCCAGCTCGGACAGGTAATTCGCCCCCAATTTGGCGTTATATCGCCAGTCCGAAGTCAGTTTTCCGGTTTGGTGGCTGCTTAGAATGCCCATGTTCCGGGCCACAACTTTCGCCGTCGCGGGCATCACCTGCATAAGCCCGCGCGCGCCCGCGCCGCTGATGACAACCGGGTCAAACTCGCTTTCGCGCCGGGCGATTGCTAGCGTCATTTCTTTGGCCATGGGCAGGCCCAGATCTGCCACGGGATGAACCGGGTAATACGCGGCGGGCAGGACAACGCCGGTGGTCGCGGCGCGCTTGGCGATCATCACCGCCAGATGTGGTTCGTTCAGTTCGATGACCAGATCGCCCAGTTGACTTGCCTGAACGGGGTCGAGCCCCTCAACCAGATGGGTCAGGAACCGCTCGGATAGGTTTGCCTCACCTGCGCGCAACAGCAATAGCCCCGCTTCCAGAACGCTGGAATCGGCAAACTCCGCTTGTTTCCAGTGCGGTGCCCTTCGCGGGTTTGCCAGATCGCTGTCGAAGGGGCGCCCTATCCGTTCGGCGGCAAGAAGCCCGTAGAACGAGGTCTGGTGATCAGCACCCATGGCATAGGCCTCATAAGCCTTTTCCGCATCCCCCTGCGCGGCATAGGCCCGACCTAGCCAATACCCGCCGCGTCCCTTGGAAATCGGTGACTGCACCGCGCCCGAGAAGTTTTGGAAATGCCGCACAGCCGTTGCCGGATCATTCAACCGACGCAGGGCAAGGAATCCGGAAAGCCATTCAAGATCGGCATAAGCATAGCCCATGTCCGGCGTCATATGGTGTCTAGAGGCAATCTTGTATGCGCGGCTCACATCACCGTTGCGCATCTCAAGCCGTGCCAGTCGGCGACGGCCCTCGGCCCATTTGCCTGGCTCGCCCAGAGCATCCGGGCTGGATGACCGCGCCAGCATCAGATCAATCGCGCTGTCATCCAGTTCCTTTTTATCTCGCCAGACAAAGCGGTCAAAGGCAAGCCCTGCCGATCCGGCCACGGATTCGGGAACCGCCCCTACTTTGGCATCAACACCCGGCGCACGTTTTTGCAATGCAATCCGCGCCTCGGCCAGCTTGCGCTGATCGTCATTCACCAATGGCAGCATTTGTCCTGCGCTGATCAGATGACCGTCCCACAGCATCCGGTCTAGCCGCGCCGCGTGGTGGGGTTTCAGCAATGTTTCAAAGTTCTCGATATAGTCTTTCTGCAGGCCCGATCCCATCGGCATCGTACGCCAGGCGGTTACGATATCCGCCTGCGCATCACCCTGCCGTCCCTTAGCCTTCAGCGCTACGGCGAAATTCAGCGCCCCTTCCGCCGTTTGTGGGGCAGTGCCGGCGTAGAATTTCAACACCCGGTCCGGGTCAGCCCCGGTAAAGGCGGGTTCGCTTTCGCGTCGTAACCATGCCAGCCCCGGCCAATCCGGCCTGCGGTTCAGAAATACCAGCACATCGCCCGAGCTTCCGAACCCCTCGCGCAGCCAATGCCATACGATGATGTCACGTGACACAGATCCGCGCGGGCCTGCCTCTTGCAGCGCGGCGTTCCAATCGCCCTTGCGCATTTCATACATGCCAGCGCGCAGATCGCCCACCGAGTCGGCTTGGGCCGGCCCGAAGGATGCCAGAATCACCGCTGTCAAAAGCGCCAGAACGCGTGTCATGCCTTGCATTTCCCAACCAACCAAGGATAGAGCCATTTAGGATAAACCTTGCGCCAGCGGGATCAACACACATTGCTAGGAATGTGATTGCCCAAGGCGCAAAAATTGCTAACCGCACAGCAAGGAGCGTGTCATGTTCAAAGGCTCGATGCCAGCCCTCGTTACCCCGTTTTCGAATGGCGAGTTGGATCTGGGCACGCTCAAACGTTTGGTGGAATGGCAAATTCAGGAAGGCTCGACCGGTTTGGTGCCGGTGGGGACCACCGGTGAAAGCCCAACCCTCAGCCATGAAGAACACGAAACGGTGGTGGCAGAAGTTGTCAATGCCGCAGCCGGTCGTGTCCCGGTGATCGCTGGTGCGGGCTCGAACAACACGGTCGAGGCGATCCGATTCGTTCAATTTGCGCAGCAAGTCGGCGCGAATGCCGCTCTGGTGGTGACCCCGTATTACAACAAGCCGACCCAGAAGGGCCTAATTCAGCATTTCCGCACCCTACATGATTGTTCTGATATTCCGATCATCATCTACAACATTCCAGGCCGTTCCGTCATCGACATGACGCCCCAGACGATGGGTGAGCTGGCCGAGTTGCCAAGGATCGTTGGGGTTAAAGACGCAACCGGAGATTTGGGGCGTGTCAGCCAACAGCGCGCCTCTTGCGGGCCTGAGTTTTGCCAACTGTCGGGCGAAGACGCCACGGCGCTGGGTTTCAATGCGCATGGTGGTGTGGGCTGTATCTCGGTCACGGCGAATGTTGCGCCCAAGCTATGTGCCGAATTCCAGCAGGCCACCCTGCAGGGGGATTATGCCAAAGCGCTGACTTATCAGGACCGCCTGATGCCTCTGCATGAGGCGATCTTTATCGAACCCGGTCTGGTCGGGGCCAAATACGCCCTCAGCAAGCTGGGCCTGTGCAGCGAAGAAGTTCGCTCGCCGCTGACCACGTTGGACGACAGCACCAAATCAGCCATTGACGCAGCCATGAACCACGCAGGTCTGCTGTAACCCTTCTTTACCGTTTGCCGTAATACAGACCCACGACATGCTCGGCCTGCGCAAAGAACAGCCAACGCGAAACTGCAACGCCGGCCACATGCGACAGCGCAGCCAGAAGAGCGAAGAAGTGGTTGAACGGCAGGATCAGCAGGATGACCGGCAATAGGAAGGCCAGCACAAACGAGATGACCCGCAATTTGTCCGCATGTTTCCTGCCAACCACGTGGACAAATTCGCGCAGAAGATAGTTTGTACCTGTATGTGGAGGCTCAAACGCACGCACTGCCCCGCGCTGCCCCAAACCCGTAGCGGTGCCAAGGTTTGTTCCTGAGTTCGCAAATGCCTTATCCCCTTGCCACCAGTAAAATGTCTGCGCAACGGCAGCGACCACCAACAGAGGGACGGCAAGGCTGACCTGACCGGCCAGAAGCGCGCCACCGGCAAGGCCGAAGCTCAGGAACAGAACAGGCGTCAGCTTCATGTTCCAACGCGGGATCGTCTTGAGCTGAGTGTAAATCATCGAGGTGGTGAAGATCGTCGCCAGTGAAAACAACGCGCCAAAGAGACCCAGCACACCCCAACGCTGACCAAAGATGACAGCGCCCAGCGCGTAGAGGCCCATAAGAATCAAGGCGATCACTGCGCACCAACCCTCACGGCTGAGCCAGCTTGACCGCCATTGGGTGAATGCTTTCCACGCACGTTCAGGATGGCCCAAGTGAAAGGTCGAGGCCATCAGCCCACCCACCGACAGGCCAAAGGCCATGGCATAGAATACGAAGGCCACCCACCCGGTGACATCCGGCATCCCAAGGCCCAGAAAAAACAGCAGCCCAAAGCCCAGACCGGACAAGGTGGTGAAGATAATGACGGATGGGGCCGGATGCATCAGAGCTTCTCCAGTGTCTTGTCGAGCCAACCCAGAAAGCCCTTGGGCTCTTCGGCTATCGGGGCCAGAAGGGGCGCGAGAATGTCGATCTGGTCCTCGATCTGATCTTTAGGGCGAGGTGGCAGGTATTTGTTGACGGGCTTGGTGCCCATTTCAGGCATCAGATCCATGCCACCACGTTCGGCGACCAATTTGCTGACATCGCTATCTGCGTCGCCCAGATCACCGAAATGGCGGGCTCCGGCGGGGCAGGTCCGCACACAGGATGGCACGCGGTCCACTTCGGGTATGTTCTCGTTATAGATGCGATCCACGCAGAGGGTACATTTCTTCATCACGCCCTCGGCCATATCCATCTCGCGCGCGCCGTAAGGGCAGGACCAGGCGCAAAGCCCGCAGCCGATACAGTCGCTTTCATTGACCAATACGATACCGTCCTCGACCCGCTTATAGCTGGCCCCGGTGGGGCAGACGGTGACGCAGGGCGCGTCCTCGCAATGGAGGCAGGATTTGGGGAAGTGGATCAGCTGGGCGTGACCCTGTTCGGGTTGGACCTCGTAGGAATGTACCCGGTTTAGGAAGGTGCCGGACGGGTTGCCGCCATAAGCGTCCTGATCCGACAGGGGCGCCCCGTAGTTTTCGGTGTTCCAGCCTTTGCAGGATATCACACAGGCATGGCAGCCGACACAGGTGTCCAGGTCGATGACCAGACCCATTTTCTTGTCTGTGGATTGGGGGAGCTGGGTCATTTTCCTACCTTCCACGCCAGATCTTTTGGTCCGGTGCCGACCGGTGATTTGATCGGTTTGAATTCGGGCTGGCTTTCTGCATCCGAAGGTGGCGCCGCCTTTTCGATCCTGACCTTCAGGTCGAACCAAGCCGCCTGACCTGTAATCGGATCAGAATTGGCCCAGCGCATTCCATCGCCTTTTGACGGCAGCAGTTCGTGGATCAGGTGGTTCAGCAAAAAGCCTTTGGTGGCCTCTGGTGCGTCTTCCTGCAGGGCCCAAGCACCTTTGCGTTTGCCGATGGCATTCCAAGTCCAGACAGTATTTTCATTCAGCGCGGCCATCTCCATGACCGGAACAGTAATTTCCCCGTGCGGAGACGTCACTTTGGCCCAGTCGCCGTCCTGCATCCCGTGTTCGCGCATCAGTTTGGTTGGCACATAAAGCGGGTTGCGCCCGTGTAGCTGGCGCAGCCAGGCGTTTTGGGTGCCCCATGAGTGATACATCGCCATCGGGCGCTGAGTCAGGGCATTGATTGTGAAACCTTCATTGCCCTGCTGATCGGTTTCGTACCAGATCGGCAGCGGGTCCATCGTGTCCTTGAGGCGCTGGCGCAGATTTTCCGGCGGTTGCCGGTCCCCGTGGCCTTCGGCGGCCAGCTGGAACTTACGCATCGGTTCTGAATAGAGCTGGAACAGATAGGGTTGCGGGCTGTCGTAGATACCCATCCCCACTGCCCAATCCTGATAGGCAGCGTTCCAGGGTTTGTAGTAATCCGCCCCTTCGGGGATATGCGCGACGTAGAAGCCGCCATTTTCGATGTAGCGATTTAGCTGGTCGGGGTTGACCTCGCCACGACCTTCTTTGTCGCCATTTTCGCCTCGAAACCCGGCCAGCGGGCCGATACCGGGCTTTCGCTGATGGTTAACGATATAGTCAGCGTAGTCTTTCCACTTCGGCGTACCGTCTTCGTTGGTAAAGCCTGGCAAGCTCATGCGGTTGGCCAGTTCCACCAGCACCGACTGAAAGCCTCGCACGTCGCGGTCGGGCTCGATCACCGGCCAGCGGATTGCGTCGGCGGCGGCGTCTGCCTCGCAGATCGGGCGGTCAAGCAGCGAGATACAGTCGTGCCGTTCAAGATAGGTGGTGTCGGGCAGGATCAAGTCGGCATAGGCCACCATTTCCGAGGAATAGGCATCGGAATAGATGATGTTTGGGATGACATATTTGCCGTCTTCGGTCTTGGCGGTCAGCATCTCCATCACACCTTTGGTGTTCATGGAGGAGTTCCACGACATGTTCGCCATATACATGAACAGCGTGTCGATCTTGTAGGGATCACCGGCGGCGGCGTTTGAGATTACCATATGCATCAGCCCATGGGCTGACATCGGGTTTTCCCATGTGAATGCTTTGTCGATCCGTTGGGGAGTGCCGCAGTCGTCCAGCAACAGGTCTTCGGGCCCGCGGGGGAAGCCTAGATGCGGGCCTTCCAGGGGTCTGCCGGGGCGGCGGTCGCCATGCGGGGTTGGGTGCGCCTCGACTGGTTTGGGATAGGGCGGTTTGAAGCGGAAACCGCCCGGAACTTCGACCGTGCCGAGGATGATCTGCAGCACGTGCAGCGCGCGGCAGGTCTGGAACCCGTTGGCATGGGCCGAGATGCCACGCATGGCGTGGAAGCTGACCGGGCGACCGATCATCTTAGCATGGGTTTCGCCGCGGAAATCGGTCCATTCCTGATCCAGCTCGATCGCCTCATCAAAGGCGACGCGGGCGATTTCCGCCGCGATGGCGCGAATGCGACTGGCCGGGATGCCACAGCGGTCAGCCACGGCCTCAGGGGCGTGCTCGTCGCTTAGGTATTTCTCGGCCATCAGGTGGAAAACCGGGCGATGGGTGACGCCGTCCTTTTCGTAAGTAGCCGACAAGTCCGGGCGTACGCCCGGCTTGTCGAACGCAGTGAGTTCGCCTGTGGCCCGGTCGATCACCAGCGGTTTGCCGTCACTATCGCGCAAGAACAGACCTTTGTCGGGGCCTTCGGATGCGTTCACCAGAACAGGCGCGTTGGTATAACGGCTGAGGTAATCCAGGTCGATCTTGCCGGCCTTCATCAGCACATGGATCAGCGACAGGATGAACAGCCCGTCGGTGCCGGGCGTAATCCCGACCCAGTCATCGGCGACGGCGTTATAGCCTGATCGAATCGGGTTCACACCGATCACCCGTGCGCCGCGTGCCTTGATCTTGCCGATGCCCATCTTGATCGGGTTGCTGTCGTGGTCTTCGGCTACGCCGAACAGCATGAATAGCTTGGTGTGGTCCCAGTCGGGCTGGCCAAACTCCCAAAACGCGCCGCCCATGGTGTAGATGCCGCCTGCGGCCATGTTGACGGAACAGAAGCCGCCATGGGCCGCATAGTTTGGGGTGCCGAAATTCTGAGCCCAGAAGCTGGTGAAGCTTTGGCTTTGGTCGCGACCGGTAAAGAAGGCCAGCTTTTGCGGCGCTGTCTCGTGCAGCTCATTCATCCAGCCGACGGCTGTGCTGATCGCTTCGTCCCACTCGATCTCGCGGAACTCGCCCGATCCGCGCGGGCCGACACGGCGCAGCGGTTTGCGTAGGCGCGACGGCGCGTTGACCTGCATAATGCCTGCGCTGCCCTTGGCGCACAGAACGCCTTTGTTCACCGGGTGGTCTCGGTTGCCCTCGATATAGGCGACCTTGCCGTCTTTCATGTGAACGTTGATGCCACAGCGACAGGCGCACATGTAACAGGTGGTCTGCCGGATCTCGTCCGAGACTTTGGGCGAGGTGTCAATCACTGGCTGGTTCATAGGCGCCCCTGTAGTTTGCAGACTGGTATTCCCCCGAGCATTGCCGGGAACCGGAATAAAATTTGTTTTTCACGGACTTGTCGAGACTTATATTCCGTTTTCGCCATGTTGCGCTTGAACAGCAGTCACGGCGATCATGTGAAGGATGTCCTCTGCCGTACAGCCGCGCGATAGATCATTTGCCGGCTTGGCCAGGCCTTGTAGGACTGGCCCGATTGCCTCAACCCCTCCGATGCGCTGTGCGATCTTATAGCCCAGATTGCCCGCATTCAGGCTGGGGAAGACAAAGACATTCGCTTCGCCCTTCAGTGGCGAATCCGTCGCCTTTTGCGCCGCAACCTCGGGGACAAAGGCGGCATCGAACTGCAGCTCTCCGTCGATCAGAAGGTTCGGATCTTTTTCGCGTGCGATCCGGGTTGCCTCGACGACCTTGGATACTTTTGGATGTTCGGCGCTTCCCGAGGTGGAAAAAGACAGCATCGCCACACGCGCCGTGTTTCCAGTCAAAGCTGAATAGGATGCGGCTGATGCGCGGGCAATTTCCGCCATTTCTTCGGCGTTTGGATCCACCACCAGGCCACAATCGGCAAAGATGCGCGCGCCTTTGACCTCGTGATGATCCTGACAGAACAGCATGAGAAAAAAACTGGATACCATTGTTGTACCCGGCGCTGTTCCGATGATCTGCAACGCCGCGCGAACTGTGTCAGAGGTGGTTTCAACCGCTCCGCCCACGGTGCCGTCAGCGATACCCTGATGCACCAGCATGGCGGCAAAGGTCAGCCGGTTGGTGATCTGTTGCCCTGCCTCTTCAAGGGTCATGCCCTTGTGCTTGCGGCGATTAAACAGCGCTTCAGCCAGTTCCGTGGTGATTGAGGAATGCGCCGGGTCAAGAATGTCTATCCGAGTGGGATCAAATCCTTCATGCGCATCCAGAAGGGCCGAAATTTTGGCCCCGTCGCCGATCAGGATGATCCGTGCAATGTCCTCTTTTACGGCCCTGACCGCACCTTCCACGACGCGGGGATCATCGCCCTCTGACAGGGCGATGATCTTGTCCGACGCGCTGGCCGTCCCAAGAATGGCGCGCAGCGGTTTCACGCGGATTATACCCCGGCCTGCGGTTCCATGTCGTCATTGCTGATGCCTGCCACCGCGACCGGTTTCTTCATTGCGTCCCGACGGAACGGCTCGCCCAGTTCCTGGTTGATCATGGCTTCGATCAGCGTGGTGATCCCATTCTTCTGATCCTCAATGGCCTGATTCAGGGCTGCAGTCAGCTCATCCTGTGTGCGGGCCACGACACCTTTCAGGCCACAGGCCTGAGCGATACCGGCATAGGACACTTTGGTGTCCAGTTCGGTTCCGACAAAGTTGTCGTCGAACCACAGGGTCGAGTTGCGCTTTTCAGCACCCCACTGATAGTTGCGGAAAACGATCTGGGTGACTGCGGGCCATTCATCGCGGCCGATTGCGGTCAGTTCGGTTACAGCAATACCAAAGGCGCCGTCACCCGAGAATCCAACGACAGGCACATCCGGGCAACCGATTTTGGCACCCATGACAGATGGCAATCCGTATCCACAGGGGCCGAACAGCCCGGGGGCCAGATATTTGCGGCCCGCTTCAAAGGATGGGTAGGCGTTGCCGATGGCACAGTTATTGCCGATGTCGGACGAGATGATCGCCTCTTTCGGCAGGGCTGCCTGAATGGCGCGCCACGCCATGCGCGGGCTCATCCAGTCGGGCTTGGCTGCACGGGCGCGTTCGTTCCAGGTTGTGCCCGGATCGTCCTGCTCGTGGTCCATCGAAGTCAATTCCTGCGCCCAGCGTGACTTGGTTTCCGCAATCTTCGCTTTGCGTGCATCGCGTCCTTCGTCACCTGCGGTGTCCGACAGCTGTGCCAGGATATTGGTTGCAACGGTGGCTGCGTCGCCAACAATACCGACAGATACCTTCTTGGTCAGGCCAATGCGGTCGGGGTTAATGTCAACCTGAATGATCTTTGCATTCGCCGGCCAGTATTCCATACCATAGCCAGGAAGAGTCGAGAACGGGTTCAGGCGAGTGCCGAGACACAGAACCACGTCTGCTTCTTTTATCAGCTCCATACCGGCTTTCGAGCCATTGTAACCCAACGGGCCAGCAAACAGCGGGTGCGAGCCCGGGAAGGCGTCATTGTGCTGGTAGCCAACACAAACCGGGGCGTCCAGACGCTCGGCCAGTGCTTTCGAGGCTTCGATGCCGCCAGCGGACAGAACCGTGCCCGCGCCGTTCAGGATGACAGGGTTCTTGGCATCCGACAGCAGCGCGGCGGCTTCGGTAACGGCTGATGCGCCGCCAGAAGGCAGTTCAAATTCAACTACGGCAGGCAGTTCGATATCGACAACCTGAGTGAAGAAATCACGTGGAACATTGATCTGTGCCGGTGCCGAGGCGCGCTTGGCTTTGGTGATAACGCGACTCAGAACTTCGGCCATCCGCGAAGGGTCGCGTACTTCTTCCTGGTAGCAGACGCAGTCTGCAAACATGCGCATCTGTTCCATCTCCTGGAAACCGCCCTGACCCATGGTCTTGTTTGCGGCCTGCGGGGTTACCAGCAGCAGCGGGGTGTGGTTCCAGTAGGCGGTTTTGACGGCAGTAACAAAGTTGGTGATCCCGGGTCCGTTCTGCGCGATCATCATCGACATTTTGCCGGTGGCGCGTGTGTACCCGTCAGCCATCATCCCACCCGAGCCTTCGTGTGCGCAATCCCAGAAGGTAATGCCAGCTTTTCCAAAAATATCCGAGATCGGCATCATCGCCGAACCGATGATCCCAAACGCATGCTCGATCCCGTGCATCTGCAGAACTTTAACAAAGGCCTCTTCGGTGGTCATTTTCATCTGATTTGTCTCCGCGGATTTGTGGATGAAGCCGGACGATCAGCCCAGCCTTTGGGTACGGTTGTGGCCCAAGGGACGGAATGGCGTTAGGTCCAAAACGAAATGCGGATTAGGTCCAGACGCGGGCTACTGCGTTTGGATGGCATCCGCGATCAGCTTCACGCCCGGAGCGATGCGGTCGGGCGCGATGGATGAGTATCCGAGCCGGTAGAAGTTCTGTGGCCTATCCGGCCCTGCGAAAAACGGTGCACCAGGCTCGATGTGAACGCTTTGGTTTTGCAGGCTGCGCGCCAGCTGGGACATGTCGACATGTTCGGGAGCGGACATCCACATCGAAGATCCGCCCATCACACCGCGCCCCGCCACCGACAGCCCGTATTCGTCGATAGCCTTGTCCATTGCATCCCGCCGCTTGGACAGCTCTTTGGACATGCGCCTGATCTGAGCATCGTAATGTCCCAGAGACAGAAAATACGCTGCAGTGCGCTGAATGTGGCCCGGCGGGTGGCGCAGCACCAAAGAGCGCAGCGCGCGCGCCTCGCGGATAAATGGCTCGGATCCAACCATGTAACCAAGGCGCAATCCAGGGAACAGCGATTTTGAGAAGCTGCCCACATAGATGACACGTCCATCCCGGTCCATGGACTTCAGCGCGGGTGAGGGCGCCCCGAGAAACGCCATTTCGAATTCATAGTCATCCTCGACCACCATTGCGTCCAGATCCCGGGCACGATCCAAAAGTTGGCGGCGGCGGGTGATCGGCATTGTTGCGGTTGTCGGGCTCTGATGGCTGGGCGTGGTGAAGATGACATCCGTTTCATCGGGCAGCGCCTCGGGTGGCAGGCCATCCTTGTCCACGCCAATGGGTACGACTGCGCAGTCCCAATGGTTCAACAGGCTGCGCAGCGCATAGTAACAGGGGTCTTCGATGACGGCGGTGTGATTGTGAGTCAGCAGAATGCGCGACGCCAGCCAAAGTGCGTTCTGCGCCCCCAGTGTGATCAATATTTCTTCGGGGCGTGCCGAGATTCCACGGCGGGGCAGAGTGTGGCGGGCGATGAACTCGATCAGCAACGGATCGTCCTGATCGACATAGTCGCGGGTCAGCGATTCGAAATCCTTGTGCCCCAATGCCCGCACTGCACATAGCCGCCAGTTGGCATGATCGAACAGGGTTCGGTCCGCCTGACCATAGATAAAAGGATAGGTATAGTCCCGCCAATTCCAGGGCTTGGGCAACACATCTGAATCTACAAACCGGCGGGCCAGCGCCTTGTCCCAATCCACGGTCTCAGTGCCCCGTTGGATGGGCGTGTATTTAGGCGGTACTGGCGCATTTTCCGACACATAATACCCAGATCGGCCCCGGGCCGTCAGGTAGTCATTGGCCAACAGCTCGGTATAAGCCAATGTCACGGTGATCCGGCTGACACCCAGATGCGAGGCCAGTTTACGCGACGAGGGCAGTTTTTCTCCGACATGGAAACGGCCTGACAGGATACCTTCTGCAATCATTTGCTGAATCTGGGCCTGCAAGGTGCCTTGCCCATTCAGCTCTAGAAAGAACGTATCTACTGAAATCCCCATAAGACCTTATAGAGTGGCCTTATTGATTGAGCAATCTGGACTTACGTCCTTTTCACGAATTCTGATCAGAATTTGTTGACGGCGCCTTTCCATATCTCTATATAACTAGAAATCTAGTTTATTGGAGTTGTGGATATGTGGGAAACCGCTGCAGCAGGATTTTCGGCGATGGGGTCAGAGGCGCGACTGAAAGTCCTCAAGACACTCGTTCGCGCCGGAGAGGCCGGGCTGACCGTAGGTGAGATCCAAGAGAGGACCGGCATCGCCCCGTCGACGCTGGCCCATCACCTCCGGTTTCTTGCGGCCGGTGACGTTGTCGAACAGGAAAAGATCGGGCGCACCACGATCAACCGTGCCCGGTATGACCATCTCAGAAACCTCGCGCAGTTCATTCTGTCGGAATGTTGTGCGGACGAAACTGGAAAGGCGGCAAACGATGGCTGACCTTACTCAGAGCCCTCGGGCTCCGTTCAAAACCGTCTTCGACCTGATCAAAACCCCATGGGCGGTGATTGTCGCCATTCTGATCGCGGTGGCGATACTCGACCCAGGCAATCTTACCGAGGTGATAACATTTGCCGGTAAGGCACTGGCCCATACCGGCCAATATATTCTGTTTGCTGTGCTGCTGTTGTCATACCTCAAGGCCACCGGTGCCGAAGTCATGGTGGCCCGAGCCTTTGAAGGCCGCGAAACGCGGATGATCCTTTTGGCTGCCCTGTTTGGCGGGTTGGCCCCATTCTGTTCCTGCGAGGTCATCCCGTTCATTGCTGGTTTACTGGCGCTTGGGGCGCCACTGTCTGCGGTTATGGCGTTCTGGCTCAGCTCTCCGCTGATCGACCCGCCGACGCTATTGATTACGGCTGGCGCATTGGGATGGCCCTTTGCTATCGGAAAAGCCATAGCCGCAGTGGCACTTGGCCTGTTTGGCGGATTCGTCGTGCGCACCATGACGCGCAGCGGTGTGTTGACTCAACCTTTGCGGAACTACCAACCAGCTGGATGCGGCAGTTGTGGACCTAAGCAAGAGGACAAACCGGTTTGGAAATTCTGGCATGACCCTGCGCGCCGGAATAGATTTCGTAGCGAGTTTTTTCGGAACGGCCTGTTCTTGTTGAAATGGCTGGCGCTTGCCTATGTTCTCGAGGCGTTGCTGATCAATTATGTACCCGCTGATCTGATCGCACGCGCGGTCGGAGGAGACGGCGTGTTGCCCATAATCATCGCGGCACTTGTTGGGATGCCGGCCTATCTGAACTCATACGTCGCGCCGCCGCTATTGGCAGGTCTGATGGAGCAGGGGATGAGCGCCGGGGCAGCAATGTCCTTTATGATCGCGGGTGCGGTCAGCTCGATCCCGGCCATGGCTGCGGTATGGTCGCTGGTCAGGCCGAAAGTGTTTGCGACCTATCTGGGCCTGGGGATAGTCGGCGCAGTGATCGCAGGAATCATCTTTCAGATGATCTGAAGGAAAAACCGCCCGGTGTGGACACCGGGCGGTTTTGCTTTGTCAGCTTGCTTCGCAATAACGCGGAAGTTTGAAGCGATACCTTGGTTCGCCACTTTCCACATAGACCCGCTTTTCGACACAGGCGCTTTGGCCGACGGTCTGGGAAATCGGGGCCTCGGTCGAAGTGATCGACGTCGCGGACCCGTCGGGTAAACGTACCGAGGCAATCACCCCGTTCTTGAGGTCGCCGTTGATAGCGGTGGCGGACAGAACCGGGACGGTCATGAAGGCTTCGTGTTCATGCGTGCCGTCGTCGTTCAGCAACAGCAGGGCTGCGGCAACTGCGATAACGCCTACGACACCGAACACGAGCAGGCCCCAGGTTCTTAGGAAGGCATAGATTGTCACGGCGCGGTGTGGGCCAAAAATGGCAGACAGTATGTTCAGCATCAGAGTCTCGTCAAAAAAGCCCCGGCCAGTTTGACCGGGGCTGTCTGCGTATCAGAAACGCGGATCGCTTTCGTCTTCATCCTCGGCCTCGCCTTTGGGCAAGTTGAAGAAACTGTCGGCGTCGATGATCGGCTCTTCTTTCTCCTCGGGGGAGTCATCAGACAACGAGAAGGTCTCGAGACCCTCGATCGCCGTTGGAATTTTGGGCGCTGCGTCCATTTCCAGTGACTGCTCGGTCGAAACCAGCTTGCGGCGTTCATCATCGCTCATGACGCCACCTTCAGCAGCTTTCTTGGCGGCGGCTTTCTGCACGATTGCGTCCAGCTCGGACTGTTTACACAAGCCCAGAGCGACGGGATCAATCGGTTGCATGTTCGAGATGTTCCAGTGCGTCCGTTCGCGGATCGACTGGATGGTCGGCTTGGTGGTGCCAACCAGCTTGGCAATCTGACCGTCGCTGAGTTCGGGGTGGAACTTGACCAGCCACAGGATCGAGTTCGGACGGTCCTGACGCTTGGACAGCGGGGTATAGCGCGGGCCACGACGTTTTTCCTCGCCACTGGCAGCGGGGTTGAACTTGAGCTTCAGCTTGTGCAGCGGGTTGCCCTGCGCCACGTCAATCTCTTCCTGCGTAAGCTGGTTGTTGGCGATCGGGTCGAACCCTTTGACGCCAGCGGCCACATCGCCATCGGCGATGCCCTGCACTTCCAACTCGTGCATTCCTACGAAATCCGCGATCTGCTTGAAGCTGATCGTTGTGTTGTCTACTAGCCATACGGCTGTTGCCTTGGCCATAAGCGGTTTTGCCATCAGCCCGTCTCCTATGCATACATCTTTCCCGTCGCCGGAATTCGGCGGCCCCGTGATCTTGGGGCAGGTTTCCGTTGTCGGGGAACTTGGGCTGTATATAGTCGCGGCAGGGCAAGAAGGGAAGAGGCGAATGCGCTGGCTGGTTCTATGGGTTTTTAGTGCAATGACGGCGCTGGCCGAGGGTGAAAAACCGGGCGCGTTCGACTACTATGTCCTGGCGCTGAGCTGGTCGCCGAACTGGTGCGCGCGCGAAGGCGACGCGCGTGGGTCGGATCAGTGTGATGTACGGCATGATCACGGCTGGATTCTACACGGGCTTTGGCCGCAATTCCATCAGGGCTGGCCATCTTATTGCCGCACGGCCGAGGCCTCGCCGACGCGGACTATGACCCGTGAAATGGAAGATATTCAAGGCAGTTCCGGCCTTGCCTGGCATCAATGGAAGAAGCACGGCACCTGCTCGGGCCTAAGCGCTTCGGACTATTACACCTTGTCGCGGCAGGCCTATGGGTCGGTCGAGCGTCCAAAGGTGTTCCGCCAGTTGGACACATCTGTAAAACTGCCCGCATCTGTCGTGGAAGAAGCGTTTCTAAAGGTCAATCCGGGGCTGGAGCGCGACATGATCACCGTCACCTGCAAACAAGGCTATATCGAAGAGGTGCGCCTGTGCCTGTCCCGCGATCTTGAACCGGTGCCTTGTGGCCGGGATGTGATCAAGGACTGCGCGGCCAAAGACGCGCTTTTTGATCCGATTCGATAGAGGGTTCGGATGGCAGTCGCGCTAACGAATGCGCGTCTTGAAAACACGGTCGCTTCCAGCGTGTCATAGCCCAGCCGCACGACCGGGAGGTCCTGATAGATCGACTGGATGAGGCACCCGTGTCCTAGCGCGGGGCCATCATGATGTTCCAGCCGTCGACAATGCCTTTGTCGGCGAGGTCCTGCACGAGCGCCGCGGTGGCAACAGTGAAGGTGGCGAGGGTGAGGGCGAGAAGGCGGGTCACTGATGCTCCCAGGACGAATAATTGAAAGGCTTTCATTGTCAGATTCTAGCCAACAGAGGCCAAAAAATCATCAGGAGGTAGAAAATTAGATTTGGGAGGTTTTGCTGCTTACTTAAGATGCACTCTCAGAGCTTTAGGACTTCGCATTTCTTGCCATCAACGCGAACGCGGTACTGAATCGCATCAGCTTCAATCTCAAAAATGTGAACAAGGTAGCCAAGGTAGAGTGTGTCTGGACTTTCCGATATTTGATCGCTTCTTGGCATCTGTTCCAAGCTTTCGTTGTCTCCAATATGCCTAACTCGATAACTCAGAAGCTCAATAGTTTTGGGCATACCGCCAATATCGTCCATCACCGCCTCTACAGCGAGGACAGACGCTCCGTGACGAGCGAGTAGCACCGGTCGACCAAAAAACTTCTTAATTTTCTTCGCAATTTCCCCCCAACTTTCAAGGTTCTCGTTTATGGGCTTCCCCAGAAAAAAGGCGCTCAGCAATAAAGTCCAAACCGGGACAGTGGAAGTTGCAATAATTGTCAAAAACGCTGGGATGTCGGCGCCCGGCCCAACGTTTGCCTCGATGAAGTCGGCAGAGAACTCGGTCTCGAGATCGCGCCTGTATCGTTCGCTTTCCTCCCAACTTTCTTCGGAATCTCCGTAAGTTTCATCAATCACAACTACGAAAATTTGTTGTTCGTCTTCTTTGGGCTGCATAAATACTATTCCAAAAAACTATTTCAGGAAAAGTCCTAAGAGAAGTCTAGGCGATGGACAAGGTGCGCTTACTTACCCAGCCTTTTTCAATTATTGAACTTATACTTCCTTCCGCGCCCTCAGCGCCGCCGTAATTGTCCCGTCATCCAGATAGTCCAACTCGCCGCCAATCGGCACACCCTGCGCCAGCGACGTCAGGCGCACCTGTCCCTCCAACTGATCGGCGATGTAATGAGCGGTGGTCTGGCCGTCGACGGTGGCGTTCAGAGCCAGAATGACCTCGGTGATCCCCTCTGCGGTGACCCGGTCCTTGAGGCGGGGGATGCGCAGCTCATCCGGGCCTATCCCGTCCAGCGCCGACAAGGTGCCGCCCAGCACGTGATAGCGGCCTTTGAAAACTGCGGCGCGTTCCATCGCCCAAAGGTCGGCGACGTCTTCGACGACGCACAGCTCTCCGGTCGCGCGGACTTCGCTATCGCAGATATCACAGATGTCCGAGGTGCCTACATTGCCGCAATTCAGGCACTCACGGGCAGTGATGGCAACCTGTTGCATTGCGTCCGCAAGCGGTGTCAGCAGAAGGGCGCGTTTGCGGATCAGATGCAGCACTGCGCGACGGGCCGAACGTGGGCCGAGGCCCGGCAGTTTGGCCATCAGGTCGATCAGATTGTCGATATCGCTGTTCGAACTCACCGCGCTTGCTCCTGCATAAGGGCCGGGCAGTTGGGCCCGGCCGGTATTTCGTCAGGAGTGCCTATCAGAACGGCAGCTTGATGTCTGCGGGCAGGCCCATACCTTCGGTCAGCTTAGCCATCTCAGCCTGCGACCGTTCAGCGGCCTTGGCCTGAGCATCTTTGATGGCGGCCAGGATCAGATCTTCGACCACTTCCTTGTCGTCGCCGTTAAAGATTGACGGGTCGATATCGAGACCTTTCAGCTCTCCCTTGGCCGTGGCTGTTGCCTTGACCAGCCCTGCACCGGATTCGCCGACAACCATGATGGTATTCAGCTCTTCCTGCATATCCGTCATCTTGGTCTGTAGATCCTGCGCGGATTTCATCATCTTGGCCATGTCACCCAGGCCGCCGAGTCCTTTGAGCATCGGTATTCTCCTAATATCCGGTTTGACGCCTAAATACGGGCGCGGTCGGCGCGGCACAAGGGCCGAGCTGGCTCCCGCCCGTCGTCAAGGCCTTTCCTCCCGTTGGGCCCGGGAGGCTTCCAGTTGGGTCAGATGGGACGGTTTCAGTCTTCCTCGAACGGGTCCCATTCGTCTTCGACCTCGGGCAGCGCCTCGGTTTCCACTTTGGCGGCACGTTCTTCCGGTGTTTCAATCCGCTTTATGCGTGCCTTCGGAAATTGCATGAGCACCGCCTGAACCAATGGGTGTTTCTCAGCCTCTGCTTTCAACGCCAGCTCGGCGGCGTCTCGAATCTCGGCGATGGTCGCAACCTCACCATCGGCCACAATCGACACAGCCCAGCGGTTGCCAGTCCATCGTTGCAGCGACGAACCCAGTCTCGCTGCCAGATCTGTGGGTGCGTTCTGTGTCGGGGTGAATTCGATCCGCCCCGGTTGGTAAGAAACCAGCCGCACCCCGTTTTCGACCTCGACCAGAAGTTTCACATCCCGATTGGTGCGGATCAATTCAACCACGTGGTCAAAACTCGGATACCGTGCCAGCGCCGATTGGATATCATGGGCCAGAGCGGCCGACGGCGCGCCGGCGGGGCTGCTAGTTGCGGACACGTAAGAAGATGATGCCGCTGGTACCGGAGCCTGAGAGGGCACGGCCATACCACCGCCCGGACCACCATTCGGAGGCGGTGGCGGGTTGTCCTGCAGGCGCTTGATCAGCTCTTCGGGGCTGGGCAAGTCGGCAACATGGGTCAGGCGGATAACGGCCATTTCAGCAGCCATCATGGCATTTGGCGCGGCCGATACCTCTTCCAGCGCTTTCAGCAACATCTGCCACATCCGGGTCAAAACGCGCATTGGCAGGGCCTCGGCCATTTGCTGACCACGAGCACGTTCATCAGGGGAAACCGTCGGGTCCTCGGCTGCGTCTGGCGTGATCTTCACAACCGAAACCCAGTGCGTGATTTCGGCCAGATCGCGCAGCACGGATAGCGGATCGGCCCCTTCGGCATATTGCCCGCCCAATTCAGTCAGCGCGTTTGCTGCATCCCCTCGCAGGATCATTTCCATCAAGTCCAATACCCGGCCTCGGTCGGCCAGACCCAGCATCGCGCGCACCTGATCGGCGCTGGTTTCACCGGCCCCATGGCTGATTGCCTGATCCAGCAGTGATGTTGCGTCGCGCGCCGACCCTTCGGCCGCGCGGGTGATCAGCGCCAGGGCATCATCCGCGATCTGTGCCTTCTCAGCCTCTGCGATCTTATTGAGCAGGCCAATCATGTCCTCGGGTTCGATCCGGCGCAGGTCAAATCGTTGGCACCGCGACAGAACAGTCACCGGGACTTTGCGGATTTCGGTCGTGGCAAAGATGAACTTCACATGCGCAGGAGGTTCTTCCAACGTCTTGAGCAGCGCGTTGAACGCGCTGGTCGAAAGCATGTGAACCTCGTCGATAATGTAGATCTTATAGCGCGCACTGGCGGCACGATAGCGCACCGAGTCGATGATTTCGCGGATGTCATTTACGCCGGTGCGGCTGGCGGCGTCCATCTCCATCACATCGACATGGCGGCCTTCCATGATGGCGACGCAATGTTCGCACTGGCCGCAGGGTTCGGTCGTGGGCTTGCCTTGCCCATCAGGACCGATGCAGTTCATGCCCTTGGCGATGATCCGGGCCGTGGTCGTCTTACCGGTGCCGCGGATGCCAGTCATGATGAAGGCTTGTGCAATCCGGTCGGCCTCGAACGCGTTTTTCAGCGTGCGCACCATTGCGTCCTGACCGACGAGGTCAGCAAAAGTTTCCGGGCGGTATTTTCGCGCGAGAACCTGATAGGCGGGGCTGGGCGTGTCGGTCATGTCTGCTCTGTTGGATTCGTGTCAGGTTTGCAGCGTAGAGACCCCCGCCGCCCGCGTCCACCGCGCGCGAAAAGGAATTTCGTTTTGGCAAGTTGCATCAGAGCCGGTAAATCATGAGGGGCATTAGCCCCATGTGGTGATGCAGGAAAAGGAGCTGTGTTGGAGAGTTTTGCAATTCACCCTCTTGGATTGGGCAAAGGGCAGATCGCTCTGTGCCCACTGCCGGGTGTCACGGGCGATTATGCTGGGGATTTCGCAGTAATCCGGGATTGGGCGCCGGACCTGGTCATCTCGATGACTACTCTGGATGAGTTCCAGCATTCCGGCGCGCGTTCATTCGAGGCGGACCTGCAGTGCGAACGGATTGCCTGGGTCCACCTTCCGGTCTCCGATTTCGGCGCCCCCACGCCTGAGGTTGAGGCGCTTTGGCCGCAAGCCAGCGCCGCCGCCCAACATGTCCTTGCCAGTGGCGGCAAGGTGCTGGTGCATTGCCGCGGTGGGTGCGGACGCTCGGGGATGGTTGTGATGCGGCTAATGGTGGAATGCGGCGAAGCGCCTGACCAAGCGCTTCGGCGGTTGCGTGCAGTGCGGCCCTGCGCGGTGGAAACCGACGCGCAAAAGGACTGGGCCGGGTTGCCGGCCCGAACCCTTCCCTGAATCAGGCAGACACTTGATACGGAATACTGTCGCTGCGCGGCGGCAGGATCGATACGTCGAGCATCGCACAGGGTGGTTCTGACAGAAAACCAGCGGATTTCTGGATGAACTCCGGCCCGAACATCATGTCGCCATAGGCGTCCAGCTTTTCTGTCGGCGTGTCTGTGCTGGTGCCGCAATAGACCCTGATCTGTTCTGATTGGGCCCGAAAACGGGCCGTGCAGCCTTCGGTGCAATGGGTCAGATCGCTGGTACCTTCGACCTCGAATGTTTTGGATGTTGCAGGCCTTGCCGTCGCCATCGCCTCGGCCATGGCGCGTGCCATTCGGGCAAGGGCGGGGCAGGGTTTCCCGGTCCTCTGACAGACGGTTGCGGTGAATTCGTGTGTTTTTGTCTTCCAGATCATAATGCGCCCTCCGCGCGCAGGACGAAGGGTGAGGATCAGGTGTGACAGCGCGCTGACGACCTGCCCGGACACCCCGCCCGAGTTTCGGTTTCGATACGATGGCAGGTCTCCTGACTTGCGGGTCGTCGCTTTGCCGACCTTCCCAGCCCTGGGGCCAGTGGTATTTCGGCATTGCTCACCGCTTACAGTTGCGGGGGCAGTCGCGGAGTTGGCCCTTTCCGGCATCGCCGGGGCAGACCGCACCGTGTTCCCTTTTCATCCCGCCCCAATTCCGGGACAAGAACCATCACCACATCGCTAGCGGCTATGCAGACCCCGAGTCAAGCCACCTGTTGGGGTGCAAACCGGACGTTTGGTCATCTTGATGCAGTGTTGACTCCGATGGTCGAAATCGGGCCGATTGTTGAGTGAACCGAGTAGTTCAGAATTTGTCGGAAGCGCCATGCTTGATACCACGCCCTGCGTCCAGACTAAGGACTTTGATTTTGCCTCAGGCTCTGCCAGCCTGTCGGCGCGGCTGTATTTGCCTGAAACCGAGCCGAAGGTCGCCGTGGTGATTCACAGCGCAACTGCAGTGCCGCGCGAATATTACCAGCATTTTGCCCGTTGGCTGGCCGCCGAACAGGGTATTGCCTGTCTGACCTATGACTACAGCGATTTCGGGCATTCGCTGCGCGACAAACTCAAAACCTCCGAGGTGACCATGGCGGATTGGGCCTTGGTCGACATGCCCGCCGCACGGGCTGAGATGCGCAGGCGGTTCCCGGACGCTTTGCAGTGGAGCATCGGTCATTCCCTTGGCGGCGTGCTGGGGCCGGTGCAGCCAGACATTGATCAGATCGACCGGATGATCTGTGTATGTTCGGGGCTGGTTACTCTGTCCGACCATCCCTGGCCCTATCGCGGGCTGGCGTGGTTGTTCTGGCACGGCCACGGGCGTCTGGCAGTGAATGCACTGGGGTATCTGCCGGGCAAAGCTGTGGGGATCGGTGCCGATTTGCCGGGCCCGGTCTATTGGCAATGGCGCAGCTGGTGCACGGCGCCGCAGAATTATGTGCCGCAGATCGGTGACGCTCTGCCCGAAGCGAGATGGGCGCAATCGAATACGCCGGTGGACCTGTTCGCCTTCGAGGACGACCAGATGGTGCCGCCAGACGCAGTCTGGCGGCTTGCCGATCTGTATGGGCCGAAGGCGCGGCGACATCTGTTGTCTCCGAATGAATTCGGAGCGCCTGAGATCGGTCATATTGGCGCTTTTGCCCGCAGAAACCGGGCGGTTTGGCCCCGGTTGATTGCCTGAAGACGAGGCGCCTTTCTGTCACGCTCAGTGTCTGCTGCGGGACTTTTTGTCATTCATGACGGATCGCACCATTTTGCCAAAGGCTTTGTCACGTGCCCGTGACTGCGCGAGGGTTTCGGAATTCCTCTGATCTTCGCGCCGAAGCTTGTGCCAGCGCGCCAGCCGGTCGGGCTCAATCACGTCATTGGCAATCGCCTCCTGCACAGCACAACCGGGTTCGGCCTGGTGCTGGCAATCTGAGAACCGGCATCTTGCAGCCAATTCCAGAAGGTCTGAGAAAACCTCATCCACGCCGTCTTGGGCATCCATCAAACGCAGGGCGCGCATTCCTGGCGTATCAATCAGCCACCCCCCGTTTCGCATCGGGTGAAGCGCACGATGGGTCGTGGTGTGGCGACCCCGTGCGTCATCCTCGCGGATCCCCGCCGTTGTCCCGGCCTGACCAGTCATGGCGTTCGCCAATGTGGTTTTGCCGACACCGGATGAGCCGACCAAAGCAGCAGTTTGCCCGGCAGGGCACCAGGACAGGATCGGATCAATCTCTGACGCCTCCAGCGCGTTGACGGTTAGAACGGTCAGAAACCGAGCCAGCGAACTGGCCTGACTGGCATAGCTCTCTGGGTCAGGGCAGCTGTCGGCCTTGGTCAGGACAACAACCGGATAGCACCCGGCCTGATGCGCCAGCGCCAGATAACGCTCAAGCCGTGCCAGATTGAAATCGGCATTGCAGGAACTGACGATATACAGCACATCCACATTCGCCGCGATCAGCTGAACCTGCGCACCGGTGCCTGCGGCCCGGCGTTGCAAGAGGCTTTTGCGCTCCAAAAGATGCCGAATGCGGTTTTGATCATCCGCAAGGACCCAATCGCCAACCGCAAATTCGCCGGTTGATCGGTCAGGGGTCAGATCAGATGTGCCGCCAAGCGCATTCAGGCCGATCAGGCGATCACGATGGACGGCGTTGATGCGATGCGGTGTGCAGGTAGGGTTCACAGCATGTTGGGCTGCAAAATGAGAGGACCATCCCAGGTCCGAAAGTGTTTTGGACATTGTTCTGCCTGTGTTCAGATACAGGAAACCATCAGGGTGGCAGGCGCGCACCCATCGGTAACGTGTTCAGGCAAAAGCGGGGGTTAGTCCCAGAAACGCTCTGCCCGAAGGGTCATTGCTACAATCATAAAGTCCCTCCTGCGGCAGTCGTTGCGCGTAAGTGAGAGGTTGGACATCGACCCAAGCGGGGCTCGTTGTGGCTGCTTCCTTCCGGATCTGACCAGGTTGGCGAGGCGCTCGCCCGCGCCAACCTCTCGAGGGTGGATATAGGCAGTTGGCCGGAAAAACACAACCCGTCAGAAGGTCAGAAGAATCCGTAAAAAGCCATTTCCGTCGGTTCCAAGGACTTGTGGATCAAATTCCTGAATGTCCTGCAGATGTCGGTGGGCATTTGGACCGGTGCGTAAGATCGCCTGCGTACCCGTGTTACTAGTGATTCTGAAGGGTTCCTGGGCCTCTTCCAGCGGATCGCTGACCAAGGTGCCTGACAGATAATCCAGCAGGGCTTGCTGGACCGGCAGGATGGGCATGTCGATACGTTGCGCATTACCCGCAAATGGGAAATGCCCGCCCCCGCTGGCGCGATAATTGTTAAGCGCGACGGCAAATTGCTGATCCGGTGCAATGGGGGTGGCACCGACCAGAACCTCTGAAACGCGCCGGTTTTCGGCGTTGATCAAGGTGCCCATATCGTCGAAACGCGGAGGTTGTGTCAGATCAATTCTACAGGACAGCCCGTATAGCACATCAAAGTTGTGACCCACCCGATTTTCGCAAACAAGTTCGGATGCAGATCCGTTCGAAATCTGGTTGAAAACAGCTGCGGACATCTCAAGCCAGTCCACGATTTGGTCACCGGATACGATGACACCCTGCAATTCGTTTGGAAAAACATGCAGGTCAACCACGTTACGCAGGAATATCTCGCCAGGCTTAACATCCGTATAGAATCGCGGCCCGGCCCGACCGCCGAATTTCGAAGGTGAAACCGCCGATAAAATCGGAATATCTGCCAGGTCGGTATCGGACATACACAGACGTAACGCGGCAGCCTGGGCGGCGGCGACCAGCCTCAGCCCACGGTCCTCGGTGCAAAAGCTGAAATAGCTGTGCAGATGGTGCGGGGTGCGGCCGACCGGCTGGCCCGCTCGCCTGCGGGTTTCGGCATGACCAGAGGAAAAAAGATGCAACAATTCCGGATCTTCGGGCGCCAGTGATACCATTTCGTCGGGACGCCCCGCAGATATCGGTCGTAGCGCCGCCCGGGCTTCGCCAACGGTCCAGCCGCCGCGCTCTGCCGAGTGAAGTTTCAGGTCGACCACCCCCAGATGTGATCCGGCCGTTCCGGGTAAGACAACTGGTTTGCCATGCACCAGAGTGTTTTCAGAGCCGGCCTTGGCGGGATAGGTCAAATGGGAATGACCAGCAATTATTGCGTCGATACCTTCGATTTCGGCCAGCGGAATAATCGCGTTTTCCATATTCCGTTGTGACGTGTCCGGTCCGAAACCGGTATGGGCCAACGCGATGATCAGGTCGCAATTTTCGTCTTGGAGCTTTCTGACTTTGTTTGCCGCACAAGTCAGGATGTCCTGAGTGGTAAGGGTGTCGTGCAGCTTGTGCGCCTCCCATTGCGCTGTCTGAGGGGGAAGGACCGAAAATACACCAATCTTCAGGGCCATAGGTGTCGGCGCGCCAGGGATCTCTTTGTGTAAAATGACATGATCTTGCCAGATCTGTGGCCCATTCGTGCGCAAGGCATTGCTGCTGAGCACAGGGCAGGGGGCGTCAGAGATAACGTGCTGTAAGAATTGAAGCCCGAATCCGAAGTCGTGGTTTCCCAGGCCAATCGCGTCATATCCCAGGCTGCCGAAGGCCTGCATCAGGATGTGCGGCGCATTGGCGGGATCGGCAGCCCAATCCCCCAGCGGTGTACCCTGCAGAGCGTCTCCGTTGTCGAAGAGCAAGACGATATCTCCGTCTGCCTCAGCCTCGTTCCGCGCCTGCCGGATCAGGCTGGCCGTTCGGGTCAATCCGATCGTAGGTTCGTCTTGATCCGCGTAATAATCAAAACTGCACAGGTTCATGTGCAGATCGGTGGTCGCCAAAATCCGGATACCTACAGACTGATCAGACAAATGCGAAATTGTTTTCAATACTCTACTTTTGGCAGTTTTATGAATAACAACTTCAACAAAAAGCATAGTAAGTGCAAATTTTTTTATGCACTTGCGGTAATTTGACGGGATCGCCTCGGTTTTTGGTCGTGGAATTGTCGTTGCAACACCGACGCTGTCATGGCAGCCCTGTACAGGCGAACCAGAGGAATTTAAATGAAGAACGCGGAACAGGTAACGTTTGGTGGATCAGGGCTGGATCGTGCCGCACATCTTCGTGGAGACGTCGACACGATGGCAGCAGCGCGAGCACATCCGAAAGCGAAATGCCTGTTGCTGTGGCGCGGAAAGCTGCTGGTTCAAGGAGAGGCCCTTGATCAACTCTGCTTGTTACCTGTCTTGCACGAGCTGATCGCAAATGGTCCCGGTGGGATCGTCCCAGCGCCAGTATTGCTTGGTCTCTCGGATGAAGTTCCGGTTTTTGCCTTTGATATATCCGATTGGATGCCCGAGGGCGTTGATCTGTCCGAGCTTGGAGCATTCTTTGACCGATCAGAGCAACAGCACCCGGATTTGCCTGAAGGTCAGGTTTTTGTCGAATTGCGCCGCATCATGGCGCGCCTTTCCCCACGTGATGCCGAACTTTCGGCTTCCGCGAAGGCGGTCATCGCCTGGCATGAAACCCATAGGTTTTGCGCCCGTTGCGGCGCCGCCAGCGAGATGTCGCAAGCAGGATGGCAACGCAGTTGCCCGTCGTGTGGGGGGCAGCATTTCCCACGCACCGACCCGGTCGTCATCATGTTGATCACATATGGGAATTCGGTGCTGATGGGGCGATCCCCGGGATGGCCTGAAGGGATGTATTCGCTACTGGCCGGATTTGTCGAACCCGGAGAAACGCTGGAAGCGGCGGTGCGCAGAGAGGTGATGGAAGAGGCCGGTGTCCCCGTCGGGCAAGTAACCTATCTTTCCAGCCAGCCCTGGCCCTTTCCGGCGTCACTGATGTTTGGCTGTGCAGGCGAGGCATTGTCGCAAGAAATCACTATAGATCCGGTTGAAATCGAAGATGCGATATGGGTGAATAAGGCTGAAATGATGCAGGTCTTTGCTGGGGAACATCCCAGCCTTCTGCCAGCGCGCAAAGGCGCGATTGCGCATTTTCTGCTGCAAAACTGGCTTGCAGATACGCTCGACTGACAAAATACTGGGCGAATAGGCAAGAGAACGATAACCCACCATGCAATTCTCCGCACGTGAAGATATTCAGGCCCCCGTCAACGCAGTGTTCGAAATGTTTGCGGATTTCGAACGGTTCGAGCGGATGGCAATGCGCCGCGGGATCGAGGTCCGGCGTTTGTCAGGGCATATGGGCGTTGTGCCCGGTACATCCTGGGAGACCGAGTTCCGTATGCGCGGAAAGCCTCGGCGCGTGGAAATCAATATGGCCGAATGTGATCCGCCGACCCATATGCGGTTCGAGGCGGCAAGCAAGGGAATGAATGGCTCAACCAGGGTCGAGTTTCTGGCCCTGTCGCAACGTAGAACCCGGCTGACCGTGGATATGTCGCTATCGGCCAAATCCCTGCCTGCACGGCTGTTGCTGCAATCGCTCAGATTGGGTCAGTCGCGGTTCCGGCGACAGTTTCAGGCCCGCCTCAGCGAATTCGCGCGGGAAATGGAAGAACGTCATCTGCACGGTTCTTGAGAATTCCGAGACAAGAGGCCCTGAATGTCTGATGTGATATTGCGCAGCGCTGTTGTGGATGACGCCAAAGGTATTTCCGATGTCCTGCAAGAGATCGTGACCGCCGGTAAGCGCACCAAACCCAGCGATGAGAGTTTTGCCAAAGAGCATTACATCAGCCACCGCGGCAGCATCCAATGCACCGTGGCGGTGCGGGGTTCACAGGTATTGGGCTTTCAGGCGCTGAAACTGGCCGTCGACGGAAACCCTTATGGCGTAACAGCCGGTTGGGGCATCATCGGAACACATATCCGCCCGTCAGCCGCGCGCATGGGGATCGGACGGGCCCTGTTTCAGGAAACGCTGCTGGCGGCCCGCGCCGCAGGTCTGCCTGCAATAGACGCGACCATTGGCGCGCAAAATGCCGAAGGCCTCGCCTATTACGCGGCCATGGGATTTGTCGATTACCGCTCACATGAAGGAGCGGTGTGCAAGAAATACCTGCTGGGTTGAGCTAGCCGCGCGGCTGGACCGCCGGATAGACGCCCAGAATCTCGACATTGGTGGTGAAATGTTCCAGCTCTTCCAGGGCCAGTTGTACATTGCGGTCATCCGGGTGCCCGACAATATCCGCATAGAACTGAGTGGCCGTGAACGACCCGTCGACCATATAGCTTTCCAGCTTGGTCATGTTGACACCATTGGTGGCGAACCCGCCCATCGCCTTATACAGCGCGGCCGGGATGTTGCGGACCTGAAACACAAAGCTGGTGATCATCCCATGCGCCCCGCGCCGTGACAGATCCGCGTCGCGCGACATGATCAAAAAGCGCGTGGTGTTGTCGTCGCTGTCCTCGATATGGCGGGCAAGGACGTTCAGGTTATAGATCTCTCCGGCCAACTCGCTGGCCAGCGCGGCAGAGTGCGGTTCAGCAGCCTCGGAAACCTCGCGCGCGGCGCGGGCGTTGTCCGGGCTGACGCGCCCCTGAATGCCGTGCTGTTTCAGGAACCCGGCGCATTGTGGCAGCAACACCAGATGTGAATGCGCTTCGGTGATGTCGCTCAGCTTGGCGCCGGGGACGGCCAACAAATTGATGTGTACGCGAACAAAAGCTTCATCGATGATATGCAATCCGCTATGGGGCAGCAGGCGGTGAATATCGGCCACCCGCCCATAGGTCGTATTTTCGACCGGAAGCATCGCCAGGTCTGCTTTGCCGGACCGAACTGATTCGATCACATCCTCAAATGTGCGGCAGGGCAGGGCCTCCATATCGGGACGAGCGTTTCGGCATGCCTCGTGGCTATAGGCACCGGGTTCTCCCTGAAATGCGATACGTTTTGTCATTTGGTCGATTCCGTGCAACAAGTTCCAGAATTGGGCGTTTAGTCGCGGTGTCTATACCTTGCCTCTTGTAAGGGGAAGCCTTAGACACCCCGCAGACAGCTGAAATGGACTCGCGATCAATGTTCGACACGATGACAGTTACCAAGGCCGCAGCAGGCCTGTTTGGCACCTTCCTGGTGCTGCTTCTGGCCAAATGGGCCGCAGAAGAGCTTTACCACGCCGATGCCCATGGCGAGACGGCTTCGTACATCATCGAAACCGAAAGCGCAGGCGAAAGCGCCAACGGTGAAGAGGTAGTATTTGAAGAGCTTCTGGCCGCCGCCGACGTTGAAAAAGGCGCCAAAGTTTTCCGCAAGTGTACCGCGTGTCACAAGCTGGAAGACGGTGCAAACGGCACAGGCCCCTATCTGTATGGTGTCGTTGACCGCCCTGTCGCAACGGCCAGCGGTTTTACCGGCTATTCGCCACCGATGCAGGCCCATGGCGGCAACTGGACACCCGAAGCACTGGATGCCTTCCTGACCAAGCCAAGCAGCTATATCTCGGGCACATCCATGAGTTTTGCTGGCCTGAAAAAACCGCAGGACCGTGCCGATCTGATTGCCTATCTGCAGACAATCGGCAACTGATGCCAGACCGGCACATCTGAAATTCAAAGCCGCTGCCCCGTGCAGCGGCTTTTTTTGTATGAAGAAACCTTCACAATGCGCTCACGCATTCTAAACTTGAATCAGTCAACGCTGGACCTTTAGCTTCGTTCAGGCGCAAGACTATAAGAAGTGACGCAACAGGGGATGAGCCAAATGGAATCCAACCGACAGATTGTTCAGGCACGTGCATTGGATTTCAGAGGTTGGTTGACCATACCGATTACCGGCTTTTTGCTGCTTACGCTCTTGACCTCTCAACTGTTTGCCGAAGAGACCATCATCAAAAGCCACGGATTCTCGGAATTTGGCGATTTGAAATACCCTGAAGGGTTTGCCCATTTCGATTATGTAAATCCTGATGCGCCGCGCGGCGGAGAGTTGTCTTATGCAGCGCAAGGGACATTTGATAGTTTCAACCCCTACACGCGGCAGGGCCGCGCGGGTGCGCGTTCTGCGGATCAGTATGAATCCCTGATGGTCGCGTCCTATGATGAAACGGCCACTTACTACGGTCTGCTGGCAGAAAGCCTTGAATACCCGGAAAGCCAGGATTGGGTCATCTTCAACATGCGACCTGAGGCGCGGTTTTCCGATGGAACCCCGGTGACTGCCGAAGATGTTGTGTTTTCGCATAATCTGCTGCTGGAACAGGGGTTAAAATCCTATGCCGACGCCGTCCGCGAGATGATTCCGCGTGCCGAAGCGCTGGATGATCATCGGGTTAAATTCTACTTCGCACCGGATATCCCGCGCCGTGGCCTAATAAGTCAGGTTGCCGGGACATCTGTGTTTTCCAAGGCCTGGTTTGAAGCAGACCCCGAAAACCGGCGGCTCGACAAATCCCGGCTTGAGCCCGGTATCGGATCCGGACCTTATGTTTTGGACAGCTATGACATCAACCGGCGCATCGTCTACAAGCGCAACCCGGACTATTGGGGCGACCACGTTAATGTGAATGTTGGCCGCAACAACTATGACTCCATCCGGATCGAATATTTCGCGGACTCGATTGCTGCGATGGAAGGGTTCAAGGCGGGCACGTTCACACTGCGCCAGGAAAACAATTCAAAAAGCTGGGCAACGGCCTATGATTTTCCTGCCATAGCAAACGGAACAGTGGTTCGGGTAGAGCTGGAAGACGGGGATGTCCCCAACGCTTCGGGCTTTGTCATGAACCTGGACCGACCGCAATTTCAGGATCCCAAGGTGCGCGAAGCCGTCCAGTTAGGGTTCAACTTCGAATGGACGAATGAAAGCTTGCAATATGGCCTGTTTCAGCAGCGCGACTCATTCTGGCAGGGAACTCACCTAGAGGCGACGGGGCTGCCCGAGGGGCGTGAACTGGAGGTTCTGCAAAGCCTGGGCGATGCGCTGGACCCTGCGGTACTGACCGACCAACCGGTCGTTGCCCATGAATCCCGCGCCGAGCGTCAGAATGATCGTCGCAATCTGCGCGCCGCGATGAAGCTGCTGGATGAGGCCGGTTGGCAGGTGGGCGAAGACGGTATCCGCCGCAATCAAAACGGTGAAGTACTGGCCATAGAATTTCTGTCAGACCAGCCGACTCTTGATCGTATCATCCAGCCATTTGTCGCTAACCTTAGGACGATGGGCATAGATGCGACCTACAATCGTGTGGACAATGCGCAGTTCACCCTGCGCCGCCGTGACCGGGATTTCGACATGATTTTCGGCGGGTACCCAAGTTCGCTGCAACCTTCGACGGGACTATACCAGCAATTCGGAACCGAGGCGGCCTCGTATTCCGTATTCAACCCGTCCGGTGCGTATGGCCCGGATATTGAACCGTTGATCGACAACATCGTAGGAGCGACCAACAGCGAAGAGTTGTTTGCCAATGTTCGCGCCCTGGACCGTGTTTTGCGGGCCAAGCGGATCATGGTGCCCACTTGGTATTTGGGCAAATACTGGGTTGCCTATTGGGACATGTATGAATACCCGGAAAACCTGCCGCCTTATTCATTGGGTGTCGAAGACCTGTGGTGGATCAACGCCGAGCAGGAAGCCCAGTTGAAATCCTCCGGCGCCTTGAGGTAATCCGCCCAAATGGGAGCATATATTCTAAGACGCCTGCTGCTGGTCATTCCCACACTGCTGGGAATCATGATCGTCAACTTCACCCTTGTGCAGTTTGTGCCAGGCGGCCCGATTGAACAGATCATCGCCCAGATGGAGGGTGGTGGAGATGTATTTGAAGGTATCGCTGGCGGTGGTGGCGATATCGAACAGCAGACCGGCGGCACAAATGACCGCTATATCGGCGGGCGTGGCTTGCCGCCTGAATTCATCGAAGAACTGGAAAAAGAATTCGGGTTCGACAAACCGCCCTTGGAACGGTTTCTGAATATGATGGGTAATTACCTGACTCTGGATTTTGGCGAGAGCTATTTCCGGTCGATCAGTGTGACCGATCTGGTGCTGGAAAAGATGCCGGTGTCTATTTCGCTAGGGCTTTGGTCGACGCTGATTGCCTATCTGGTGTCGATCCCTCTGGGTATTCGCAAGGCGATCAGGGACGGATCAAGCTTTGACACCTGGACCAGTGGCGCCATCATCGTGGCCTATGCCATCCCGGGATTTCTGTTCGCCATTTTGCTGTTGGTGCTATTTGCCGGTGGGTCCTATTGGCAGATCTTTCCGTTGCGGGGGCTTACCTCGGACAACTGGGACAGTCTGAGTGTATTTGGCAAGATTGCCGATTACTTCTGGCATATCGCGTTGCCGATCCTAGCGCTGACCATCTCGGCCTTCGCAACGCTCACCTTGCTGACCAAAAACTCGTTTCTGGACGAGATTAAAAAGCAATATGTCATGACCGCCCGCGCCAAGGGCCTGAGCGAAAGCCGGGTGCTGTACGGCCACGTGTTCCGCAATGCGATGCTGATCGTAATCGCGGGTTTTCCGGCCGTCTTCATCGGTGTTTTTTTCGGAGGGTCAATCATCATCGAAACCATCTTTTCGCTGGATGGATTGGGTCGCCTTGGGTTCGAGGCGGCGGTCGCGCGCGATTACCCGGTTATCTTTGGAACGCTGTTCATCTTTGGCCTGATGGGTTTGGTGGTCGGCATCATCAGTGATCTGATGTATGTGTTGGTTGATCCGCGCATCGACTTTGAAAAGCGGGAGGGGTAAATGGCGCTTTCCCCCCTGAATCAGCGCCGGTGGCGCAACTTCCGTCGCAATGGCCGGGCGTTCTGGTCGCTGATCATCTTCTCGATCCTGTTCGGCCTGTCGCTATTTGCTGAATTTATCGCAAATGACAAACCGATCCTCGTGAAATACCGCGGTGAGCTTTATACGCCGATCTTCAATTTCTACCCAGAGACCGAGTTTGGCGGTGATTTCCAAACCGAAGCAATCTATCGCGACCCCGAAGTGCGTTGTCTGATAGACAGTGGCGGTTTGGATCAGTGCTTTGACGATCCTGACGGCATTATCGAACAGATCGAGGCCGGATCCTTTGCCGCCGACGGGTTCGAGCGCGGCTGGGCCATCTGGCCGCTGATCCCATACTCTTTCAAAACCAGCGTTGATCGGCCGGGCGCCGCCCCGCTGCCGCCCAACGGTCAGAACCTGTTGGGCACCGATGACACCAAGCGCGATGTGCTTGCACGGGTGATCTATGGGTTCCGTCTGTCCATTCTGTTCACGCTGATGGTCACAGGTGTTGCCAGCCTGATCGGTATCTTCGCAGGCGCCATTCAGGGCTTTTTTGGCGGCTGGCTGGATTTGATCTTTCAACGGATCATCGAGATTTGGTCGGCCACCCCATCGCTTTATGTGATCATCATCATGTTCGCTATTCTAGGGCGCAGTTTCTGGTTGCTGGTGTTGCTCATGATCCTGTTCAGCTGGACCGGATTGGTTGGCGTTGTCCGAGCTGAGTTCCTGCGGGCGCGAAACCTTGAATATGTCCGGGCGGCGCGGGCGTTGGGCGTCAGCAACAGGACGATCATGTTCCGCCACATGCTGCCCAATGCAATGGTCGCCACGCTGACCTTCATGCCCTTCATCGTCACCGGAACGATTGGCGGGCTTGCCTCGCTGGATTTTCTGGGCTTCGGCCTGCCGTCCTCGGCCCCGTCACTTGGCGAGCTGACCTTGCAGGCAAAACAGAACTTGCAGGCCCCTTGGCTGGCCTTTACCGCCTTTTTCACCTTTGCCATCATGCTGTCGCTTCTGGTCTTCATTTTCGAAGGCGTCCGCGATGCGTTTGATCCCAGAAAGACCTTCTCATGAGCCTGCTGGATGTAAACAACCTCAAGGTTTCGTTCCGGCAGGACGGGCAGGTCAGTGCGGCGGTCAAGGGCGTGTCCTTCACGGTGGATCGTGGGGAAACCGTGGCTTTGGTAGGGGAATCCGGGTCCGGAAAATCTGTGACCGCCTTGTCGACCGTTTCGCTGTTGGGCGACAGCGCGATTGTCGAAGGATCGGTGAAATACGACGGGCAAGAGATGATCGGAACGTCCGAGAAGCATCTCATGGATGTGCGAGGCAACGACATCAGCTTCATCTTTCAAGAGCCGATGACATCGCTCAACCCTTTGCACACGATCCAAAAGCAGATGGCTGAATCGCTGGCGCTGCATCAGGGCGTTGTGGGCGACGCGGCCCGTGGTCGGATTGTCGAGCTGCTGACCAAGGTTGGCATCCGTGATCCGCAGGATCGGTTGGACAGCTATCCGCACCAACTTTCGGGCGGACAACGGCAGCGCGTCATGATCGCCATGGCGCTTGCCAATAAGCCGGACATTCTGATCGCAGATGAACCGACCACGGCGCTGGACGTGACCATTCAGGCACAGATACTCGAGTTGCTGGCAGACCTGCAGAAAGCCGAAAACATGGGGATGCTGTTCATCACCCATGACCTTGGCATCGTGCGCCGGATCGCCGATCGAGTTTGCGTCATGAAGGACGGAGAGATTGTCGAAGCCGGTGCAACCGCGGACATCTTCGAGAACCCTCAGCATCCCTATACCCGGAAATTGCTGGCGGCCGAACCGTCGGGCCAACCCGATCCGGTCGCCGCGGATGCAGAAGAGGTCGCCCGCACTGATCATCTGAAAGTCTGGTTCCCGATCCAGCGCGGCTTTCTCAAGCGAACTGTCGGCCATGTTAAGGCGGTGAATGACGCCAGCCTCAGCGTGCGCGCCGGCGAAACCGTGGGGATCGTGGGCGAAAGCGGGTCGGGCAAGACCACGTTGGCGCTGGCCATCATGCGGCTGATCGCGTCCGAGGGTGGTATCACCTTTCGCGACCAGGATGTGCGCCGTTGGTCCACACGCGAATTGCGCCGTTTGCGCAAGGATATGCAGATTGTGTTTCAGGACCCGTTTGGCAGCCTGAGCCCGCGCATGACCTGTATGCAAATCATCGCCGAGGGTCTGGCAATCCACAAGGTTGATCCACACCGCTCCCCGCGTGATCTGGTGGCGGATGTGATGACCGAAGTGGGGTTGGACCCGGCGTCGATGGACCGGTATCCGCACGAGTTCTCGGGCGGGCAGCGGCAGCGTATCGCCATCGCACGGGCGATGGTGCTCCGTCCCAAACTTCTGGTGCTGGATGAGCCGACAAGCGCGCTGGACATGACGGTTCAGGTGCAGATCGTAGACTTGCTGCGAGATCTGCAGCGGAAATACGGGTTGGCATATCTGTTCATCAGCCATGACCTAAAAGTGGTCCGGGCGATGTCACACAATGTCATCGTTATGCGGAACGGTGACGTGATTGAAATGGGCGCTGCCGAAGACCTGTTCGAAAACGCGCAGACAGATTACACCCGCGAATTGATTGCGGCAGCGGGCTGAAGCCCGCTCGCCGTGTTTTTCACGCGTTTGCGGTTTCCCGCGTTGCCGTTTTCGGTATAGGGCCGCGCAGTTCTTCATAGTGATCAAAGCTTAACTTTACCCAACCGGTGCCGCGCGTGGCGCTGGCCAGGGTGCGATGCAACTCATCCTCGGCCACGGCAGGAAGTTGGGCATTGAAAATCTCCCAGCCCGAAGCGTTGGGGTTGCCTTCGAAACCCAGCACTTGACCCTGTAAGGAACTGATCGTGGGGACAAGGTCGCCGACGAAATCGGATGGCAGGTGAATCTCTGCGTTCAGAATGGGCTGCAGGACCACCGGTTTGGCCTGAGGCAGCGCCTCGCGTACGGCGTTCTTGCCTGCGGTGCGGAAAGCATAATCGGAACTGTCCACATTGTGGTGTTTGCCGTCACTCAGCGTGATTTTGACATCAACAACAGGGAAGCCCTCGGGTCCCTGCTCCAGCGCGTCCTTGGCTCCGTGTTCAACTGAGGGAATATAGTTGCGCGGCACCGAACCGCCTTTCACGATCTCTTCGAACTGAAACCCTGATCCGCGCGGCATGGGCGTGACCGAGATCACGACATCTGCAAACTGACCCGCACCACCGGATTGCTTGCGGTGACGGTGGCGGTGTTCGATGGGCGCACGGATGGTTTCGCGATAGGCGGTCTCGATCGGGTCGGCCACGATTTCAATCCCGAAATCTTCGGCCAGTTTGGCGGTGATCCGGCGCATGTGCTGCGGGCCTTGAGAGCCCAGCACCGCATGGCCGGTCAGCTCATCCTGTTCCAGATGGAGACCGGGGTCGATCTCGACCAGACGGGTCAGAGCGTTCGACAGGCGCACGTCATCTCGCTCATGCGCGGGTGATACGATCTGACGTTGGGCGACTGGATGTGATGATGCCCATTCCGGCAACGGAGATTCGGATTTGCTGTCGTAAATATTGCCTGGGATCAGGTGATCGGATTTCACGGCCAGCCCGATCTGACCTGCCTCCAGCCCGGAAATCTGGGTCTTGGCGTCAAGTGTCGTCAGATTGCCGACTGTCTCACCTCCCAAAGCTTCATGCGCACGCACGCCATCTCCCAGGCCACGAAGGACGATGATCTTGCCGATATGTTTCTTCACGTCCGCGAATCCCGCAATGGCGCGGGCAGTCTCGGTGGCCTCATCGCGGTTGGCGGCAATGTTGAACTCAGGGGCTTCGTGCCGCAGGGCTTTCATCAGGCGGGTCAGGCCATTGCCATGGCTGGCCGCGCCCAGACAGGCGGGGATCAACTGGTGGTTCTGCAAAACCTGCGCGGCCAGATCGTAGATCTCGGCACTTGCGGGCTGTTTGTCTTCGATCAGCTGCTCCAACAGGTGATCGTCAAAATCCGACAGCGTCTCTAGCAGCTCGGTGCGGGCTTCTTGTTCGCGGTCCTCGACCGAGTGCGGCAGTTCGATCAGGGCCGAGGGCTGGCCTTCCTGATATTTCCAAGCCCGCTCCGAGATCAGATCGACCGCGCCGACTATTGTCTCGCCGTCGCGAATAGGGACCTGACGTAGGGCGATGTGGTGGGTGCAGTAGGTCTGTAGCGCGGCGATGATATCCCGGATACGGCCATTTGGGGCATCCATCCGATTGATGAACAGGAAACAGGGAATGCCCGCCTCTTCAACCAGCCGCAGATAGGGCGCGCACAAGACAGCCGCGTCTGGGTCCGGCGGGACAACCACAACCGCCGCATCCGAAATCGCCATGGCTGGTCCGACATAACCCAGATTGTCGCTGCCCCCGTCCACATCGATCGCGCACCAGGGCTCGTCCAAGTAAGAAAAACCGTGCAAGTGCACGGTTCCGGAGACATCGAATGTGGTGGGTCGGTTGTCGAGGCGGCTTATGGCCTCGACCAGGGTTGTCTTGCCAGATTGGCTGGGGCCGAGGACGGTGAATACGCGCATGAGTGATGTCCCTCTTTTCAGGTTGCAGTAATACCTGCACGAAAAGGGCCGACCCACACGGCTGCGTGGGCGAGGACTGACTGCGAATTCACCTGCCTCAGGGTTCGGATCGTTCCGCCCAAGTGTGAAGACAACCAGAGGCTCGCGTCAAGCCCCTGTACTGGTATCTAAGCGGCAGGCCGCACAACCGGGCCCACCTGTAAGCAATCAGATCGCCGAGCTGTGGCCTGCCTTGCTCAGGTCATAGGCGTCAAAGCTGCGGGCAATCATTCGGGTCAGCGGCCGGGCCTCGGGTGGAATGAACAGGCCATCCTTGGTGACGTGTAGCAGATTGTTGAAGTCGGCATTGGCCCTCTGGTACATCTCGTTCAGCTCTTGGGCGGATATGTTGTGGTCACGCAGAATCTCAGCCGAATTGATCTGAAAATCACACATCAGCGCTTCGATCAGACGTGCGCGCAAAATGTCCTGACCTTTGAACAAATGCCCGCGCGAGGTCGAAAAGCGCCCCTCGCGGATGGCTTTCGTATAGGCCGATGTTGCCGGTGCGTTCTGGGCGTAGCCCTGAGGAAATCGCGAGATCGAGCTTGCGCCCACACCGATCAGCACCTCGGCCTGATCATCCGTATAACCCTGAAAGTTCCGTTTCAGTCGCCCGGCCCTGAGCGCATGTGTCAGACCATCATCCTGCGTGGCAAAGTGGTCAATTCCGATCTCGGCGTAATCATCCCAGAGGAACAGTCGACGCGCTGTCTCGAACAGCTCCAGACGTTGCTCGGGCGTGGGCAATGCGTCCGAAGGAATCAACTGTTGCCGTTTGGCCATCCACGGCACGTGGGCGTATCCATACAGCGCAACGCGGTCGGGGTTCAGTGACAGCAGTTTCTGTACGCTTTCTGTCATCCTTGATTTGGTCTGATGCGGCAGACCGTACAGGATATCAGCGTTCAGGCTGGTAATGCCGCGGGCACGGATCATGTCCACAGCTGCGCGCGTGGTGTCATAGCTTTGGACGCGACCGATAGTTTTCTGAATCTCATCGTCGAAATCCTGCACGCCGATCGAGGCACGGTTCATGCCCGCTTCGGCCAACGCGTCCAGTCGGGCTTGGTCAATCTCGTTCGGGTCGATTTCGACCGAGAATTCAGCACCCGGACCCAGCGGTACAACATCCAGAATGCGTGTGGCCAGATCCCGCATCAGATCGGGATTCAACAGCGTTGGTGTGCCGCCGCCCCAGTGCAGACGCGAGAGGGTGACGCCTTGAGGCAGGCACGCGGCCAGCAGATCAAGCTCGGCCTTGAGGACGTCGACATAGGCGATGACCGGGTTGTCAGTTTGAGTCCCCTGTGTTCGGCAGGCACAAAACCAACACAGCCTGCGGCAGAAGGGCACGTGTATGTACAACGAGACGGAGCTGCCGGGTTTAATGCTGGTAATCCAGTCTTCGTAAAGGCTTACCCCCACATCATTGCTGAAGTGAGGGGCTGTTGGATAGCTTGTGTAGCGCGGTACTTTCGCGTCAAATAGTCCAAGCTTAGCAAGTTGTGGTTTAACTATCATGGCGATACCGTTAGAGGACGGCACGCCTAGCAACCTTGATAGAGATCAAGTGGGAACGCGCATGACACAGATTTTCAAAATCGATCATACAAACTGTGAAGATTGTCCAATCCGCCACAGAGCAGTCTGCGCGCATTGCGATGTTCATGAGCTGGAGCTTCTTGAAGGTATTAAATATTATCGCAGCTTCGAGGCTGGGCAGACAATCATCTGGTCCGGTGATCAGATGAATTTCGTGGGCTCGGTCGTGTCGGGGATCGCTTCTTTGACTCAGACCATGGAAGATGGGCGCACGCAGATGGTTGGCCTTTTGCTGCCCAGCGATTTCGTCGGTCGTCCCGGTCGAGATTCAGCGCCTTACGACGTCGTGGCAACGACTGACATTGTCATGTGCTGTTTCCGTAAGAAGCCGTTCGAAGAACTGATGGGTGCTACTCCGCATATCGCGCATCGTTTGCTTCAGATGACATTGGATGAGCTTGACGCTGCCCGTGAATGGATGCTGGTGCTGGGGCGCAAGACTGCGCGCGAAAAAATCGCAAGCCTGTTGTCCATCATCGCGCGCCGGGATGCGTCGATTGGGCAGAACGGGAGTTCCAGCCCAATCGTTTTTGATCTTCCGCTGACGCGCGAGGCGATGGCAGACTACCTTGGCCTTACACTGGAAACCGTCAGCCGTCAGATATCCGCCTTGAAGAAAGACGAGATCATCTTGCTAGAAGGAAAGCGCCGTGTATCTGTTCCGGATATGGGCCGGTTGATGGAAGAGGCAGGCGACGATTCCGATGGCGGGTATCTGGTGTGATTCACATACGGCGTGACCCGTTGTCTTAACCGTGGTTTAGTGGGACCAGTGAAACTGCGTCAGGAGTAAGTCATGGGATTCAGCAGCCTTTTGGCCATGCTGCTTATTGGTGCCATCGCGGGATGGTTGTCCGGAAAGATCATGGAAGGCCGGGGATTCGGCTTGATTGGTAACATCATCGTTGGCGTTGTCGGGGCATTTCTGGCCGGGCTGATTTTCCCAGCCCTTGGTTTTGCCGTTGGCGGCGGTCTGGTCTCGTCAATTATTTTCGCCACCATTGGGGCAATCATTCTGCTTTTCCTGATCGGCCTTGTGAAACGCGGATAAAAGCCGCCCGCTGGCCGGCTCTGCCGTTTCAATGTGCCATGAACACCGGAACAGTCGATTGTTCCAGCATATTGCGTGTCGCGCCGCCCAGGATGGCTTCTCGGAATCGGGAATGCCCATAGGCGCCCATGACGATCATATCTGTTTCGGTATCCGTCGCATGGCGGTTCAGGATGTCCGATACACGCGACATTGTTTTGCTGAGCACGTCGATTTCGCACTTAACTCCGTGGCGCGACAGCATCTGGGACAACAACCCACCGGGGTCCGAGCGATCCGGCCCATGCGTTGGTGGGTCGATCACCACGATCCGCACCTGATCGGCCCCGATCAGGAAGGGTAGGGCGCAGCGAATTGCGCGCATGGCTTCGACGCTTTCGTTCCAGCCGACCAAGACAGTACCGGGCTTGTCAAAAGGCGTCGTGTTTTCGGGTATGACCAGAACCGGAGCGTGACCTTCGAACATGGCTGCCTCGACGATAGGCTCTGCTTCGACGCTGCGGTCTTTTCCGTAAGGTTGCGGCAAAATAACAAGGTCCGAGAACCGCGCCCGATGGGCAACGTGGCGACCAATATCGGCAATCTGGGCCACGCCGCTTTCCGCAGACCAGCGTACGCCGGAACTGTTCAGATAGGTCTCAGCATAGTGCAGGGTGTCCTCGGCCTCTGCTTTGGCGCGGGACAGGGTCTCCTGCAGAATCAGCGCGTTGGCGCCAGCATAGTAATAGCCGGTCTGACTGCGATCGACCCCCAGGCACAGGGCTTCGGCATGCGCATCCTGGGCTGTGGCCAGGGCTGCCATCTGTGCCAGCGCCGGGGCCGATTGTTCCGTTTCCGTTAGAACTGTGAGAAGGGACTTATACGCCATCTTGACCTCTTGCCTCCAGGGCCGTTCCGTCCGCGACATTCCGGCCAAATCATTTCTGTAGCCTTGTCATAATATTCGCTATTCTGTCTTGATACAGATCAAAGCAGTTTGGGCTGTCCTCGGACAAAACAACGACCAGTCAAATGGGTTCCGCGACAAAAAAGAATCGCGCGGAGCATGGCAAAGGGACGCAATATGTCAAATTACATCAAGCTGATCGTGCTTGGTCTGATCGTGCTGTTTGCAGCGATCGGGACCAATTATGCACGCGATTTGGCGTATCAGGTGCATGCAATTCTGGTGATGTTGATCGCCGCGGGATTGTTCATCTGGACGCTTAGAAACACGGATGAGCCAGATATCCTCATAGATCGTTCAGGCGAGTACATGGACGATGTGGTCCGTTACGGCGTAATCGCGACGGCCTTTTGGGGCGTGGTTGGTTTTCTTGCCGGGACATTCATCGCCTTTCAGCTGGCCTATCCGGTGCTGAACTTTGAATGGGCACAAGGATATCTGAATTTTGGCCGATTGCGTCCGCTGCATACATCGGCGGTTATCTTTGCCTTTGGCGGCAACGCACTAATCGCAACGTCCTTCTACGTCGTCCAGCGGACCAGCGCCGCGCGCCTGTGGGGCGGCAATCTGGCATGGTTCGTTTTCTGGGGCTATCAGCTGTTCATTGTGCTGGCTGCGACCGGGTATGTGCTGGGCGGAACCCAGTCCAAGGAATACGCCGAGCCGGAGTGGTATGTCGATCTGTGGTTGACCATCGTCTGGGTGGCCTATCTGGCTGTGTTCCTTGGGACGATTGTCAGGCGGAAAGAGCCTCATATCTATGTGGCGAACTGGTTCTACCTGGCCTTTATCGTTACGGTCGCCATGCTGCATCTGGTCAACAACATGACTATCCCTGTCAGCATCTGGGGTTCGAAATCTGTCATCGTCTGGTCAGGCGTTCAGGACGCAATGATCCAGTGGTGGTACGGCCACAACGCTGTGGGCTTTTTCCTGACAGCCGGCTTTCTGGGTATGATGTACTACTTCATCCCGAAACAGGCCGAGCGACCGGTGTTCAGCTACAAGCTGTCGATCATCCACTTCTGGGCGCTCATCTTCCTGTATATCTGGGCCGGACCGCACCACTTGCACTATACCGCGCTGCCCGACTGGGCCTCGACACTGGGCATGGTGTTCTCGATCGTGCTGTGGATGCCGTCCTGGGGTGGCATGATCAACGGCCTGATGACCCTATCGGGTGCGTGGGACAAGCTGCGTACGGACCCGGTGATCCGGATGATGGTGATTTCGGTCGGCTTCTATGGCATGTCCACTTTTGAGGGCCCGATGATGTCGATCCGAGCGGTTAACTCTTTGAGCCACTATACCGACTGGACCATTGGTCACGTGCATTCGGGTGCGCTGGGTTGGAACGGCATGATCACCTTTGGTGCGCTGTACTTCCTGGTTCCTGTCTTGTGGAAGCGTGAGCGTCTGTATTCGTTGCAAATGGTCAGCTGGCACTTCTGGCTCGCCACTATCGGCATCGTGCTCTACGCCGCGTCGATGTGGGTGACAGGTATCATGGAAGGCCTGATGTGGCGCGAAGTGGATGCCAACGGTTTCCTTGTGAACTCGTTCGCCGACACCGTGGCTGCCAAGTTCCCGATGTATGTGGTGCGAGCTCTGGGTGGGGTCATGTTCCTCGCTGGGGCGCTGATCATGTGCTACAACCTGTGGATGACTGTGCGGAAAGCGCCGGCCAAAGAGGCCAGCCTGACCGTCGCGGTCCCGGCTGAATAAGGAGGGCCGGAGCAATGGCAATTCTCGACAAACATAAGATCCTCGAGACCAACGCGACCCTCCTGCTGATCTTCAGCTTTCTGGTCGTGACCATCGGTGGCATCGTGCAGATCACCCCGCTGTTCTATCTTGAGAACACCATCGAAAAAGTGGAGGGCATGCGCCCTTACACCCCCTTGGAAATGGCGGGCCGTGACATCTATATCCGCGAAGGCTGCTATGTCTGCCACAGTCAGATGATCCGCCCGATGCGGGATGAGGTCGAGCGCTATGGCCACTACTCGCTGGCGGCTGAATCAATGTATGATCATCCGTTCCAGTGGGGGTCCAAACGCACCGGCCCTGATCTGGCCCGTGTCGGTGGTCGTTATTCTGACCAGTGGCATGTGGATCACCTGCGCAACCCGCAGTCGGTGGTGCCTGAATCTGTAATGCCGAAATACGGCTTCCTCGAGCATCGCAAGATTGACGGTAAGTATATCGGTGATGTCATGAAGGCGAATGCGCTGGTAGGCACGCCCTATACCGAAGAGATGCTGGAGAACGCCGTGGCGGATTTCCGGGCGCAGGCCGATCCCGACAGTGACTATGACGGCCTGCTGGAACGCTATGGTGACAAGGTCAGCGTGCGGAACTTCGATGGTCAGCCCGAGCTGACTGAAGCGGATGCGATGGTCGCTTATCTGCAGATGCTGGGAACGCTGGTCGATTTCTCGACCTTCACCCCAGACGCGAACCGGTAAAGGAGGGTGTGATGGAAGAATATACACTCTTACGGCAATTCGCGGATAGCTGGATGTTGCTGCTGCTCTTTGTTTTCTTTGTTGGGATCATAATCTGGGTTTTCCGCCCGGGATCCAGCAAGGAATACAAGGACACCGCGAATATCCCGTTTCGGCATGATGATGCACCAGCGCCCCTGCGGGGCGACGACAATCCCGCCACATCCAAGGAGGCGCGGCAATGAGCAAGACACCTGAAAAACAGCCGGGTGATCCGAGTACAACCGGCCACAGCTGGGATGGTATCGAAGAATTCGAAAACCCGATGCCGCGCTGGTGGTTGTGGACATTCTACGCCACCATCTTCTGGGCGGTAATCTATACGATCATGTATCCCGCATGGCCCTTGGTTCAATCCGCCACTGCTGGCGTTTTGGGCTGGTCCTCTCGCGCTCTGGTACAAGAAGAGATGATTGCGTTTGAAGAGGCGAATGCCCCTTGGAACGCCAAGCTTGTGGAAACATCGCTTGAAGATATCTCGGCAGATCCCGAACTGCAGCAATACGCGGCGAATGCCGGGGGCGCGGTGTTCCGTACCTGGTGTGCGCAATGCCACGGCTCAGGCGCGCAGGGTGCACCAGGATTCCCGAACCTGCTGGATGACGCCTGGCTGTGGGGTGGTTCGCTTGAGGATATCGAGACCACAATCGCCTATGGCATTCGCAACGAGGAAAGCGACGATGCGCGCTATTCCGAAATGCCTGCATTTGGCGAAATCCTGGAACATGACGAGATCACCCAAGTGGTTCAATACGTGATGTCCCTGACCAATGCGCAGACTGATGACGTAGCTGCGCAGGCAGGCAAGGTTGTCTTCGAAGATAACTGTTCGTCCTGTCATGGCGAGGATGGCACTGGTGACGTCTTTCAGGGCGCACCCAACCTGACCGATGCGATCTGGCTCTATGGTGGCGACGCAGAGGCATTGACTGAGACCGTGACCAATAGCCGTTTCGGTGTAATGCCTGCTTGGGAAAACCGCCTTACGGACGCGCAGATCCGCGCTGTGACGGCCTATGTCCACCAGTTGGGTGGCGGTCAGTAAGGCCAAAAGAATACCTTCGGACGGTTCGCCGCCCGAAGGTTAAGGCACCGGCTGTTCTCTCTGTTCGCGCGTTTCCTGAACAGCCGGTGCTACTATTATCAGACTACAGGCCCCCATTGGTGCAGTCCAGATGCGCCTTTTCGCGCGGGCCAGACTTTTCAATCCACCAGTGATGGTCCGGCAGCCAGCTGCTGCGCGCAAGGTCGCGGCTATCTGTGCCAGTGCCTTTGCCGTTAGCCTCTGTTTTGGTGGCTACCATGAAACTTCGTGCCAGTATCGCAAGCATCTGATCCCTCCTGGATTGTGTTGCCGCTGTTATCAGGATTGATCTTTAGCCTGATAAATGCGACTCAATTACCATTCCAATATGTAAGTAGGACTTACAGATGAACTGGATGGATATGCCGCCGCTTGCGGCTTTGCGCGCCTTTTCTGCCTTTGCTGAGACTGGAAATGTTGTTCAGGCAGGGGCGTCGCTGAATGTCAGTCACGCAGCGATCAGCCAACAACTGCGTGCGCTTGAAAAACACCTGGATCTGGCCCTTCTGGACCGATCCGGTAAATCCATGACCCTGACGGCCGAGGGCAAGGTTCTGGCGCGTGCCCTGTATTTGGGATTTGGGGCCATAGGTGCGGCGGTCACTGACCTGAAGCGTACAACCGAGGATCGCCCGGTCCACGTATCGCTGACGGCCTCTTTCGCAGCTTCGTGGCTTATGCCGCGCTTGCCCGCATTTCAGGCCGAGCATCCAGGCATTCACCTTGCGCTGGATCCTTCGCCCCGGTTGGTCGATCTGCGCCCGGGCGGCGTGGATCTGGCGATCAGATATGGGGCAGGGGACTGGCCCGATGTGACGGCCGAACTGCTGTTGCAAAGTCCGATCGTGATTGTCGCTGCGCCATCCCTGTTGACTGGGCGGGCACCTGTGACACCTAAAGCACTCAGCCGTCTGCCCTGGCTTGAGGAGTTCGGCACAACGGAGGCAACGCAATGGCTGGCCCGTCACGGCGTGGACCACAGCCCCGGCGCTGGCCGCATCGCCTTGCCGGGAAACCTGCTGCTTGAGGGAGTGCGCGCCGGGCAGGGTGTAACAGCCACCGTGCGGCATTTTGTCGAAGCGGATATCATTGCGGGTCGATTGGTCGAACTGTTCCGCGAACCCGACGGGCGCGGATACCATATTGTCACCGGTAATATGCCGCTTCGTCCTGGGGTGAAGATATTTATCAGGTGGCTCAGGCGGCAAGCTGGTAAGATGTGACAAAAGGTGTCTTTACGATGCGCTTTTGACCCATGTCAAAGTGGCTGCCCGTATGATCTGGAAGAAGACGCCGTAGAACAGCTACATCTGGAGCCAGCCCGTGAGCGATTCCGACCCCGCCCCCAGCCTATACGCAGCGCGCGAACCGATCTTTCCCCGCCGCGTGTCCGGCCCGTTTCGCAACCTGAAATGGTTCATCATGGCGGTAACGCTGGGGATCTATTACGTCACACCCTGGATCAGATGGGATCGCGGTCCCAGCCTTCCGGACCAGGCGGTGCTGCTGGATCTGGCCAACCGGCGCTTTTACTTTTTCTGGATCGAGATCTGGCCGCACGAGTTCTATTTCGTGGCCGGGTTGCTGATCATGGCCGGTCTGGGCCTGTTTCTGTTTACATCGGCGCTGGGGCGCGTGTGGTGCGGCTATGCCTGCCCGCAGACCGTCTGGACTGATTTGTATATCTTGGTCGAGCGCTGGATCGAAGGTGATCGAAACGCCCGTCTGCGCCTGCATCGTCAGAAAAAGATGGATTTCCACAAAGCAAGGCTGCGTGTCACCAAATGGGTCGCTTGGCTGTTTATTGGTCTGGCAACGGGTGGTGCGTGGGTGTTCTATTTCGCGGATGCGCCAACGCTGGTCCGTGACCTAGTGACCGGAAATGCACATCCGGTCGCCTATACAACCATATTGATCCTGACGGGGACGACCTTTTTGTTCGGTGGGTTCGCACGCGAGCAGATCTGTATTTACGCCTGTCCTTGGCCGCGCATTCAGGCCGCGATGATGGACGAGGATACTCTGGTGGTTGGGTATCGCGAATGGCGCGGTGAACCTCGCGGCAAAGGCAAGCGGACCGCGGATTCCGATCTTGGGGACTGCATTGATTGTATGGCCTGTGTGAATGTCTGCCCTGTCGGTATCGACATCCGCGACGGTCAGCAGCTTGAATGTATCACCTGTGCGCTGTGCATCGACGCTTGCGATGACATGATGGCCAAAATTGGCAAGCCGCGTGGCTTGATCGACTACATGGCGTTGAGCGACGAATCGAGTGAACGCGCCGGTCATCCGCCCAAGAATGTCTGGAAACACATCCTGCGGCCTCGGACCATTATGTATACGGGTATGTGGTCTGCGGTTGGCTTCGCGCTTTTGTTCGCCCTGTTCATCCGGTCTGACATTGATCTGACCGTAGCGCCGGTGCGAAACCCGACATTTGTAACCCTTTCCGACGGCACTATTCGTAACACTTATGATGTACGACTGCGGAACAAACATGGCGAGGACCGCCCATTTCAATTGACCCTGTCCGGTGATCCGGCCCTGAAGATACAGATCGAGGGGGTTGAAGGTGAGACTGTCAATGTGACGGCGGATACGGCACAATTGACCCGTGTTTACATCGTCGCATCGGGCGACACCGGGCCAGCAACTTTGGATACAACGCCGGTCCGCATCTGGGTCGAAGACCTGCAGAGCGGTGAGCGCGCCTATAAGGACACCACGTTTAACGGACGAGGGAACTGAACATGGCTGAACGTAAATTCACCGGCAAACATGCGCTGGTTGTATTCGTAGCATCCTTTGGCGTGATCATCACGGTGAACCTGGTTCTGGCCTATAGCGCGGTGAAGACCTTTCCGGGGCTCGAGGTCAAGAATTCCTACGTCGCCAGCCAGGAATTCAACGAACGCCTGAAGGAACACCAGGCGCTGGGCTGGTTTATCCGCGCCGAGATTTCGGGCGGCTTGCTGATCCTGCATATAACCGATCAGACGGGCGCACCGGTCAAGGTGGCTGACCTGCAGGCCGTTGTGGGCCGCGCGACCCATGTCAAAGATGATTTTGCTCCTGATTTCACATTCGACGGGACTGCATATGCGACTCCGGCATCGCTGGGTCCGGGCAACTGGAACATTCGGCTGGTTGCCAAAGATCACAGCGGGGCCGAGTTTGCACAGCGCGTGCCGCTTTATGTGAAAGGCTAGGGGATGTCTGCGCAGATGTCCTCTGGCACCGCAGCTTGCCCCGGCTGTATCGCCGCCCCGGCAGAGCCCGCAAGGCCGATCCCGCAGGATGTGCAGATCGCGCTGTCATTACCGGGAATTCACTGCTCGGCCTGTATTGCCACGGTCGAGCGTGAATTGAATGCCCAGCCCGGGGTCGAGGACGCGCGCGTGAACCTGACCTTGAAACGTGCGATGGTCAAAGCCGCGCCCGATCTGCGGGCCGCCGATCTGATCCCGGTGCTTGAACGCGTAGGCTTTGAGGCGCACGAGCTGGACCCTGGATCCCTGTCTGCCACGCAGTCCGGCAAGGCTGGTCGCGACCTGTTGATGCGGTTGGCGGTGGCTGGTTTTGCCTCGATGAATGTAATGTTGCTGTCTGTCTCTGTCTGGTCAGGGGCAACCGATGCAACGCGCGACATGTTCCACTGGATTTCGGCAGCGATTGCTTTGCCTGCGATCGCGTTTTCGGCGCAGCCCTTCTTTGCCAATGCTTGGAGCGCCCTGCGCGTCGGTCGCCTGAATATGGATGTGCCGATCGTGTTGGCAATCCTGTTGGCATTGGCCACATCGCTGTGGGAAACCGCGCTGAGTGGTGAGCACGCCTATTTTGACGCCGCCCTGACCCTGACGTTCTTTCTGCTGGCCGGTCGCTATCTGGATTACCGTACCCGCGCCGCCGCCCGATCCGCAGCCGAGGAGTTGACCGCGTTGGAAGTTCCGCGCGCGATCAGGCTGGCCGATGGTCAAGAAGTTGAGGTGCCCGTCGCAACGCTGAGCGTGGGTGATCTGATCCTGGTACGTCCCGGAGGCCGAATGCCGGTGGATGGCGAAATCGTTTCCGGGAAATCCGAGCTCGACCGATCGCTGCTGACGGGTGAAACCTTGCCGGTATTTGCGGAAACCGGTCTGACGGTCAGTGCTGGTGAGGTAAATCTAACGGGTCCATTGACCGTACGGGCGACAGCCGTGGGTGAGGATACCTCGTTGCACCGCATGGCCGATCTTGTGGCCATCGCGGAATCTGGGCGGTCGCGTTATACTTCGCTGGCGGATAAGGCAGCCAAGCTTTATGCACCGGGCGTGCATATCCTGTCGGCGCTGAGCTTTCTGGGCTGGTATATCTATTCCGGCGATATCCGCACCGCGCTGAATATCGCAGCAGCGGTGCTGATCATCACCTGCCCCTGTGCGCTGGGTCTGGCCGTACCGGCGGTGACGACTGCGGCCTCGGGCCGGTTGTTCCGCAAGGGGATGCTGATCAAACACGCCACAGCGTTGGAACGCCTGGCTGAGGTGGATACGGTTGTGTTCGACAAGACGGGAACGCTGACCTCGGGAACGCCGGAGCTGACCAATCTTGCGGATCATGCGCCCGGCGATCTGGAAATCGCACTGGCACTGGCCGAGGCCTCGTCGCACCCGCTCTCTGTTGCGCTGGCGCAGGCTGCCCGTCAAGCGGGGGTCACGCCCGCAAACGTCGAGGGGATCTCTGAAGTTCCCGGGTACGGCACCGAAGGCATCTTTCAGGACCATCCCGTGCGTCTGGGACGCGCCGAATGGACCGGTGGGCAAGAGGCTGAACAAACTGCGGCCTGGCTGTCGTTAGCAGGGCGGGCGCCTTCAGTGTTCTTGTTCTCGGACACATTGCGCGCCGGTGCGGCTGAGGCGGTTCAGGCGTTTCGCGATGAGGGGAAAAAGGTCATTTTGATCTCGGGCGATACGCAAGGCGCGGTTGAGACGCTGGCCGGTAAGCTGGGGATTGAGACATGGATTGCGCAGGCCCTGCCGCAGGACAAGGCAACCCATGTGCAAAGCCTGCGGGATCAAGGCTGCCACGTCCTGATGGTTGGTGACGGGCTGAACGACACGGCGGCGCTGGCCGCGGCGCATGTGTCGATTTCACCGGCCTCGGCGCTAGATGCTGCGCGCGTGGCATCCGATATCGTGCTGTTGGGTAACGACCTGTCGCCGATTGCGGGTGCCTGCGATACCGCGGTTAAGGCAACGAAACGGATTCGCGAGAACTTCCGTATTGCAACCATCTATAATATCATTGCAGTGCCACTGGCGGTTGCGGGCCTAGCCACGCCGCTGATCGCGGCATTGGCAATGTCGACCTCGTCCATTACCGTTTCTCTGAACGCGCTGCGGCTAAGGTGATCTGAATGGAAGTTCTGGCCTATCTCATACCGATTTCCCTGCTTTTGGGAGGGGTTGGCCTGTTTGCGTTCATCTATACCGTTCGGTCGAACCAGTATGACGACCCCGAAGGCGATGCGCGCCGCATTCTAAGCGACGAATGGGACGATAAGCCCAAGCCCTGACGGCCCCCTTGAAATTGCCTCAATGCCCGGTTATGTCCGGCTCATCCGCTAGCAGAGAGAACAAAGCCAAATGGCAACTATGAATCCGATCCAGTTCATTCAGCAGGTCCGTGCCGAGGTTTCAAAGGTCGTCTGGCCAACCCGCCGCGAGGTGTTGCTGACCACGGTCATGGTGTTCATCATGGCAGCACTGACGGCTGTGTTCTTTGCGCTGGTCGATCTTGGTATTCGTGGTGGCCTGCAGCTGATTCTGGGCATGTTCGGTTAAACCGGGCCGGGCAGGTCGGAAACGTCGCTGCCCCCTTGCACAGCTTGCGATGTCAGAGTAGGTGACGCGGTACTATTCGGAATGGGCGTGCGGCGATTCGGGCTGTGCGCCGCTTTTTATTCCGGGTGACGCGACAGATTTTCAATAACGGCTTTTCCGGTACATGGAATGCAGCCGAAGGCAAACAAGGACGACAGGTTCATGGCGAAACGGTGGTACTCGGTCAGCGTTCTTTCGAATTTCGAAAAGAAGATCGCAGAGCAGATCCGCACGTCGGTGGCCGAGCAGGGCCTTGAGGATGACATTGACGAAGTTCTGGTGCCCACCGAAGAGGTGATCGAAGTGCGCCGGGGCAAGAAAGTCACAACCGAACGTCGCTTTATGCCGGGTTACGTGCTGGTACATATGGAAATGTCGGATCAAGGGTATCACCTGGTCAACTCGATCAACCGGGTCACTGGTTTTCTGGGTCCGCAAGGCCGCCCGATGCCGATGCGCGATGCCGAGGTGAACCAGATCCTCAACCGTGTCCAGGAGGGCGAAGAAGCGCCCAAGCTGATGATCTCGTTCGAAATTGGCGAGAAGGTCAAGGTGAATGACGGTCCGTTCGAAGATTTCGACGGCATGGTCGAAGGTGTGGATGACGATAACCAGAAGCTGAAGGTTTCGGTCTCGATCTTTGGTCGGGAAACCCCGGTCGAGCTGGACTTCACTCAGGTCACCAAGCAAAGCTAATTTCCAATTAGCGAAATTTGACAACGCCGCGTTGCCCTGGGCACTGCGGCGTTTCTTGTTTTGGAGCCTTCAGCCCGTTATCAGACCCGGGCAAATCAGGGCGGAACTGATCTGTCGAAATCGGGATAATCTTTGTCGTAACCAATCGGGATGGGACCCGGCCGCCTGGCATATTTGGACAACCATGTAAGGCAAGTGGGCAGGTAGATGAAATTCATACATATCACAGATATCCACCTTGTTGACCAAGACGGGCACCTGAATGGTGGCGTTCCTTCGACCCAATTTGACCGTTGCCTTGAGGATATCGCCAAATGGCATTCGGATGCAGCGTTTTGCGTGATATCCGGCGACCTGGCCGAGTTTGGAAGGGCTGAAGCCTATCAGGTGCTCAAGTCACATCTGGACGGTTTCCCGCTTCCTTGTCACCTGATGATCGGCAACCATGATGATCGTAAGGTTTTCAGAACGGTCTTTACGGATGACCCTGTGGATTCAAATGGCTTTGTTCAGCAAAGCATCGAGACCGACGCGGGAAAGTTTATCTTTCTGGATACGACAAAAGACGGTGCGGATATGCATGAAGGCCAGCTGTGCACCTTGCGCTTGAATTGGCTGAAAGAACAGCTGATCTCGGCGGGGGATAAGCCCTGCTATTTGTTCATGCACCACCCGCCTTTTGACATCGGCATTCCCTATGTGGACGACATCCGCCTGGTCGAAGCCGAAGTGTTTTTTGAAACACTCGGTCACGGGCGTAACATTCGCCACGTCTTCTATGGGCATGTCCATCGTATGACCTATGTGAACTGGCGTGGCATCCCGTTCACCAGCCTGCCCAGCCTCAATCACCAAATCCCTCTGACTGCCGACAGTGTTGACGGGGAATTCTGTGATGAACCGCCAGCCTATGGTGTTGTGCAGATCGCGGACGACCAGATGACTGTGCACTATAACACCTTTCTGCAGCGCAATCCGCCCATCAGAACTGAGATATGGAACTTGGCCTGATTGTTCTTGTTCTGATTTCGGCGGCGACACATCCGCTGCGGGATCTGTTGTTGAAAGACACGGCGCATCCGGTGTCCTGTTATGTCGGTGTAGCGCTGACCTGGGTCATTCTTGCGGCGCTTCACGCTCGACTGGTCGGCCAACCCCTGACCGTCAGCCGCGAGGTCTGGCCTCTGGTGCTGGTTTCTTCCCTGGGGTTGAGTTTTTATTACTATGGCACGCTTTCGGCCCTGCGCCGGGGCAACCTTTCGGTGTATTATCCGATCATCCGGTCCTCGCCGATTGCCATCGTTGCCTTTAGCTGGCTTGCGCTGGATCAACAGTATTCGTGGCTCATCCTTGTGGGGATTTCGCTGGTCCTGATGGGCAGCCTGATGATCCAGAAATCGCCGGGCGGATTGCTGCATGATCACAAGGCTTTTGCGCTGGCTGTCATGGCGATGCTGGGCTCGGCCGCCTATTCGCTGAGCGACGCAAACGCTATGCAAAAAACAACGCCCGCGCCTTTCCTGTTCTACTGCTATATCCTGGTGACATCGACCCTTGCCGGCATCCGGGCCTGGGAAGATCGCCATATGTCGACCCCATTTCTGGGCGTGGTACGAGGCTGGACACTCGCCCCGTGGCGGATCGTATTCGCGGGGATTGCGTCCTATCTATCCTATCTTTTTATCCTGAAAGCTTTCCAGTTAGGCGCTGAGGCCGCACCTGTCAGCGCGGTCCGGCAGGCCTCGATTCCGGTATCCGTAGTCCTTGCCGCGCTCGTCCTGAAAGAGCCGCGCTTTCTTCACCGCATCGGCTGGGCCAGCCTGATCGCGCTTGGGATATTGGCAATCACACAGTCCTGATTAGCCTTTGCGCGACAACTGGCAAGCAAGGCAGAGGTGCACCAGGTTTTCTACATCACTCGGCGAGGTGGCGAAGCGCCCAAGCTGATGATCTCGTTCGAAATCGGCGAGAAGGTCACGGCCTACTCTGGTCCATTCGTGGATTTCGACGGGATTGTCGAGGGCGTGGATGACCAGAGGCAGGAGGCAAAATTTATTCGGTGGATTTTGAGGGGCCGCATTGCCCTAGCCAGTGCGGCATCTTGGATGGCTGAACGTTTACATTGATGATCTGGGTTGGTACATAACTGCCCTATTGATTTGACCGAATGTTTTTTCCGAAAAGTGACCACAAGGCGTTTTTCATGCGTGCGTTCATCTATTTTGTTTTCTTGATTTTGGCTGCGTGTACCGCTGATGTTTTGTCACCCGAAGTGTTGTCCTCGAAAGTAGCGCGCGCATCGTCCGCAGAGCTGTGTTCCGCATATCGGCTCCCAAGTACGACATTGCGGGGGAAACTGATGATCGAAGCAGAGCTGGCTGCTCGAAAAGTAAACCAATGTGGTTATAGCAATTATGGTCAGTACAGCCTGTCTACAGCTGGGACCAAATCCTACGAGCGACCGTTTTCATCCGAGGCAGCAGGGGGTGACTATGATTGTGATGACTTTCCGAATGGCGCAGCAGCGCAAAGGTTCTTCTTAGCGTCTGGTGGACCTCTATCTGATCCACATAATTTGGATCTTGATGGCGATGGTCTCGCGTGTGAGTGGGGTGCTCAGATCAGGAAAGTATCTTCGTACCGCCGACCGGTTGCCAGCGTTAGGCGCGTGACCTCACGATGCTACACGGGTCCAAGAGGCGGAACCTACACAATCACGGCGAGTGGAAACAAGAACTATGGCGGCTGCTAAGTTGCTCTGATAGCCCGCAAGGTTGTGCATGTAGCGGGTGCAATCTCATTGGGCGATGACAGATGCTGGTTTGCTGTTGCTTAGCTTTGGAGCGAGGGTCGGTTTGGGTTCGATGTGGCTGCTTCAGGCCGTGATTCAAACCCTTGCCAATACTTCCGTTCCCCTGTACATGCCGCCTCTATCGTCTTTGGGCGAGATTCTCTCGTGGGAGATTACCGGGATCGCGATCCCGGATCGGACCACGCAACATAAACCGGGTGGAACGCGTTTCACCTACGTTGAAAGGAAAACCAAATGGCCAAGAAGCTTGCTGGTACAATGAAACTGCAGGTTCCTGCAGGTCAGGCGAACCCCTCGCCGCCAGTTGGTCCGGCGCTGGGTCAGCGCGGCATCAACATCATGGAATTCTGCAAGGCGTTCAACGCCAAGACCGCAGACATGGAGCAAGGCGCGCCTTGCCCGACCGTGATCACCTATTATCAGGACAAGTCCTTCACCATGGACATCAAGACGCCACCAGCGTCTTATTACCTGAAGAAAGCAGCTGGCCTGAAGCCGGTTGGCAAGCGTAATCGCCCCCGTGGTGCGGAAAACCCAGGTCGTGAGACCGTGGCATCCGTGACCTCGAAGCAGGTTCGCGAAATCGCCGAAGCCAAAATGAAAGATCTGAACGCCAACGACGTCGAAGGCGCAATGCAGATCATCCTGGGCTCGGCCCGCTCTATGGGCATCGAGGTGAAGTAAGATGGCAAAACTCGGTAAACGTACCCGCGCTGCGCGCGAAGCTGTCGCTGGCAAGGAAAACCTGTCGGTCGAAGAAGCAGTTGCCCTGGTCAAAGCCAACGCAACTTCGAAATTCGATGAGACCATCGAAATCGCTCTGAACCTGGGCGTTGACACCCGTCACGCGGACCAGATGGTTCGTGGCGTTGTTGGCCTGCCGAATGGCACCGGTAAAACAATGCGCGTTGCTGTATTCGCTCGTGGCCCCAAGGCTGACGAAGCAAAAGAAGCAGGGGCGGATATCATTGGTGCAGAAGATCTGATGGAAACCATTCAGGGCGGCACCATTGAATTCGATCGTTGCATAGCAACCCCGGACATGATGCCCATCGTTGGTCGTCTTGGTAAAGTTCTGGGCCCCCGCAACCTGATGCCGAACCCCAAGGTTGGCACTGTGACCATGGACGTGAAAGCGGCCGTAGAAGCAGCCAAAGGCGGCGAAGTTCAGTTCAAAGCTGAAAAAGGCGGCGTTGTGCACGCTGGCGTTGGCAAAGCGTCCTTCGACGAAGCCAAACTGGCAGAAAACGTTCGTGCATTTGTGACCGCTGTTGCCAAAGCCAAGCCAACAGGCGCCAAAGGCACCTACATGAAGAAAATCGCGCTGAGCTCGACCATGGGCCCAGGCGTGACTCTGGATGTGGCTGCTGCTGCGGGCGAGTAAGCCCCTAGCTTACAGCTAAAATGATTAGACTCGAACGGTGAAGGCTGTTCGGGTCTTTCTTTTTCAGCCCTCACTCATACACGGCTTGCAGGCGCAGGTTCAGGCGGTCTCTGCGAAAGCTCTCGTATTCGCTGCAGGATCTGTCCAATCGCCATAAGTCCAGCCAATCCATCACCAGACGTGCGCGCATGCACATATCCAGAACGTCCATCTGAATTGGATGGCGATATTTGCGAAAGAACATGTCTTTGTTTGTTTTCAGGATGCCGCTTTGATCAACCTGATCATCAGTGCCATCGCGAAAGATATCGGATTTCAGAAAGTCGACGATATCGTAAACTGCCAGCTTTTCGCGTGCTTCGGTAAAATCCAGACCGATCATCTCACCTTGCCCGACGATCAGGTTTTGGCTGTGAAAATCTCCGTGCGCATGGATCAGCAGGTCAGGGATGCCCTTTAGCTGTGCGGCCTCATGGGTCAGATGCTGGACCATCTTCTGCCCCCAAGGCTGCACTGTATCCGGGACAAGGCCTAGCAAAGCCTGAAGCCTGTCGATCATCCAGCTGGGGCGGAAACTATAGGGTTTGCCGGGCTGAAAGCTGTGCAGGTCGTTCAGCCACGATCCGGCACGGCGATAGATGCGGCCGATCTGGTCGTCATCCGGGCTGTTATGGATCAGATCCGCAGCGGTGGGGCGGTCAATAAACTGCGTCACAAAAAACGCCTCACCCGGTGACATATAGACTGGATCGACAACACCGGCGCTTTCGTATTGCGCAAAGTGGTCGGTCAGCTTTCTGAGCATATCAAACTCATCGCGCAGACGGCCGGTATCAGGCGACAGTAGATCCACCTTGAGGGCATAATCCCGACCCGCACGCTGGACCCTGAGCACTATACGCGAGCCCGCAAAATCATGAGAACGATAGACGCATTCGAAACCCGCCGGTCCATCCTCTGGCGTTTGATCCAGGAACTCCTGAACAAAGTCGCGCGCGCGTTCGTATTCGTCTGTGGTGAGGGTCAGCATTCAGGGATGGATACCTAAGAAGAAAGGGGCTTAGCCAGACTGGACCTCAGCGCATGGAACATGTCAATCTAGGACACTGTTCCGGTGCCAGCTGCGCTGCTCGATCATTTCCGGTTTCTGCCCAATTTACCCCTTGGAAACCCGGCGTAACTGCCATAAAGAGAGCTGCGAAGTAAAGCGTGCGATTCGTCGTGCGCTTTATTTTGTTTCGTCCAAGACGGTGGGTGGTGTCATCTGGCCCCTTAATTCCCTGCCTGAGACGGGTAAGACCAAAGAATTCTGAGGGCTTCGATCCTCGGGCGAATTTTGGCTAATCCCGTAACAACGGACCTGAACGCCGGAGCGTAAGCTGCGGCAAATATGAGCCGGGGTGAGATATCACCCCTAACTTGGAGAAAACTGTGGATAGAGCCCAGAAAGAGAAAGTGGTCGACGAGCTCGGCCAAATCTTCGAAAGCTCTGGCGTCGTAGTGGTTGCACACTACGCCGGTCTGACAGTTGCCGAGATGCAGGACCTTCGCGCACGTGCTCGTGACGCGGGTGGTGCCGTGCGTGTTGCCAAGAACAGGCTCGCCAAAATCGCCCTCGACGGAAAGCCATGTGAAAGCATTGCCGACCTGCTGACGGGGATGACCGTTCTGACCTATTCTGAGGACCCTGTGGCAGCAGCCAAAGTGGCCCAGGACTACGCCAAAGAGAACCAAAAGTTCGAAATTCTTGGCGGTGCAATGGGTGAGAACGCTCTGGATCGTGCCGGCGTTGAAGCCGTGTCCAAAATGCCTTCGCGCGAGGAGCTTATTGCTACTATCGCGGGCATGCTGGGCGCACCTGCTTCGAACATCGCTGGCGCAATTGGCGCACCTGCAAGCAACATCGCAAGCATCCTTTCCACCATCGAAGAGAAGGCGGAAGCTGCGTAAGCGGTTGGCACTGAATGATCTGCGTAGGGTAGTCACCCTGACGTTGGAACACACACTGTAAACGGAAAGAGCTGATAAAATGGCTGATCTGAAAGCACTCGCAGAAAGCATCGTGGGTCTGACCCTGCTGGAAGCACAAGAACTGAAAACCATCCTCAAAGACGAATATGGCATCGAGCCCGCAGCTGGCGGCGCGGTTGTCATGGCAGCCGGTGGCGACGCCGGCGGCGCAGCTGAGGAAGAAAAAACCGAATTCGACGTCGTTCTGAAGAACGCCGGCGCTTCGAAAATCAACGTGATCAAAGAAGTTCGCGGCATCACCGGTCTGGGCCTGAAAGAAGCCAAAGAGCTGGTCGAAGCTGGCGGCAAGATCAAAGAAGCTGTGTCGAAAGACGAAGCCGAAGACATCAAAGGCAAGCTGGAAGCAGCTGGCGCCGAGGTCGAACTGGCCTAAGTCAGTCTTTTGGTGCATCGCAGATGCACCGGAAATTTGGCTGGTCCCGGAGAAATCCGGGTCCAGCCGAACCTGTCTTAGAAAGGACCTCATGGATTGGGGTGTTTTCTAAGACGCGGTTCATGGATCGGGAGGCCGCCATTCGGGACGGTGGCCACGAATTGATCCGGACGTGTTGTCTCTAATGTGCAAGGCACCGGGGCCCGACGGTGTCTTTGTCCGCTGAGAACATCGAAAGGTGACATCTGACATGGCTCAATCGTTCCTTGGCCAGAAACGTCTTCGGAAATATTACGGCAAAATCCGCGAAGTGCTGGAGATGCCGAACCTCATTGAGGTGCAAAAATCTTCTTATGATCTATTCCTGCGCTCCGGCGATGCAGATGTGCCGACAGACGGCGAAGGCATCAAAGGCGTGTTCCAGTCGGTTTTCCCGATCAAGGATTTCAACGAAACCTCCGTTCTGGAGTTCGTGAAATACGATTTGGAAAAACCCAAATACGACGTCGAAGAGTGCATGCAGCGCGACATGACCTACAGCGCGCCGCTGAAAGTCACTCTGCGTCTGATCGTGTTTGATGTCGACGAGGACACTGGCGCCAAGTCGGTCAAAGACATCAAGGAACAGGACGTGTTCATGGGGGATATGCCTCTGATGACACCAAACGGGACGTTCATTGTGAACGGTACCGAGCGTGTGATCGTGTCCCAAATGCACCGTTCGCCTGGTGTGTTCTTTGACCACGACAAGGGCAAGACCCATTCCTCGGGCAAGCTGTTGTTTGCCTGCCGCATCATCCCGTATCGCGGCAGCTGGCTGGACTTTGAGTTCGACGCCAAGGACATCGTGTTCGCCCGTATCGACCGTCGCCGCAAACTGCCTGTGACAACCCTGCTGTATGCGCTGGGTCTGGATCAAGAAGCGATCATGGACGCCTATTACAACACGGTGTCGTACAAGCTGGACAAGAAGAAGGGCTGGATTGCACCGTTCTTCCCCGAGCGTGCACGCGGTACGCGTCCGACCTATGACCTGATCGACGCCAAATCCGGTGAAGTGATTGCCGAAGCGGGCAAGAAAGTCACCCCGCGCGCGGTCAAGAAGCTGATCGATGAAGGCAACGTCACCGAGCTGTTGGTTCCGTTCGATCACATCGTCGGGAAGTTTGTCGCCAAGGACATCATCAACGAAGAAACCGGCGCGATCTATGTCGAAGCTGGTGATGAGCTGACGCTGGAATACGACAAAGACGGCGAGCTGATCGGAGGCACCGCGAAAGAGCTGATCGACGCGGGCGTCACTGATATTCCGGTTCTGGATATCGACAACATCAATGTCGGCCCCTACATGCGCAACACCATGGCGGCAGACAAGAACATGGGCCGCGACACAGCGCTGATGGACATCTATCGCGTCATGCGCCCGGGTGAGCCGCCCACCGTCGAAGCGGCCTCGGCGCTGTTCGAAACGCTGTTCTTTGACAGCGAGCGCTATGACCTGTCCGCCGTTGGCCGTGTAAAGATGAACATGCGTCTGGCTCTGGATGCGCCCGATACGCTGCGCACCCTGCGCCGCGAAGACATCGTGGCCTGCATCAAGGCTCTGGTTGAACTGCGTGACGGCAAAGGGGACATCGACGATATCGACCACCTCGGCAACCGTCGTGTGCGTTCGGTCGGCGAACTGATGGAAAACCAGTACCGCGTTGGCCTGCTGCGCATGGAGCGCGCGATCAAAGAGCGTATGTCGTCGGTCGAGATCGACACCGTCATGCCGCAGGACCTGATCAATGCGAAACCGGCTGCTGCTGCTGTCCGCGAATTCTTCGGCTCGTCGCAGTTGTCGCAGTTCATGGACCAGACCAACCCGCTGTCGGAAGTCACCCACAAACGCCGCCTCTCGGCGCTTGGCCCCGGTGGTCTGACACGCGAGCGTGCGGGCTTTGAGGTGCGCGACGTTCATCCGACACACTATGGCCGGATGTGCCCGATTGAAACGCCGGAAGGCCCGAACATCGGTCTGATCAACTCGCTGGCCACCTTTGCCCGTGTGAACAAGTATGGCTTCATCGAAACACCGTACCGCGTCGTCAAAGACGCTGAGGTGACTGATGAGGTTCACTACATGTCCGCGACCGAGGAAATGCGTCACACAGTGGCACAGGCGAACGCGACACTGGATACGGATGGCAAGTTCATCAACGATCTGGTTTCGACCCGCCAGTCAGGTGACTACACTCTGGCCCCGCGCGAGAATGTGGACCTGATCGACGTCAGCCCAAAACAGCTGGTATCGGTTGCTGCATCGCTGATCCCGTTCCTTGAAAATGACGACGCCAACCGCGCTCTGATGGGCTCGAACATGCAACGTCAGGCGGTTCCACTGCTGCGGGCCGAGGCGCCGCTGATTGGCACCGGGATCGAGGAAAAGGTTGCGATTGACTCAGGCGCTGCAATTCAGGCGAAACGCGCCGGTATCATCGACCAGGTCGATGCCCAGCGTATCGTTATCCGCGCGACTGAGGATCTGGAACTGGGCGACGCTGGCGTTGACATCTATCGTCTGCGCAAATTCCAGCGGTCGAACCAGAACACCTGCATCAACCAGCGTCCGCTGATCAAGGTGGGTGACACCGTCCAGAAGGGCGAGGTCATTGCCGATGGTCCGTCGACTGATATGGGTGAACTGGCCCTGGGTAAGAACGTGGTCGTCGCGTTCATGCCGTGGAACGGTTACAACTACGAAGACTCGATTCTGATCTCGGAACGTATTGCGCGTGACGACGTCTTTACCTCGGTCCATATCGAGGAATTTGAAGTCGCCGCCCGTGACACCAAGCTGGGTCCGGAAGAGATCACCCGCGACATTCCGAACGTCGGTGAAGAAGCGCTGCGCAACCTCGACGAGGCGGGCATCGTTTACATCGGCGCGGATGTTGAACCGGGCGATATTCTGGTCGGCAAGATCACTCCGAAGGGCGAAAGCCCGATGACCCCGGAAGAAAAGCTGCTGCGCGCCATCTTTGGCGAAAAAGCATCTGACGTGCGCGACACTTCGCTGCGCGTGAAGCCGGGCGATTACGGTACGGTCGTTGAGGTCCGCGTCTTCAACCGTCACGGCGTCGAGAAAGACGAGCGTGCGCTGCAGATCGAGCGGGAAGAAGTCGAACGTCTGGCCCGTGACCGGGACGATGAGCTGGCGATCCTGGACCGCAACATCTATGCGCGCCTGCAAGGCCTGATCATGGGTAAAACCGCGGTCAAAGGCCCGAAAGGCGTCAAGCCAGGGTCGGTGATCACCGAGGACCTGTTGGAAACCCTGACCCGTGGTCAGTGGTGGCAGCTGGCGCTGGAAGATGAGCAGGACGCACAGATCGTTGAGGCTCTGAATGAGCAGTACGAAGTGCAAAAGCGTGCTCTGGACGCCCGTTTCGAAGACAAGGTCGAGAAGGTTCGTCGCGGCGACGACCTGCCGCCGGGTGTGATGAAGATGGTCAAAGTCTTCATCGCCGTGAAGCGCAAGCTGCAGCCGGGCGATAAGATGGCCGGTCGTCACGGGAACAAAGGTGTAATTTCCAAGGTTGTTCCGATGGAAGACATGCCGTTCCTGGCCGATGGTACACCGGTTGACTTCTGTCTGAACCCGCTAGGTGTTCCTTCGCGTATGAACGTTGGTCAGATCCTTGAAACCCACATGGGTTGGGCCGCGCGCGGTCTGGGTCTGAACATCGACGACGCGCTGGGTGAATATCGCCGCTCTGGCGACCTTACCCCGGTTCGCGAAGCAATGAAGCTGGCCTATGGCGACGATGTCTATGAAGAAGGCATCACTGGCATGGACGAGGGTCACCTGATCGAGGCTGCGGGCAACGTGACCCGTGGTGTTCCGATCGCGACTCCGGTCTTTGATGGCGCCAAAGAGGCAGACGTCAATGACGCTCTGGTGCGCGCGGGCTTCTCGCAAAGCGGTCAGTCGGTTCTGTTCGACGGTCGTACGGGTGAGCAGTTTGCACGTCCGGTGACCGTGGGTATCAAGTACCTGCTGAAACTGCACCACCTTGTGGATGACAAAATCCACGCGCGTTCAACCGGGCCGTACAGCCTGGTTACCCAGCAGCCGCTGGGTGGTAAGGCGCAGTTCGGTGGTCAGCGCTTTGGTGAGATGGAAGTCTGGGCTCTGGAAGCTTATGGCGCCGCCTACACCCTACAGGAAATGCTCACCGTGAAATCGGATGACGTCGCCGGCCGGACCAAAGTGTACGAGTCGATCGTCAAGGGCGAGGATAACTTTGAAGCGGGCGTACCGGAATCGTTTAACGTTCTGGTGAAAGAAGTCCGTGGCCTCGGCCTGAATATGGAACTCCTGGATGCGGAGGAAGAGTAGGGGCGGCAACGCCCCAAACTCATCCCATCCCAATTTGTAAGGACGCAAAATGAACCAGGAAATTACCAATAACCCGTTCAACCCGCTGACGCCGCCTAAGGTCTTTGACGAGATCAAGGTCTCATTGGCCAGCCCGGAACGGATCCTCTCTTGGTCTTATGGCGAGATCAAGAAACCCGAGACCATCAACTACCGGACGTTCAAACCCGAACGTGACGGTCTGTTCTGCGCGCGTATCTTTGGCCCGATCAAAGATTACGAATGTCTGTGCGGTAAATATAAGCGGATGAAATATCGCGGCGTTGTCTGCGAGAAATGCGGTGTGGAAGTCACCCTGCAGAAAGTCCGCCGCGAGCGTATGGGTCATATCGAGCTGGCCGCGCCCGTCGCACACATTTGGTTCCTGAAGTCGCTGCCGTCCCGCATCGGTCTGATGCTGGACATGACGCTGCGCGATCTGGAACGCGTTCTGTATTTTGAAAACTATGTCGTCATCGAGCCCGGTCTGACCGACCTCTCCTATGGTCAGATGCTGACCGAAGAAGAGTTCATGGACGCGCAGGATGCCTATGGCATGGACGCGTTCACCGCGAACATCGGTGCCGAAGCTATCCGTGAGATGCTGGCCCAGATCGATCTGGAAGCCGAAGCCGAACAGCTGCGTGCTGATCTGGCCGAAGCAACCGGTGAACTGAAGCCCAAGAAGATCATCAAGCGTCTGAAGGTTGTTGAATCCTTCCTTGAGTCGGGCAACCGGCCTGAGTGGATGGTGATGACCGTGATCCCGGTGATTCCGCCGGAACTGCGTCCGCTGGTTCCACTGGATGGTGGTCGTTTTGCGACTTCGGATCTGAACGATCTGTATCGCCGCGTCATCAACCGGAACAACCGTCTGAAGCGTCTGATCGAACTGCGCGCACCTGACATCATCGTCCGCAACGAAAAGCGGATGCTGCAGGAATCCGTCGATGCTCTGTTCGACAATGGCCGTCGTGGTCGCGTGATCACTGGTGCCAATAAGCGTCCACTGAAATCGCTTTCGGACATGCTGAAGGGTAAGCAGGGTCGCTTCCGTCAAAACCTTCTGGGTAAGCGCGTAGACTTCTCGGGCCGTTCGGTCATCGTGACCGGTCCGGAACTCAAGCTGCACCAGTGTGGTCTGCCCAAAAAGATGGCGCTGGAACTGTTCAAGCCGTTCATCTACTCGCGCCTTGAAGCCAAGGGTCTGTCTTCGACCGTGAAGCAGGCGAAGAAACTGGTCGAGAAAGAGCGTCCCGAAGTGTGGGATATCCTCGACGAGGTGATCCGCGAACACCCTGTAATGCTGAACCGTGCACCGACACTGCACCGTCTTGGCATTCAGGCGTTTGAACCGGTTCTGATCGAAGGTAAAGCCATCCAGCTGCACCCGTTGGTCTGTTCGGCCTTTAACGCCGACTTCGACGGTGACCAGATGGCCGTTCACGTCCCGCTGAGCCTTGAGGCCCAGCTGGAAGCCCGCGTGCTGATGATGTCGACAAACAACGTTCTGTCGCCAGCAAACGGCGCGCCGATCATCGTTCCCTCGCAGGATATGATCCTGGGTCTGTACTATGTGACACTGGAACGCGAAGGTATGCCGGGCGAAGGCAAGGTCTTTGGCTCTATCGACGAAGTTCAGCACGCGCTGGACGCCGGTGAAGTGCATCTGCACACTAAGATCACTGCGCGGATTACTCAGATCGACAGTGAAGGCAATGAAGTTCAACAGCGGTTTGAAACCACTCCGGGCCGTGTGCGCCTGGGTGCTCTGCTGCCGATGAACAACAAGGCACCGTTCGAACTGGTTAACCGTCTGCTGCGGAAGAAAGAAGTGCAGCAGGTGATCGACACCGTCTACCGCTACTGCGGTCAGAAAGAGTCGGTTATCTTCTGTGACCAGATCATGTCGATGGGCTTCAAGGAAGCGTTCCGCGCCGGCATCTCGTTCGGTAAGGACGACATGGTGATCCCGGATGACAAATGGGGCATCGTCGATGAAACCCGTAGTCAGGTGAAGGATTTTGAACAGCAGTACATGGACGGCCTGATCACTCAGGGTGAAAAGTACAACAAAGTTGTTGATGCCTGGTCGAAGTGTAACGATCGTGTAACCGAAGCGATGATGAGCACGATCTCATCTTCGGATCGGGCAGAGGACGGGTCTGAAAAGGAACCGAACTCGGTCTACATGATGGCCCACTCGGGCGCGCGTGGCTCGGTCACTCAGATGAAACAGCTGGGCGGTATGCGCGGCCTGATGGCCAAACCAAACGGTGACATCATCGAGACGCCGATCATCTCGAACTTCAAGGAAGGTCTGACCGTTCTTGAATACTTCAACTCGACCCACGGCGCCCGTAAGGGTCTGTCGGATACTGCTCTGAAAACGGCGAACTCGGGTTACCTGACCCGTCGTCTAGTGGACGTGGCACAGGACTGCATCGTGCGTGAACTCGATTGTGGAACCGAGCGCGCGATCACTGCGGAAGCCGCGGTAAACGACGGTGAAGTTGTTGCTTCGCTAGCCGAACGTGTGCTGGGCCGTGTCTCTGCCGATGACGTTCTGCGTCCCGGCACCGATGAGGTTCTGGTCGCAGCGGGTCAGTTGATCGACGAACGTATGGCCGACATCATTGATGAGGCCGCTGTTGCGTCTATGCGCATCCGTTCGCCTCTGACCTGTGAGTCCGAGGAAGGCGTCTGTGCAACCTGCTACGGTCGTGACCTTGCACGCGGTACTATGGTCAACACGGGTGAGGCTGTCGGCATCATCGCCGCCCAGTCCATCGGTGAACCCGGTACGCAGTTGACAATGCGGACCTTCCACATCGGTGGTGTTGCGCAAGGTGGTCAGCAGTCGTTCCAGGAAGCCAGCCACGACGGTGTCGTTTCGTTTGAGAACCCGCAGATCCTGGTCAATTCCGCGGGCGAAAGCCTGGTCATGGGCCGGAACATGAAGATGGTGATCAAAGACGAACATGGCGAAGAGCGTGCCAACCACAAGTTGGGTTATGGCTCGAAGCTGTTCGTCAAGGATGGCACCAAGGTGAACCGTGGCGACAAGCTGTTCGAATGGGATCCTTACACCCTGCCGATCATCGCCGAAAAGTCCGGTACCGCGAAATATGTTGATCTGGTTTCGGGCATTGCTGTCCGCGACGTGACCGACGATGCAACCGGTATGACCCAGAAGATCGTGATCGACTGGCGCGCGGCCCCCAAAGGCAGCGACCTCAAGCCTGAGATCATTCTGGTTGGCGAAGATGGCGAGCCGGTCCGCAACGATGCGGGCAACCCGGTTCACTATCCGATGTCGGTGGACGCGATCCTGTCGATCGAAGACGGTCAGCAGATCGAAGCTGGTGAAGTTGTCGCGCGTATCCCGCGTGAAGGTGCCAAGACCAAGGACATCACCGGTGGTCTGCCGCGCGTTGCCGAACTGTTCGAAGCCCGTCGTCCCAAGGATCACGCGATCATCGCAGAAGCTGATGGTTACGTGCGCTTTGGCCGCGACTACAAGAACAAGCGTCGCATCAGCATTGAGCCGGCTGACGAGTCCATGGAGACCATCGAGTATATGGTGCCCAAGGGTAAGCACATCCCGGTTGCAGAAGGTGACTTCATCCAGAAGGGTGAATACCTGATGGACGGTAACCCGGCCCCGCATGACATCCTATCCATCATGGGTGTCGAAGCGCTGGCGGATTACATGATCGACGAAGTGCAGGATGTTTATCGTCTGCAGGGCGTGAAGATCAACGACAAGCACATCGAAGTGATCGTGCGCCAGATGCTGCAGAAGTGGGAGATCCTGGATTCAGGTGACACCACCCTGCTGAAAGGCGAACATGTCGACAAGCAGGAGTTCGACGCGGCCAACGAGAAGACCCTCGCCCGCAGTGGACGTCCGGCTCAGGGCGAGCCGATCCTCTTGGGGATCACCAAAGCCTCGCTGCAGACGCGTTCGTTCATCTCGGCGGCGTCGTTCCAGGAAACCACACGGGTTCTGACCGAGGCTTCGGTTCAGGGCAAGAAAGACAAGCTGGTTGGCCTGAAAGAGAACGTCATCGTCGGTCGTCTAATCCCTGCCGGTACCGGTGGCGCAACGCAAAGCGTACAGCGCGTCGCGCAGTCGCGTGACAACGTTGTCATCGAAGCCCGCCGGGAAGAGGCCGAAGCCGCCGCTGCTCTGGCTGCGCCGATGATGGATGACGATATGGTCGGGGATGAGCTGGATGTTCTGGTGGAAACACCGGAAAGCCGCGAATAAGCGATCCTACATTCCAAAGATCAGGCCCCGCGATTTCGCGGGGCCTTTTCATTTCAGGCTCGGGTGGGGCGCTGCATGAAGCGCCATTGGAAATGTCATGCTAGCAGAGCATTGGCGGGCGGAGCCATATTGACATCTCTTTCTTGAACGCCGCCAAATGCACTTCGTGGCCAAATGCGGAGTTCAAAAAGAGTGACGCCGAATTTCAGGGGTGCTTTGCTGATGATGGGCAGCATGGCTGCCTTCACCATCAATGACACTTTGATCAAGGCCGCCGGAGCCCAGTTACCGCTGTTTCAGATGGTTGCCATCCGCGGGGTTTTGGCGACCATTCTGGTGTATCTTCTGGCACGGTACTATGGGGCGCTGCATCTGAACTTTCCGCGTCATGACAAGTGGTTGGTCGCGGCACGTTGTCTCGCCGAATTGTTGGCGACAATTTTCTTTTTGGTCGCGCTGCTTCATATGCCGTTGGCAAACGTGACTGCCATTCTGCTGGCCTTGCCATTAACCGTAACACTTGGAGCCGCGTTGTTTTTTCAAGAGTATATCGGTTGGCGTCGGATTCTTGCCATCGTTTTCGGGTTCGCCGGTATGTTGCTGATCGTTCGCCCGGGCACGGATGGTTTCAGCATCTACGCGATATATGCTTTGATCGCAGTTGCTTCGGTAACTGCCCGGGATTTGATTACGCGACGCATGTCGGTGCATGTGCCATCACTTGCAGTAACGCTGGCAACAACCGCGACGATTACATTGACGGCGGTTCTTGTCACCTCTGTCTCGGGCTGGGTTCCGGTTCCGGCAGCCGCCGGTTCGATGGTAGCGTTTGCTGCGGTCTTTGTTCTGACAGGATATTTGTTCAGCGTCATTGTCATGCGCGCTGGTGAGATCGGCTTTATCGCGCCGTTTCGTTATTCCAGTCTGATCTGGGCGTTGGGTTTGGGCTGGGCCGTATTTGGGGACTGGCCCGACAGGATTACGATGGCGGGCGCGGCCTTAGTGGTTGGGGCAGGAATGTTCATGCTGTTTCGCGAACGAACCCGTCAGCCCGCCGAATGAATGCGGCGAACGGCGTCCTGATCGATGGCAAACCGTGCGATGAACTCGCCTTCTTGCTCGGGCGTTAGGGGGGCCAGCTCGGCCTTGCTGTTGCGCGCGTGCGGGGAATCGTTGAACTGGTTCAAAGTACGGACCCACATTGGCGCATCCGGATAGCTGATAACGGGCATGAAGTTCCCGATCCGATGGTGGCCGAAATTCATGATCGTCAGCTCACACCCACCGGCGGAGTACATCGCAAAGCCCACCCCCAACAAAGGTTGATACACCTGTGCGGCCCGAATACCGCCCGCATCGAAACGGGCCAGGAACCCCTGATTGTAGTCAATCGCAACGGTTCTGTGGTTCCGCATTAAGCCCTGACCCTCATCTGCGGCGATGCGCAAGCGCTCAACGAAATCGACCGAAACCGCATCGTCATCATCGTGGCGGAACTGGATGCAGGGGGCGTCCGGTTTGGTGCGTGCTGAATTCAGGATTTCTTTCATGACCCTGCGATGACGCTTTGGTTCGCGTGCGATGATCTGTACCTGAGGCATGCCCGCTGTTAAGTCGTAAAGACGTTCGCGTGCCGGGTTTGGCAGGCATTCACCGATCACGATGAGAAACTGAAAATCCTCGTCGGTTTGCTCTTTTATGCAGGGCAGGCTAGTAGTTTCAAATAGGCGAAACCGCTCTTCCAGCCGGTCAGGTTGATACAGATAGGAGCGCCGGTCCTCGATCGTTTCGTGTTCGATCTGAAAGCCGCCATGGGCGGGATAGGAAAAACGACACAGGCCAAGTATTTGCATGATTCATCCGTGGTCCAGATCAATGGGCTGACTATGCCTGCACGGACCTGTTCCTGCAACGGGCGGTAAGACTGGATGAGCTTTGGTTCCAGCGCGAAACGGCCTGATGTGGAACGGATCAGCTGTACTGTTGACACTGGGTCCGACTCCCCCTATTACGCGCCACATCTCGGTACCGGGGGCCGCCCCAAAACCGATTTCAGTAATGAACTGGTCAAGGCCCGAACTCTTTTATCGTTCGCGCCCTCTGATAACAAACCGCGACGTTCACCTCGGAATGGGAACGCTCGCGGGTTTTGCGCTTGTGGACGCACGAGTGCAGCGAATTTAACCGCACGCATCACGCGTGCATGTCATGTGTGTTGCAAAACGGGGATATAACCGGAATGCCAACGATCCAACAGCTGATCCGCAAGCCGCGGCAGCCGAAAGTAAAACGCTCGAAGTCCATGCACCTGGAGCAGTGCCCGCAGAAACGCGGCGTCTGCACACGTGTTTACACAACCACACCGAAAAAGCCGAACTCGGCGATGCGTAAGGTTGCCAAGGTGCGCCTGACCAACGGGTTCGAGGTGATCTCGTACATCCCCGGTGAAAGCCACAACCTGCAGGAACACTCGGTTGTTCTGATCCGTGGCGGCCGTGTAAAAGACCTTCCCGGTGTCCGTTACCACATCCTGCGTGGTGTTTTGGATACCCAAGGCGTCAAAGACCGTAAGCAACGTCGTTCGAAGTACGGCGCGAAGCGTCCCAAATAAGAAGGAGAGGCTGATATGTCACGTCGTCACGCCGCCGAAAAACGCGAAGTCCTGCCTGACGCCAAATTTGGCGACAAGGTACTGACCAAATTCATGAACAACCTGATGATCGACGGTAAAAAGTCGGTTGCAGAGCGCATCGTCTACAACGCATTTGACCGCGTTGAAGGCAAGATCAAGCGCGCACCTGTCGAAGTGTTCCACGAAGCACTCGACAACATCAAACCGTCGGTCGAGGTTCGCTCGCGCCGGGTTGGTGGTGCAACTTATCAGGTTCCGGTCGAAGTGCGCCCTGAGCGCCGCGAAGCACTGGCCATCCGCTGGCTGATCACTGCTGCGCGTGGCCGTAACGAAAACACCATGGAAGAACGCCTCGCCGGCGAACTGCTGGACGCCGTACAGTCCCGCGGTACCGCCGTTAAGAAGCGTGAAGACACCCACAAGATGGCCGAGGCGAACAAAGCCTTCAGCCACTACCGTTGGTAATTCCAGAGGCTTATTGAAATGGCACGCGAATATACACTCAACCATTACCGTAACTTCGGTATCATGGCGCATATCGATGCAGGTAAGACGACCTGCTCGGAACGCATCCTGTACTACACCGGCAAATCCCACAACATCGGTGAGGTGCACGACGGTGCAGCCACCATGGACTGGATGGAGCAGGAGCAGGAACGCGGGATCACCATCACCTCGGCTGCGACGACCACTTTCTGGGAACGCACCGAAGACGGTGAAACCGCTGACTCGCCCAAGCACCGCCTGAACATCATCGACACCCCCGGCCACGTTGACTTCACCATCGAAGTTGAACGCTCGCTGGCGGTTCTCGACGGTGCAGTCTGCGTTCTTGACGCAAACGCCGGTGTTGAACCTCAGACCGAAACCGTGTGGCGTCAGGCTGACCGCTATAAGGTTCCGCGGATGGTGTTCGTCAACAAGATGGACAAGATCGGCGCGGACTTCTTCAACTGCGTTGCAATGATCGAAGACCGTACCGGCGCACGTGCTGTTCCGGTTGGTATTCCGATCGGCGCAGAGACCGAGTTGGAAGGCCTGATCGACCTGGTCACCATGGAAGAATGGCTGTGGCAGGGCGAAGACCTGGGCGCAAGCTGGGTCAAAGCACCGATCCGCGACAGCCTGAAGGACATGGCTGACGAATGGCGCGGTAAAATGGTCGAAGCGGCCGTCGAAATGGACGACGACGCGATGATGGAATACCTGGAAGGCAATGAGCCCGACGTTCCGACCCTGCGCGCCCTGTTGCGCAAAGGTACTCTGGAAATCGCGTTTGTTCCGGTTCTGGGTGGTTCGGCGTTCAAAAACAAAGGTGTTCAGCCACTGCTGAACGCTGTGATCGACTATCTGCCCAGCCCGCTGGACGTTGTCGATTACATGGGCTTCAAACCCGGTGACGAAGAAGAAACCCGTAACATCGCCCGCCGTGCGGATGATGATATGGCGTTCTCTGGTCTGGCGTTCAAAATCATGAACGACCCCTTTGTTGGCTCGCTGACCTTTACCCGCATCTACTCGGGCACTCTGTCCAAGGGCGACACGCTTCTGAACTCGACCAAGGGTAAGAAAGAGCGTATCGGCCGGATGATGATGATGCACTCGAACGAACGTGAGGAAATCACCGAAGCGTTCGCGGGCGACATCATTGCGCTGGCAGGTCTGAAAGACACCACCACGGGCGACACTCTGTGTTCGACCGGCGATCCGGTGGTTCTGGAAACCATGACCTTCCCCGATCCGGTGATCGAGATCGCGGTTGAGCCGAAGACCAAGGCTGACCAGGAAAAAATGAGCCAGGGTCTGGGCCGTTTGGCCGCCGAAGACCCGTCCTTCCGTGTGGAAACTGATCTGGAATCGGGTCAGACCATCATGAAGGGCATGGGCGAACTTCACCTGGACATCCTGATTGACCGTCTCAAGCGTGAATTCAAGGTTGAAGCGAATATTGGTGCGCCGCAGGTGGCCTATCGCGAAACCATCGGTCACGAAGCCGAGATCGTTTACACCCACAAGAAACAGTCGGGTGGTTCGGGTCAGTTCGCCGAGGTGAAGATGATCATCACCCCAACAGAGCCGGGCGAAGGTTATTCGTTCGAATCTCGTGTTGTTGGTGGTTCGGTGCCCAAGGAATACATCCCGGGCGTTGAAAAAGGCATCAGATCCGTCATGGATAGCGGCCCGCTGGCTGGCTTCCCCGTGATCGACTTCAAGGTTGCCCTGATCGAAGGTAAATACCACGACGTGGACTCTTCGGTTCTCGCCTTTGAGATCGCGGCGCGTATGGGTATGCGTGAAGGCATGCGCAAAGCGGGTGCGAAACTGCTTGAGCCGATCATGAAGGTCGAAGTGATCACTCCGGAAGAATATACCGGCGGTATCATTGGTGACCTGACATCGCGTCGGGGACAGGTTTCCGGGCAGGAAAACCGTGGCAACGCCATCGCGATTGACGCGTTTGTGCCGCTGGCCAACATGTTCGGCTACATCAACACCTTGCGTTCGATGTCGTCGGGCCGTGCCCAGTTCACCATGCAGTTCGACCACTACGATCCGGTTCCGCAGAACATCTCGGACGAGATCCAGGCGAAATACGCATAAGCGAAAATTTGAGGGAGCTCGATTAGCGGGCTCCCTTCATTACCGATAAAGGAGGCCATCATGGCAAAGGAAAAGTTTGAGCGTAATAAGCCGCACGTCAACATTGGCACGATTGGGCACGTTGACCACGGCAAGAC
>NZ_JBXWNT010000009.1:0-189213 GCF_059610505.1 Ruegeria sp. CDSC079
CAGCCCGCAAAATCAACCAACTTCCCACCCAACTCAACATGCAAACCATGCAAAGGCGTGCGCTTAATATCCGTCATAAATAAATCCTTTCCCAAGCCAGTTTTCCGAGGTCATCGAATAGCTTGCAACGATGAATTTGCTGGACAGTCTGATATCACCAAGGTTCCTGTGGACGGTCTTGCGAGTCAACAACAATACCGCCCGGCCAGATTCGGGGGTGAGCGAGAATAATTTCCAAACCGCAACGAACGGCTCTGGCCCCGGACCTAGACCTGTCCTAAGACTTGCCACGCAAGAGGGACCGACATGTCACATATCACACTGGTGCGTCACGGGCAGGCCAACACCACCGCGCGCGACGAAAAGAACTATGACAAGCTCAGCGATCTGGGACATCAACAGGCCCGCTGGCTGGGGGCGCATCTGCAGGACACACGCAGCCATTTTCCCCGGGTCTATTGCGGCACCCTGATCCGCCACGCCGAGACCACCGCCAGCATGGGGCTGACTGATCCGATCCGCGATCCGCGGCTGAACGAGATCGAGTATTTCACCATCGCGCAGCTGTTCGAGGAACAGCACGGCGTGAAAGTGCCCACTGATCGCGAAGGTTTTGTCGAGCATCTGCCCCGCACCTTTGCCGCCTGGGCCGATGGCGCCATCAAAAACACACCGGAAACCTTCGAGGAATTCGAAACCCGGGTGCGCGACGCGCTGACCGATATCGGAACCGAAGGCGGCCCTGCCATCGTTGTGACCTCGGGCGGGTTGATTTCGATGGTTGTCCGGCAGGCGATGGGGCTGGATATCCCGGCCATGGCGCGGGTGGCTCTTGCCATCATGAACACGTCAATGCACCGTTTATACCCGATAGGTACACAGCTCAGCCCGGTTCTGTTCAATGCCGTTCCGCATCTGGAAGCACCAGACCGGCAGTTTGCACAGACCCACTTGTAACCCCAAACCAGAGGCTTTGTGATGCAACTTTACTATGCCCCTCGCACGATTTCGGTCGCCGTTGCGATTGCACTGGAAGAGGCCGGGCTGGACTATGAAGCGATCCAACTGGACTTTGCCGGTGGAGAGCAAACCAAATCCGCCTACAAGCAGATCAACCCAAAAGGCCGGGTTCCGGCGCTGGTGGTAGACGGTGGGATTTTGACCGAAACCGGGGCACTTTTGGAGTTCATCGCAGCAATGGCTCCGAAGGCCGGGCTGGTGCCTGCGGACCCGATCATGGCCGCCCGGATGCGCGAGGTGATGTATTACCTTGCCTCGACCATGCATGTGAACCACGCCCATAAGCTGCGCGGCGCGCGGTGGGCCGACAAGAAATCCAGCTGGAAGGATATGACGGCAAAAGTCGCGCAGACCATGGCAGCGTCCTGCGACTATATCTGTTCGAACGGTCTGCGTGGACCGTTTGTGCTGGGCGAGGCGTTCTCGCTGGCCGATGCCTATTTGTATGTGGTTTGCAGTTGGTTGGAAGGCGACGGCGTCGACGTTGCAACCTACCCCAAGATCGTCGCCTTTCGTGAGGCGGCAGAGGCGCGCGCTTCACTGAAAGCCGTGCGTGCCGCCGGAATGCTCTGATAAAGGGGACAAAATATGACGCATCTATGGGTCCGGGCCGAACAGCGCCCGAACGAAGAACGGGTCGGGCTGACCCCTGAAGGCGCTTTGGCGTTGATCGCTGCTGGCATCCGCGTAACGGTCGAGGAAAGCCATGTTCGCGCCATCCCCATCGACGGTTACAAGGCTGCTGGCTGCGAGATCGCGCCCGAGAATTCCTGGCCAGATGCACCTAAGGACGCGATCATCTTTGGCCTCAAGGAACTGCCCGAGGATGGCACGCCCCTGCCTCACCGCCACATCATGTTCGGCCATGCCTATAAGGGTCAGCATTCCGGCCGGGCGCTGCTAGAACGGTTCAAGGCCGGGGGCGGAACGCTGTATGATCTGGAATATCTAGTCGACGAAAACGACCGCCGAGTCGCCGCCTTTGGCTATTGGGCCGGCTATGCCGGGGCTGCGGTGACACTCAAGACTTGGGCCGCGCAGCAGCGGGGCGCGGAATGCCCTCCGGTTGGTGTCTATCCCAGCAAGGACGCGTTGAATTCCGAGCTTCTGGCTGAACTAGATGCCATCGTGGCCAATAGACCAAGGGCCATCGTCATCGGTGCTCTTGGCCGCGTGGGTACCGGCGCCAGCGACCTTTGCACGGCGATGGGTGTCAGTGTCACCAAGTGGGACATGGCCGAAACCGCCAGCGGCGGGCCGTTCCCTGAAATCCTCGACCACGACCTGTTCCTGAACTGTATCTTCGCGCGCCCAGGTACGCCGATTTTTGTCCCGCAAAAGGCACTGGCCGCTGACCGCAAGCTGACCGCCATCGGCGATGTCGCCTGTGACCCTGACAGCGATTATAACCCTGTTCCGGTTTATGACCGAGCAACCACTTGGGACGCACCTGCCCTGCGCGTGGCGACCAATCCGGTTCTTGATGTAGTTGCAATCGACAATCTGCCGTCGATGCTACCGGTCGAAAGCTCGGAAGATTATGCAGCACAGCTTCTGCCTTCTCTGCTGACCCTCACCGATCTGGACAGCGGCGTCTGGGGCCGGGCCCGCGATACGTTCGACAACCATGTCTAGGAGTAGCCACGCATGGAACACCTGATCGGAGGCGCGGCAGCAGTTCTAGGCACTGTATGTTGGCTTCCTCAAACCCTAAAGACCTGGCGCTCCCGCGAGACCAAGGATCTGTCTATGCCGGCGAACCTGCTGATTCTGGCCACGTTGAGCCTGTGGCTGATTTACGGAGTGATGATTACGGCATGGCCGCTGATATTGGGTAATGTGATATCGATCCTGCTTGTCAGCGCGATCGTGATTGCAAAACTGAGGTTTGGCTGAACAGCCGTAAAGGAGTTTTCACATGACGATTCACTGGTGTGGCACCGGCCTGTCGGCCATTCCCGGCTTACGCCGCCTGATCGAAGGCGGGCAAAAGGTCACAGTCTGGAACCGGACAATCGAAAAGGCCAAGGCCGAAGTTGGTGATCTGACCAGCGATATCCGCGTTTTTGATATCGACGCCTTGGCGGCGGTGCTGGAACAGGGCGATGTCATCGTTTCGATGTTGCCCGGCGATTGGCACGTGCCCTTGGCCGAGCTTGCAATCGCGAAACAGGCGAATTTCGTCTCATCCTCCTATATCGCCCCCGAGATGCGCGCGTTGGACGGCGCGGCCCGCGAAGCCGGGGTGGCGCTGGTCAACGAGGTCGGGCTGGACCCGGGCATCGATCACCTGATGGCTCATGCACTGATCGACGACTATCGCGCTTCGGACGCCTTCGACCCGCAGAACCACCTGAGTTTCATCTCTTATTGCGGTGGTATCCCCAAGCATCCGAACCCGTTCCGGTACAAGTTCAGCTGGTCACCGCTGGGTGTGCTCAAGGCGTTGCGTTCACCATCGAAATCAATTCGCAATTATGCTCCGCTGGACGTGGCGCGCCCATGGGATGCGATTACCAGCTATATCGCACCCCTGCCCACACCCGAAAGCTTTGAGGTCTACCCGAACCGCGACTCGATCCCGTTCATGGCGCAGTACCATTTCGAGGATCACTGGCCGGTCAAGGAATTCGTCCGCGGTACCCTGCGCCTGAACGGTTGGGCCGGCGCCTGGTCGGGTGTGTTTTCCGAAATCGAAACCCTGTCCGGGCCCGAAGGCGATGCACGCCTGAAGGAGATGTCGGACCAGTTCTGGGCCGAAAACGCCTATGACGAGGGTGAGCCGGACCGTGTGGTTCTGTGTGTGGGCCTGAAGGCGGAAAAAGACGGCGTTCCGGTCTGGCACAAAACCTATGTGATGGATGCCTGGGGTGACGACCGCGGCACGGCGATGGCGCGGCTGGTCTCGGTCCCGGTTTCACTGGCTGTCGAAGCCGTCTTGAACCGCGCTATCCCGGCAGGCGTTCATGCGGCCCCCAATGATCCAAAGCTGGTGCAGAGTTGGATGGCTGAAATTGACCGGCTGGCGCAGCATCTGCAGGTGGTGGATCATGCGGGCTGAAAACTAAGCCCGCACCAACCTGGATTGGCCGGGTTGGTACATCAATTCAGATGCGTATACGCGAGATCGACAAGGTTTCTACGCAATTCCGGTCCAAACAAGTGTTCAGCTGCATAGCGGTGTTCTTCGGAGCCCTTATCCGAGCCCGAAAAGTAATATTCGCCACCCGAAACACACTCAAACATGGCGCTGTCTACTATCAACCTATTTGCATATTCTTTTGACGCAGTCTGTTCGAATCCGATTGCTGTGCCGAGGTAAACAACCTGCACCAGGACCTTTGCACGCCAATCACCTTGGTCGATCAGGTCATACGGCGTATCAAAACCAGCTCCGCTGTCAAAACCTGGATATTGCTCTGCAAACTGCAATGCAATGTCTTCGCAGCTAAGCTCAGCATAGCTCGCGCGTTTTTCAGGAAACAGAGGCGGGCAATCTGGGCCAGCAAGTCGGCAGGCCTCAAGGAACTTGCGGCGATCATATGCATTGTGTGGATCGGCATGTAACGCTTCGGAAAAGGCCAAAGCCGAGGGTCTATACTCCTTTGCCCGCAATCTGAAATAGCCAGCATAGCTCCAGGCCCACGGGCCCACTTTATGGTTGGCTATGGCGTCTTCAACCAGAGGCTCAACCTCTGACAACCGATCCATCCGGCGCAAGAGTTTGGCTTTTGTCTCTAGCGAATAGTCATTACCCGGGGCAATCTCCAGCGCGGCCTCAATTGCCTCCATCGCCGCTGGGTATTCTTCGGCGCGGGCGTGGGCCAGCGCCTTCCACTGCCACGGCACGCGGCTTTCAGGGTCTTCTGCAATAGCCAGATCAGCCTCGCTTTGGGCAGCCTCCCAGTCTCTATTCCACATATGTGCCCGCATCTTGTGTCGATGGATCAGCGACCGGGTTGACGGGTTATATGCCGCCCATATCAACAACGTATCACAGGCGGCCAACTTGTCTTCCAAGTCAGCCTTACTAAAGTTGCAGGTAGCCATCAGCTTTTTACGTTCTTGGCCTAGCACCAAAACCCCAGCGATTGCGATCAAGACAATACCCGTTAGAACACGGGCGAGCTTCGATTTTCTGTGTCGCAAAGAAGCTGGGGTATCGGATGTCATTCATTCAACCAAAAGTAGTTCACCCGAACCTAAATCAAACCTGGCTGAAATTGTCCACGACCATCCCTTTATCCGATTAAACCGCCAGACAAGAAGGTGTGGAAAACTCTGTCCTCGATCCGTTGCGCAATCGCCTACATCAGATCGTTTTCCACATCTTCCGCCGATACCCCCAGCGCATCCAAACCATTTTCCAGATGATCTGACATGTGCGGCGTGCCGATCAGGTAATCAGCGCAGGGGGTTGAGGCTTCGGCCCTTGCGGTGGCGATGGCTTCGACCAGATCCTCGGCGAAGAAGCTTTCACGCCCGATCCACATGATAGCCACCAGTTCGGCCTGTTCGTCCTCGCTCATGTGATCAATGAACGCGCGCAACTCGCCCTCGGCCCGATTCAGCTCGCGCCCCATCAGCGCAACCTGAGCAACTTTTCTTGCTGAAATTTCCAACATGACCCGACTCCTGTGTTCGCGGCTTTCGAATGAAACAACCACTAGGCAGAGCCCGAGTCTTTGATCTTGAACAAACGCGTTAGCGCAGGCGCACACGCGAAACCGGCTGATCCGGCACCGGTGCGGTTCTGAACGGGCGAAAGGTGGCTTTTTTCACCCAAAGTTTAAGTGCCTGCCAGATGATCAGCGCAAAGGTCCGCCGCGCACCAAATGGGCGGCGCAGCAGCGACCACAGGATCACCCGGTTGGTCAGCGGACGGCGTGTCCCGGTTAACGTCGCGATCAAACCGCCCTCGGGGCGGGCATAGTCGATCCACACGCCAACACGTTCGGGGCGATAGTCAAAACGGAAGGTGTAACTTCCTTCGATTTTCTGGAAGGGCGAGACATGCAGCAGCTTGTCAGCCACCATCCTGTCGGTTGCCTTGATGGGTGAAAAGCCGGGATTGTGGCACAGATAGCTGTGGCGCGTGCCAAAGGTGTTGGTCACCTCGGCCACCACCGCATTAAGCACATCCTGTCCATCAAAACAGAACCAGAAGCTGACCGGGTTGAACACATGCCCCAGAACCCGAGGCTGGGTCAGCAACATCAGGCGCGCCGGTTGCGCCACCTGCAACTGATCAAACCGCGCGCGCAGCCAGGCGGCACCGTCGCCCTGGCCCGGCTCACCCCCGTGATCCTGCGACCGCCAGTTGGCAAGATTGGCCCGGTTCACCGAAAATAGCGCCGGAGTGGTCAGATCGCTTTCAGGGTTCAGAAGAATGTAGTCGACCGAATAGCGGAAGGCGTTTTCGATCGCCCCCTTGCGCCCGTGAAAGGTATGGCCCGCAACATGATCAACGGTTTGTGTCATTCAGTATGGTCCGGCCCGCTTGTAACCGCCCGGAGGGGCGTGGTTTTCTGAAGGTTTCTGTTACTTAGAATACGGCATCCAGCCAGGATTGGATCAAAAATATCGCTTCAGAGTGATCCGGCTTGGGACACCAACCGTATTGTGGTTATGTTTACCGAGATAGACACCGTGACCTTGGACGAGCCGGCGGCTACACCCGCCGTCCTCAAGCCATGGCGCGCAAGAAAACGCATCAAGGGTAAACAGGTGAACGGAACACAAAGCAGTTGCGACACCAGGATTGAGTGGGTGGACCATGTCAGGCGCATTCGGGATGCGCAGGATCAGGCGGCTTTTGCCGAGCTGTTCCAGCATTTTGCGCCGCGGATCAAGGCGTTCCTGATGAAGTCAGGCTCGGACGCGACTATGTCCGAGGAATGTGCGCAAGAGGTGATGGCGACCTTGTGGCACAAGGCCCATCTGTTCGATCCGACCCGGGCAACGGTGGCCACATGGGTGTTCACCATCGCACGGAACAAACGCATCGACGCCCTGCGCAAGCAACGGCGCCCCGAACCGGAAGAACTGGGCTGGGGCCCCGAGTCCGAACCTGATCAGGACGACGTGATCGTCTTGCAACAAGAAACCGCGCAGCTACGCACTGCCTTGATGGCGTTGCCTGACGCGCAAAGAGACTTGATCGAAAAGGCCTATTTCGGAGACCTGAGTCACCGGGAAATTGCATCTCAGACTGGGTTGCCTCTGGGAACGATCAAATCAAGAATTAGGCTGGCGCTGGATCGCCTGCGCCACGCAATGAACTGAGACAGAGACGATGAGCAAACAGATTAAGCATCACCTGACGGAAGATCTGCTGATGGCATATGCCGCCGGCAGCCTGCCCGAAGCGTTCGATCTGATGGTCGCGACCCATCTGTCGCTGTGTGACCATTGCCGCGCGCAGGCTGAAAGCTTTGATGCGGTTGGCGGACAGATACTGGACGAGCTGCCCTATCCTGCCCAAATGAGCGACAGCGCGCTGGCTGCGACGATGGCGCTGATCGCCCAAGGCGCACCGACCCCCAAGCCAGTGAACAAGAGCTGCGCCGTCCTACCTGCCCCCCTGCAGGGCTACGTCGGCGGCACTGTCAATGACATCCGATGGCGTCCCATCGGAATGGGCGTCAGACAAGCTATCTTGCCGACGAGCGGCGACGCTTCGGCACGTCTGCTGTTCATTCCGGCCGGAACCGCAGTTCCGGATCACAGCCATAACGGTATGGAATTGACCATGGTTCTGCAGGGTGCTTTCTCGGATGAAGTTGATCACTTTGCACGCGGCGATGTCGAGATTGCCGATGAAGAGCTGCATCACACCCCGACCGCAGACATTACCGCAGATTGCATCTGTCTGGCCGTTACCGACGCGCCGCTAAAATTCACCAAGCTCATGCCCCGCTTGTTCCAGCCCTTCCTGCGTATCTGATCTCTGGGACCTGACGCGGTGCGCTGGCCAAATCCGGCCAATGTCGCATCGAACGGCTTGTCAGATTTCGTGCCGCGCCAGCGGTACAACGCCCGGCGTGTCGTCAGGTGCGATCTCTTCGAAATCGAAATTGTCCAGTCGCTGCGCCCGGCGCCCGGCTTTTTCAGCGCTGATCTTGATTTCCGAGATATCCTTGGCCGCCTGCCCGAAATGACGGTCCAGATTGGAAACCCGATCGCCCAGGCGATCTACATCCTTGTGCAGCAGACCCAGCTCTTTGCGGATAGCACCCGCCTGTTCCCGCATCCTTGCGTCCTTCAGGATCGCGCGCATCGTGTTCAGCGTTGCCATGCAGGTGGTGGGCGAGACGATCCAAACGCGTTTGGTAAAGCTCTCCTGCACCAATTCGGGAAACTTGGCGTGCAACTCGGCATAAACCGCTTCGGAAGGTAGGAACATCAACGCGCCATCGGCGGTTTCCCCGTCCAGAATGTACTTCTCGGAGATGTCGTTGATATGCTTGCGCACAGTTGTTCGGAACATCTGCACCGCCGCTTTCAGCTCCGTATCATTGGTCGACCCGATCAGAGCCTCATACGCTTCCAACGGGAATTTGCTGTCGATCACAATGGGGCCAGGTGGGTTGGGCAGGTGGATCAGGCAATCCGCCCGACGCCCGTTCGACAAGGTCGCCTGCAGCTTGAAACTGTCCGAGGGCAATGCCTTGGAGACGATATCGTTCAACTGAATCTCTCCGAACGCACCGCGCGTCTGTTTGTTCGACAGAATATCCTGAAGCGACAGCACATCGCCCGACAGTTTGGTGATGTTATCCTGCGCCTTGTCGATGGCCGCCAGGCGCTCCTGCAACTGGGTCAGTGACGTCGCCGTCTGTTTCGACGAGCCGTGCAGCGATTCCTTCATCCGCTCCTGCATCTCGGCCAGCGCACGCGCGGATTTCATCGCGTTATCTGCCAGCCGATCGTTCATCTGCTGCTGCACCGAAGACAGGCGGGATTCAACCGTCTGGATCACCTGCAGCTGCGCATTGGCCTGCGTGTCCGAGACATGCTGCAGACCACCGCGCAGCTGCTCTTGTCCTTGTCCCAACTGCTGAACATGCTGACCCAGATGCGCCATTTGCCGCGACAGTGGCTCGGCCATCCTGGCTGACCGGTTGGCCGCTCGCAAAGACAGGAACAGCAGCAACAGGATCAATGCCACCACCCCGCCAACGATCAGGATCACGGGGTCGTTCAATGCAAATTGGGTTCCTGCGATCTCGATCATTTTGCCTCGGGTGTTCTTGTTTTATTCTTCATAGCCCGCGCACCCCGCGGGATCAACTGCGTCCGAACAATCGTTCGATATCGGCCAGTTTCAGTTCCACATAAGTTGGCCGCCCATGGTTGCACTGGCCGGAATGGGGTGTCGCCTCCATCTCGCGCAGCAGGGCGTTCATCTCTTCGGCCCGCATTCGGCGGCCCGAGCGGATCGAACCGTGACAGGCGACACGGCTGAGGATCGCCTCAATCCGCGCCTGCACCATCTGGCTTTCACCCTGATCGGACAGCTCATCCAGAATATCCAGAATCATTGCGCGGGCGTTGACCTCACCCAGAATGGCCGGGGTTTCACGCACGGCAACCGCACCGCCGCCGAAGGGCTCGAGCTTCAGGCCAAAGCGCGAAAGATCATCTGCCACAGCCATAAGTCGCGCGCAGTCGCCTTCAGACAACTCTACGATCTCGGGGATCAGCAGCGCCTGCGCCGCCACGCCGTTCGCCGCCATCTGGGCTTTCAGCTTTTCATAGACCAACCGCTCATGCGCGGCGTGCTGATCGACAATCACCATACCATCAGCGGTCTGGGCGATAATGTAGTTTTCATGCACCTGCCCGCGTGCAGCCCCCAAAGGCAGGTCTTCTACCGGCGCCTCGGAAACAGATTCCGCGACCGGCTCGACCACGCTGCCGCTGTAATCGCGGGTCAGTTCAGCAAAGCCCGGTGCCTGCGCCTGATAGGCCATCTGGCGCGCGGCGGGTGAAGGGCGGTCCATCTGGTAGACCCGCGCCGGGGTGGAGTGAGACGGCTCGGGTCGCATCGCGCCAAGCGTCGCGTTTGCGACGGTCGAGGACGCCCGGTGCCCCGCTTCCGCCAGTGCGTGCCGCAGGGCCGAGACGATCAGCCCGCGTGCGACGCCGGGATCGCGGAACCGGACCTCGGATTTCGCGGGGTGCACGTTCACATCCACCAGCGTCGGATCACAGTCGATGAACAGAGCCGCCGCCGGATGTCGATCACGGCTGAGAAAGTCGAAATAGGCCGCCCGCAATGCACCGGTCAGCATCTTGTCACGCACAGGCCGTCCATTGACGAACAGGTACTGCGCCACCGCTGCGCCCCGAGAATAGGTCGGCAGAGCGGCATAGCCATACAACCGGATACCCTCACGCGTTGCGTCAATTTGCAACGCGTTCTCGGCAAACTCGCGCCCGATCACGCGGGCCAGTCGGGCATGCAACGCGTCAAACAGATCACCATTCTCACGGTCAGCCCGGAAGGTCACGCGCCCCTCGCCGCCGCCCGAGACATCGCGGAGGGTAAAGGTGACCGAGGGCTCGGCCATGGCCAGACGTTTGACCGTATCGGCGATGGCCTGTGTCTCGGCGCGGTCGGTACGCATGAATTTCAGACGCGCAGGCGTGGCAAAGAACAGATCGCGCAACTCGACCACGGTACCCGCGCGCAGAGCCGCGGGTTTCACCGCGGACATTGTGCCACCAGCGACCTGAATCTGCGCCGCATCCGCCCCCGGAACACGACTGGTTATGGTCAAACGCCCGACCGCGCCCAGCGACGGCAACGCCTCACCGCGAAATCCGAAAGTATGAATGTTCAGCAGATCCGACCCGTCGATTTTCGAGGTTGCGTGGCGGGACAAAGCCAACGGCAAGTCCGCCGCCGCAATACCACAGCCGTCATCGGTGACGCGAATCAGCGTCTTGCCCCCATTGGCGATCTCTATCGCAACCCGCGTGGCACCTGCATCAATGGCGTTCTCGATCAATTCCTTGACCGCAGAGGCCGGTCGCTCGACCACTTCGCCGGCTGCGATCCGGTTGATTGCAGCATCGTCCAACTGCCGAATTACCGGTCGAAACTCGTTGATATTGGGGTTTGCCTGCTCCATACCCCTAGACCTAGCACATGCGCACACGATTCTGCCACTGCTATGGTATTCAGATTTTGTGCAAGAGGGGGGGCGTTCGGACAATCGCGCCATGTCGGCCTGCAAGGCGACGACCTTGATCACGATTGCCCGAACAAGCCGGGGTGAGTGGTGGTCAGTTGCTTAACAATACAACAACCTTAGCACGATCTGCAGATTAAGGCTCATTAACTCTGGCCGTGCTGTTCGCGTTGGCAAAGTTCAGCCGAAATACGGCATCAGCCAACAGCAGGAATTTGCCGGATCAGACAGTGCCTGGAGCGCCCGCGCGGGTCCGGCAGGGGCCGAAAACAGCCGCAAGCGCCAGAATCACACCCGATACCGTTGCGATCATTCCGGCGGCACTCACGGCATCGCGGGCACCCAGCCATAATGGGCCATAGCCCGCCAGAACATAGCCCATCACGGCCGAAACAACGGCAAATACAACGCTCCATGCGATTTGAGTTTCCAATCGGTTGGTCATCAACCGCGCCGCAGCGGGGGGGCAGATGAACATGGCGATCACGATGATCGAGCCAACCGCGTCGAAGGCTGCGACGGCAGCTATCGCCGCTGTGATCACCAGCGCAAACCCCAAAGGACCGGTCCGAATACCAATCGTGCTGGCAAAACCTTCGTCAAAGGTCGAAATCTTCAATGGTCGCCAGAATACCCAGGTAAACAGCGAAACCCCTGCAAGTGTCAGCGCGATACGCGGCAATTCCGGGGGCAACCCTGCAAGCGCTGCCGGGTCCCACAGCGAGACCCATCCCGTTGCGTCCAGCCAGATCAGGCTTTCGAGATTGCCATACAGCGCGTGTTCCACATCCAGATGCACGGTCGAGGTGTCCGTCTGCTCCAACAAAAGAACGCCCGCTGCAAACAGGGTAGTAAAGACCACGCCCATTGCCGCACCGGGTTCGATCTGACCCAGCCTGCGGATCGCCTCGATCATCACAACGGCAACCACGGCAGCACCCGCCGCGCCCAGCATCATCGGCCAGGTCGAGATCGCGCCGGTCAGCAGAAAGGCCACCACGATGCCTGGCAACACTACATGGCTGATCGCATCCCCGATCAGCGCCTGTTTGCGCAGAACCAGAAAGTTCCCCGGAAGGGCGCAGGCGATGGCCGCAAATGTCCCGATCAGCAACGGTGTCAGTGACAGGGGAACGAATTCTTCGCCGCTCATGTTGCTATCCCCTGCGGGCCACCGATCTGCCGGTCGATTTCGGTAATCTGGTCGCGTGTCAGCACTGTTTCGATATCGCGCAGCCCATCATACAACGCCGCCGTTGCTTCGTGGGCCTGGTCCGTGCGAACGACCTCCCACCGTTTTTCGTCGCGCAGGGCTTTGGCGGCGCGGGCTTTGCCAGCCCCGGTTGCCACGCCGTCGGGGCGGGCCAACCCGGCCCGGAGCAACAGGCGTAGGGTCAGCGGCTCATAGATTTTCTGCCCTTGTGCCAACGCAAGCAAGCCCTGCCGGATATGAACCCGACGCTGGAATTGCAGGTGCCGCAACACCGCCGCCAGAACACCGCGAACCGGCGCCAACAGCAACGACAGGACAAACACAGCAAAACTGACAAGAACGATAAGCGGACCCGTCGGCAGATTGGGAGCCGCCGCCGACAGCGCCGCACCGATATAACCCGAGACGCCCCCGATCAGACCCGCCAGCAACACTACTCTTTCGGATCGCTCAGTCCAAAACCGGGCTGTCACCGGCGGAATGATCAAAAGCGCAACGATCAGGATCAACCCGACAACTTTCAGGCCAACCACTGTGACGGCCATAACCAGACCCATCATTGCAAGGTCGATGCGATGCACCGGCAGGCCCCTGGCTGCGGCAAATTCAGGATCAAAGGCCACGATCGTCATTGGACGGCGGATAATCATGACAAGCGCCAGCGTTGCCGCGCCTCCGATCGCAATGATCATCGCATCTGCCCAAAGCATCCCAGCGGTCGAGCCCAGCAGAAACCCTTCAAGCCCCGCCTGTCGGCCCACACCCATGGTCTGGATCACCGTCAGCAGCACAATGCCGAAACCAAAGAATACAGATAGGACCGCTCCGATCGCGGCATCCTCGGCCAGCCGCGTGTGCCGCGTCAGCCAGTTCATACATAAAAGGCCGATCCAAGCGGATATTGCCGACCCGACGAGCAGGCCGATCAGGTTTCTGCCGTCCCCACCGAGGGCCACAAGCACCATAAAGGCCAGACACACACCCGGCAATGTCGCATGGCTGATCGCATCGCTGACCAGTGCACGTTTGCGCAAGAACAGAAATGTTCCGGTCACCCCGGCGGAAATGCCCAGCAGGCTGGCGCCGATTGCGACCAGCGTGGCGTTATAGCCAAGCTGAAGGGTCAGAGCATCCCAATGCATGACTCACCCCAGCGCGCGTGAGATCTGGTCGATCTGCGCCGTAGCCAGACGGCCGCCATAGGCAGATTGCAATGTCTTGGCCGTAAAAGCCTCGGCCACGGGCCCCTCGGCGACTTTGCGCGTGTTGATCAGGAAAACATGGTCGAAATAGTCGGTGACGGTCGCCAGGTCATGATGCACCGCAACCACGGTCTTGCCCGCCTCTTTCAGCGATTTCAGGACGGAAATGATGGCCTTTTCCGTTGCCGCATCAACCCCGGCAAAAGGTTCGTCCAGCAGATACAGATCGGCGGCCTGCGCCAAGGCGCGCGCCAGAAAGACCCTCTGCTGCTGGCCGCCTGACAACTGGCCGATCTGCCGGTCGGCAAAGTCACGCATCCCTACACGGTGCAGACAATCCATCGCCTGCGCCTTATGCCGGGCGCGCACCCGTCCCAACAGCCCCAGTTCGCGCGACAAGCCCATCAGAACCACGTCAATCACGCGCGTCGGGAAGTCCCAGTCCACGCTGGCCCGCTGCGGCACATATGCGATCCGGGACCGCTGTCGATCCAGCCGATCGCCAAACACCGTCACCTGACCGGACAGGGGTGAGACAATCCCCAAAGCCGCCTTCAACAGGGTCGATTTACCTGCACCGTTTGGCCCGATGATCGCTGTCATGGCACCCGGTTGCACGGTCATATCAACCGAGAAAACCGCCGGCTTCTGCCCGTACGAGACGGTCAGGCCACGAATGGCCAGCGGACTTTCTCCAATGTCGTTTTCCGAAAGGGGGATGCCCTGATGTGCCGCCAGTTCCAGCATCTCTTAAAACCCCGCCGACAGATTGCCGCTCATGCCGGTTTTGGGAATATCAGCCCCCAGAGCGCCTGCAATTACAGTGATATTGTGATCCAGCATCCCGATGTAGGTACCCTCATAGGTGCCGGGCTCGCCCATCGCGTCCGAATAAAGCTGTCCACCGACTTCGACCTGATGTCCCCTGGCCGCTGCGCCCTCGATCAGTGCACGCATCGACCGATCCGAGACCGAGCTTTCCACGAAAACTGCCGTCAGTTGCCGGTCAACCAGCGTATCGACCAATTCGCTAATCCGGTTCAATCCCGCCTCGGATTGGGTTGAAATGCCCTGAATTCCAAGCACATCGTACCCGTATTCAGCACCGAAATACCCAAAGGCATCATGTGCCGTCACCAGAACACGGTTGTTTTCCGGGACCGCTGCAAGCACTTGCTTGCCATAAGCCTCCAGTTCCGCGATCTGCGCAAGAAAGGCCTCTGCGTTTGCCGCAAAGGTGTCCGCGGCCTCGGGGCGCGCTTGTGTCAGGGCTTTTTGCACCTCGACCACGACATCGCGCCACAGGGCCGGGCTCATCCAAAGATGGGGATCGTATTTGTCAGCATAATTGTCATGCGCGTGCAGCTTTGACTTATCAACGCCTTCGGCTACCGCAACGACCATGCGTTTACGCCCTAGGTCATGGAAGAACTCTTCCATCTGCGCCTCAAGATACAGACCATGCCACAGGATCAGATCGGACCTGGTCATAGCGACGATATCACTGCGGGTCTGACGATAGGCATGCGGGTCGACGCCGGGGCCCATAAGGCCCTTCACCTCGACCTGATCACCTCCGACCTGACGGGCGGCATCGGCAATCATACCGGTCGTGGCCACCACTTTCAGCGGCGCATCGGCCCAGGCCGAGAATGGGAATACAGCGGCGAATGCCAGCGCTGCAAGGAAACTACGACGAATCATGTCAGGCCCCAGAATTGGTATCTTGCTAAGATGAATATGAGAACCGCTCGCAACTAAGTCAATGCTATTGAGAATTATTCGCAAGAAAACGCCTATTTTGTCCATTTGGTCAAAAAATTTACCCTTCCAATGCCGGATGGCCTTCCATTTGCATCTTACCCGTGCGAATTTGGTACAAACCTCCCAAAGGATGTGAAAATGGAAACGCAGAGCTCAGAAAGCCCCGTGCGCACCGCGCATCTGCCGCAAGTGACCGAGCCCCGGAACCCTGGAATGGAGCTTGATCTGGATTGGGTGCGGGCCGTACAGGTCAATACCTCGGCCGTTGAGCGCCGCGCCGCCACCCTGCCGGGTCGGCGCTCGGTGAAAAAGGACTACCAGGCGGCGTGGCTGCTCAAGGCGATCACCATGATCGACCTGACCACCCTATCGGGAGACGATACCGTCGGCCGTGTCCGGCGCCTGTGCGCCAAAGCGCGGCAACCCGTTGCTTCTGCAACACTTCAGGCGTTGGACATGCCACCGATCACCACCGGCGCGGTCTGTGTCTATCACGACATGATCGAAACCGCTGTGGATGCGCTGAAGGGCACCGGGATTCCGGTGGCCGCCGTATCGACCGGATTCCCTGCAGGCTTGTCCCCGTTCCACCTGCGCGTGGCCGAGATCGAAGAAAGCGTCAAAGCCGGAGCCGAGGAAATCGACATCGTAATCTCTCGGCGTCATGTGCTGTCGGGCGACTGGCAGGCCTTGTATGACGAGATGAAAGCGTTCCGCGTGGCTTGTGGCGACGCGCATGTCAAAGCCATCCTTGCAACCGGCGAACTGGGCAGCCTACGCAACGTGGCGCGCGCCTCGCTGGTCTGCATGATGGCGGGGGCGGATTTCATCAAGACTTCGACCGGTAAGGAAAGCGTCAACGCCACGCTGCCCGTGTCGCTGGTGATGATCCGGGCGATCCGCGATTACTATGACCGCACCGGGTATCGTGTCGGATATAAACCCGCAGGCGGGATTTCCAAAGCCAAGGACGCACTAGTTTACCTGTCGCTGATCAAGGATGAGTTGGGCGACCGTTGGCTGGAGCCGGACCTGTTTCGCTTTGGCGCGTCGTCGCTGTTGGGCGATATCGAACGGCAGCTAGAACATTTCTTAACGGGTGCTTATTCCGCCGGTTACAGGCACTCGATGGGCTGAGGACGAAAACAATGACAGTCAAAGAGATTTTCGAGACCATGGATTACGGCCCTGCCCCCGAAAGCTCAGCCGAAGCGCTGGCCTGGCTGGTCGATCAGGGTGACAAATTTGGTCACTATATCGACGGGGCCTTCACCAAACCGGGCAAGGGGTTCGACAGCCGCAACCCGGCGACCGGAGAGGTTTTGGCCAAGCTGACCCAAGCCAAGCAAGCCGATGTCGACGCCGCCGTATCCGCCGCCCGCAAGGCGCAGCCAAAATGGGAGAAGATGGGCGGTGCGGGTCGTGCGCGCTACCTCTATGCCATCGCGCGCCTGCTGCAAAAGCACTCGCGCCTGTTTGCAGTGCTGGAAAGCTTGGATAACGGCAAGCCGATCCGTGAATCGCGCGACATCGACATCCCTCTGGTACAGCGCCACTTTTACTACCACGCCGGCATGGCGCAGTTGATGGAAAGCGAACTACCCAACGCCGAAGCGCTGGGAGTGTGTGGACAAATCGTTCCTTGGAACTTCCCGCTGCTGATGCTGGCTTGGAAGATTGCTCCGGCGCTGGCCATGGGTAACACGGTCGTTCTGAAACCTGCCGAATATACCTCTCTGACCGCGCTGCTGTTTGCCGATATCTGCTCACAGGCCGGGCTGCCCAAGGGTGTGGTCAACATCGTCACGGGCGATGGCGCGGTGGGTGAGATGATCGTGGCCTCGGACGTGGACAAGATCGCCTTTACCGGCTCAACCGCAGTGGGGCGGCGCATCCGTGAGGCGACCGCCGGTTCGGGTAAGGCGCTGACTTTGGAGTTGGGCGGCAAGTCCGCCTATATCGTCTTTGACGACGCCGATATCGATTCCGCCATCGAAGGGCTGGTCGACGCGATCTGGTTTAATCAGGGTCAGGTTTGTTGCGCGGGTTCGCGTCTGTTGGTTCAGGAAGGCATCGCCGATCGGTTCCACGAGAAACTGCGCGCCCGAATGGACACTCTGCGCATCGGTGATCCATTGGACAAATGCATCGACGTGGGTGCTGTGGTCGACCCGGTCCAGTTGCAGACCATCAAGAGCATGGTCGACAGCAACACCGCGGGTCACGTTTATCAGGCGGCTGGCGCGCTGCCCGAAAATGGCTGTTTCTACCCGCCAACGCTGATCTCGGGCCTCGAAACCTCCGATCAACTGATGCAGGAGGAAATTTTCGGTCCGGTGCTGGTGTCCTCGACCTTCCGTACTCCGGAAGAGGCGGTTGAGCTGGCCAACAACACCCGTTACGGGCTGGCGGCGACGGTATGGACCGAGAACGTGAACCTTGCACTGGATATCGCACCGAAGCTGGTCGCGGGCGTTGTCTGGGTGAATGCCACCAATCTGTTCGATGCCGCAGCCGGGTTCGGCGGTGTGCGCGAAAGCGGCTTTGGCCGCGAAGGTGGCTGGGAAGGTCTGACCGCTTACACCAAGCCCAAAGGCAAAGGCAAACCATTGGCCAAGGCCGAGGCCGCGATGGGCGAAGGTGCCCCGGTCGATCCGATTGACCGTACTGCCAAAATGTATGTCGGCGGCAAACAGGCCCGTCCTGACAGCGGATATTCGAAACCCGTCTGGGGCAAGTCTGGACTGCTGGGCCATGTGGGTCTGGCCAACCGCAAAGACGTCCGCAACGCGGTCGAGGCCGCAGCGGGGGCCAAGGGTTGGTCCAAGACCACCGGCCATCTACGGGCACAGATCTTGTATTACATCGGCGAAAACCTCTCGGCCCGCGCGGGTGAATTCGCTGCGCGCCTTGATGCCATGACCGGCAGGAAAGACGGCGCGAAAGAGGTCGAAGTCGCGATCCAGCGCCTGTTCACTGCCGCTGCCTGGGCCGACAAGTATGACGGCCAGGTGCACGGCGTTCCGATCCGGGGCGTGGCCATTGCCATGAAAGAACCTGTCGGCGTGATCGGCGCGCTCTGTGCTGACGAGGCGCCGCTGCTGGGTCTGGTCTCGGCCATGGCGCCTGCTGTTGCGATGGGCAACCGGGTGGTTCTTGCGGCAAGCGAGCCTTACCCGCTGGCGGCGACGGATTTCTACCAAATCCTCGAAACCTCTGACGTGCCCGCTGGCGTGGTCAACATCCTGACTGGCAGCCACACGGAACTGGCGAAGCCGCTGGCTTCGCATCTGAATGTGGATGCGATCTGGTCATTCTCGTCTACCGATCTGTCGGCCGAGATCGAGCGGGCTTCGGCCGGGAACCTGAAACGGAGTTGGGTTAATAACGCCATGGCAACCGACTGGCACGAGGATCAGACTCGCCGCTTCCTGCAGGCTGCGACCGAGGTTAAAAACATCTGGGTGCCCTACGGCGAGTAGGGCCCCAGCCCTGGAAAACCCAGGGGTGCAAACAGTTTGTTCGGGTACAGATGGCGCGCTGCTGCATAGAGTGATCATTGAATGCACATAACGATGATTAACATGTGACATTGTTCATATACAGCGCCGCCACTATCCCTCAGCTTGGATCCAGTCTTTACAAGGTTGGATCGGTCCATGCTGAGTTTTCCATACGAGTTTCCAGAACTGGTACAGGTCGCCACGATGATCGGCGTCTTTGGCGCGGGCCTCTACATCACCAGCTACTTTCTGCTGCAGATGGGGATCATCCGGGGCAACGGCAGCCTCTACCCCCTGCTTGTGATCGCCGCAGCCGGATGTGTTCTGTTCAGCATGTCGGAAGAATTCAACCTCGCGGGCTCGATCATTCAGCTGGCCTATATCTCGATCTCGATCCTAGGCCTGCTGCGCGGGTTTCTGTCCCGGCATCTGCTTCGATTTTCAGATGACGAACGTCAGTTCATTGCCCTGCACCTTGAATCGCTGAAACCCCACCAAGCCCGGAAACTGTTGAACACCGCCGCCGTCAAGACCTATGAAAACGGTGACATCCTGATCGAAGAAGGCAAGACAACCGACTTTTTGGGCTTTGTCTTAAAGGGGCGGACTACGATCCTGAAAAACGGCCGGGTCATCAACCAATGTGGAGAAGATGAGATTTTGGGAGAGCTGACCTTTGGCCTTGGGCTGCCTGCCACAGCCACGGTAATAGCCACCGAACCCACCAAATGCCTGGTCTTCGACAATATCAGCCTGATGCGCTTGCTGCGGCGGAGCCGCCATATCGACGATGCATTGAAAGCAGCGCATTTCCGACATACACGGCAAAAGCTGTTGAACAGCAACAAGCACACGCTGCAGGCCCAGAGAAGACCTGCAGCGGCCTAAGGGTCAGCCGTCCAGACCTTCGGGTTTGCCAACGATGGTAAAGTGTAAACCATCTGGGTCCAGCAGTTCGGACGCCACCCGGTTCACATCCTCAAGCGTCACTGCATTCACCTTGTCATTGCGTGTGGCGATATAGTCGATAGGCAAATCCTCCATCTGCATACCCACCATGATCCCGGCGATCTGGCTGTTGCCATCAAAGCGCAGCGGATAGGCACCGGTCAGATAGGTCTTGGCGTCGTCCAACTCCTTCTGAGTGACCCCTTCGGATGCGGCGCGCGCCCATTCGTTGCGGATCACATCAACGGCTTCGGCGATACGGTCATTGGCCGAGGACACCGACCCAAGATACACAGAGGCCAGATCCTTTGGCACCAGATAGGTCGCCACGCCATAGGTCAGACCGCGTTTTTCGCGCACTTCCTGCATCAGGCGGCTTTCGAACCCCCCGCCGCCAAGAATGTGGTTCAACAGATAGGCGGAAAAGAAATCCGGGTCGTCACGGTCGATCCCGGCATGGCCGAACAGAGCCACCGATTGCGGCGTATCGAACTCGATTACGCTCACTCCGCCAGTGATCGTCACATCGGCCCGCTTGGGGATCGGTTTGCCGGTATCCGGCAGATCAAGCAAGAGCTCGTCCAGCACCGCGCCCAGTTCCTCTGGGGTGATATCGCCGACCGCGCCTACATACAGACGATCCTTGGTAAACACGTTCTCATATGCCGTGACCACATCATCGCGGGTCAAGGCGCTGACACTCTCGATCGTGCCCTTGCCTTCGGAACCGTAGGGGTGATCGCCATAGGCCATTTCCGCGAAGCTGCGCCCGGCAATGTCACTGGGGCTGGTCTGATCTGACCGCAGACCCGACAGAACCTGAGCGCGAACACGGTCTACAGCATCCTGATCGAAACGCGGTTCGTGAATCGTGGTCCGCAACAGGTCAATCACCTCATCCCTGTTTTCGGTCAGAAACTGTGCCGAGATCGACACTGAATCGTCTGAGGCGCTATACCCGAACGACGCGGCCAGAGATTCCAGCTCGCGCGCATAGGTGCGGGCATCCATTTCGCCAGCGCCTTCTTCGATCAGGCCGCTCATCAGATAGACCGCGCCGCGCTTTGTCGGGTCGTCCAGCGACGTGCCGCCGCGGAACCGCAGTTCCAGGGCGGTGAAGGGGATCGAGTGATCCTCGACCAGCCATGCGGTGATGCCACCCGGCGAGGTGACTTCTTCAATCTCGATCTCGGCCCATGCAGGAACTGCGATGACCAAAGCAATCAGAGTTACAAATATCCGCTTCATTGCGTTACCTCATCGTCTCGCATCAGCCAGCCCGTGACCGAGGTTTCAGGCTGCAGCACCTCGCGCGCGGCGGCGATGATCTGATCACCGGTCACCGCCTGCAGGACATCAGGCCAAGCCTGTACATCTTCGACCGTCAGCCCGCTGGTCAGGGCACGGCCATAGCGATTGCCGATCCCGTCCACATTGTCACGCGCATAGGTCTGCGCGGCGCGCAGCTGCATCTTGATCCGATCCAGATCCTCTTCGTTCACACCTTCGGCGATGAAATCGGTCACGGCCTGATCCATCGCATCTTCGGCCTCTTGCAGCGACACGCCTTCGGACGGAACAACCAGCAGATCAAATGTGGTATCGTCAAGCGACACGCCACGGTAGAACGCGCCGGTATAGACGACCTTTTGTTGCTCGAACTGCAGTTTTTCATTCAGGTACGACGTCGTGCTGCCCCCCAGTAGTTCAGCCAGAAGGAACAGGGCGGCGGCTTTTTCCTGCGCACCTGCGTCCCGTTCGGGTGCAAGATAGCTGCGCTGAACATAGGGCTGCGATACGCGCGCATCCTTAAAGGTCAGACGGCGTTCAGCGGTTTGTGGCGGCTCCTGTGATCGCACCCGTTCGGGCAGGTCCGGGTTTGCCGGGATTACCCCGTAATATTGCTCGGCCAGGGATTTGACCTCGTCTGGCTCAACATCGCCGGTCACCACCAGGATGGCGTTATTTGGCGAATAGTGGATCTGATAGAAGGACAGTGCATCGTCCAGGTCCAGCGTTTCCATCTCATGTTTCCAACCGATAACGGGGACACCATAGCGGTGGTTGAGGTATTGCGCCGCGCTGACCTGTTCACCGAACAGGGCGCGCGGGTTGTTTTCGGTACGCTGGTTACGTTCTTCCAGGATCACGTCGCGCTCGGTGGCGATGTCATCATCGGACAGGCGGATATTGCGCATCCTGTCTGACTCCATCCGCATCATCAGCTCAAGCCGGTCGGCAGCAACACGCTGAAAATAGGCGGTGTAATCATACGAGGTGAACGCGTTGTCATTGCCGCCATTGGCCGCGACGGTGGCAGAAAACTCGCCCGCCTCCAGCGTGTCGGTGGCCTTGAACAACAGGTGTTCCAGAAAATGCGCCACACCGGACGAACCAACCGGCTCATCCGCCGATCCGGCGCGATACCAGACCATGTGCTGCACGACTGGTGCGCGGTGATCCTCGATCACGACAACGTCCATACCGTTATCCAGAGTAAAGGTGGTGACCGCCTCGTGCCCATCTTCGGCAAAAACCGGGGTGGCGGCGATCAGAGCAGCCGACAGTGCCAGAGCCCGAACCATGGGGCATCCTCCGTTTCGTTTCTGGTGTTCAAACTACGGTGGTGCCGCGCGGGTTCAACCCCGATGACGGAAAGTTAAGAATTATTCATTGACCGGCGGCGCCGATGGCGTTTCGATCCCAGCGTTCCGCGCAGCCTGGGTTTGCTTGTTCGGGTCGATAGCCCAGCGACGGTAAACCTGCGAATATCGGTCTACGTTGAACAGCCGCAAACGGGTCCAGCGCCCCTGACGCTTGCGGAAATCCGCATCTTCTTGGTTGACGACCTGCCGTGTGTTTGACGGAACGCCATATCGGCTGGAGGCCGTGACAAGCGCGCCATCAGAGGCAGGCACAGCGGTATTTGGATTCGAAGCAGCCGGATTCCCGCCCAGCGCGGCAATAGCATCCCCTGTGGGATTGGCATCGGTCAGGTTTGTGCCACCCGGTGTCGGTGCGGGCAAAGAGTTGTAGTTCTCGGGCTGGGTCAGAGGTTTGACCGGCAGAATCGCAAACTCGTCCGGGCCCGGGCCCGGCGGCTCGAGGTGGCGCAGACCGATATCCGAACATCCCGCAACCGCAAGACTCATAGTCACAACAAATATGGAACGCGGCAACCGCATGAAAGTCTCCAGCCTGTTTCAGGCGCTTTTATCGTATTTCCAAACCCGCGTCACGAGGGCTTTTTCCTATCAAACAGCACCAACCCGAACGCACCTGCGAATATGAATACATCGGCCAGATTGAACACATAGGGGTTGTCGAAACCACAGCAGGACATGTTCAGAAAATCCAGCACATATCCGTACAACACGCGGTCCACCACATTGCCAAGCGCACCGCCGATCAGCAGGCCGCCACAGACCAACATGAGCTTTGAGGGGGCCGTGCGCATCAACCAAATCAACACGCCCACTGAAATCACCAGTGAAACTCCGATCAGAGCCCAGCGCGCGGCGTCGCCATTGCCCTGAAACAGGCCGAAATTGATGCCGCGATTCTCGCCATATCTGAACACCAGAAAGGGCGGCAGAACGCTGATCGGCTCTTCGGCCACGCGCATCACATGAACGACAAGGTACTTGCTGATCTGGTCGATCAGAAACGCGGTCAGCGCCGCCCAGAGGAGCAATCGGGCACGCATCAGTGACGGAAATGCCGCATGCCGGTAAAGACCATGGCCAGACCGGCCTCATCTGCGGCGGCGATCACGTCGTCATCCCGCATCGAGCCGCCAGGCTGAATCACGCAGGTGGCCCCGGCCTCTGCGGCCTCCATCAAACCGTCGGGAAAGGGGAAGAACGCGTCCGACGCCACCGCTGAGCCGATGGTCAGCGGCTGTGGCAGGCCCAGAACATCGGCCATGCGCTCGGCCTTCTTGGCCGCGATCAGCGCCGAATCCACGCGGCTCATCTGGCCAGCGCCGACACCCACGGTCGCGCCGTCCTTAACATAGACGATGGCGTTGGATTTCACGTGCTTTGCCACCTTCCAGGCAAACAGAAGGTCGCGCATCTGTTCATCCGTCGGGGCCTTTTTGGTGACAACCGTCAGGTCATCCATGCCGACGAAACCGTTATCCTTGTCTTGCACCAACAGACCGCCCGCGACCTGACGCACGGTTTTGCCACCGGCGGTCACATCCGGCAGGCCTTCGGTCGTCAGAAGGCGCAGGTTTTTCTTGGCGGCAAAGATCGCCTTGGCCTCATCCGAGGCGCCAGGTGCGATCACAACCTCGGTGAAAATCCCTGTGATCTCCTGCGCGGTTTCAGCGTCCAGCGGCTGATTCAGGGCCACGATCCCGCCAAAGGCCGAGGTACGGTCACAGTCGAACGCGGCCTTATAGGCGTCCAGAAGCGTGCCTCCTGTCGCAACGCCACACGGGTTGGCATGTTTGATGATGGCACAGGCCGCACCCTTGACGGGATCGAATTCCGCGACCAGCTCAAACGCCGCATCAGTGTCGTTGATGTTGTTATAGCTCAGTTCCTTGCCCTGATGCTGAAGGGCGGTCGCCACACCGGGTCGGTTGGTACCGTCGGTATAAAATGCAGCGGTCTGATGGCTGTTCTCGCCATAGCGCAGTGTCTGTTTCAACTCGCCCGCAAAAGCGCGGCGTTTGGGGGCCTCAAGCTGCAGCGCATCAGCCATCCAGTTCGACACGGCGGTATCGTAAGCAGCGGTGCGGGCATAGGCCTTTTGGGCCAACCACTGACGGAAACCATATGCGGTCTTGCCGTAATTCTCGTCCAGCTGATCCAACAGCGACGAGTAATCCTCGACATCGACCACGACATTGACGAACGCGTGGTTCTTGGACGCGGCACGGATCATCGCTGGGCCGCCGATGTCGATATTCTCGATACATTCGTCATAGCCAGCGCCTTTAGCCACGGTCGCCTCGAACGGATAGAGGTTCACTACCAGCAGGTCGATCGCGTCGATGCCGTGTTCGTTCATCGCGGCGATATGGGTGTCATTGTCACGCAAGGCCAGCAAGCCGCCATGCACCATCGGGTGCAGCGTTTTGACCCGGCCATCCATCATCTCGGGGAAACCGGTGATCTCGCTGACATCCTTCACCTCCAACCCCGCATCGCGCAACGCTTTTGCTGTGCCGCCGGTCGACAACAGCTCGACCCCGCGGTCGGCCAGCGCCTTACCCAGCTCGATCAGCCCGGTCTTGTCGGATACGGAAAGCAACGCGCGGCGCACGGGGTGAAGATCGGTCATGGGTCCAAAGGTCCTTTTGGCGTCAGTCAAACTCGGGCTCGTCCCGGTGCAAGTCGCGCACGGCAAAGGCTGTATCCTGCGCCTTGCTCAACGTCCACCGGATGCGCGTCGCATACTCCATTGCGCGGCCAGATAGAACGATCTGTTTTGTCGCGCGTGGCTTCAGACGGCCTTTTTCAAGATAAACACTTGGCTCGATTGACAATTTCCCCACACCATCATGGCGGAACACCCAAATCTCACCGCTTTTGAGCGCCATGGACACCGCCGCACCGCCCAAATCTATCGCCGCATCCACGTCCGGATGCAGATGGAACCGTATGTCAAAGCCGATACCAGTCAGGTTCGACGCATCCAGCGCCTTGTCAAATTGCCGCTTGGCCCTGTCACTTGTGGTAAGCAGAATATCTTCGCCGGTCAGCTCCCGCCCGTCAAAGCGCAGCTCGAACGTTCGGGCGTGGGTCAGGCCGAACACTTTGGTATAGCCATCGTGCCCGGCCATGAACCGGGTTCCCTCGAACGCGTCTTCGAACTCGACCGGAACATCCTTTGGCGCGTCGACCAGCCCTTCACGTTCCGTACCAGGAACAGCTGAGGTCAGACGCGCACTTGAAAAGCCGTCAAGACAAAGTGTCGAATGCGACGGCGTGGCGCGCCCGGCCCGACGCCATTCCAGCCCAAAGGTTTCCCCAGACCCACAATTCACAATCAGAGGTCGGCGGCCCGAGGTCAGCTCGAACGCCAAGGTCGACGCATGTGCGTTATATGACGCATCGCCTTTGGGCGGCGAACTGGCATCAATAATCACACTGGTCCGTGCCGCATAGAGACGGGCAAATCCCATGGACAGGCCGTTCTCGCTCTGCGGTCTGACGCCGCTTTGCGCCAGAGCCTGATCCAGACGACCCTCGACCCCGCGCCCGCCCCCGTGGAAACGGGCCAGTGCACCATCCGAATGACGCAGATTGCGCATGGTCGGGGCCATCCGTTTAATCGCATTCGCCTGCGCCCCAGGTGTACCCCGCCCCAAATCGCTAAGTGCCGCCGATGTCCAGGCGAGCAGCGTGAAGACTTCCAGCAGCTCCTCGGGGTTACGCGTGGAGATACCACCTTTTTGATCTATCTGACTGTCACATTCCCGCGCCAGAGCGCGCAGGGCGGGCTCTGCCATCTGCTCAAGCCCTTCCAAAGCCAAACCAGCCTGCACCAGACCGGCTAGCGCCTCGAACCGGGGCAGGCCAGGCGTCGCAGCATGCCAGCGTTTCGACAGGAACCAGGCCTGCTGAGATAGCGAACTGAAAAAGACCTTGCTTTGTTGCTCATCCACACCGCGCAGCAAAAAGATCGCGTGATTGATCCAACGCATCACTCGCCGGCCTGTCAGATCAGGTGCCCAACCGGGCCCGTGCCCGCGCCCATGTGCTTCGATCCAGCCCCAGACCCAGCGTTGCGCCTTTTCGCGCGCCCGGATGTCGCCAACAGCCGCCAGATCATCCAGCCAGGCAAAACCGTGGCGTTCATCGTCGAATCCGGTGCTGGGCGCGGTGACATCCCATAAGCCTGTATCCTGCGCCTCAACCAGATAGCCCGAGAACAGCAGGTTCCCAGCCACCAACTGACGCCCGCGCGCAAATGATCCAACCGTGCGTGGTTCCGGATCGCCCACAAATCCGGTAACGGCCTTGCGCCGCTGACTGAGCCGCGCATAAAGCCGGTTCTGAAACCGCGACCATCGGTTTGCCATGGTGTCCGAATTTGACATGACGCTTGTTACTCTGCCCCTTGCGCTCTGCTGGCGCCTGAGACCCAACGATAGACCGGAGCAATCGTCAAGTCATCGAAAAGCGTGCCTTTAGGTCGATTTCGTCAGACAGGCGATATAGAACCCGTCCATGCCGCCCGTGCCCGGCCAATAGTCAGGCCGCAGACGCAAACCGCCCTCTTCCGTGATCCAGCTGGTTTCGATCCCTACGACCTGCAAAGCGGCCCGGTCCAGCTGCATGTCCGGATACATCTGCAGCGCCTCTTCAACCTGCACCTCGCCTTCATCGGGCAGTAACGAGCAGGTGCAGTACACCAACCGCCCGCCCGGTTTCAGAAGGGTCCAGGCATGAGCAAGCATCTGCGTTTGCAGCTCGATCAGCGCGCCGAATTCCGACCCGTCCTTGGCAAAGGGCAGATCAGGATGGCGGCGGATCGTGCCGGTGGCGGAACAGGGCGCATCCAGCAGGATAGCGTCATACTGACCCTGGTGTTCCAGCGCGTCAGCCGCGATGACCGTAGCCATCAGGCCCGTCCGCGTCAGGTTCTCGCGCACTCGTTCCAGGCGCGATTCCGAGATATCCAGCGCAGTCACATCGGCCCCCGCAGCCGCCAGCTGCAACGACTTGCCACCGGGCGCAGCGCAAAGGTCCAGAATTTTCTCTCCGGGCTTAGGCGCCAGAACTCGGACAGGCAGTGCGGCGGCGGCATCCTGAACCCACCAGTCACCGCGATCATATCCCGGCAGAGCAGACACCTGCCCCGCATCCCGAACCCGCATCGAACCGGTCGGAAGCATCTCACCCGGCGCTGTTGCCCCGGGCTTGACCGAAAGATCCAGCGGCGCGCCCTCGAAATGCGCCAGTTCCATTCCGGTCATGGCCTCGGCACCCCAGGCTATGATCAACGGATCACGCAGCCACTCGGGCAGGCGCGGCACACGCATTTTCGGCCAAGCCTCTGGCCCTTCTGCCGCGACCTTTCGCAGAACCGCGTTCACCAACCCCTTGAGCCGCCCATGCTTGCGCGAGCGACCGACAATCTCAACCATGGAATTTACGACGCCATGCGCTGCCTCGCCATGGCACAGCTCAACCGCTCCCAGACGCAGGGCATTATGCACGGTCAGGGCGGGGGTGCGGTTCAGGTGATTGTCCAACAGACGGTCGGCGCGTTCGAGCCCACGCAGCGTTTGCAACGCCAGCCGCTGTGCCCGCGCCCGGTCTTCTGGTGCCAATCGCTCCAGCGCACCTGCAGCCAGACATTCTGACATCAGCCGCCCCTCACCCAAGATCTGATCCAGAAGGTAGATTGCGCTGCGTCGCGCGGCCGTTGCGTTATCGGACATTGAATCGCCTTTGATGTGACCCTCGTCCGCATTGCCAAGGGCGGACGGGGGCGTATATCAAGCCAATGCACTGAAAGGAACCCGATGTCATGAATGACGAGCCCAAAGACCTGCCGCCTGCCGCCCAACGCGCGCTGGCCGAGGCGGAGGACCGCCGCCGCAAGGCCGAAGCCGACGCAAAAGCGCAACCCAAAGAGCTGGGCGGACGCGACGGCCCCGATCCTGCACGTTATGGCGATTGGGAAAAGAAAGGCATCGCGATAGATTTCTGATCAATCCCCGCGCAGTGCCTGCAGAAAATCCGCGATGAGCGCCCGTTGCTTATTGGATTTCGCACGCTCTTCGGGCCAGGTCAGCCAATAGCCATCTTTTGCGTTCAATTCGGGCAAATCCAGTCGACGCAACCGCCCCGCTCGCAAGTCCGATTGCGCCAAGGGCATGGATCCCAACACAACGCCCAAACCCTGCCGAGCCGCCGAAATCGCATGTTCCATCGAATCGAAGCTCATTTTCGAGGGCGGCAGGTCGGTCTGAGTGGTGTTTTTCGCCCAATCACGCCAGCCGGGCCTTTCACCGCGCAGATCAATCAAGGGCGCGGACCAATCCACACCCGGCGCTGCCATCGGCAACAGCACTTCGGCGGCAATCAGTTCGGCATCTCGCCCGGGCCACGCCCCACGCCCATAGCGGATTTGAAGCCAAGTCCTTTCTTCATCCAGCGAAGACCGTCGCGCCACAGAATCTGTCAGCACCCGAACTTTGGGGCGCAGGTCGTGAAAACGTGCAAGAGCGGGTATGACGAGGGCTTTAATATGGGACGACAGGCCAGCCACCCGCAATTCGCGCGGGGATTTTCCGAAAAGGTCTTCGGTATTGCGCTCGAGCGCCTGCAAGCTGTCCTGAACCAGCGGCAGATAGCTTTCGCCCTCGACGGTCAGCGATACACCGCGCGCCTCGCGCACAAACAGCGTGCGGCCCAACCAGGCCTCAAGGTTGCCGATGCGCTGACTGACGGCAGCCTGCGTTAGACCGAACTCGCGCGCCGCTGCCGAGAATCCACCCAACCGCCCCGCCGCTTCGAATACGCGCAACCAGTCCAGAGGGGGCAAGCCGATCTTCTTTTTATCCATAAGTTTTTCCAGGCCTCAGCAGTAACAAGGATTAATTGTCGTAATGCCACAGGGGGCGTATATCCTCAAGCAAAGCCCGCGCGAACAGGAGAAACCCCATGCTGCGCTCTGCCACCCATACTCCGTCAATCGTCACCGTGGAATTCGATACAGGCCCAAGTGCCCGCTTTCACGCCATCTGGCTACGCGACAACGCGCTTGATCCTGACACACGGGCACCGGGCAACGGACAGCGCCTGATCACCATTGGCGATATCCCCGCCGATACCATGGTCAGCGCTGCCTCAGTGGCCAACGGCGACCTCACTGTCACATTTCAACCCGAAAACAAGACTGTCACTTTCCCCGCCGATTGGCTGGCTGCGCATAGCTATGACCAAGAGGACAGCCGCACCTTTGGCCGCACCGCGCCCGGGATCACCACCTGGGAGCAAGGGCTCGACGCGCCCAGCGCCGACTGGAGCGACGTCCACGCCAACCCCGCAGCCAAGCGCGGCTGGCTGGCAATGGTCGCCGAATACGGGTTTGCCAAACTGACCAGTGGCCCGACCGAACCGGAATCCCTGTTGAAGGTGGCTGATCTGTTCGGATACGTCCGTCAGACCAACTATGGCCCCTATTTCGAGGTTCGAACCGAGGTGAACCCGACCAACCTGGCCTTTACAGGGCTTGGCCTGCAGGCGCACACGGACAACCCTTATCGCGACCCGGTACCGACATTGCAGATCCTGTACTGCCTGGAGAACAGCGCCGAGGGTGGCGATTCCATTGTTGTGGACGGGTTCCGGGCGGCGGAAAAACTGCGCGATCAGAACCCCGATGGATTTGCGCTGTTGGCAGGTTTCCCGGCGCGGTTCGAATACAAGGGCTCGGACGGGGTCTGCCTGCGGTCGCGCCGCCCAATGATTGAGCTATCGCCCGATGGCGAGTTGATCGGTATCCGCTTTAACAACCGCTCGTCGGCTCCGTTTGTGGACATCCCTTTCGATCTGATGGAGGCCTATTACGCCGCCTATCGCCAGTTGGGTGAGATAATCGACGATCCGGCCATGGGCGTGTCGTTCAAGCTGGAGCCGGGTGAAAGCTTCATCGTTGACAACACCCGCGTCCTGCACGCGCGTCTGGGCTATTCCGGCGCCGGGTCGCGGTGGTTGCAAGGCTGCTATGCCGACAAGGACGGCTTACTGTCAACGCTGGCGGCGATGGAACTGGCGACACTGGAGGCGGCGGAATGAAACCTGATTTCTCGACCCTGACCCCCGACAATATCGTGGCCTTCATCGAGGATATCTTTGACCGCCGCGGCGGCGAGGAATATCTGGGCGAACCCGTCACCATGGCAGAACACATGCTGCAGGGCGCGACCATTGCCGAACAGAACGGCATGCCCGAAGAGATCATCGTAGGGGCATTGCTGCATGATATCGGTCATTTCACATCCGAATTCGGCACGTACCACCCCGACGACACCGAAGACCGCCATCACGAAGATGCAGGCGCCGAGGTGCTGGAACAGTTCTTTCCGTCAGTTATCACCGATTGCTGCCGCTATCACGTGGCGGCCAAACGGTATCTTTGCGCTACCAAGCCCGAATATTTCAACCGCCTGTCCACGGCTTCGGTTCATACACTGGAACTGCAAGGCGGGCCGATGAGTGCCAGAGAAGTTGCCGAATTCGAGCAGAACCCGAACCTGAAAGAGATCATTCAGGTGCGTTATCTGGACGAAGCAGGTAAACGTGCAGACATGGAAACCCCCGATTTCAACCATTTTGCGCCGATGGTGCAGCGAATGGTCGAAAAATATCAGGAGCTCACATGAACGCCCCAGAATACATTTTTGAGGCCAACACCAAACCCTCCCTGCCTTGGCACGAGGTCCCCTTGATCCGTGCTACTGACAAGTCGGTCAAGGACTATGGCTGTCTGGTCGACGACCCCGAAGAATTCGAAATTGAAATCGTCCGTTGGCCGCAACAGGGTTGGCGGTCCATCGACGAAGGTACCGGCGATGAAGCCGGTTGGGTCGAAGGCACATTTCATGGTGAGTGGAAAGGGGACGTCCTTTACGGCGAGAACGAAGCGGTCAACGGCCACTATGTCCTCGGCTGGTCCACTGATCCGCAACAGGCCAACGCCAACCGGCAAACTGCTCCGCGCGATCAGGTTCTGCTTTGGCACATGAACTATCACCCCGATGGCGGACAGATGTTCTGGCCGATCGACAACAAGCCTTTCATCATCCCTGCCGCATTGCCGGGCGACAATCTGACACCGGATAAGGTGGTGGCCTTTTGGTGTGATGGGTCACGCGGGCTGTATATCCATCCTGGCATCTGGCACGAGGGGATATTCCCGGTCGAGGACAATCAGCGTTTTCTGGATCGGCAGGGCAAGGTTCACGCGCGGGTCAGTGCGGATATCGGCAAAGAATTCGGCGTCTATCTCGCCTGCCCTTTGCGCGCAGATAAGATCCGAGAGTTGTAGTCGGTCTGTCGGCTCCCGGGTGGTGTCAAAGCCCCAGAACATCCACCATGTCATATTGGCCGGGGGATTTGCCCTGCCCCCACAGTGCCGCCTTCAGCGCCCCACGGGCAAAGATCGCCCGGTCGGTGGCCAGATGGCGCAGCACGATGCGTTCGCCCGGTGCTGCGAATAGCACGTCGTGTTCGCCCACAATGTCACCACCCCTAATGGCATGGAACCCGATATCGCCCCGCTTGCGCGCGCCGGTCATACCATCGCGGCCCCGATCGGACACCTCAGCCAGATCTACACCACGCCCTTCGGCAGCGGCCTCGCCCAGCATCAGCGCGGTGCCCGAGGGCGCATCGACCTTGTGGTGGTGATGCCCTTCGATCACCTCGATATCGAAATCTTCATCCAACGCGGCAGCGACCTTTTTGGTCAGCTGTACCAGCAGGTTCACACCCAGGCTCATATTTCCCGCCCGCACGATCACCGCATGACGTGAGGCCGGCTCCAGAGCGGCAATCTGCTCGTCACTCATCCCGGTAGTGCCGATCACATGCACACAGCGCGCCTGCGCCGCCAACGCGGCGAATTCCAGCGTCGCCTCGGGTGCGGTGAAATCAATCACGGCCTGCGCCTGGGCAAAGGCCTCCAGCGGATCGTCGGTCACCGTGACGCCCAGCGCTGCACCGCCCATGGCCACGCCCACATCCTGCCCAACCCAATCATGACCCGTGCGCTCGACCACGCCGACCAGGCGGGCCTGATCACTGTCGGTCACGGTCCTGATCAACATCTGGCCCATACGGCCCGAAGCCCCTGTGATGACGATCCCCGGAATATGGGTCATTGCGCTGGTCCTTTCACATTGATTGGCTCAAAGCCTCCTACCCGGTTCGCACCCGCTTGGCAAAGCCCCGCTTTGCGCTTAGATCGGGGATATGGCTAAGAACAAATTCCACGATGGCCCCGGCCCGTCCCAACGACAGCTGCGTGTCGGCGAACTGATCCGCCGCACCCTGTCCGAGGTTCTGGCGCGCGGAGATGTCCACGATCCCGACCTGAATCGCATGTCAATCACCGTGGGTGAGGTGCGCACCTCACCCGATCTGAAGATCGCCACCGCCTTTGTGCTGCCCCTGGGCGGCAAAGGGCAGGAGGATGTAATCGAACTGCTGGCCCGCAACAAACACGAGCTGCGGCGCATGGTTGGTAAAAAGGTCGGGCTGAAATTCTCCCCCGATCTGCGATTCCGGCTGGATGACACATTCGACCGTTTGGATGACACCCGCCGCATGTTCGATCAGGACGCGGTGCGCCGCGATCTCGACGAGTGATCCGGGCATTTGTCACTTTGGTCGCTTTCCTGTGGGCGGCGCAAGCCGGGGCAGTGACATGCGAAAAGGTCACGCATAGTGACAAACGCTACACTGTCTGCGAGGTGGATGCCGCGAATGAGGACATGCGCTTGTTCCTCAATGACGAGAATGGCGACCTGCTAGGGCATTTCTCGGCGGTGAATGAGGCGCTGGAGCCCGTTGGCAAGCGTCTGGCCTTTGCGATGAACGCAGGCATGTATCACGACGACCGCTCGCCCGTCGGCCATTATGTCGAGGACGGGCAGGAGCAGATGCGTGTGATCCCGAACCCCGGTCCCGGAAACTTCGGCCTTCTGCCCAACGGGGTGTTCTGCATCCGCGAGGGCGGCGCCGACGTGTTCGAGACGCTGGACTTTATAGATCAAGCCCCGGATTGCCGCTTTGCCAGCCAATCCGGCCCGATGCTGGTAATCGACGGAGAGCTGCACCCTCGATTCCTGTCTGATTCGACGTCGGTTTATGTTCGCAATGGTGTGGGTACCAGCGATGATGGCGCCCGCGCAGTGTTTGCCATTTCCGAAGATTACGTCACCTTCCACCAATTCGGCAGCCTGTTCCGCGACGTACTGGAAACCCCGAATGCGCTGTTCTTTGATGGCAATATCTCACGTATGTATGACCGGGCGAATAATCGATCCGATGTCGGGTTTTCACTGGGGCCGATTGTTGGTGTGGTCGAAGACACGCCCTGAAATTGACAGGGCCCGACCGATCCGCTAACTCGCGCGCCTCAGCAAAGAACAAGGTGCACAATGGGACGCAAACGCAAGGGTCGCGACATTTCCGGTTGGCTGGTGGTGGACAAGCCCGCAGGCATGACCTCGACCGCCGTGGTCAACAAGGTGCGTTGGGCGATGGACGCGAAAAAAGCGGGCCATGCGGGCACGCTGGACCCCGAGGCTACCGGAGTTCTGGCCGTGGCGTTGGGTGAGGCGACCAAGACCGTTCCCTATATCACCGACGCACTCAAGGCCTATACCTTCACCGTGCGACTGGGTCAGGCCACCAATACCGATGACGCCGAGGGCGAGGTAATCGCAAGCAGCGATGCGCGCCCTTCGGATGATGACATCAAAGAGGCCCTCGCGCCCTTTATCGGTGAAATCATGCAAGTCCCGCCGAAATTCTCGGCGGTGAAGATCGACGGGCAACGTGCCTATAAGCTGGCTCGCGATGGCGAGGATGTGGAACTCGCTGCGCGCCCTCTGTGGGTCGAGGAACTGGTTCTGGTTGATCGCCCAGATGCCGACCACGTCATGCTGGAAATGACCTGCGGCAAGGGTGGTTATGTCCGATCGATCGCGCGTGATCTGGGCGCGGCGCTGGGATGCTACGGCCATGTCCGCGAGCTGCGCCGTATCTGGTCCGGCCCGTTCGAGACCAAAGACGGACTGAGCATTGAACAGATCGATGAGATGGCCAAAACCACCGCGCTGGATGATTACCTGCACCCGCTGGAAACTGGCTTATCGGACCTGCCCGAACTGAAATGCACGCCCGAAGGTGCGACCCGTCTGCGTAACGGCAACCCTGGTATGGTTCTGGCGTCCGATGTGGAATACGGGGATGAGGCCTGGGCCTCGCTGGATGGTCAGGCTGTGGCGGTCGGCATCTATAAATCCGGCGAATTGCATCCCAGCCGGGTGTTCGTCACGTAATCTGCGTGCTAGTCGAAACCCATGATCACGCGCACACATACCAAGGGCGACGCGCCCTCGACCGCTGTTTATTCGGATTGCGAAAGATACCGCTATAGCCTGACGCGCATCTGGGATCCGGCCGGGCGCAAGGCGCTGTTTGTGATGCTGAATCCGTCCACCGCGACCGAGGTGCAGAACGATCCCACGGTGGAACGCTGCGAACGCCGGGCGCGCGCGCTGGGGTTCGGCGCGTTTCAGGTCACCAATATCTTTGCATGGCGCGATACTGATCCACGCAAGATGCGGGCCGCTGCCGATCCGGTGGGGCCTGAGAATGACATGGCCATTCTGAATGGCGTGGACTGGGCCGATCAGGTCATCGCTGCCTGGGGCACCCATGGCGCGCATTTGGATCGAGGCACCGCCGTCGAAACCCTGCTGCGCGACACCGGTCAGCCGATGTACCACCTTGGGCTTACCAAGGACGGCCACCCCAAGCATCCGCTCTATATCGCTTACACGCAAAACCCCGAACCCTGGTGACAAAGGGTTAACCACAAGCTCAGCTAGGCTTTGACCAAAGCCCTGATTGCATGAGACATTTCACCCTCGAAGCAATGCGTTCAAGGAGGTTGTCATGTTTCTGATCGGATTGCTGAGTCTGGCAGCTGTCGGCGGGGCCGCCTATGCCATCGGCGATGTCTTTGACATAGATGAAGATCCCGGTGAGGACGATGTCGCCGACGACCAGCCTCCTGCGGTCGAAACCGGCGAATTCCTTGACGTCGGTGAGAATGTCGAGGAACCCGAAGCGCCCGAGATTTCGACCGGGACGATCATATCCGAAATCGAGGGCGACATGATCATCGCGGGTACCGAGGATCTGGACATCCTGACCGGCCAGGACGGCGACGATCAGATCAATGGATATGCGGGGGATGACACGATTTATGGTGGCGAAGGCGATGACACCCTGCATGGGGGAACAGGTGCAGATTCGATCTTTGGCGGCACTGGCCAGGATGTCATTCACGGCGAAGCGGGCGATGATCAAATCTCGGGCGGTGAGGGGGATGATGCTCTTTTCGGGCATTTCGGCGCAGATCACCTGGAGGGTGGGATGGGCGAGGATGAGCTGTATGGCGGGCAAGATGACGACATTCTGACCGGCGGTGAAGGCGATGACGCACTGCATGGCGGGTTTGGTGATGACCGGTTGAGCGGTGGCGAAGGCGAGGACGTGCTGTTCGGCGGTGATGGCGACGATATTCTGGACGGTCAGGATGGAGGGCACCCCGACGCGGTGGATTTCCTGAACGGTGGCGCCGGGGATGATACGATCATTGCTGAAAGCGGGGATATCGTAACCGGAGGCGAAGGCGATGATGACATCGCTGTTTCGCCCGAACCGGATGACGACGCCGTAACCGTCATGGATTTTCAGCCCGGTCAAGACAAGCTGCTGATCTCATGGGAAGGTCAGGAAAACCCGGACATTCAGATCAAGACAGACACCGAAGACGAGAACCTGACCCATGTTATTGTCGACGGGCAGAACGTGGTGCAACTGATCGGGGCAGACGGAGTCAGCGCCGATGACATTCAACTGATATCCTCAGGCGATCTGGCGCAGCTCAGCGCGCTGGGCTGAATTTCCAGAATCCCTTTGCCATTGACCGCAAATGCGCCTATATGCGCGCATCCGTGTCGGAATCGATGCGGTTTTCTCCATGGGCCTGCGCTGGACGACATCCCGGCCTGTGCCATCAACCCTAACCTTTTCAAAGGAGACCCCGATGTCGATTACTGCCGCTGAAAAAGATCGCGTCATGAAAGAATTCGCAACCAAGGACGGCGACACCGGTTCGCCAGAAGTCCAGGTTGCCATCCTGACCTCGCGCATCACCACCCTGACCGAGCACTTCAAGACCCACAAGAAAGACAACCACGGTCGCCGTGGTCTTCTGAAGATGGTTGCCCAGCGCCGTAAGCTGCTGGACTATCTGAAAGGCAAAGAAGAAGCACGGTACCAGGACCTGATCAAAAAGCTGGGCATCCGCCGCTAAGCGCGCGCTGCTGTTTTTGATACAGACGCTGAAAAGCCAATAGATCATGATACGCTCGCCATTCGGCGGGCGTATTTGGTTTTGGGGTTCTCTACGACCTTGAAGCAAAGCCTTTCGCTGCCTTCTCGATGACCGATCACGACAACATCTCGGACGATGGAAACTTTTTTCGCGCCGTGTGATCCACTTCACCGACAAGCTGCTCAAATCGCTGCAGTCTAGGAACTGTAGTGAGTAGGCGCTTATTTTTTTTCGAGCGTTAGGTTTTTCATAGTCCTCCCTTTTCAAGGCGCGCCCACAATGGGCGCGCCCGTTTTTATTGGGAGCCACGGTTCCGCCTGCTTGCACGATAGAATCGCCCCTAAAGACGGCCGCTTTTTTGCCTTCAGGACCGTTGAATTTGCCCGTGATGAACAGGTGTCAAATTGTGACGTTGCGTCGCAGAATCTCAGCGCTGGTTTAGAAAGTTGACGTAAACGTAAGCAACGTCGTGTTTTTTTATCAGAGAGTCAAAAAATGACGCGAAAGGCCAATATCTTCCCCCTTTGCACAGGATCGGTCGGTTCCTAAATGCCGCCTGTCGCTGCGGGTACACACTCACGGCAAACGGTCTTTGAGCCCTCCCACCCTCGTGGTTCGGACTGGCCCGCAGCGACAGTGTCTGACGACTATTTTACTGGAGTTTAACAATGCCTCTAAAATCAGTTTTGAACCGCGTTTTTGCAGCTAATCTTTCCCAGGCTCCTAAATCAGAAAAAAAGTCAACAATGGTCTCTGGCACAGATGGCATCGTAAAAAGAATGTCCGAGGTGGAAACTGCCGCAATCCTCCGCGGCATACTGAAAGAAGAAGAACTGGGGTCTCCCCAACCGCGTAGCAAAGAAGATTCGTTGCAATAGGCCCAGACCCGCTTTGATCCCGGATATATGAAAACCGCTTTCTGCACGATCATAATAGAATGGATCTTCTTCTTTAAGCTGGAGACGGGGCCAATACGGTCCGATCTCACCCGTAATCAGTGGCTCCACCAACATCGTTAGCCACACAAGTCCTCCCCAAATTTTACCTGACTCAGACTGTATTCGGCCACATCTGCACCGATCAGGGCCAAACCCTTATCCAACAGGGTGCATTTGGCGACTGGTCAATCAGGGTTTCAACATGTTATTCACCCAAATGGTTGACTGAAGCAGAATAAGGTTGTAATTCATCCAAATGGTTGAACGAGAGAGTCGATATGACCTCAATGCAATATTGAAGGCCGCGTCCGACCCGACCCGCCGCGCTATTCTGACGATGCTTGCGCAGCAGGGACCATTGCGGGTGACGGACATTGCGCGGCAATTCGATATGAGCCTCAACTCGGTCTCCAAGCACATCAAGGTGCTGGAAAACGCCGAGCTGGTGCAGCGCCGGACCGAATGGCGCGAACATCTGATCGAGGTTCAGATGGCTCCTTTATCAGCCGTTGATTCTTGGTTTGCCGGGTTGCGTTCGATTTGGGCGCTTCGGCTGGACGCCTTGGAAACTGCTTTGGAGGACCCAGAAGATGACGGACCTGTCACTTGAAATAACGCGCGCCATTCCACATCCACCCGAAAAGGTGTTTGATGCCTGGCTCAACCCCGAGATGCTGGCAAAATTCATGCTGCCGGCACCGGGCATGACCGTGCCCGAAGCGCATTCCGACGCCAAGGTCGGCGGCCGGTTCAAAATCATCATGCGCGCGCCCGAGGCTGGCGATTTGCCGCATGAGGGCGAATACAAGATCATCGACCGCCCCAACCGGCTGCAATTCACCTGGAATTCGCCCTACAGCCAAGACGATTCCACGGTCACACTGGATTTCACACCCACCGAAAAGGGTACCGAGCTGCGGCTGCACCACATCCGCTTTCCCTCGCAGGAAAGCCGGGACAATCACGAGGGCGGCTGGTCCGCTATCCTTGCGGCGCTGGAGACGGCACTATGATCAACTGGCTGGCCCTCGGTGCAGGGGTGGTCGCTGCCTTTTTGTTGGGCTGGCTGGTCTACGGCCCTATGGGCTTTCAGAAACGCTGGGCCGAGGGCACCCGCATCGACCCGACGCCGCCCGAAACCCCGCCACTGGGCGCGATGGCCACACAGATCGTGTTCCTGATCCTGCTGGCTGCGGTAATCGCGGTGACCGAGACCACCAATAGCCTGGGCGTCGCCCTGCTTGCGATCCTTGCGGTGGCGGCGCAGACAGCCTCGGTCGGGACATGGGCGCAAAAAAGCGGCTTCGCCATTGCGGTCGACACCGGCTATGCGCTGGGCTGTGGTATCGTCATGATCCTGGCCCACGCGATCCTGTAGGATCGCAGCGCATGCCCGATCCTCGATGGATCGGGCATGCGCCCTTTATACCCTTACTCTTCCTCGGAACTCCTGCCTTTCCAAAGCCCCCAAACTGCTGTATGGGCGGTCCATCTGAGACGTTGTGCTCTGACTCCGGCACTCGAATGGAAGATAAAGTGGGGTCGGCGGCAATGGGGCCGCCACGCAAACGGGAGACCCGCAGGGGCGGGAGTGCTCCCTTCTAGGATACGCAAATGTTTGATGTAACAAAGAAATCAATTCAGTGGGGCGAAGAGACGCTGACACTGGAAACCGGCAAGGTTGCCCGTCAGGCGGACGGCAGTGTGATTGCCACGCTGGGCGAGACCAGCGTGATGGCAAACGTGACCTTTGCGCGGAAGCAAAAACCCGGTCAGGACTTTTTCCCGCTGACCGTCCACTACCAAGAGAAATATTATGCCGCCGGTAAAGTTCCGGGTGGCTTTTTCAAGCGCGAGGCGCGCCCGACTGAAAAAGAGACGCTGACCGCGCGTCTGATCGACCGGCCGATCCGCCCGCTGTTTGTTGACGGCTTCAAAAACGAAGTTCTGGTGATGTGCACCGTGCTCAGCCACGATCTGGTCAACGACCCCGACATGGTTGCGATGATCGCAGCCTCTGCCGCGCTGACCATTTCCGGCGCACCGTTCAGAGGCCCGATTGCTGGTTGCCGCGTTGGTTTCGAGGATGGCGAATACATTCTGAACCCGACTGTGGACGACATGCAGGACCTGCGCCTGAACCCTGAACAGCGTCTGGATCTGGTTGTTGCCGGCACCAAAGACGCCGTGATGATGGTTGAATCGGAGGCTTACGAACTGTCCGAAGCCGAGATGCTGGGTGCGGTCAAATTCGCACACGAGCAGATTCAGCCGGTGATCGACCTGATCATTTCACTGGCCGAAGACGCGGCAAAAGAGCCGTTTGATTTCCAGGCGCCCGATTATTCTGAGCTGTCCGCTGCCGTTAAGGCCGCAGGTGAAGAGCAGATGCGCGCAGCCTTCGCGATCACCGACAAGCAAGAGCGCACTGCCGCTGTTTCCGCTGCCCGCGACGCAATCAAGGAAGCCCTCACCGAGGAACAGCTGGAAGACGCGAACCTTGGCTCGGCGATGAAAAAGCTGGAAGCAGGCATCCTGCGCGGCGACGTCGTCAAAGGCGGCAAGCGGATCGACGGTCGTTCGACCACCGATATCCGTTCGATCGTTGCAGAAACCTCGATGCTGCCGCGGACACACGGCTCGGCCCTGTTCACCCGTGGTGAAACACAGGCGCTGGCTGTAACCACGCTGGGCACCGGTGATGATGAGCAGTTCATCGACGCCCTGCACGGCAACTTCAAATCGAACTTCCTGCTGCATTACAACTTCCCTCCTTATTCGGTTGGTGAAGCGGGTCGCGTGGGCCCTCCGGGACGTCGTGAGATTGGTCACGGCAAACTGGCATGGCGCGCGTTGCAGGCGGTTCTGCCTGCGGCAACCGATTTCCCCTACACGATCCGCATCGTGTCCGAGATCACCGAATCCAACGGCTCCAGCTCGATGGCGTCTGTTTGCGGCGGTTCGCTGTCGATGATGGATGCGGGCGTTCCGCTGAAAGCACCGGTTGCCGGTGTTGCCATGGGTCTGATCCTGGAAGATGACGGCGATTACGCGATCCTGTCGGACATTCTGGGTGACGAAGACCACCTGGGCGACATGGACTTCAAGGTTGCGGGTACCGAAAACGGCATCACCTCTCTGCAGATGGACATCAAGGTTGCGGGCATCACGCCCGAGATCATGGAGAAAGCCCTGGCGCAAGCCAAGGACGGCCGGATGCACATCCTGGGCGAGATGGGCAAAGCCCTGTCCGAGACCAATGATTTCTCGGTCCACGCACCGCGCATCGAGACCATGAACATCCCCACCGACAAGATCCGTGAAGTGATCGGTTCCGGCGGCAAAGTCATCCGCGAAATCGTCGAAGTCTCGGGTGCCAAGGTCGACATCAACGACGATGGCGTGATCAAGATCGCCTCGCCCGATGGGGAATCGATCAAGAAGGCCTATGAGATGATCCATTCGATCGTTGCCGAACCCGAAGAAGGCCAGATCTACACCGGTAAAGTGGTCAAGATCGTCGACTTTGGTGCTTTCGTGAACTTCTTTGGCAAGCGCGACGGTCTGGTCCATGTGTCCCAGATCGAAAACCGTCGCCTGAACCATCCGTCGGATGTTCTGAAGGAAGGCCAGGAAGTGAAGGTCAAGCTGCTGGGCTTTGACGACCGCGGCAAGGTGCGCCTGTCGATGAAAATCGTCGATCAGGAAACCGGCGAAGAGATCGCACCTGAGAAGAAAGAAAAGAAAGAGGAAGGCGCAGAATAATCTGCTCGCCCCTCTGATTTCTCGAAAGACCCCGGCTTTGTCCGGGGTCTTTTTTTTGTTCAGTCAGCATAAACCTTGGACCAATTCCGCCCAATTCAACCGAAATCCAATCGCACCACCGGCCAGGCGAACCCACGTCTCCTAAATCGACGCAACAAATCTAGGAGATGCGAAATGGAGACTTTCAAAATGCTGACTCTGGCCGGACTGATCGCGACCGCCCCGGTGCTGGCTTTTGCCAACGTGACAGTCGGGGACATGCTGGGCACCACCGAGACCGATATCCGCACCACTCTCGAGGCGCAGGGATACCAGATCGAAGAGATCGAATTCGAAGATGGCGAGATCGAGGTTGAACTCGTCAAGGATGGCGTGGAAACTGAACTGGTCCTGAACAAGACCGATGGCGTTGTCACCGCGATCGAGCTTGAAGAGGACGACGACTGACCAGACAATCTTAAAGGAGCGCTATGAAGATTTCACAGACGTCTTTACTCTGGCTCCTTCTGGTGGTGCAGGCTGTCTGCGCCACCTTTTTCCTAACCGATGCAGCGCTAGATTGGTTTGGCGGCGAAACTGCCGGGTTTCGGCATTTGCACCAGTTCGAATTGTTCCTGTCCCTGGCTCTGATCGGTGGTTTGGTGGCGACAATCACCCTGATCCGGGCTCAGAGCTTGCGCGTGCAGGACATGCAGCGTCAACTGGGCGTGGCGCAGGGCGCGTTTTCGCAGGTCATCGAAAATCAATTCACGCAGTGGCAGCTCAGCAATGCGGAACGCGATGTCGCAATCTTGTCTATCAAAGGTCTGTCGATCGCAGAAATCGCCGAGCTGAGACAGACGAAAGAAGGGACTATCAAGGCACAAAGCGCTGCGATTTACCGCAAGGCGGGTGTCTCGGGACGGCTTCAACTGCTCAGCTTTTTTGTCGAAGAGCTTTTGTCCGAACCCCTAGTCAACACGTCCTCATCGTCAGAACCCGCCGACCAGAGCCAGGCTTAATCCACGGTTGCTCTTTCCCCGCCTGACGCGGTGTTCTATGCACGGGGCATGCGATCCTTTGTCATCCATATGTCCTCGAGCACCGCGCGCCGTCCCAATGCTGATCAGCTCTGCGCGGCCCTGCCCAATGCTGAACTGTTTGAGGCCGTAAATGGCCGCGACCCTGACCAGATTTCCGGTGTCGAACTGCATTCCGGAAATCTGCACCGCCCGCATTACCCATTCCCCTTGCGACCCGCAGAAATCGGCGTGTTCGAAAGCCATCGACGCATCTGGCGCAAGCTGGTCGAGGACGATATCGACCTGGCCATCATCACCGAGGATGACCTGCGCATAGATCGGGCGCGAATGGAACAGGCGCTTGGGTTGCTGGCCTCAATCGCCACCCCCGATCACTATATCCGCATCCCCGTAAAACAGCGCGAAGTACCGGCAGAGGTCTTGGCAGAACAAGATGGCCTGCGGCTGATCCTACCCAAGGTGATCGGCCTGCAATGCGTATGTCAGATGGTGGGGAAAAACGCCGCCGAACGCCTTTTGGCGACCACCGACCAAATCGACCGCCCTGTCGATACCTTCTTGCAGATGCACTGGCTGACAGACCAGCCGGTTCACGCCTTGCAAGGCAGCGGAAATCAAGAAGTGGCCCAGGAAATCGGCGGCTCGACCATTCAGACAAAACCGCCCCTGTCAGACAAATTAACCCGAGAGTTCAAGCGCGCAGCCTACCGCGCCAAGCTGCACCTGCACCCGCAGCGCCCGCCTGCTTCATCTGGCTGAAAATACCTTCGGGGGGAATCGCGCCACGAGGCGCGATGGGGGGCAGACAGCCCCCCTGACCTGGGCCGTCTTACGACGGCGCCTTGGTCTTGCGCAGATAGGGGAAGATGGTCTCGAACTCGCCAAACTTTGCTTTGGCGTCGTCGTTTGAGACAGCAGGCGGAATGATTACGTCTTCGCCAGGCACCCAGTTCGCCGGGGTAGCCACGCCTTTCGACGACATCTGCAACCCGTCCAGTGCACGCAGAATCTCGGCAAAGTTACGTCCCACAGTCATAGGATAGGTCATCGACAGCTTCAGTTGCTTATCTGGCCCGATGATAAAGACCGACCGCACGGTCGCGCTGTCGGCCGGGGTACGCCCGTCCGGCAAATAGGCCTCGGCGGGCAGCATGTCGAAGGCCTTTGAAACGGCCAGACCATCATCGGCAATGATTGGAAAACCGGGATGCGCGTTGCCATAGGCCTCGATATCCTTTTTCCACTTCTTGTGGTCTTCGACGCCGTCAACCGAAACGCCCAGGACCTTGGTGTTGCGCGCGGCCCACTCATCGCTTAGCTGCGCGACGGCCGAAAACTCGGTGGTGCAGACAGGAGTGAAATCCTTGGGGTGCGAGAACAGAATGGCCCAGCTATCCCCAATCCAGTCGTGGAACTGAATGGTGCCCTGATCCGTTTCTGCAGTGAAATTGGGGACTGTGTCGTTGATGCGCAAACCCATGAAGCATCTCCTTTGCTAATTACAAAACCGAGTCGGTTGTCCAGAACCTAATCACTTTGCGCCGATGTTAAACAGTCAGCAAGTCACTTTAGCCCTAGGCCAGACCTCAAAATTCCATTTGATCAAATCGCGCTTGCCGGTTTCCTGAAGGCCTGACACAGTGGCGCCGAACCAAGAATCCCCGTCGCATGGTCAGGAGGATGCACCATGATCGAGAAACGCAATTTTTACATCAACGGTCAGTGGGTTGCCCCATCGGTTACGCATGATTTTCAGGTCATCAACCCCTCGACCGAAGAACCATGTGCCGTGATTTCGCTGGGCGATCAGGCCGATACAGACGCGGCTGTTGCAGCGGCCAAGGCGGCGTTGCCCGGCTGGATGGAAACCCCGGCGGAAACCCGCATCGCGATGGTCGAAAAGCTGATCGCGCTTTATGCCGAACGGTCCGAGGATCTGGCCCAGGCAATGTCGTTGGAGATGGGCGCCCCGATCGACATGGCGCGTAGCCAGCAAGTCGGAGCAGGAAGTTGGCACCTGGCAAATTTCATCCGCGCTGCCAAAGCGTTTCCTTTTGAGCGGCCGCTGGGCGATCACGCTCCCAACGACCAGATCATCTATGAGGCCGTCGGCGTCGCCGCCCTGATCACACCGTGGAATTGGCCAATGAACCAGGTCACGCTGAAGGTCGGTGCGGCTGCGATAGCGGGCTGCACAATGGTTCTGAAACCCTCGGAGCAAAGCCCGCTGAACGCGATGATCTTTGCTGAGCTGATGGATGAGGCCGGATTCCCGCCCGGTGTCTTCAACCTTGTCAACGGTGACGGGGTTGGCGTCGGGTCTCAGCTGTCCACGCACCCCGATGTGGATATGGTCAGCTTTACGGGATCCACCCGCGCGGGCACGGCGATTTCCAAAGCCGCAGCCGATACACTGAAGAAGGTGCATTTGGAACTGGGCGGCAAGGGTGCAAACGTGGTCTTTGCCGATGCGGATGAAAAGGCCGTCAAACGTGGCGTGCTGCACATGATGAACAACACCGGTCAAAGCTGTAACGCCCCTAGCCGGATGCTGGTTCAGCGTCCCATCTATGACGCGGCGGTGGAAACCGCAGCTGAGGTTGCCAAAGGTGTCACCGTTGGCCCGGCGATGGAAGAAGGCCGCCATATCGGCCCGGTTGTGAACGAGCTGCAATGGGGCAAGATTCAGGACCTGATCCAAAAGGGTATCGACGAAGGCGCGCGCCTTGTCGCTGGTGGCACTGGCAGGCCTGAAGGGCTGAACAAGGGCTATTACGTGCGGCCCACGGTCTTTGCCGACGTCAACAACCAGATGACCGTCGCCCGCGAAGAGATCTTTGGACCGGTTCTGACCATGATCCCCTTCGATACCGAGGAAGAGGCCATCGAAATCGCCAATGACACACCTTATGGGCTGACCAACTATGTCCAGACACAGGATAACGTCCGTGCCAACCGCATGGCCCGCGCTCTGCGGTCGGGTATGGTCGAGATGAATGGCAAATCCCGCAGCGCGGGTTCCCCGTTCGGCGGCATGAAACAATCCGGCAACGGGCGCGAAGGCGGCGTCTGGGGGCTGGAGGATTTCCTTGAGGTCAAGGCCGTCGGCGGCTGGGCTGCCGAGTAACCCACCTGCCGTCTAACCTGCTTTCGGGGCCCGTGCGCTATCTGCGCCGGGCCCTTTAGACTCTGAATCCGGCTCGAGATGAATCACAAAAACCGATCCGGGGAACTGATCGGTCAAAGCGTCTTCGATATCGTCACAGATATCATGGGCCGTCGCCACGCTCATGCCACCGTCAACGACCAGATGGAACTCGACAAAGATCATGCTGGCGGATCGACGGCCCCGCAGGTCGTGATATTCCAGCGCCCGGCCCAGATTTGCATCGATGATGCTCCGCACCTCATCCAGTTCGGGATCAGTAAGGGACACGTCCATCAGACCGTCAATCGACTTGCGAATGACCTTCCATCCCTCCCACAGAATGTTCAGGGCGACCAGAATGGCCAGGATCGGGTCCAGGATCAGCCAGCCGGTGGCAAGGGCCAACACCAATCCGATGACAACGCCCACCGAGGTGAACACATCGGTAAAGATATGCTTTGCGCTGGCCTCAAGCGCCGGAGAGGCGTACTGCCGCCCGACCCGCAGCAACATATAGGCCCAGGCACCGTTCAGAGCGGTTGCCAGCACATTGATTGCCACCCCGGTCAGCGGGGCCTGGTCCAGATGCGACGATGACAGCGCGGCAACGGCCTCTCGCAGGATTAGAAGTGCCGCCAGCACGATCAGCACACCTTCGACAACAGCAGACAGGTATTCGGCTTTCTTGTGCCCAAAGGGGTGATTATCGTCAGGAGGTTTGCCGCCGATCGAAACCGCAAAGAACGCCAGCAAGGCCGCGACCACATTGACCACGGATTCCATCGCATCGGACAACAAGGCGACTGATCCCGTCAACCACCAGGCCAAGAGTTTCAAGGCCAGAACCGCGATGGAAATCGGGATCGACCACAGGGCAAATTTCTGGATCATCGCATTGGTGTCCTGCAACCTTGGGACAGGTCTATCACTTTGTTCGATGATCCCTATGGCTTTTTCTGATCAGAAATCAAGCGTCTGCTTGTGCCGCCTCATAGGCCAGCATGGCGCGTTTCACCGGCAGGCCCCAATGATACCCACCCAGCCCCCCGGATTTTCGCAGCGCGCGGTGGCAAGGGATCAGCCAACTGACCGGGTTTCGACCCACGGCCGTCCCGACGGCGCGCACAGCTTGCGGTGATCCCACCCGTTGCGCGATCTCGGAATAGGTTGTGACCTGGCCCGAAGGGATATGCATCAGCGCTTCCCACACTTTGATCTGCAGGGGCGAGCCTATCAGATACAGAGGCGTTGGTTCCAATCGGTCGCTCACCGCGCCAAATGCACTGAGCGCCCAGGGCCGCAGGCGCATCGGGTCCTCGACGAAATTGGCATTGGGCCAACGCGACAACATATCCGCCATGGCATTTTCTTCGCCGGTTTCGGCCCCAAAGGCCATTCCGCAGATGCCCTTGTCGGTGCCCATCACCAAAGCAGGACCAAAAGGACATTCAAACCATCCCCAATAGATGGTCAAACCGGCACCCCTACGGGCATATTCGCCGGGGCTCATGGATTCCCATTTCAGGAACAGATCATGCAGGCGACCGCTGCCGGACAGGCCAACATTCAGAGCGGTTTCCAGTGTCGTGAACCGCTCGCGCAGCAACGCCTTGGCATGGCCTAGCGTCAGATATTGCTGATACCGCTTGGGCGATACCCCGGTCCAACGTGAGAACAGGCGCTGGAAATGCGCGGGGCTCATATCCATCTGCTGTGCCAGTTCCTCAAGACTCAGGGCCTCTCCACCCTGATCAATCAGGTCAATCGCCCGGCGCATGACATTATAATGATAGCCGCTTTCTGGGGTCTGGACATTCATGGTCGCACTCCTTCGATAGACAGAAGATGGCCTGTTACCGACCAGAGTGCGACCCGATTCTTGCGCTATCTGCCCCTCAGACCTGCGGGATAACGGTATAGGGTGCCGCCTCTTCCGGGGGTGCAACCTTTTCCATGACGTTGATGCTGACATGCGGCCAGCGGATCAGACCGGGCTTCCCGTCAAAGCGTGGGAAGAAATCCAGACCGACATTCTGCAGATACATCATCAGCAGCTTGGGTTCACCGCCAATTCCCGGCTCGTCCAGCTCCATGATCCAAAAGATCGAATCCATAACCGCCGCGTTGGCTTGTTTGACAACAAACGGAATGTTGACGATCCCGGCATCCTCAAGCGCGGTGTTGAACGGCAATATCGTGGTTTTTTTCACATTGTTCGGTATTCCAGCTGCCAGCAACAGATGCGGGTGCACAGGATCGAAGCCTGGGAACCCCGGGGCGGTCACAACGCCGTTGAACGGATTATCGTGATAATGTTTGTAGGGCGAAAGATATCCGCTGTTCAGGTCCTTTGTGGCCCCTTCGGGCAGCCCGTCCACCACCGGAATCGTTGGCGGTCCATCGATCTCGCTCGCTTCTCCAAGACCTAACAGCGAGTCGCCATGTGGCACCGTTCCCAAACGTGCAACGTTCAGATTGTTTGTGGTCAGATTGGTCATATGCAGGAACAGACCGGGCTCGTGATGGATGGCCAGATCGGCAGGTCCTGCCAGTCCGCTGTCGGGGCGATCTTCAGCCGAGAGCTGCGCGATGGACTGCTGATAATCCAGCGTAACCACAAACTGATCGGTGTTAATGGTCGGGTCTCCTGAGGCCGGGTTCGGACGCTCAATCCCGCGGTTTGGAACCGCTTTGTCAACGGTCGTGAATTGAAGCGTTTCCTCGAATTGATTAACCAGCAGACGATAGTTGAGACGGCTGCCAGGCTCGGTCGCAAACGGAAGCGCGATCATGTTCCAGCCACGTCCGCGCGTGCTGTCGCCGTTCTTCCAAACTCCGGGCAATAATTTCAGGGGGCCGAGGTCTTCGTCGCCTTGATGGGCCAGCTCAACAGACCGATAACGGGACTGCATTTTTGCGGCAAGATCTGGGTTCGCCATGGATCAACCTTTCAATAATTAAATAAAATATCCGCCAATGCGGGAAAAATGCGCTGAAATAAGAATTGGCTGCGCATCGCGAGAATAACACGAATCAGGCTTACCCTACGTAATCCAAAACCCACAGCTATCCGCTAAGCAGATTCTTGCTTGTGTGGTTACCCGAGCCATCGGCTTGCCCTGCGCCGCAATACGTGCATACGTCGCCGCATGGCCAAGCAACTTGATTACCACACTATCCGAGAGATTTTTACCCGCTTTCAGCAGGCTGACCCGGAACCTGAGGGTGAGCTAGAGCATGTGAATGTCTATACTCTGGTCGTAGCGGTGGCGCTGTCTGCACAGGCCACCGATGTCGGCGTCAACAAGGCTACGCGCGCCCTTTTCAAAACCGCCGACACCCCGCAAAAGATGCTGGACCTGGGCGAAGATGGCCTGATCGAGCATATCAAAACCATCGGTCTATTCCGCCAAAAGGCAAAGAACGTCATCAAGCTCAGCCGTATTCTGGTCGAAGAGTATGACGGCGAAGTTCCCAATTCCCGCGCCGCGTTGCAATCGCTGCCGGGCGTCGGGCGTAAGACCGCCAATGTGGTGTTGAACATGTGGTGGCGCTATCCGGCGCAGGCCGTGGATACGCATATTTTCCGTGTCGGAAACCGAACAGGCATCTGTCCGGGAAAACATGTGGATGCGGTTGAACGCGCAATCGAAGATAACATCCCGACCGACTTCCAACTGCACGCACATCACTGGCTTATCTTGCATGGCCGGTATCACTGCAAAGCACGCAAACCTATGTGCGGAACCTGTATCATCCGCGATCTCTGCCAATTCGAGGACAAGAACCTATGAAAACCTACCAGCTCACCGGTATTGGAAACGCCGTTGTGGACGTGATCTCTCAGGCCGATGACAGTTTTCTGGAACTGATGGGCATCGAGAAGGGCATCATGCAGCTGATAGAACAGGAGCGGGGTGAACTTCTTTACGCCGCTATGGAAGGCCGCGTGCAAACGCCGGGCGGATCCGTTGCTAACACGATTGCCGGTGCCGGCGCACTGGGACTGAGCGCAGCCTTTATCGGACGCGTACATGATGATGCGTTGGGACGATTCTACGCAGAGGCGATGCACGAGGACGGTGTGGATTTCGTGAATCCGCCCGTACCGGGTGGAGAGCTTCCGACTTCGCGCTCGATGATTTTTGTCTCACCCGACGGTGAACGGTCGATGAACACCTATCTGGGGATTTCCTCGGAGCTTTCCTCGGCGGATGTGTCAGCCGGGGTCGCGGATAACAGCCAGATCATGTTCCTTGAAGGCTATTTGTTCGACAAGGAAAAAGGCAAAGCTGCGTTCCTTCAGGCCGCACGGGATTGCCACAAGGGCGGCGGCAAGGCCGGGATCGCCATTTCTGACCCGTTCTGTGTTGAACGGCACCGGGTCGATTTCCTACTGCTGATCGAAAATGAACTGGATTTTGTGATCGGCAACGAGGCCGAGATCAAATCCCTGTTCGAAACCAACGATCTTGAGGATGCACTGGCGAAAACCGCCGATATCTGCCCTCTGGTGGTCTGCACCCGGTCAGGCGACGGGGTAACTGTGCTGAATGAAGGTCAGCGCTTTGACATTCCGGTGGAAAAAATCGTTCCCGTCGACGCCACCGGCGCAGGCGACCAATTCGCAGCCGGGTTCCTGTTTGGCATGGCCACTGGGCGCGACTATGAGACCTGCGCCAAGATGGGCAATGTCTGCGCCCGTGAGGTGATCAGCCATATCGGCCCGCGCCCCAAGGCGGATATGATCGATTTGCTCAAGCAGGGCGGCTTGCTTTAATCGGATCAGGACTGGCCTATAATATGTGGGAGGGGGCAGAGCCCCTCCCCTCACAGTTATCCCTGCACGAACATGGCGATCCAGATGCCTACGAACATGAATATGCCGCCAAGATTGACCCAAGCGTGCCAAATCGCATAGCGGAAAGGCAGTGTCTTGCGGGCATAAAAGACTGTTCCGATCACATAGCTTGCCGCCCCGGCCAGAATGCACCACAGGACTGAAACGGGGACATCTTTCAGATCGGGTATGGCGCACAGCCCCAGCGCGCCCAAACCCAGATAAGATGCTGTTGACCATCGGGACTTGACCGTCTTGTTGGCGATCTTGTTCCAGATGGCCACCACAGTCAGCCCCCAGCACAACCAGAGCAAAGTCATGGTCCAGCCGGTACCGGCCAGCAGGAAAAAGGGTGTGAAGGTGCCGCAGATACTGGAATAGATTGCGGCATGGTCTATGCGTCGTAGCAGCTGCCGACGCTGGTGCCAGCGGGAAAAGTGATAAAAACACGAGGCCAGATTAGAGCCCAACGCACAGGCTACATAAACCAGAACCGCAAGAATAAGCCCGCTGTCGAGCATCAGGTACGATTTGCGGATCAGCGCTCCGCCAGCGGTCAAAATCAACGCCAGACCGATAAGATGCACGACCAGATCGGCGCGGCGGTGGCATGGGTCCGGACTGGGATAGGTCTGTGGGATCATGTCAGTTCAGGTGATCCGAAAACGCTGCAACCACGTGTTCATACACGTCGCGTTTGAACGGCACGATTTCGGCAACCAGCTGGCCCGGTTCCTGCCATTTCCAGCGGGTGAATTCGGGATGCTCAGTCTGAATGTCGATCTGATCGTCGCGGCCAGAGAACCGCATCAGAAACCATTTCTGCTCTTGCCCCCGATACCGACCTTTCCAGATCTTCGGCACGATGTCATGCGGCAGATCATAGGGCAACCACCCCTCGGTCTCGGCGATGATCTCGACCAGATCTGCCGTGACGCCGGTTTCTTCCCACAGCTCGCGCAGCGCCGCATCGCGCGGGTCTTCACCCTGGTCCACGCCACCCTGAGGCATCTGCCAGGCGTCCTTGTGGCGGTCGTTGCGCTGGCCGACGAATATCTTACCCTCGGCATTCATCAACATCAGCCCGACGCAGGGGCGGTAGGGCAGTTTGGCAATCTCTTCGGGGGTCATACGCGGCCTCGTGAACATGCTTTGGAGCTTCTGTAACAAGCAGCGGGCCCAAGGCAAAGGGTATGACGTTAGGTTTCGCGTGACAAAGATGACGCGAAGGTCAATCTGGCAGCCAAATTCTATAAGGGAGAGTTCTGGATGACTGCATACCCAAACATGCTGGCCCCGCTGGATCTGGGCTTTACCACGCTGAAGAACCGCGTGCTGATGGGCTCGATGCATACCGGGCTTGAGGAGACTGGCGATTGGAATCGGGTGGCCGAGTTCTATGCCGACCGCGCGCGCGGTGGCGTGGCGCTGATGGTGACTGGAGGGATCGGACCAAATCTTGAAGGTTCGGTACTGCCGGGGGCATCAATGATGACCAACGACAAAGAAGTGGCAAACCACTCCATCGTCACCCAACGGGTGCATGAGGCCGGTGGCAAGATCGCGATGCAGATCCTGCATGCGGGGCGCTATGCCTACGGGCCGAAATGTGTCGCACCCAGCCCAGTGAAATCTCCGATCTCTCCTTTCCCGCCGACCGAGCTGGACGAAGAGGGTATCGAGAAACAGATCAGCGATATCGTGAACGCCGCGGTCCTGGCCCAGAAGGCGGGCTATGACGGGGTCGAGATCATGGGGTCCGAAGGGTATTTCCTCAACCAGTTTCTGGTGACTCACACCAACAAGCGCGAGGACCGTTGGGGCGGCTCTTATGAGAACCGGATGCGCCTGCCGATAGATGTCGTGCGCCGCACGCGCGAGGCCGTCGGCACGGAATTCATCATCATCTACCGCTTGTCGATGATTGATCTGGTTCCCAACGGATCCACCCATGACGAGGTTGTCGAACTGGCCAAACGGATCGAAGAGGCTGGCGCCACGATCATCAATACCGGCATTGGCTGGCATGAGGCGCGGATTCCCACCATTGCCACCAGCGTTCCGCGCGCGGCCTTTGCTTGGGTGACCAAAAAGCTGATGGGCAAGGTCTCGATCCCGGTCATCACGTCGAACCGGATTAACACGCCGGAGGTCGCCGAAGAGGTTCTTGCCACGGGGTGCGCCGACATGGTCTCGCTGGCCCGCCCGATGCTGGCAGATGCGGATTTCGTTAACAAAGCCATCGCTGCTGAGGCGGCGACGATTGCACCCTGCATCGCTTGCAACCAGGCCTGTCTGGATCACACATTCCAGGGCAAACTGACCTCGTGCCTGGTAAACCCGCGCGCTTGTCACGAAACTGAACTGGTGATCACACAGGCCGACAGCGTCAAGAAAGTTGCCGTCGTCGGCGCGGGCCCCGCAGGTCTGTCGACCGCAATGACCGCCGCCCAGCGCGGCCATGACGTGACCCTGTTTGACCGCGCCAGTGAGATCGGCGGTCAGTTGAACATGGCCAAGCAGGTTCCGGGCAAAGAGGAATTCTGGGGTCTGGTCGACTGGTACCGCACCATGATTGCCGATTTGGGCATTAAGGTCGAGCTTGAGCGTGAAGTGTGCGCCGATGATCTGGCCGGCTATGACGAGGTGGTGATCGCCACCGGCGTCGTCCCGCGTGATCCGAAAATCCCCGGTCAGGACCGTGACAATGTCGTCGATTATATCGACGTCCTGCGCCACAAGACCCCGGTTGGCAAATCAGTGGCCGTGATCGGAGCAGGTGGGATCGGCTTTGACGTGTCCGAATTCCTGCTGGAAGAAGGCCACAGCATCACCACCGACTTGCCTGCCTGGATGAAGGAATGGGGCGTTACCGACCCGGCCGAGCATCGCTCGGGGCTGGCACCTGAAGGGCCACAACCTGCCGCCCCCGCGCGCCAGGTGACTTTGCTGCAGCGCAAGGCGCAAGCCCATGGCAAAGGGTTGGGCAAGACCACCGGCTGGATTCATCGCGCAACGCTGAAGATGAAAAACGTCAATTTCGTCGGTGGCGTGAATTATGAGCGGATCGACGATGACGGGCTGCATGTGAGTTTCGGCGAAGCACGCGAGAACCCGACAGTAATTGCGGTGGATACGATTGTTCTGTGCTCGGGCCAGATCTCGGACCGCAGCCTGGCCGATACGTTGATCGAACGTGGCATCACCCCACATGTGATCGGCGGCGCGGATGTTGCAGCCGAATTGGACGCCAAACGGGCCATCAATCAGGGCACGCGGCTGGCAACCAGTTTCTGATATGCCTTGGCCCGGTCCAGAACCGGGCCAATCGCTCTGCTGGTATTGGGGTCAGTCGGCCAGCGCCAGCTTTGCACCCAATGCCCCAAAGGCCCCGGCGAAACAGCGCCTGACCCAAGCCATGACAGTGGGCCGCTGGATCACATAGTCGCGTGCCACCGCAGCGAAAGCGCCATAACCAACAAAGACGACAAAGGTCATGGCCATGAAGGACAAGGCCAACTTGATCAGCTCTGCTTCGGCGGCACCTGTACCGGCGGGAATGAATTGCGGCAGAAAGGCCAGAAAGAACAAAGATAGCTTGGGGTTCAACACATTGATCAAGGTGCCCGTGATTGCAATCTTCACATACCCTTTTGCGGGTTTCTGGCTCTGTACATCCAATGCTCCGCCTTGCCGGACGATCCCCCAGGCCATGTAAAACAGATACAGCACCCCAAGGTATTTTAGCACCAGAAAGGCCAGCGCGCTGGTATGCAGCAGGGCCGCAAGACCGACGATACTGGCCAGCGCAGCAGGTACGATCCCTATGGTACAGCCAATCGCCGCCGCAAAACTGGCCCAAAAGCCACGCCCCAACCCAACCGCAAGCGTATAGATCACGCCGGTGCCCGGTAAAAGCACAACGATCAGAGACGTCAGTAGGAACTCTGTCGACATCCCAGCCCTCCCTTTCCTAGCACGCAGAATTTCCGGTTCGAAAGGAAAAGTAAACGCCATACATCACTGTGGCCCGGCGATATTCCTGAAAGCCCGCCGGATACCAACAGCAGAAGTCCCTTATCGCTTATTCAACGGTTATCGTAATCACCTCAGACACGATGGGCGTGGAATGCGGTACATGACCTGCATCGCCCAGCACTAGCTGAAGCGTATGTTCGCCTGCAGCCATTTCCAGCGTCACCTCGGTCTGACCGCCGCCAAAATGGATATGATTGTCATCCGCGGGCAGACCATAAGACAACTCATCCGCACCGTCCTCTCCCTGCCCCAAAGGCGGTCGGTCGATCAGCAGATGATGATGCCCGGTGTTTTCCTTTTCAGTACCCGCCGGCGCGACCCCCATGCCGCTGAGGCCAAAGACCACGGTGACCGGAGATTGGACAACGTCGCCGTCAGACAATTTCACAAAATAGACCTGCGCTTCGGGGTTTGATGGTGTTTCACCCCCGGCCAGTGCAAATGTCGCCGACAGGCAGGTTGCGGCAATAGCTAAAACAGCTTTCATAATCTTCTCCGTTGTCACAAATTTGCCATCCTCATGGTAGCATGTTTCGGCCCGAAATCGAGGATACCCGTTGTCAAAAGGCTTGTGGCCCATATGGAAACCACTGTTTCAGAGTTTCCCAAGCGCAAACGATCCGATTCAAATCCCTGATATTATCCCATGTCCGCCCTGTTTCCGCCCAGATTTGACGTAAAGATCAGCTAAAGAACCTACACCTGGGGAACAAGAATGGACCGACTGACCGAAATGGAAGCCTTCGCCAACGTGGTGGACCAAGGCGGTTTCACCGACGCGGCCAAGAAAATGGGCATCTCAAAATCGGCTGTGTCCAAGCACGTTTCCAGCCTGGAAGCACGCCTGGGCGCAAGACTGCTGAACCGTACGACGCGCCGCGTGTCACCAACCGAGATCGGGCTGGCCTATTATGACCGGGCCCGCCGCGTTCTGAATGACGCGGGCGAGGCTGATGCGCTGGTCACCTCGATGCAATCTGCCCCCTCTGGTCTGCTGCGGATCAGTGTGGCGACAGATTTCGGCGTGAATCACCTTTCTCCGGTTCTGTCAGGATTTCTAGCTGCCTATCCCGACATCACGGTGAATATGGTGCTGAACAATCGCTATGTTGAGCTGATCTCGGAAGGGTTCGACGTTGCTGTGCGGATTGGTGAGCTGGAAGACAGTACATTGCGCGCCCGCAAGCTGACCGAAACCGTCAAGCGGATGGTCGCCGCGCCCACCTATATCGAGAAATTCGGGCGTCCGCAAAAGATCGACGACCTGAACGAACACAAGCTGTTACATTATTCCAGCCAGTCTTCGGGCAATGTGTGGAAACTGACCGCACCTTCGGGTGAAAAACGTCAGGTCCGCACCGCCGGGTGGCTCAGCGTGAATGATGGGCAATCCTTGTTGAACGCTGCGGTCTCGGGGCTTGGGATCGCGCATCTGCCCAGCTATCTCTATGCCGAGGCGCTGAAGTCGGGCGAAGTTGTCGACGCAATGCCGTCGCTGCCCGATGAAGTGCAAGGCGTTTATGCCGTCTACCCGCCCGGCCGCTTTACGCAGCCCAAGGTGCGGGCATTCATTGATTTCCTCGTCGATGCCTTCAACGAAAAAGGCCCGATGGACTGGTAATTCTAATTTCTCCCGGTGGAAACTGAACGGCCCGCACATGTTGTGTGGGCCATTTTTTTAGTCGCTTAACACGGCCAGCCCCATACTCTGCGCGACCGTACGCAAGGATTGGATCAGGATATTCTGTCCGGGCAGATCAGCTTCTTTTCTGCGGGAAAGAAGCGCGATATCGCGGTTGGCATTTGTTATGGTCAACGGGCGCAAATGGACTTCATCGCGGTAAATCCCCTGACGTCTTGCATACAGGTCCGGCAACACCGCAACCCCAACCCCCGAGGCTGCCATCAGCACGATGGAATCAAGCGTGGTGCCCTCGTATTCATCCGACACCACCCCGCCGCATTCCGCCGCAAGCGCATAGACGATCCGGGACAGACGGTGGCTTTGGTCCAGGGTCAGGATCAGCCGGTCGCGCAAATCCTGGGCGGTGACACCCTGGGTATCACCCGCCAGCACATCATCCACAGCGACCCCGATCCACAGGGATTCGTTGAACAGGCGCTGCTGGATTGTGTTCGGATGGTCCTCGGGCGTGGACAGGATCAGATCGAACCGACCGGATTTCAGCCCTTGTTCCAGATCACGCGTGTTTTCCTCGCGCACGACAATGCGCAGACCGGGGCGGTCTTGATGGACCTTTTTGATGACCTGAGGCAGCAGGTAGGGCCCGATTGAGGGCAACACGCCCAGCCTTAGCCGTCCTGAGACCGGTGTCTCGCTGCTCATCGCGTGGCGCAGATCCCGGACATCGGCAAGGATCTTCTGGGCGCGCTCGATGAACTCTTGGCCTTTGGCAGTCACCTGAACACCACCCCGGTTACGATCAAAGATGCGCAGGCCAAGTTCTTGTTCTACAGAGGCAATTTGCGCCGAGAGGCTGGGCTGGCTGACATTCAGAACCTCAGCTGCCAATCCAAATCGACCCAGTCGGCTGACCGTAACGATATATTCCAGTTGCCTTAGTGTTGGGCGCATTTCATAGCTTTAAACTATCCAAAATTTAGAAAGATAATATTTGGATAACAAATATAGGCAAGGCACTTAGCCCGTGAAATCGGGACAGGAGCCAAAATGCCCAGCGTAATCGAAACCCTTTCCAGCAACTTGCTGGTCCCAACCATCCTTTTCTTCGTCCTCGGGCTGCTAGCGGCTTTTGCCCGCAGCGATCTGTCGATCCCCGGTGGGGCAGCCAAGTTCATGTCGCTGTATCTGCTGCTGGCCATCGGCTTCAAAGGCGGCAGCAGCCTGGCCGAGCATGGCATCCACATGGATCTGTTCCTGACTTTGCTAGGCGGTGTGGGGTTGTCTTTTGTCATCCCCTTTGTGGCATTCGGCCTGCTCCGGGTCATGACACGGTTGGACGCGTTGAATGCGGCGGCTGTTGCCGGGCATTATGGGTCAATCTCAATCGTGACTTTCGTCACTGCCATCAGCCTGCTGGATCTGGTAGGGCTCAGCCATGATGGGTTCATGGTCGCTGTTGCCGCCGCAATGGAGGTTCCGGCCATCCTGTCGGCCCTGTGGTTGGCGCATAAAACCAGCAGTAATGGCGTCAAGGACAAGGGGCTGTGGCGTGATCTTTTGGCAAACGGGTCGATTGTCCTGCTGACCGGGGCTTTCCTGATCGGCGCGGTCACGGGTGGCGAAGGGATGCAGATGATTGCGCCCTTCATCGTCACACCCTTCACCGGCATCCTGTGCCTTTTCCTGCTGGATATGGGCATTTCCGCGGGGCGCAGCCTGATCAAGAACCGCGACAAGCTCTCGCTGGGTCTGTTTGCCTTTGGAATGCTGATGCCCCTGATCGGCGCTGCGATGGCCTGGGTGGTCGGGGCGGTGATCGGCCTGCCCGAAGGCAGCCTGTTCCTGTTCATGGTCCTGTCTGCATCCGCCTCGTATATCGCTGTGCCCGCGGCGATGAAGATCGCGCTGCCAAAGGCCGAGGCCGGGATCTATCTGACCCTGTCGCTGGGTGTGTCCTTCCCGTTCAACATCACGATCGGGCTGCCGCTGTACCTGTGGTGGGTGATGTAGGGATCAGTTGATCAGCAGAACCGCCTCGACCCGGCGGTTCAAATCGCGACCTTCGGCCGTTGCATTCGAGGTGATCGGAGCCAGATAGCCGATCCCCCGCGCCTCGACCCGGTCGGAGGCCACGCCGTATTTCTCGATCAACCGGGCGCGCACGGTCTGCGCCCGGCCGGTGCTGACCGATATGTTGGCCTCGAGTGCGCCAGTATCATCCGTGTGCCCGACCAGAGCCAGCCGCGTTCCGGGATTGTCCGACAGATACTGCGCAATCTCATTCAGAGAGCCGAAAGGCCCGTCACCCAGGGTTATCTCGCCCGTGCGAAAATGCAGATCACCCAGAATCACATGGCCCTCCTGTGCAAGCTCTGCCAACAGCCCCTGTGCCTGATCGACCTCTTCTTCGATCACCAACGGAGGCGCGGCTTCGGCCCCTTCAGGTGACACGCGGATCATCTGCACATAGCCATCGGGCGGGTTTCGGCTGACCAACAGGCTCAGAACTTCGTCGCCCTTGGCAGCGGACAAAAAGCGATAGTCCTGGATGGCCACATACATGTCAGGCGTGGGGACAACTTCGGTTCCAAAGCGAAAATCGAAGCCGCCGCAACTGCGGGCGTCGCAGTCAAAGAGAACCTCATACCCCTGGGCTTTGATCTGTTCCCGCAACGGGGCTAGCAGCTGCAAAGTGGTGCTGGACCCGGCCTGCAGCCGCCAGGTATAGCGCTCGACCCGCCCTTCGACCCGGCGCGCCGGGACTGCTCCGTCGGTATAGGGGCCAGTGGGCAGGTCATAGCTGTCCAACGGGCTCGTGCGGTCGCTGACCAATCGCGTACCCGAAGGAAGCGTCAGCTCCTGCCCGACAACAGGCGATGCCATGAGCAACAGGAATATAACGAGACGGCGGATCATCTTGATTGGGCGTGATACTCGGGGTTGGGGGACATCGCGGTCGCGCTTGCAACACGGTTCGACATGTTGAAAAAGCCGGTCACGTTGGCAATGTCCCAGATATCGCGGTCGCTAAACCCGGCATCCCGCAGGACCTGTCGGTCGGGCTCTTCGATCTTGGTGCTTTCGGTGGTCATTTTGGCCGCGAAATCCAGCATGGCACGCTGCCGCTGATCCAAAGGCGCAACCCGGTAGTTCATGACCAGCATTTCGCCCAGTTGCGGATCACCCGACAACTGCCTGACAGCCGCCCCATGTGCGACAAGGCAATAGAAACACTTGTTTATTGCCGACACGACCACCGCGATCATCTCGCGTTCAAGCTTGGACAACCCACTATCCGCTAGCATCAGATCATTATACATCGCGGTGAACGCGTTCAGCTTGTCGATGTCAAAGGCATAGGCCCGCAGAACGTTGGGCACAAAACCCAGCTTTTCGACGCAAATGTCGAAATATTTCTGCGTCTCCGGCGGCAGCGGATCCACCATCGGAAGGTTCAGCGCGGTGGGTAGGGTAAGATCGGTCACTTTGGGTTCTCTCCTTCAGCCAGCTGACGGTAATGGTATTCTCCGGCAAGCTCCATCCCAAGCGCGCGATAAAGGCCATTGGCACCCGCATTCGCCTTGGTGCAAATCACGCTGAGCGTCACGGCGCCCTGATCCTGTGCCCAGAGCGCAGCCGCGCGCATCGCCCATTGGCCCAGGCCCTGACGGCGATGAGCGGGCAAAATCTCAAGTGCGTGGACCATGGCCACGTCCCCGTGCATCGCAACAAACCCGGTACCAGCAGGTTGGTCACTATGGCGAAGCAGCAGGCCGGTCTTTGGACCCGGGGCTCGCTCCATCACGGCCAGCCGCTCTGGTCCAATCCCGCCTTCGGCCCAGATCTCACGCATGATTGCCAGCGGCTCCCATATCGAGAACACCGTTACGCGGGGGAGCGGAAGATCAGTCAGATGCTCAACCGGGCAGGTGTAAATATTGACCGGATCCAACACGGAATAGCCTCGGCCTTCAAGCTGCGCATCCAGCGCCTCGTCCCCTGGCCACAGGCAAAAGATGCGCTTTTGCCCCAGTGCCTGCATCGCGACCTCGGCCGCCGCAATATCCTCATCCGAGGCAGGCCCCAGCGCATTGGCCGCACTTACCCGCGATCCGCCGCCCAGACCCTGACGCACCAGAAACGGCCCCAGCTTTTGGCGCTGCGCAGATGGCCATGTACCCTCGACGACGTCAGGCCAGGTAACGCTCACAGACCAAGCTCTTTCGCCAACCGGGTTGAGGCCGCGTCGATCCGGGCACCTTCGGTTCCGCGAATGACCACATTGGCGCCAAACACACCGTTGATCTGAAACGGATAACACCCGATGGACAGATCCTGAAAATCCGCTGCTAGTGCCGCAAGGGGGGCGGCGATATCGCCTTCGCCGCGATCCACCCGCAAGGTCTGGGACAGCAGAGGAACACCGCCGGTCAGACCCGGCAATACACTCGCCACCATCGCCTGAAAGACCGAGGGCACCCCAGCCATCACATGAACATTGCCGATGGTAAAGCCTGGCGCGGTCGACACCGGATTGTCGATCAGCGCGGCACCATCAGGGATGCGCGCCATGCGCAAACGGGCAGTGTTCAGTTCCAGCCCGGATTTCTCGTAATGCGCTTCAAGCAAAGCGCGGGCATCGTCGCGGATGTCGATATGTGCGCCAAAGGCACGGGCGATGCAATCGGCGGTGATATCATCATGGGTCGGTCCAATCCCGCCGCTGGTGAAGACATGATCAAAATTTTCCGACAACGCCTGAACGGCGGCTTCGATTGCAGCGGCGTCATCGCTGACCACACGGACCTCTTTCAGGTCGATCCCTTGCTTGGTCAGCTCCTGCGCGAGATAATGCATGTTTGCGTCGCGGGTGCGACCCGACAGGATTTCATCCCCGATCACCAGCATGGCTGCGGTTGGATTTTGCATGGCCTGCGCCCCCTTGATCGACCCTTTCCGCAGGTATAGGCCCTGAAGCATGCGATTTGAAACCCCTCTTGTCCCCGCCCACCTGATCCGCCGCTATAAACGCTTTCTAGCCGATTGCAGGCTTGAGGACGGGCGCGAGGTGACAGCGCATTGCGCCAATCCCGGCTCGATGATGGGACTGGCCGACCCGGGCGAGAAAATATGGTTGGAGCCCAATGACGACCCGAAGAAAAAGCTGAAATATGGCTGGCGGCTGGTCGATCACGAAAACGGGCATTTCACCGGCGTGGATACATCCGTCCCGAACCGGGCGTTGCGCGCGGCATTGATCGCGCGGGAGATCCCCGAACTGGCAATGTATGAAACTGTACGCCCTGAGGTGAAATACGGCGAGAACAGCCGCGTTGATTTCCTGCTGACCCAGCCGGGCCTTCAGGACGCTTATGTCGAGGTCAAATGCGTGACCCTGTCTCGCGAAACCGGTCTGGCCGAATTCCCCGACAGCGTCACAGCGCGCGGAACCAAACATCTAGGGGAACTGACGGCTATGGTGGACCAGGGGCATCGCGCAATCCTGCTGTATCTGGTCCAGCGCACTGATTGTGAACGAATTGCATTGGCCGCAGATATCGACCCGACCTATGCAGCGGCGTTCGAGGCGGCGCAAGCTAGGGGTGTCGAGAAATTGGTCTATGGCACACGGATATCGCCTGAAGGGGTTTGGGTAAACGTGACCGAAAGCCAATCGTTCATGCAGAAGCGTTGAAAAGGCCCTTTGATCCCATCCTGTGAATTCGACCTTCTAGCAACGTGGGATTCTCTGCGTGAGCAAGAAAACCGGGGCGCTGGCCATCCTGATCTAAACACCCATTGTCTGCCGTAAGAAGTGGGATTGCGGCGAATGCGCTGCCTGTTTGCCGCTGGCACATAGAGCAATGACAACAATGTACGATCATTGGGTCAGCAGTCACGACCAGGCAGATATCTTCCATGAGTATCTGAGAAATGCGTCATTACACGCAGTGCTGTCATAGTCAGTCCCCAACTTTGATCCAGTCATTGTGGGTCGAGTTGCAGGACCATGAAGGTTAGCCAATCCGCCATTTCCTCGCTGACATCATAATAGGGTTTGATCGGCTTAAAACCGAGCTTTTGATACAATCCTCGTGCCTCAATTTGTTCTGGCCCGGTATCAAGATACATTCTTGAGTACCCAAATTCGCGGGCACGGTGGGTAAGATGCGTTGCAAGAGCCTGACCTACGCCTTGCCCGTGAAATTTCGGATCGACGAACATGCGCTTCATTTCGCAATTTTCTGAATCGAGTGCGCGCAGTCCGACACACCCAACGAATTCCTTATCAATGGTTGCGATTAACAGCGTTCCTGTGGGCGCTCCATATATGCGATGCAGGTCTGAGAGCTCTCGTTCAAATTCAACCGGGTCGAAATAGCGGGCGACGAGATCGCGATAGGCGTGATGGCGCACGAACAACCAATCAACCAAGGCGCGCATCATGTTTTGTATGGCGGCGATTTCAGCGGGTGTCTGGGCGGTCTTGACGGCCACGCGCTGCAGAGCTGCGGTTTTCATTTGGGTGTTCCTTCGCTGGTTCTGGGTGTCTCTGATCGGCGTGGCGACAGATACCAAAGCACCGCAGCCATAATGATCAGGGCTGGGATATCGCCCACCAAATGACCGATCTCCATATGGTCCCGGCTGACTTGAGCGGCCATAATCGCTGCGTGGACGATACTGGACCAGATGGCAAAACTGATCAGACTCATATGGTTTTGCGGGGCTGAGGATGCCCGGATCAGGAACCATCCCAGAACCGCGTAAATACCGCAGATCATCTGGAAATAGTGCTGACCTCCGCCACCATGCCAGACCCACCCCGAAGGCCAGATAACGGCCAGTGGATAGATCAGAAAACAGATGGTCCCAAACAGGGCCAAGGCGATCTTTAATCCCTTCGCGCGGCTTTCGGGGCTCATGCTGCGTCTGCCTTAGGAGTCCATGCATAGGGCGCAAATTCCGCGTCTAGCGGCAGGTCCAGTAAGTTGGCGGTCATGTTGCTTAGCGTCTTGTTTGCAACGCCTATGATTACCTCCAGCGCCTGCTCTGGGTGATAACCTGCCGCCAAAAATTCCGCGTATTCTTCGGTGCAGTCACGACCACGGTCTATTGTGAGTTTCCGGGCAAACCGTGCCAGAGCACCAAGACGATCGTCTTCAGGGTCGCGCCCCGCACGCATCGCTTGAACATGGCTGTCACTCAGTTCGGCATCAGCAGCAAAAGCTGTGTGACCTGCGACGCAGTAGCGGCACTTGTTGGCCACGCTAACCGCAAGTTGGATCACCTCGCGTTCGGCGGGCGACAGGCTGCTGTTCCCAAAGGCGCCGGTCAGCCCGGCAAACCCGGTCATCGCATCAGGAAGACCGCCATAGACGGCATAAACGTTAGGAACAAAGCCACGTGCCTGCGTGATCGCGTTGAATATCGGACGTGATTGTGGGGCCGCTGTCTGGGGCGTGTGTATGGATAGGGTCATAAGCACTCTCTGTTTTGCAGATCCGCAGTTGGGCTGCTTGATGTCATGAGATCTATCTGACGGCGTCCCTACGCGATGCTTTACAGATTGGAGCAAAGCACTATACCGATTGGAGTGCCTTACTACACTTTCTGGAGTAACTTTGATGTCGCACAGCTATGGCCAATGGTGCCCCATCGCCAAATCAACTGAAATCTTGGGCGAAAAATGGACCATGCTGATTGTACGCGAACTGTTGATGGGCAGCACACGTTTTTCAGAGCTCCAGCGTGGGTTGGGCGCGATCTCTCCCACGCTTTTGACGCGCAGATTGGTCACGCTCGAGGAGTATGACCTTGTCTATAAGCGTCGTATTCAAGGCGGTCGGGGGCACGAATACCTACCAACCGCAAGCTGCCGGCAGCTGCAGCCAATCCTACTGGCACTTGGAAGTTGGGGCATGGAATGGTCAAAGGCGTTTATGAGCGACGCGGATTACGACGTCGAACTTTTGATGCTTTATCTTCAACGAAGTATTGTTCCCGAGAACCTGCCCGGCAGCAGAACGGTCGTGTTGTTCCAGTTTACGGATTTCGCTGAGCAACCTAAATGGTGGATCACGGTTGAAGGTGGCAATGTTGATGTCTGCACAACCGACCCCGGTCTGGACGTGGACGTATTCATCACAACCAAGGTGCGCGCGATGGCGGATGCATGGTTGGGTCACACGACCTATAAGGCTGCCAAAGCCTCTGGCACGATGGAGATCATCGGACCGGCGGCTCTGACACGTAATATATCAAGCTGGCTTTCCGATTGCATTTTTGCAAGCTTGCCGAATGCCGAAGAGATTTTGGCAACACGTTAGGACAATCTTAGCGCAGCGCCGGCCTGTGCCATAATACTGTCGACAATCGTTCCAGCGGGTTCAGTGCTGTTCACCAGGCCAACGCTTTGACCTGCCCACATCGATAACGCTTCAATCTCACCGGTCATCGAATGATGGGGTGTCGTGGATTGATAGGCCTTGATTGGGGCGATGCCTCGCATTGCAACCGTTTCACCGGACCGGTGACGTGCCCGATTGCCGGGGCGACCCTCTGCTAGCCAACGATCCGCTACGGCGTTACGCAGCACGCGATGTGCAGCATTTGACCATCCAACATTATAAAGATCGGTCTCATGGACTGTGTCTGAATGCTGGGCCGCTAAAAGCTGTGCGATGTATTCGGAATGCGCCGCACTTTCTGGGGTTGCCAGAAAACGAGTTCCCATGACAACGCCGCTGGCCCCCAAACAGAGGACCGCAGCCAACCCGCGCCCGTCCGAGATACCTCCGGCCGCCAGAACTGGCACCGATCCTGCCACATCCACGACGGCCGGGATCAGCGGCAGGGTCGCAACGGCCCCACGAACATGCCCGCCTGCTTCCCAACCCTGCGCGACCAACACATCAACGCCCGCATCAACGGCGCGTTTTGCCTCATTCGCAGACGAGACGGTTTGGATTACCAATGCCCCGCTGGCATGCACTTGTTTTACGAAGGGCGCTGCATCCCCCCAGAAGAAATGCACAGCATGAGGGCGATGCGATAGGCAAAGCTCTAATCGGGCTTCTTGCGGCATGTCGAGGCAAAGGTTTACGGCAAATGGCGCACCGGTCTTTGCCCGCAGGTTTGTAAGTTCAGCCTCAATAGTCTCTCTGCTGCTCCACGAGAAGGGCATGATCGGATAGCCGCCTGCATTGCCAACAGCAGCAGCCAAGTCGCTTTCCACGGCGCCGGCCATGGGGGCCAGCGCGATAGGGTGATCAACCGCAACCAGATCTGTAAACGCCGTTGAAATTGCGTGGGTTTTGATCGCCTTGTTCATGATTGAACTCCTTCAAGCCGCGTGGCGGTTTCGATTGGCAATAAGGTGATCGGAAAGGGCCTGCGCATCACCGCCCACGCCATCAATCAGCGCCGACTTCCGACGCCGCATGAAGGGCAATCCCAGGACGTATAGACCGGGTGCAACGATGCCCTGATCGTGGACTAAAATGCTTTTCCGGTCGAACACAGGAAGCTTCAGCCAACTGAATTCGGGGGAATAACCCGTTGCCCAGATGATGGTGCAGATCGCTCCGTTTCTCAGATTGGACATGAGGTGTGGCGGGTTGGACAATAACGTCGGGGGCAACAGCTGCGCCTCGGGAAGGCCTGTAATGTTCACGCGTTCGGCCCAGTCGTCGAAATGCTTAAGAAGGCGGCCGATCTTCAAGTCCGACATGGCACAGTGATTGGCAACTGAGCCGGAAAACTGCGCCATACCGTTTTGAATGCCGACCAGTCGACCCGTTACTGCAACCCCCATCGGCTGAAGCGTATTCAGGTCAATGGAGCCTATTCCAGAATCACCCATCAGTTGGAACGAGGGCACGCGGCGGGCGCGTTCGATATCGTCCACATCCTTGACGCGGACGTCCAGAATGCCGCTACGATCCATCCACCATTGAATATCCCGCCCACGATAACGCCGCGGCGCACGGATATGCTCCCCAACGGCAAGGGTCACAGCATGCCCCGCTTTGCAGAGTTCAGCGGCAACCTGCACGCCGCTGGCTGACCCTCCAACCACCAGCACACCGCCCTTTGCAACTTGATCAGGCGATTTATACGTTCCGAGCGACAGCTGCGTGACGCCTTCCGGAACAGCGCCCGCCAACTGAGGCAGTTTAGGCCGTGCGCAAGCCCCACTGGCGACAACGACATGGTCGCAGATCCAATCGCCCTTGTTGGTGCGAACCAGATAGTTGTTCCCGTGAGAGGTCACAGAATGAACAGCTGTGTGCTCTTCGACCGGGGCATCGATCGCATGGGCATAGTCACGCAGATAACCAGTGATCTGGGGCATGTTCATATACCCGTCCGGATCAGGTCCTTTATACCCATACCCCGGCAACCTTGACTGCCAATTTGGAGTAAGCAGCCGCAGGCTGTCCCACCTGTCTTTCATCCAGGACTGCGCCACCTCGCCCCGCTCCACCACAACATGCGCAACGGAACGGTCCGAAAGACACTTGCTCATTGCGAGCCCGGCTTGCCCGGCGCCAATGATGACAGTCGAAATATGTCGCATGACGCTCGCTCCTGTAGCAATCGCGGCCTAGGCGACGACCACATGTACGTTGGTCGGATTGGTCATAAGATCAAAAACAGTGGATCGTTTTTGTGACTGTGCGACCAAAGCGCGAATGTCATCGTCGCTTGCGTCCGCATCGATATCAAAGGTCACACGGACTGCGCTGAAGCCGTTGCGAATGTCGGGGTCCATGCCCAATATCCCGCGCATATCCATATCACCCTCGACAACGCATTGTACGTCATGCAGTTGGATGCCCCGATGTTGCGCAACTGCAGCGATGCCACCGGTCAGGCAGCTCGCCAATGCGGACAATGCGATTTCCGGGGGGGTCGGCGCGCTGTCACGAGCAGCGAAAACTTCTGGATGGTCCGAGCAAATTGAAAAAGTTTCTTTGCGTGTGTGTTCTTCACCCAGGCCAAAATAGCCATTGATGGTGTTGCGGCTTTCACTGCCGTCGACCCAGTCGCAAGTGCTGCGGAATGTGAAGGACGCAGCTTTTGGCATCTCGGCAAATGCGCCCCGTGCCCCGATCAGGGCCTCGGTATTTACGCCATTTGAAACGGGCTTGTCTTGGGGTTGCGTGGTCATTGTGTTGTTCCTTTAGAAGTGTGTTGAGCTGTCGGTGCGGCTCGATACGACGACTTCTAGGGAACACGCGCTCTGCGAGAAACTTCACGGTCGAAAGCAATCCACTACATATTTGATAGTAAGAAAAAGAAGCTAACGCCGCTAGCATTGCGAAGGATGGATCTGGCGAAATTGGCTATTTGCCTAAGCCGATTTGTTCTGTGCCTTTTTGCCTGTCTTGGTAGGCCGCTCCCCATGTTGTCCGGCAGTACCGTTGAGCGCTTGATGCCAAGCAGGCTTCTTGACAGGGTTTGCACCCGGGCGCCTCGCCTTGGGCTTTTTGGATTTAGGCATTGGGTGTCCTCTCTTGGTTGCAGGCAGGTTTATTAGGTTTGAGACCGGATTGATACCACCGAGTTCAGGCTTGGACATGATGTTGGGCAACTGGAATCAAATCAATCCGATCGTACCCTTATTTAGAAACGCATCAGGGATTGGTTTGCCCCAACAATAAAACTGATCCTTTGTGAATGCTGCGCCATGTATCAACGGCGGCAATGGCGGGCTGCACCGCAGCATGACAGGGCCGGATCGAGTGGCTGCTCTAGGCCGTCCTCATCCAAGTAAATGTGTCTGAACCCCGAATTTCCTTCTGCCTCCAAGGTCTGGTCCAGCCCTACAAAGTCGAAAGCAATTTCTATACTTAAGTTCAACTGGGCAAACCGGCTGCGCGTAGGCCAGCAGCAAGGTGTTCGAAATCATCTGGTTGCCGCCACATCGTCTGAAACCCATGAGTGAGAGTAGAAACGGTTTCTTCATTCACTCGGATACCTCGGCTCATGAGTTCGTCGCGACGCTCGGCTGTAAAATCAACGAGGGCTGCTTCGGCCTCTGCCTGACGATCAAGCTTTGCATAGAAGGCCGCCACGAATGCTGTCACAAGGAATTGAGCCAAGCCTCTCCCATAATCCAATCGATGGCCGGGGGGTGCAAAGGATCCAACTGCATTGCCTCAGATACGACCTCACGCGCCTTCTCATGCCTCTCGAGCAAAAGAAAGGCGTATCCACACCAAGCCATGGACTCTGCCTCGTTTTCGATCAAAGACAGCGTTTTTTCAAACTGGGTCTCAGCCTCTTGCCAAAGGCCTGCGCACTAATAGGCGAAACAGAGTTGGTCCTGGATGTAGACATCCCGGTTGTCCAGTGCCGCCCTCTTTCGAGAAATGTGCAATACATGGTTGGTCGCTTCGGTACCCGCTAACCCTAGCCAAATATCAATGGCATAGGTATCTGAAAGGTACATGAACGATCGCGCGATTGTCGGGTCGAGGGCTACCGCCCGTTCTAGCAGGGCCCGTGCCTTTGTCGTATCTCGGGCATTCAGGCCCTCGCGAAGGGCTTTGCCCTTTAGCATTAGCTCGTAAGCCTTCATTTCATTTTCTGGCTTTCGGGTCGAACGATCGTCAACATCGTGCTGAACCCGCCCGGGGAGGACCGCCACGATGCTTCGTGTCACATCGTCTTGAACCTCCAAAATATCCTCTAATTCACGATCATTTCGATCCGACCACAACTGCGATCCCGAAATTGAGTCGGAGAGCTGCACCGAAACTCTGACCCGGCTCCCTGCTTTTCGCACACTACCTTCGACAAGATAATCCGCGCCCAAAGTCGCTGCAATTTCAGCTGGATCGGCTTCCTTGCCTCGGAAGCGAAAAGAGGCGTTCCTTGAGACCAACTGAAGCGTGCAAAAGCGCGACAATCCTGTGATGATGTCTTCTGTAATACCATCACTGAAAAAACTGTTCTGGATCATCGCTCAGGTTGTGGAATGGCAAAACGGCGATTGTGGACGAATTGCCATGGCCGCAGATATCGACCCGACCTATGCAGCGGCGTTCGAGGCGGCGCAGCTAGGGGTGTCGAGAAACTGGTCTACGGCACGCGGATATCGCCTGAGGGCGATTTGGGTGAACTTAGCCGAAAAACTATCGTTCATGCAGAAGCGTTGAAGGGGTAGTTTGAGCCCTGGGTGACCAATTTTGCATGACGAACGGACTGGCGCAATGCGCGGAAGGCCGCCTCCTCGTTTCATTAGTACGGTCCAATCCAAACGCACAGATCTGCTATTTTCGCCGCGATGCAGCTTTCGCATTCCTGCCGTTCGTCCCATCTCCTGTAATATTGCGTCGGTAATGACTCGGTCGTGGACTGAGCTGAGTCTCTGGGCGGCTTAGTCAACGGCGCGTGTTTCAAACTCGTACTCAAATCGTTCAATGTCGAGTTTATAAACTTGGTCGACTATCTCTCTTTCACGGGGGCCGTAGTAGCTTGAATAGTGAACTTTCTCAGTGCTGCTCTTATTAAGGTGCGGTGGTGTGCTTCTCACATCGAAAAGACCATATTCGAGCGCAACTTGTTCAACGACCTCGAAGTCGGATGCGAAGTTCTCCAGTTTCCCTAAGAAATCCAACTCCAAAGGTACGTAAAGAGATTGAGGAAGCCAATGATGATTGACCTTCTCTTTCGAGAATTGAAGGAACTGCAGAAAGTCCATGTCTTCTCGCCCACCCATAGAACGCAGTTGATTCACGCGAAAAGGCTGCGTCGTAAACATCTTCCAATTCGACACAGCTCTGGACCAAGGGTTCCGGACAAAAGAAAATCGAAAAAGGTTCTTTGAAAAAAGGGGCAGATGACGAAGGCTTTTGCTTTCATCTTCTCCAAAGAAAGATCTGCGGATAGAACTAGAAGCACTCTTGGGGACGTCAAAATAGACCAAAGGTGCGTTTACATACCGAAAAGTATAGTTTCCTCGTCCTCCGGAACCTGGGCAGCCGCACGTCGGACAGTCGCATTTGATGCGTCTTGCCGTAAAAAAGCTAAGTAACATATGGGCTTCCCTCCCGTGTCGATAGCGCCGCGTTTTCTAGCAAGATCGTTGATAGAGAGAAAGCAATAACTTTGTTTCGCCTATTGAAGAGACCGCGAATGAGGGCGGTTTTGCACTCCCGATTAACTGGGTCGAACACCTTGCAAGAAGCTTCGGTTGTCGCTTTAGTCAGGCTAGCAGACGGTTGTGCTTTTTGCGGGATTAGTCAAAAACGGGGCCACCCGGCGCAGTAAGTTTGAAAATGTGAGTTTGAACGACCGCTCTCGGATCTGCCCTATGTGTCCTTTCGCATCCGCAGCAATCCATAGTTCGTTGCATCGGGTCTTTTTCGAGATGGGCACAGAAAGCAACCACCAGCCGCTCACCAAGGGAGGATGACCCGCAAGATGTCTGCCAAGCCGACATTGGCGGAACCTCTCTGGCTGGGCATAGAGCTCAGAAAAAGGATCCGCCCAAACAAAGGCGATCCGACCAATCCTTGAAGCCACGGCATTGATCCCCATCTTAACCCGCGACCGTGCGCCCTCTGGTACTTTCTGCACAAGCAGCGTAAAAAGGGTGCTGCGCGAAATATTTGGAGCCTCGCATCGATGAAAGAACATCGTGGCCGTCTGACCAAGGACGGTATCCGTATCTATGAACAGGGTGACTTTGCCGGCATGCAGGCGGCAGGGGCTTTGGCTGCGCGGATATTGGATGATATTGCCGATCATGTGTTCGTCGGCCAGACCACTGGCGCGATTGACGGGCTCATCACGCAGATGGTCGAGGATGCGGGCGCAACTTCGGCCACGATTGGATATAAGGGCTATCAGCATGCCAGCTGTATCAGCGTCAATCATGTGGTCTGCCACGGCATTCCCGGCGACAAAAAGCTGAAGGATGGCGATATCCTGAATATCGACGTGACCGTTATTGTCGACGGCTGGTTCGGGGATACCTCGCGCATGTATGTAGCGGGAAAGCTGCCGCGCAAAGCCGAACGGTTGATCCAGATCACTCATGATGCCCTGTTCAAGGGCATCGAGATGGTCAAACCCGGCAACACGTTCGGCGATATCGGCCACGCGATTCAATCATTTGTCGAGGCACACCGGATGAGCGTAGTCCGCGATTTTTGCGGCCACGGGCTGGGCCGGGTCTTCCATGCACCGCCAAACGTTCTGCACTATGGCCGTCCGGGCACTGGTGCGGTTCTGGAAGAGGGCATGTTCTTTACCATCGAGCCGATGGTCAATCTGGGCCGCCCCGAGACCAAGACGTTGGCCGATGACTGGACCGCCGTGACGCGCGACAAGTCACTGTCGGCACAGTTTGAGCACTCGGTCGGTGTAACGGCAGATGGGGTCGAGATCTTTACCCTGTCGCCAGGCGGCAAGTACCACCCGACCTATTCTTCCTGATCCGCCGCCTGATCCCGTAGCAGCTTTAGCAGCAGGGTTTCCTGCCCCCATGGCGTGACCGCATCATGGATGAAAACCGGCGCGCGCAGAGGCGTGCGCTGGGGATCGGTTGCGGTGTCAGCCTCTTGCGGAAGTGACCAATTCGACGGGGTCAGTGCACGGTCCATGCCCCGCAGGGTAACATGACCGGGTCAAATCCCCAAAAGCGCCGGAACCTGCGCCATGTCAGAGAAGACTTCGCCCCCCGCAGCGGCCAGTTTTTTACCGCCACCATGCGGTGCATAGGCCAAACAGCGCATATGTGCCCTGCTTGCTGCGGTCACGCCGCTGAGGCTGTCCTCGATCACCAGAGGGTTTGACGCGTTGAAGCGTTCAGCCGCAGTCAGAAACAATGTCGGGTCCGGCTTGGCCGTTCTCAGGACATGGGCCGAAAAGGCGACATCGCGAAACCGATCCCATAACCCGTTCTGACCCAAAGTGATCTGCATCTTGTCCGGGCTGCCGTTCGAGGCGACACAGAAGGGCAGCCCGTTTGCCTCGAGAACCGCCAGCAGGTCCGCCACGCCGGGCATCAGCTGCACGCCAAGTCGGAGCCGGTCATAGGTTTCCGCATAGACCTCATCAACCCAGCCTGTGGGCAGCTCCGCGCCCAGCGCCCGGGCTTTGTCCCGCACCCCGGTCATGGTGCCCCCAACGAACAGCTTCATACTGTCTTCGATTGTCAGGTTCAGGCCATAACGGGCAAGATTGTCGACCAGTACCTGATTGGACAGCGGCTCACTGTCGACCAGGACTCCGTCGCAATCAAAGATCACCAGATCATGCATCCGGATCGCCATTCCACATCAGGGTGATATGCGTGTCGCCATATTTGCGGCTGTTATGCAACACGAACCCGTCGGGCGGCTGCATGGGCGCGTTTTCCTCCCAGACGACAAGGGCGCCTTGTGCGAACCAGCCGTCAGAAAGAGCCGCAATCGCCTTTTGCCCAAGGGATTTGCCATAGGGCGGGTCCAGGAAGATCAGGTCATAAGGCGCGTCGGGATTGGCCCCCAGCCGCGTTGCGTCGCGACGGATCAGCTCGGTACAGTCAGAGCTGCGGGTCAGGTCGATATTCTTGCGGATCAGGCCCTGTGACACGCGGCCATCATCGACAAAGCTCACATGTGCCGCACCGCGCGACAAGGCCTCAAGCCCCAGCGCACCGGTGCCTGCGAACAGGTCCAACACGCGCAGCCCGTCAAAATCAATCTGATGGGCCAGTACGTTGAACAGGCTTTCGCGTACCCGGTCTGTGGTCGGGCGCAGATGCGCGCCGGCGTCCCCCTTGCCGACCGAGGCCAAAGCCCGACCTCGGAAGGCTCCGGCGATGATCCTCACGCTCTGAGCAGCGGTTTCAGGTCCGCATCCGGGTCGGCCACAATAGCAGGATCAGCTGTTTTTCCGCTTTCAATCAGACGCTTACCAACCATATAGGCACGCGGATCGTTCATCGCGTCGACCGCGATCAGCTGATCGCCCTTATAGTACCAGAAGGACACGGTCTGCCCGTCACCATTGCGGGTCACCACCCGGTCATACCCGGTGTTCAAGCCCGCGATCTGCAGTTTGACGTCATACTGATCCGACCAGAACCACGGGGTCGCGGTATAATCCTTTGCCGCGCCCAACATGTTCTGGGCAACAATCTCGGCCTGATCAATCGCGTTTGGCACGCTTTCCAGACGGATACGCCCGCCAGCATGCGGGAATGAGGCGCAATCGCCCGCCGCCCAGATCGACGGATCAGAGGTGCGCCCATGCGCATCGGTCTTGATGCCATTGTCCAGCTCAAGCCCGGCCATCTCGGCCAGTTGGGTTGCAGGAGCGATGCCAACGCCGACAACAACGAAATCGACCGCCAGTTCTGTTCCATCGGTCAGCACCGCGCCGGTGACCTTGCCGTTTTCACCCAGCAGTCGGTCCAACCCGACACCTTCGCGGATATCGGCGCCATATTCGGAATGCAGCGTTCTGAAATAGTCACTGGTTTCAGGGGCGGCGACCCGTTGCAGAATGCGGTTGGCCATTTCAACCAGGGTCACCTTGACCCCGCGCTTGGCGCAAACGGCTGCGGCCTCAAGCCCGATGTATCCTCCGCCCACGATCAGCGCACGCGCGCCTTCGGACACATAGGGTTCCATTTCGTCCACATGGGCCAGATCACGCACCACATGCACCCCGTCCAGATCGCCACCGATAGCAGCAGGAAGGCGGCGCGGGTCCGATCCAGTGGTCAGGGCCAGCTCATCATAAGAAACAACCTCATCACCCAGCGTCACCGTCTTGGCCTGCGGGTCAATACCGGTCACACGCTGACCAAGGCGCAGGGTGATGTTGTTTTCGGCATAGAAATTCTCGGGGCGCAGGAAGAGGCGCTCTAGCCCCATCTCACCCAAAAGATAGGCCTTGGACAAAGGCGGTCTCTGATAGGGCAAATGCGGCTCTGCGCCGATCAGAGTAATCTCGCCGTCGAACCCATCTTTGCGCAGCCGGGCGACAAGCGAAGCACCTGCCTGGCCAGCGCCAATCACGACAATATGGCTCATATTCCCCTCACCCTGTCGAATTCCCGTGGTCACTTTTGTTAGCTCACCTATATTGCGGCTAGGCCCGACTCTGCAAATCCAAATGACAGGAGCGAAAAAATGATTTCAACAGGTGACACTCTGCCCGACGCCACATTGACCCAAATGGGGGCAAATGGCCCTGAAGAGGTCCGCGTTTCGGACAAGACCAAAGGGCGCAAGGTTGTCATTTTCGCCGTGCCCGGCGCCTATACCGGCACGTGCACAACGGCGCATGTTCCAAGCTTTATGCGTACCAAAGACCAGTTCGATGCAAAAGGCGTGGAAGAAATCATCTGCATCTCGGTCAACGATCCCTTTGTCATGAGCGCCTGGGGTGAGTCCACCGGCGCAACTGCGACTGGCCTAACCATGTTGGCCGATGCGGCGTCAGAATTCACCAAAGCCATCGGGATGGATTTCGACGCCCCGCCCGTTGGTCTGATCGGCAGGTCCAAGCGCTATGCGATGCTGGTCGAAGACGGCAAAGTGGTCGCCATGAACCTGGAGGAAAATCCCGGCGTCTGCGAGATTTCCGCAGGTGAAGGGCTGTTAGAGGTTATCTGACCTGATCTGGCCCCAGTGCTGCTGGGGCCATTTTCGCAATTTAACTTGCGACACTCTTATGATGGGCGAATACTTGGTACATATTCATCAGGGAGTTTGTTTATGAACCTAAAGACATTTACCTTTCTTTTAGGTCTGACCGGCGCACTTGGCGCTTGTGGACCGGCCCCTACCCCGCAGCAACAGGCCGCACGACAGCATGAGATCGCCTGCCTGAGCGGCACAGTGGGTGGTGCCTTGCTGGGCGGCGTCATCGGCAATCAATTTGGAGGCGGTTCCGGGAAAACCATTCTGACGGCAGCGGGTGCTGCGGTCGGCGGCGTTGAAGGTCAGAGGTTCGCATGTTGAGAGGGATGAAGATGAAAACCGCAATCGTCCTGTCGATGTTGTCCCTGGCGGGTGCCGCTACGGCCGAAACCGTGGCAGAGCTGCATGAGAATGAGCTTAAGGCCATCGACACCAATAATGACGGCTTCCTGTCGAAAGATGAGTTCGACGCCTTTTCCGACTATGCGTTCCAGACGATGGATGAGGACAAGAACGGCACATTGGGCCTGGATGAAGCCAAGCCGTTTCTGGATATAAAGCAATTCCAAAAGGTTGACCGGGACCGGGATAGTAATATTTCAAGAACGGAATACGATCAGCATATGACCGAAGATTTTATTTCTGCTGATCAGAACAGCAACGGTCAACTGGACTAGGCTCTGCGGCCTTGGGCCAGACAGGAGTATGCAATGACCAAATGGAGTGCTCTTTTTGCGTTGGGGTTGCTTGCGGCATGTGATGTGCCGCAGGCCCCTATTGTGACCGGCCCTGATGGCCAACCGAGGATAGAGATCAGTACCAATGGCCTGACCTGCTATGACCGGCGTTGTCTCGACATCAACCCCGCAGCACGGTCCGTGCGCATGATCGGCAACAGAACTACCCGGATACCTGCCGAAATCGACGTTAGTGACAACCTGGTCACCTCAGCCGAGTTCAGGCGGCTGGGTCAGGTTGCCAGCCTTGCCGGTGGTGTCGGATCACGCGGTGACAGCGGTTAGACCAGGCTGTCCATCTTGCGGGCCAGTTTGGCGTCCAGCGCCGAAAGCCCGCCGACATCATGGGTGGACAGCGTCACCTCGACCGTGCGGTAGACATTGAACCATTCGGGATGATGGTTCCATTTCTCGGCAAACATAGACACTTGGGTCATCCAACCAAAGGCGTGGACGAAGTCCTCGAACATAAAGGTCTTGGTGATCGCATCCCGGTCCTTGACCATGGTCCAGCCGCTTTTGAACAGCGGGTCCAGCAAGGGGCCACGGGTCTCGGTCGACAGAAGTTCAGTCATTGGTGTTCCTCCGGGTTCGACTTTCTGAACGGGCCATAATCAGTCAGAATCTCGATTTCTTCTCCCACTGCTTGGGCCTCGGCGTCCAGATATTTTTTGATCGCATCGGCAAAGCTGGGGTCATTGACCCAGTGCAGGCTGTGCGTGCGCGTGGGAAGATAGCCGCGCGCCAGCTTGTGTTCGCCCTGCGCCCCAGCCTCGACCCGAGCCAGGCCTTGCGCAATAGCAAAGTCGATTGCCCTATAATAGCACAGTTCGAAATGCAGGCAGGCATGATGTTCGACGCAGCCCCAGTAACGGCCATAAAGCGTCTCGCGCCCGATAAAGTTCAGCGCGCCCGCAATCGGATACCCGCCGCGCTCGGCCAGAACCAATGCCATGTCATCCGCCATGGTTTCCTGAGCGATATCAAAGAATTGCCGCGTCAGATAGGGCACGCCCCATTTCCGAGCGCCGGTATCCTGATAGAACTCCCAGAACGCATCCCAATGTTCAGGGCGCAGGTCATCACCCGTCAACGCGCGGATTTCACCGCCAAAGGCGCAGGCCTGCGCGCGTTCCTTGCGAATGTTCTTGCGTTTGCGCGAGGACAAAGCGGCCAGAAATCCATCGAAATTCGCATACCCGTCGTTCAGCCAGTGAAATTGCTGGGAATGGCGCAGCATCAGGCCCATCTGCGCGCCCGCCAACGCCTCATCTTCAGTGCAAAAGGTCGCATGGACCGACGATACCTGATTATCCACCGCCAGCTGCACCGCCCCCTGCACCAAGGCGGACATGCCCACCGCCTGATATCCCGGCCGCAGCAGAAAGCGGCGCCCGGTGGCCGGGGTGAACGGCACGGCAATCTGCAGTTTGGGATAATACCGCCCGCCGGCGTTTTCATAGGCATGCGCCCAGTTGTGGTCGAAGATATATTCACCCTGACTATGCGATTTTGCGTACATCGGGGCGGCCCCGATCAACATTCCGTCCAGATAAACCGTCAGGTATTGCGGCTGCCAACCGGTACCCGGCCCGACCGACCCGCTTTCCTCCAAAGCCAAAAGAAAGCGATGAGTGGTAAAGGGATCAAGCGGACGGCCCCCATCCGCAGCCTCGGGGCAGGCACAGCTGTCCCACTCTGCCGCAATAATCTGCGAGAGCGATCCAAGTACCCGAACCTCGATTTGTGCCTGATCCATGTGCCCTCTGCGTTTGATCTTTATCTGTGACGGAAGGGGCGCGGTTCAACCCGGATGCGCGGCTAAGTACCCTTCGAAAGTCACATTATCGGCAATCTTGCGAGCCTCGGCCTCTTGCGCAGCCGAGCGAACGGTCCAGCACAGGACCGGAACACCCTGCGCCTTCAGCTCGGCAACCCTTGGGCGGGACAAGTCTTCGGCTTCGTGGCTGATGAAACTGGCCCCGACCCTTGCGAAATCCGGGATGTCCCGCAGGTAATCGCACACCGCCGCAGGCAAAAGTTCGACTTTGGGCTGATACGAACAGGTCGTGATCCCCCTGGGCAAATGCGGCGCCAACCGCGCCAGTTCAGCCACCGAATTGGGGTTGAACGACATCAGCGCCACCGGACCTTCATAACCCTCAAGGGCTCGTACAGTATCACGCTCGAGCGGGCCCACATTCAGGCCCATCACACCGTCCTGATCCTTAAGCTCGATCAGCAGGGGTACCTTGCCCGCCACGATTTCCAGCACATCATCCAGTGTCGGAATGCCGTCATCAGCGTGCAACAGCTGTGTCTCGGACGCTACCTGCGCCGAAATCTGCCGAACTGGCCCCGGTCGCCCGGTCAGTCGCCCCAGGTCATAGTCGTGAAAGACCAAAGCCCGGTTGTCGGCGCTCAACTGCAGATCAATCTCAATCCCGTAACCGGCCATAACAGCGGCACGAACCGCCGCCCGGCTGTTTTCCGGGCGGTTGTCCAATTTGTCGTGCAGGGCCCGATGCGTGATCGGGGCCTGTAGGAACGTAGCGGGCAGTACCGGGGTCATGCGATCTCGAAGATGCCTTCGATCTCAACCGCGACGCCCAACGGCAACGACGCTGCACTCACGGCCGAGCGCGAATGGCGACCAGCCTCGCCCAGCGCCTCGACCAGAAAGTCCGACGCACCATTGATCACCTGCGGCTGGTCGGTGAAATCGGCGGTTGAATTCACAAACCCTGTCAGTTTGATCACACGCACCAGCTTTTCTATATCACCACCGCAAGCAGCCTTGACCTGCGCCAGAAGATTGATCGCGCAGACCTTGGCAGCCGCAGCACCCGCTGCAACATCCATGTTATCACCCAGCTTGCCGGTGATCAGTTCCGCATCCTTGGAAATCTGTCCTGAAACGTAGACGATATTGCCGACCCGCACGAAAGGCACATAATTGGCGGCGGGCGCCGGCCCGTCCGGCAGACTGATTCCCAGGCTTTCCAGTTTTGCTGCGATACTCATCTGTTGATCCTCACCTGATATAGACTCGGCGGGACGCTATCCGGGATCGTTCGGCTGGAAAAGTGTGAAACCAGTAAAACTGCGGTCAGTGGCGTATTAAGCGTAACTTCTCTTATCCCGAGGTGTTGAACTTGTGTCACTTTACCAGATGCAGTCGGCCGGGTTAAACGCGAACTGTTTCAAAATGGGCCCAAAACCTTTATGTGACGACAGATTGAGCCGCAAAATGGCCGCAGGCATTATTGATTGAGCGTCCAGCCCCTCTCACAAAACGGCTGGCGCGTTTGGAGTTGAAATACCGTGTTGAGCAAGATCAGATTCAAGCCCCTGATTGTCGTGACCCTGATGACCGTTCTTGGCGCTTGTGCGTCCCAACCCGCCGATCAGGCCGCGCGCGGCGATACTTTCGATCCCTACGAGAATACAAACCGCGGCATTCACAAGTTCAATCTGGGCGTCGACCGGTTCCTGTTCCGTCCGGCCTCGAAGGGCTATGTGAAGATCGTGCCCGATCCGATGGTGACCAGTTTCAACCATTTTGCCGAAAACCTGACTATGCCGGGTCAGGCTCTGGATTATCTGCTGCAGGGCAATCTGAAGCAGTCGGGCAATGCCCTACTGCGGTTCCTCATCAATACGACCGTTGGTGGCGCGGGTCTGTCTGACCCGGCCAGCGAATTGAACCTGCCGCCCGTGGATACCGATTTCGGTGAAACCCTGCACGTCTGGGGTTTTGGCGAAGGCGCCTATGTGGAATTGCCCTTCTATGGTCCCTCAACATCCAGGGATGCGGTCGGCGTCGTCGTCAACCTGTTTTCGAACCCGATCAACTTCACACCGGTGCGCCCGGTCGAAAATATCGGCGTCTACGCCGAAATCGTAAGGCGGATGGGCGACCGTGGACGGTTCTCGGACACAGTCGATTCCATCCTCTATGAAAGTGCTGACAGCTATAAGCAGGCACAAACAATTTACCTGCAAAATCGACGTTTCGAACTGGCACGCGATGATGAGGACGCCTATCTGGGATTGTATGACGATCCCTATGCAGATATCGGGACCGACCCTGTCAGAGACCCCTACCTTGACCCCTACGAGGATCCATATGCCGAGTAATTATTTGAAGAGAAGAGAGTTTATAGCATCTGGCATCGCCGGCCTGGCGCTAGCCACCCTCCCCTTGCCAGGCTTTGCCCAGACAGAGGCCAGTGCAAAAGCGTTGGTCGTTAGCGTTGTGGATGACATCAATCGCGTCATCAGTTCGGGAAAATCCGAAAAGAGCATGATCCGCGATTTTGAGAAGATTTTCGTGCAATATGCCGATGTTCCGATCATGGCGCGCTATGTGTTGGGGGCCGATGGCCGCTCGGCCAGTGCGTCGCAGATCAGGCAGTTCACCGACGCGTTTCAGGGCTATATCTCCAGCAAATACGGGCGTCGCTTTCGCGAGTTTATTGGCGGCCAGGTGACCGTTCGCAATGCGCGCAAGATCAAAGCGGGATACGAGGTGCGTACCTCGGTCAAGTTGCAGGGCTCCTCGCCTTTTGAGGTGACCTTCCTGGTGTCCGACAAATCCGGCCGCGACAAATTCTTCAACATGTTTATCGAAGGCGTGAACATGCTGCTGACCGAACGTACCGAGATTGGCGCCATGCTGGACGCGCGCGGCGGTGATCTGAACCGTCTGATCAAGGATATGAAGCGAACCGGGTGAATTCACAGCGATTTGCTGCAGTCAAAACTCTCAAATCCGCTCGTAGTTTCGACCAGTTCGGCCTCATAGTGTGCGATCATTGGCATTGCAATGGGTTCGATCTGGTCATTCCAGACCGCCTCACCATAGAAGCTGTCCTTTATCCTGTCGCGTTCTTCCAACGAAGAGAACGCGCGCATCCAATGCACTTTGTCAGGATTTTCCAGATCTCTGAGCGGCCCAAACACAAGCATTCCTGCATCCCGCAACGCAGCGCGATTGTGTTTCTCAAAGAATTCTATGAACGCTTCTCGGCGGCCCGGTTTTAGTGTGTAATGTCGAATTTCCAGTATCATCGATATTCCCCGGGCAATCTCGTTGGCCTGACATGGCGTCAGTACTTGGCGAAATTGCCCGAGTTTAGCAAGAACAAGTCCTGCGCAGTGCGCTAGTTCAACCGCTCGCCGGTTTCCTTGGCAAAATAGGACACTTTGCTCATGTCAAAGGCCAGGTTCAGCTCTTGCCCGGCCTGGGCGCTGGTTTCCGCGTGCAGGCGCGCAGTGACCTGTTTGCCGCCCAGTTCGGACACTACATAGGTGTCAGCTCCGGCAGGTTCGACCATGTCGACCATGCAAACCGCTTCCTGCACGCCGTCCCCGGCGCGGAAACCGGCTTCGGCGATATCCTCGGGGCGCAGGCCCAGAATGACATCCTGCGGCAGTGACAGATCACGGGCATCCTTCAGGACTAGCGTTTCACCGGATGACCGCTCAATGGCGATTTCGGTGCCCGTGCCGTTCTTGGTGGCCTTTGCAGGGATCAGGTTCATCGCAGGTGAGCCCATGAAATCAGCCACGAACAGGTTGGCGGGGTTGTTATAGATCTCGGCCGGGCTGCCGATCTGTTGCACGATCCCGCCTTTCAGAACCACAATCTTGGTGGCCAGCGTCATCGCCTCGATCTGGTCGTGGGTCACATAAACGATAGAGGCATCCAGAGTCTGGTGCAGCTTCTTGATTTCTGTCCGCATCTCGACCCGCAGCTTGGCGTCGAGATTCGACAGCGGCTCGTCAAACAGGAACAGTTTGGGGTCGCGCACCAGCGCCCGTCCCATCGCCACCCGTTGACGCTGACCACCGGACAGCTGGCTGGGACGGCGGTTCAGCAGCGGTTCGATTTGCAGCAGCGCGGCCACATCCTTTAGCTTAGCGTCCATCGTAGCCTGATCCACGCCGCGCACTTTCATGCCAAAGGTGATGTTCTTGGCCACAGACATGGTTGGGTACAGGGCGTAGGACTGAAACACCATGGCGATGTCCCGGTCCTTGGGGCTGACATGGGTCATGTCTTTGCCGCCAATGGCCAGCGTGCCGCCAGTGATCGGTTCAAGCCCGGCAATACAGTTCAGCAAGGTGGATTTGCCACAACCCGAGGGGCCAACCAGCACCAGAAAGTCGCCCGGTTCGATCGAGATATTGATATCTTTCAGGATCTCGGTTGCGCCGTAATTCTTGTACAGCTTGTTGATATCAAGGATGGGAGCCATCATTCTATCCCTTCACAGAGCCAGCGGTCAGGCCGCGGATGAAATACTTACCGGCAACGACATAGACGAGCAGCGTCGGCAGACCCGCGATGATCGCGGCGGCCATGTCGACATTGTATTCTTTGACACCGGTGGTGGAGTTTACGATGTTGTTAAGCGCCACGGTCACAGGCTGTGTGCCCGCCTGGCTGAACGAGACGCCGAACAAGAAATCATTCCAGATCTGCGTGAATTGCCAGATCACGGTTACCACGATGATCGGCAGTGACAGTGGCAGGAAGATCGACCAGAAAATCCGCAGGAACCCGGCCCCATCGACGCGGGCGGCCTTGGTCAGCTCGGCCGGGATAGAGACATAATAGTTGCGGAAAAACAGCGTGGTGAAGCCAAGACCATAGATTACGTGGACAAAGATCAGGCCCGGAATGGTTCCGGCAATACCCATCATGCCCAGAAGGCGCGCCATCGGCAGCAGGACGACCTGAAACGGAATGAAGCAACCAAACAGCATCAGCGAGAAGATGATGTTAGCCCCTTTGAACCGCCACTGCGCGACAACGTAACCATTCAGAGCACCCAGCAGGGTCGAGATAGCCACCGCAGGCACCGCAATCAGGACCGAGTTCCAGAAGTAAGGCCGCAGACCTTCGCATTGGATACCCGTGCAGGCGCCCGACCAAGCGGTTTTCCAGGCCTCAAAACTCACCTCACGCGGTAACGATATCAGACTACCGGTACGGATTTCCTCAAGACTTTTCAGCGATGTCGTCAACATCACAAACAGCGGCATCAGATAGTACAGCGCGAACAGGCACAGCACCACGTAAAGCAGCCAGCGCAGGGCGATTTTGCTCATGTTACTTTGGCTGCGGGTTTGGGTGTGGGGCATCGACAGATCAGTCATTTTTAGCCCTCAATTCTGAGTAGAGATAAGGAACCACGATGGCAAAGACGACCAGCATCATGATCATTGCAGAAGACGCCGCCTGACCGATATCGCCGCGCGAAAAGGCCATCGCATACATGTAAGTGGCCGGCAGATCAGTGGCATAACCCGGGCCGCCGCCAGTCAGGGCGATGACAAGGTCAAAGCTTTTGATTGCCAGATGCGCCAACACGATGAAAGCGGACAGGAAAATCGGGGCCATCGACGGGATGATGATCGCGGTATAGATACGCCATGTTGGAATACCATCGACCTGTGCGGCCTTGATGATCTCGCCATCAACCGAGCGCAGACCGGCCAGAAACAACGCCATCACAAAGCCCGAGCTTTGCCAGAGTGCGGCAATGACGATGGTGTAGATCGCGTAATCGGGATTCACAAGCCAATCGAATTCGAAGTTGGGAAAGCCCCAACCCTGCACCATGGACTCAATCCCCAGACCGGGGTTCAGGATCCACTTCCACGCCGTGCCCGTGACGATCATCGACAGCGCCATGGGGTAGAGATAGATTGTTCGGATCGCTCCTTCGACGCGGATTTTCTGATCCAGCAGGATGGCCAGCAGCAGGCCCAGCAGCATCGCGATCACGATGAACAGAGTACCAAAGATATACAGGTTGCCAATCGCCGTATCCCAGCGAGGAGAGTCGAACAGGCGCTCATATTGGATGAAGCCATGGATCTCGTATTTCGGCAGCAGTTTTGAGCGTGTAAGCGACACCCATGCGGTCCATCCGATAAATCCGTAGACAAAGATCAATACGGCGATGAACGACGGTGCCAGCACCACCTTGGGCAGGTGGTTTTCCAGCCATTCGGACATGTTTTCCTCCGGGGAAAGATGCTCTGCCCCACACCTTGGGGGGCAGAGCGTTTTGGATCAGTAGCTGTTGGCCACCGCGTCCGCCAGTTGCTGAACCGCGTCAGCCGAGGACATATCCGAGTTGAAATGCGCGGTCACAACATCTGTGATCGCACCAGCCTGCGACCCGCGCAGCGCCATGCCATGGGCATAAGATGGCAGCAGCGAACCACCTGCCGAGGTCGAGCCCATGTCTTCGGCCGAGATTTGCGCACAGATGTCAAAGGCATCCAGCGACACATCGGTCCGGGCCGGGATCGAACCCTTGTTCAGGTTGAACACTTCCTGAAAGTTCGGTGCAACAATCAGCTTGGCCAGCAATTCCTGACCGGCGCGATTGTCGTCGCCCTCAACCTCGAACATGGCAAAACTGTCGACGTTATACAGATATCCATCGCCGGGGGTCGAGGCGCACAGGAAATCCTCACCAGGCTTCTTGCCCGCTGCCAGGAATTCGCCCTTGGCCCAGTCACCCATGATCTGAAAGGCCGCTTCGCCGTTCATCACCATCGCGGTGGCCAGGTTCCAGTCGCGGCCCGAGAAATTCTCGTCCACATAACCACGCAGGGTGCGCATTTGGTCAAAGACCTGGATCATTGTGTCCGAGGTCAACGCCTCGGGGTCCAGATCGACCAGGGCTTTCTGATAGAATTCCGGTCCGCCAAGACCCAGCGCGACGGCTTCGAAAACCGTAGCGTCCTGCCAGGCCTGACCGCCATGCGCCAGCGGGATCACACCGGCGGCCTGCAGTTTTTCGGCTGCGGCGTTGAACTCTTCCCATGTGGTCGGCATCTCGATTCCGTTTGCGGCCAGCACATCGGCATTGGCCCAGATCCAGTCGATGCGGTGAACGTTCACAGGCGCCGCGCACCAAGTGCCTTCGCACATCATGTGACCAGCGATCGACGCGGGCAGAACCTCGGCCCAGCCTTCGGCGGCGGCCACGTTCGAGATATCGGCCAGAACACCCTCTTCATACCATTCCTGAATCGCCGGGCCTTTCAGCTGAACCGCTGTCGGCGCGTTGCCTGCCAGAACCCGCGCCCGCAGCGCCGTCATGGCTGCATCACCGCCGCCGCCTGCGACAGGCATATCGGTCCATGTGCCCCCGTTCGAGGCAAACTCTTCCTGAAGCACGGCCACCGATTTGGCCTCGCCACCGGATGTCCACCAATGCAAGACCTCCGCCTGTGGTTCGGCCACCACAGATGATCCGGCTGCGACGGCCAATGCGGACACAGTCGCAAAAGAAAATCGTTTCATGTTTTCTCCTCCCTGAGAATTCGGTGCCAGTCAAAATGGCAATGCCGCAATACTGTGCCCCTATCTGAGTCTGACAACGCTTAATCCGGGCCAATACCCGGGAAAGGCGCAAATTTTCACCGCTTTTGTTACAGCGTGTTACGTTAGCATTGAATCTGTTTCCGTTCGTTACAATGGACGAAGTTTGGGGCCAGAGAACAGGAGGAAGAACACTGTGAGCATTCCGCGGCTGTTGGTGGTGGATGACGACCCTGAAATGCGGTCGATGATGACCCAGTTCCTGCAACAGAATGGCTTCATTGCGCTGCCCGCCAGTTCCGAAAGCGAAATCCGCGCCCATCTCAAGTCGGGTCGGATCGACCTGATTCTATTGGATGTGATGCTGGGGGATGAAAACGGCGTTGATATCTGTGCCCGCCTGCGGGCCGAACAGGACGTGCCGATCATTCTGGTCTCGGCCTTGTCCGCCGATCATCAACGCATGGCCGGGTATGAGGTAGGCGCCGACGATTACATCGCCAAGCCTTTTAATCCGCAACTGATGCTGGCTCGCGTTCGCGCCGTCATGCAACGGGCGCGTCGTACACCTTCGCTTGCCTATCGCCGCCGCACCCGCACCTTTAGGTTTGACGGCTGGCTCTATGACGGCAAACGGGACGAAGTGCATTCGCCGGACGGATATCTGGTATCCCTGTCCCAGCGAGAAACAGCAATGCTCAAGGTTTTTCTGGCCAACCCGCATATTCCCCTGACCCGGGATGAAATCGCCGCGGCCCTGGATGTAACAGGCGCTACTGACAAGAGCGAAGGCCAGGGGCGCGCCATCGACATGCTGGTCGGGCGGCTGCGATCCAAGATCGAGGCCAACCCCAAAGACCCGCAAATGCTGAAGACCGAACGCGGTGTGGGCTATATCTTTGCCGCAGAGGTCTCTGTGGACGAAACCGCATGACCGTCCGCGCCACTCGCCTGCGCAGCCTGGGCTGGATCTGGACCTGCGCCGCTTTTACCTCGGGGTTGCTGGCAGCAGGCCTTTGGTTCGCCTCGGCCCGCGCATGGCAGGAATTCCAGACACGCGCCTATGTTGCCGGGTTCGCGGTCTATGAGGATTTGCGCATCGGTAAATCCCCACCGCCGGGCATCACCATTACTCCATTGCCACCCAAATCCGCCAGCCTGGCGGACGCCGGGCAGTTCGAACAACTCCCCGGGTTTTCGGATCGCAGCTTTGTCACCAACCTGTCGATCCTGACCGACAGCTCGGCACCGGTTTCGGGCCGAGAGCTGACGCTGGCTGTGATGTCAGACCGGCTGGTTTACCCAGTGTCCGACATCCTCTCCGGCATCGACCAGACCGGCCCAGAGAAAATGGGCAACCTGACCCGGCTTTTGGCGACCTATTGCAGCGAACCCATACTGATCGCCCGCTATGGGCGCGGCGCATGGCAACAGGTGGACGGGACAGATATCTGGGGATGCCGTGCAGCCCCAACCGACTTGCGTCTGCCCACGATTCTGGTCGCCATTGTCGCGCTGGCGGTGATCCTTACCTCGGTCGGCAATGTATCGGACAGTTTCACCCGCTTCTCTACTGCCTTGCGCGACCGCAAAAGACGGGGCGGGCCGAACAGCTATGAGGCCGATGGCCCGGCCGAGTTGCGCGACATCGTCTCGGCCGTGAACGAGCATCTGGACGCCGAGCGCATGCAGCTGGAAAAGCGCGCCACTGTCTTGTCGGGTGTCAGCCACGATCTGGGCACCCCGGCCACCCGCGTCCGGTTGCGTGCCGCTTTGATCCCGGATGTAGAGCTGCGCGAAAAGCTTGAGGCCGATGTCGATCAGATGACCGGCATGATCGAAAGCGTTCTGACCTACACAAGGTCCGAGCTGAGCATCGAAGAACCGCGCCAGATTTCACTGACATCGCTGGTCGAAGCCTTGGTGGCGGATTATCAGGATATGGATCTGCCGGTGACCCTGAAAAAGCTGACCCCGGTGGCGGTTCAGGGGGGCACCTCCGTTTTCATGTCGCGCCGAGGGCATGGATCCCTGCCCGAGACCCGGAGAATGCTGGTCGTCGGCAGGCCAATTTCGCTGAAGCGCGCCCTGACCAACCTGATCGACAATGCGCTGAAATATGGTCGCCATGCCGAGGTTCAGCTGGAAACCGATGCCAAAATAGCAACCATCACCGTCGAGGACAAAGGGGCCGATCTGTCCGTCTCGGATATCGAAGCCCTGATGGCCCCGTTCCGGCGCGGGTCAAACACCGGGTCTTCGGATGGGTTTGGTCTGGGTCTGACAATCGCGGCGACAATCGCGGAACAGCATGGCGGCACCCTCAGCTTCGAAGCCGGAGAGCAAGGCCTGCGCGCACGTCTGCAGATCACCAGGCAGTGACGATTCATGTCATATAGCTACGCACCAGCGCGCTTGCGATCAGCGACCAGCCGTCGGCAATGACAAAGAAGGCTAGTTTGAACGGCAGCGACACTGTTGCAGGCGGAACCATCATCATCCCCATCGACATCAGCACAGCGGCCACCACAAGATCAATGATCAGAAACGGCAGGAAGATCAGAAACCCGATCTGAAAGGCCCGCGCTATCTCAGAGAGCATGAAAGACGGCATCAAGATCGACAAGGGTGCCTCGGCCGACAAGGAAACCGTATCACCCCCGGGTCGCAATGCTGCCATGGCGTGGAAAGTATCCGGATCAACTCGCCCTGCCATAAAGGCACGAAACGGCTGCAACGCGCGCTCCAACGCTGGTTCGACCTCCATCGTTTCTTCGACCATGGGGCGAATACCTGTGGTCCAGGCCTCCGAAAAGACCGGCTCCATGATGAAATAGGTCAGAAACAGTGCGAGGCTGACGATCAGCATGTTGGGGGGGGATTGCTGCAATCCGATCCCTTGCCGCAAGATGGCCAGAACGGTGATCAGGAACGGGAAACAGGTGATCATGATCGCCAGCCCAGGCGCGAGGCTGAGCACGGTAATAAGCAAAATCAACTGAATGGTGCGCGCGGAAATCGACCCGCCTTCGCCCAGTGACAGCGACACCTCTTGCGCGGCGGCCAGAGACGGCGTCAGCGTCAGCAGCACCGCCACCCAAAACAGGAAACGCATTACCCGATCCCGTTCTGCAGATCCGCGATTTCGGTTAGGCGCACGGCCAGTTGCCCGGCTTGATCACCCTCCATCTCTTCCAGCAGACCGCGCGCCACCAGTTGATCGCCAACATATAGGTCCACAGGATCTTCGATCCGTTTGTCCAGGGTGAGAACAGCGTTTTCCCCCATATTCAGCAGATCTCGGATTAGCGGGCGCGCCCGACCGACTGACACGGTTACCTCGATCGGAACGGAATCAAACGGGCTGGCTTTTTCGGGTTTGGGGGATTGCGGGTCACTCATTGTTCAATGCCTCTTTTGCCTCATACACGTAAGCGTCAAATGCTGAACGGATTGTCTCTAGCAAGGCGCTGCTATCCACCTCTCGCTGCGAGGTACCAACCTGCAGACGCGCCTGACCAGGCACCAGAGACGGGTCCTCGACAACCCGTGTCGGGGTGGCCAATTCAGGGGGCAACAGCCCCTCGACCGCATCCGCGAAACCCGAAGGCACAAAGACCTGCATCGGCTGACCAATCTGTTCCCGGGCCATTTCGGTAAGCTGTTCGACCAGCCGCGGGGCCTGCCCCCGATCCAGGGTGTCCGGCAACACCAGATTGACCAGGCTTTGGAACATGGGCTCCAACGACAGTGTCATCCGGCTCGTCGCCTCGTGATAAGTAAAGGACATATCCTCAAGCGCGCGGGCGAGGTTGTCTGATACCTGTCCACGACCCTGTTCTTGGGCCTGAAGGGCATCGTCCCATCCGGCGCGATAGCCGTGTTCGAAGGCTCCAAGCCGCTGTTCTTCCAGCGCCTCTTCGTCCAGTAAATGAACTTTGCCGCCGCCTGCCTGTACGGTGAAATCCTCAAGAAGATGGGCTATCGACATCACGCACGCTCCTCGCTTTCTTCAAGCCAACTGCGCAGGATTTCCACGGTCTCCTCCTGCTTGTCGCCGATCATGGCCCGCAGCCGATCAACCGGATCAGCGCCCGGATTTGCCGCCAGCGCGGGTACATCCCCCGGGGTATGTCCCGGAATAGCGGCGAATTGCCCGTCCTCTTCGGTCGCGATCTCACCGGTCAGAACCGCCTCGGGCTCTGGCGGTGTTCCCGCCGGCAAAAGGGCGGGGGCAAGGGCCGGTTTCATCAGGATCGGGCGGATCACGAACAATCCCAGAACCAGCATCACGATCGCCAGAACGGCCATTTGGACCAGTGACATCGCGTCAAAATGAACCTGCTGCCAGATCGAAGACGAAACCACAGTTCCGCCAGGCTCTACTGCGGGCAGATCCAGCGATTTCAGGGTGATGACGTCGCCACGTTCGGCATCGAACCCAACGGCCGAGGCCACAAGCTCTCCCAATGCGTCAAGCTCGGTCTGGGGCAATGGCGCAAAGCTTTCTGCACCCGAGGCATCAACCGAGCGCGTTCCATTTACCAGAACCGCAACGGTCAGACGCTTGATCGCCCCGGGTGCGGTATGAACCTCTAACTCAGTCTCGGATACTTCATAGTTGACCCGCTCCCGCGTCTGTGTGGCATTTGAATTGGTTGCGTCCCCGCCCGCGCCATCCCCATCGGGCAGGTTCGACGCCACCGTGACGTCGGACGATTGGTTCCGGGCGCTGTCAGACCGTTCCTCGACATCGGTGCTGATGGCCACGCGTCCCTTAGGATCAAAGCGCCTTTCGCGGATGGATTCGGTTTTGGTGACCGTATCAACACTGACCTCAACGACTGCATTTCCGGCCCCCACTCGGGCCTCAATCAGACGCAGGACCCGTTCGCGCAGCTGGCGCGACTTGTCATCCGCGGTATCTGCTGCCACCGCAGTCTCTTTTGCGCCAATGACCGCACCATTGGAATCAATCACCGCCACATTCTCGGGTGCGAGGCCACTGACGGCGGAAGAGACCAGAAACCGGATCGCCTTGGCCTGATCCGAAGTGATATCCGCACCCGAGGACACCAGATAGACCGACGCCGTCGGCGCGACGCTGCGCTGAAACGGATTCGTCGACCCGTTGGCAATATGCACGCGCGCCTGGCTTATATGAGGGCTGCCGACAATCGTGCGCGCAAGCTCACCCTCTTTCGCACGCCAATAGGCCGCATCGAACATTTGCGAGGTGGTGCCAAACCCGCTGAGTGAATCCAAAAGCTCATACCCGCGGTTTCCGTTCGCAGGCAGGCCTTCGCTGGCCAGAGTCATGCGCAATTCGTCCCGCTGCGAGCCGGGCACGTAAATCGAACCGCCCCGAATCTCATACTGTACGCCGCGCTGATCCAGTGATCGAACGATATCCCCCGCCGCGCCGCTTTCCAGCCCGGCATAGAGTAGGGTCATCGACGGCGCCGTCGCCAACCGCGACATCGCTAGGACCCCCAAAAACACCAGCACGACTGCACCGGCGACAATGATTTGCTTTCGCCTGTCCAAACTTGCCCAGACAGTTCCGATCTGCTGCACGCTCACCTCCGACTCACCGACATTCTGCCCGGCGCACCCCCTGTTTGGACGATTGCCCTTAACAATCGGTTAGTCCCTGCCGGGTTATGACATCCCCAGACTGAATGAATGAGGACGTCATGACTGACGCGACTGCAGAACAGGCAGAAGCCCCGGAAAAATCGGGGAAAAAAGGATTGGTCATTGGGGTGATTCTGGCCGTTGCCGGGGCTGCGGGCGGGTATTTCCTGACCACTTCGGGGCTACTGCCATTTGGCGGGCAACCAGCCGCGGAAGACGCCAAGGAAAAAGACAAAGGGACCGAGGTTAAAGCCCTGCCTGAGGTTGGTTTTATCGACCTGCCGGCGGTGATCGTCTCGGTCAATGCCGGCGATTCGCGGCACCTGAAATTCCATGCCCAGCTTGAGGTGAACAGCAGCTACGCCTCGGATGTCGAGAAGATGAAGCCGCGAATCATGGATGTTCTGAACGGGTATCTGCGGGCGGTCGAAGTGTCGGATCTGGAGGATTCGCTCGCACTGATGCGCATCCGCGGTCACCTTTTGCGCCGCATTGAAATCGTCGTCGGGGAAGGGCGCGTGCGCGATGTCCTCGTGATGGAATTCGTATTGAATTAGGAGGCCGAGATGGAGCTGATTGCAGATATTTTGCTGGTCGCAGGTGCGCTGGGTGCGGGTCTTTACTGTTTCGTGCTGTCCCGTCGGTTAAAGCGGTTCACTAATCTGGAACAAGGTGTCGGTGGCGCGGTCGCTGTCCTGTCATCTCAGGCGGATGAGTTGAAGAAATCGCTTGATTCGGCACGAACTGCTTCGGACCAGTCGGGCCTTGTACTTGAGGCACTGACCCAAAGGGCGGAATCGGTTGCTCAGCGGCTCGAACTGATGATGGCTTCGATGCATGATGTCATTCCGGCCGAAGAACCCGCCAATGACATCAAGGTTGAAGATCCCAAGCCGCAAGAACCCAAGGCCGAGGAACCAACGACGGATCCTGTGCCTGAAGAGGTTCCAATCGAGGCGGTGGAAAAGCCAGAGGATCCTACGGCGTCCAAATTTGAGGACACTCAGGAAAAACGCCCGGGCGGGCTGATGTTTTTCCGCCACGACCGCAATAGCGGAGAGGCCGCGACATGAGCGGACACATTGAAGAGAAACGACCAAGAAGCGGTGTCCTGACAGTTATTTCACTGTTGATGCTTGGGTCAGCCGCGATTCGGCTGGGGTTTGAGGCTGCACCAGCCCTGGCAAAAGGGGCCGAGCAGGCAGAAGCAAAACCGAAAGAGACCCCAGCAGAGCTGCCCGGAGCCCGGATACTGCTGACCGAATTGCTGCGGCGCGAAGAAGCGTTGAAAAAACGCGAAGCCACAGCCATTGATCGGGAAAAGGCGCTGGCCATTGCCGATGAGGCCATCGAGACCCGCCTGGCCGCCCTGCAGCAGGCAGAAGAGGCGCTGCGTGAGACGCTGGCCATTGCAGAAAAAGCGGCTGAGACAGACCTTACGCGCCTGACGGATGTCTATCAGAACATGAAGCCGAAAGATGCGGCCGCCCTGTTTGAAACGATGGACCCGACCTTTGCCGCCGGATTCCTGTCACGGATGCCGCCCGATGCCGCAGCCGGTGTTTTGGCAGGCCTGAACCCCGAGGCTGCCTATACAATCAGCGTGATTATGGCCGGGCGAAACGCTTCGGCTCCGCAGGAGTAGCCCCCATGATTTTCAACCCTGCATCGGAATTCGCCGGAGACCTCTTATGATCGGAATTGTCGGAATTGTCGTTATTTTCGTCATGGTGTTCGGCGGCTATTTGGCGGCTGGCGGGAAAATGACCATCATCATGAAATCCCTGCCGTTTGAAATGATGATGATTGGTGGCGCTGCGGTCGGCGCATTTATGATCAGCAATGACCTGAGCGCCGTGAAGCACACGATCAAGGATATGGCAAAAGTATTCAAAGGGCCGAAGTGGAAACCAGATGACTACCGTGACCTGCTGTGCCTGTTGTTTTCGCTGATCCGTATCGCCAAGGCCAACCCGGTCGAGGTTGAACAACATATTGAAGACCCCGAAAACTCGCCTCTGTTTTCGACATATCCGAAAATTCAGGCCGACAAAGAAGCCGTCGACTTGATCTGCGACACGATGCGGGCCGCCTCTTTGAATTATGACGATCCCCACCAGGTCGAAGAGGTGCTGGAAAAGCGGATGGAGGCGAATTTTCACCACGCCATGCACTCTAGCCACGCGCTACAGACTGTTGCTGACGGCCTTCCCGCACTTGGAATTGTTGCGGCAGTTCTGGGCGTTATCAAAACGATGGGCTCGATCGATCAACCCCCAGAAGTGTTGGGAAAGCTGATCGGTGGCGCTCTGGTCGGGACGTTCCTGGGGGTCTTTCTGGCTTATGGGTTGGTCGGCCCATTTGCAGGAAAACTCAAATCCGTGGTGGAGGAAGACAATCATTTCTATCAGTTGATCAAAGAGGTTCTGGTTGCCAACCTGCACAACCACAACCCTGCCATGTGCATCGAAGTCGGACGGCAGAACACTCCCACCCATAACAGGCCGGGTTTCTCAGAACTTGAAGAGGCCTTGAAAGAGCTAAAGCAGGCAGCGGCATGATCCGATACGCCCTAATGGTTTCAGCGGCGCTTACGGCCGCTGGACAGGCTGGCGCGCGCGACATTTCTGTGCGATCGGGCGAGCATGACGGATATACGCGTCTTGTTGTGCAGGTGCCCCCGGGAACGGAATGGGGTCTGAAGCAAACGAAGAATGGCGCAAGACTCGACATAGCGCTTTTTGATGCCGAATTTCAGACCGGGGCAGTGTTTCAGCGGCTGTCGCAGAACCGTCTGTCTGCGATCTCACAGACCAACCCGGGTGATGCGTTAGAGATGGAATTCGGCTGCGACTGCTTTGCCACCGCATTTCTGCATCAAAACACGATGATCGTTGTGGATATTGCGCCGGGGGCAGCCCTTCCACCGATCAGCAGCGACATTCCACCCCCAACGCTGCCCAAAACGGCAGTGGTAAACGCCCCGCTGCCCGGGCCACAGGCGCTTGATCCTCTGGTATTGCCGCTTTTGAATCTCAATGCGCAGGTAATTGAGGACCAGCTATCGACGCGATTGTTGCAGGGCGCTGACCGAGATCTGGTTGATCTTGAACTGTCCCAGATCGGCCCACGAGATTCGAACGGCAATCAATCACTGAACATGCCGCCACGCATGGACCTGAACATCGCGGTCACTTCGGTACTGGATGATCTGGATGGCTTGCTGGGACCATCCATTCCACAACTGGAGAAGAAACCGGCCTGCATTTCCAGCACCGAGCTAGGCTTTGACAGCTGGTCCGATGGGCGCCTGTTCCCCGAACAGGTGGCAGAGCTGCGCACTGGCCTGTTTCAGGAGTTTGATCGCGTTGACAAAGGACGGGCCATGAAGCTTGCCAAGCTCTATGCGTATTTCGGCTTCGGTGCCGAGGCGGTTCGCAGCCTTGGCTGGATTGGTGAAGAGACGCCGGAAACGAACCGGATTTCTGCGATTGCCGCTGTTCTGGACAACCGGCCACTGAAAGGGTCAAATCCATTCCGCGACCTACAGCGTTGCGAAAGTGACGCCGCAATCTGGGCCGCTCTGACCGAGGGTAAGCTCGCCGAAGATGCCCAGATAAGGGTTATGGAACAATCGTTTGCGCGACTACCGGATCATCTGCGCCGGCAAGTCGGACCCATGCTGTCCGACATTTTCGTTGCAGCCCAAAAACTTGAAGCCGCGCGGCGCGTCTTGCGGGCTGTTAATCGCATCGAAACCAAACCCAGCCCCGGCGCGATTCAGGCCAAGGCCGGTGTTGCAAAGGCCGAAGGCGATCAGGAGAAATCCGAAACCTTGCTGAAAGACGTGGTGGGCAGCTCGGAAGCAGGGCTCGAAGCGCCTCTGGCGCTGGCGCGACTGATTGAACAGCGGTGGGCGGAACGCGGGTCAGCCTCCGCCCGGGAGCTCGAACTTGCCGCATCTTACACGGTCGAATTGCGCCGATCTGAGATCGGCCCACTTATGCAACGGACATATGCGCTGGCGCTGAGTTTGGGCCAAGAGTTCGACCAGTCTTTTGATCTGTTAGAAGATATTCCGAATTCAGCTGAAACGCTGGACCGGGCCGTTCAAGTACTGACTGCGCGCGCCGACGACGATACTTTTTTGCGGCGCATCTTCAACCTGCCCGAACCGATGGCACAATCGCTGAAAACCGAAACCGCAATCTCCATTGCCGAAAGGTTGGCATCGCTGGGGTTTGCCCGTCCAACGCTATTTTGGTCCAACCGACCTCAGGACACTATCAGGCGAAAGGACCGAGCCCTTTTGCGCGCGCAGGCGGCATTGTTGTCCGGCCAGCCACACAAAGCCTTGCTGGAGTTAGGGGATGACCCCTCGGACAAGGCCATGTCACTTCGGGCGCAGGCCGATCTGGATATAGGTGAGTTTGAAAATGCAGGGCGGGTATTGTTGCAGTTTGACAGGGTGAACGAAGCAGAAAGATTGTTCTGGCTTTCTGATATGGAAGACGTCCCGCAGCCTGAGGTCGACCAAAAATTTGGACAGGTCAGGCGGGCGACTCTGGCATTGGCAGAACCTGTAACCAGGATTGAAGAACGACCATTGGCGGATGCAACTGCCCTGCTTGAAAACACGGCCAACGCCCGAGAGAGCATCGCTCAGCTTCTCGCACTTGTGAGGGCGGACTGAAACGTCTGGGAAAAACTCAGGGTGGCCACTTAGTCAGGGCTGATCTCCTGACGAACCGCGGCATCCAATGCCCTGTTCCCGAGGGAAAACCCCATGAACAGAGCCTGAATTGGTGGATTTAGTCAGTAAGGCGCCTCGACATCATTCATCGAGACATAGACCGTTTTCATCTCGCTGAAATGATTGATTGCCAATTTCGAGTTTTCCCGCCCGACCCCAGACATTTTTGACCCGCCAAACGGGGCTTCAACCGGTGCGAGGTTGTAGGTGTTGATATAGCAGGTGCCCGCCTCGAACGCGGCCACGATACGATGGGCTCGGGTCAGATCTTTGGTGAACACACCGGCTGCCAGACCGAATTCGGTGTTATTGGCGCGGGCCATCACCTCTTCCTCGGTTTCGAAATCCAACACTGACATAACCGGGCCGAAGATTTCCTCGCGCGCGATGGCCATGTCATCGGTCACATCGGCAAAGACGGCGGGCTGAATGTAGAACCCGTCGCCTTCGATACGCGCACCGCCATAGACCAAACGCGCACCTTCTGCCTTGCCTTTTTCAACATAACCCAGAGCGATATTCATCTGGTTTTCGCTAACCATCGGACCGAAATTAACCTCTTCATCCATCGGGTCGCCGATTTTCACATTCGCCAGACGCTGGGACAGGCGATCGAGGAAGGCTTCTTTGATGCCTTTGTGTACAAAAACGCGGGTGCCGTTGGAACAGACCTGACCCGAGGAGTAGAAATTCCCCAAAATGGCGCCAGACACGGCGTTTTCGATATCCGCATCGTCGAACACGATCATGGGGGACTTGCCGCCTAGTTCCATCGTGACATGCTTCATGCCATCGGCTGCTGCGGCATAAACCTTGCGCCCTGTCGGTACCGATCCGGTCAGCGAGACCTTGGCAACACGGGGGTCCGTCACAAGTGATGCGCCCACATCGCCATAACCCTGAATTACGTTATAGACACCCTTTGGTGCCCCGGCCTCGACCAGGATTTCGGCCACTTGCAGAGCAGACAAGGGCGTGGTCTCGGAAGGCTTGAATACCATCGTGTTGCCGCAGGCCAAAGCAGGCGCGCCTTTCCAGCAGGCAATCTGGGTTGGATAATTCCACGCACCGATTCCGACGCAAACCCCAAGCGCCTCACGGATCGTATAGACGAAATCCCCGCCACCCAGCGGGATATGCTCGCCGGTCAGCGAGGCCGCCAGACCTCCGAAATACTCCAACGCATCGGCTCCGCTAGTAGCGTCGGCAACCAACGTTTCCTGCAGCGGTTTTCCAGTATCGTGGGTTTCGATGATCGACAGATCACGATTGCGTTCGCGCATGATGTCCGCGGCGCGGCGCAGAACACGGCCCCTTTCGGTCCCAGACATCGCGGCCCAGTCTGCCTGTGCCGATTTTGCACTGTTTAGAGCCTGATCTATGATCTGCGGAGTAGCAGAATGCAGCCGTGCGATCACTTCCCCTGTTGCGGGGTAGATCACGTCTATGGGTGCTCCGGTCGTGTCGTCGACATATTCACCGTTGATGAAATGGCTCGCCTTGGGCTGAAATCTCATTGTGGGGATTCCCTGATCAGAAGCTGTTTCCTCCGCGTTTATATTTTATTGACTCAGCAGTCAATAAAACTGATCCAGAGCGATTTCCTGCCAAATCCAACAGGCCACGGCTTGAAATTTTCGGTTAATGTTCTATTTATGTTCTACATAGTCAGAGGATCAACCGATGGCCCATTCATTGCGAAACACCGCCCCGCACGGCCCGACAAACGACTATCACCTGCTGCCCGCCACCGATCGGCAGATACGCTATGCCCGCGCCATCGCGGAGCAAACTGCTCTTGAGATTCCGGTCGAGGCGCAGCGCGACCGTCAGTCCATGTCTGCCTGGATTTCCAAACACAAACCTGATGATCCCTCGCCATTTGCAAATTACCCGACCGGCAAGCAGGTTACCTTTGCCGAACGTATCTCGCGCAGCAAACGCCGCCCAATCCCGTCGGAGTGCTTTCGCGACAAACAGATGATGTCGCGTTGGATAGATCAAAACAAATAGACGAAATCAGAGCCTAATCCGGACTATGATTGCGGGCATACAACGCCACCGCCGCCGCGACGAACAGGCCCAGTAGGATATAGCCGGTCACCGCCTCGGCCACGGCCAGGGCGCGGCACAGCCCGGTTGGGGACATATCGCCGTACCCAACGGTGGTGAATGTAACATAAGAAAAATACAGGATATCAGCGGGCCCTTGCGCCCCGATGACGCAGTTATCCTGGTACCCGAATGCGCCATAGGCAGCGGCGAACAGGAACGGAACGACCTGAATAAAGGACACACCCATCAAAAACAGAATGCGGCGCGGTGATTTCACCTGAGTCATATAGAACCAGGATTGAGACACCATCCACACAACCAGCCCCACAGAGGCGATCGTACCGATCGTGTCACCTGCGGTGCCCTCGCTCAGACGGGACAGACCGAACCATGCGAGGAAACTGGCAACCACCATTGCGGCTGCCGCCAGCAGCGTTGATTTCCATTCTTCCAAAGTCGTGGGTTTTCGGGACATGGAACCTCCAACGCGCTGAAATCTCCGGGATTATCCGGTGGACTGTCCTGCGTGGCAACCAGATTTCAGAAAATCAGTCCGTGCCCAGATGTTCCTGTCCCCGCTGACGTGCCAGCAGGATCTGTTTTTGACGTTCCCGGAACCGGGTTTTGTCGACCTCAGAGGTTTCCTCTATGCATTGATGGCAGGACACGCCGTGTTCGTATTCGGCACGTTTCACATCCTCAGGCAGGATCGGGCGACGGCAGCCATGGCACAGGTTGTGCGGCCCTTCGACCAGCCCATGCCCAACGGATACGCGGTTGTCGAACACAAAGCATTCGCCCTGCCAGGTGCTGTTCTCGACGGGCATTTCCTCGAGATACCGCAGGATGCCACCTTTCAGGTGATAGACATCCTCGACCCCCTGACCCAACAGGTAATTGGTGGATTTCTCACACCGGATGCCACCCGTGCAGAACATCGCCACACGCTTATTGTGGAACCGGTCCTTGTTTTCTTCCCACCAGGTGGGGAATTCACGAAAACTGCTTGTTTCAGGGTCTAACGCGCCCTCAAACGTACCGATTGCCACCTCGTAATCATTTCGGGTGTCGATTACCACCACATCATCCGAGCGGATCAGATCATTCCAGTCTTCGGGCTCGACATAATTGCCGACACGGGCGCGCGGATCGATGTCCGGTTGGCCCATGGTCACGATCTCTTTTTTCAGGCGTACCTTGATCTTGCCAAATGGCGGTTGGTCAGACGTGGCCTCTTTCCACTCCAGATCAGCACAGCCGGGCAGCGCACGGATATGGGCCAGAACCGCGTCAATGCCAGCGCGGGGTCCGGCAATAGTGCCATTGATCCCTTCCTGTGCCAGCAAGAGCGTCCCCTTGACCGATTGCGCGCGGCACAGCTCAAGCAAGGGCGCACGAAGGGCTTCGTGGTTGGCGAACCGGGTGAAATGATAGAGAGCAGCGATCGTATACATGCGCGCGGTCTAAACCCGCGCGGACAGAGTCGCAAGAGACCGGATTGACGCCCCTTGTCGCGCCCACTACCGATAACGCAACCCAAGGAGGTCCCCATGACCCATGCCCTTATTGTGATCGATGTTCAGAACGATTTCTGTCCCGGCGGTGCGTTGGCGGTTCCCGGCGGGGATGAGATCGTGGCTCCGATCAACGCGATGATGCCAGATTTTGACACGGTGATCCTGACTCAAGACTGGCACCCTGCGGGGCATTCGTCCTTTGCCAGCAGCCATGCGGGCAAAAATCCCTATGACATGACCGAGATGCCTTATGGGCCTCAGGTTTTGTGGCCAGATCACTGCGTGCAGGGAACAAATGGGGCAGCATTTCATGCGAACCTGCGTACGGATGGCGATCTGATCCTGCGCAAAGGGTTCCGCAGCAACATCGATAGCTATTCGGCGTTCTTTGAGAACGACCAGACCACGCCCACCGGGTTGGAAGGGTATCTGCGCACCCGTGAAATCGAGAGACTGACACTCGTCGGGCTGGCCACGGATTTCTGCGTCTACTACTCTGCAGTTGACGCAGCGCGGCTGGGTTTCGACGTGTCAGTTCAGATGAGAGCCTGCCGGGCAATTAACCTGGATGGGTCATTGGCCTCTGCAGAGACCGCGATGAAAGACGCAGGCGTTCGGCTGATTTAAGGGGTTGCCCCCGCAGCCGCCAGATACTTGAGCAGCGCAAAGATAATCACCGCCAACCCCAAAGCGAACCCAACCCGGCCTGGTACAGTTCGGCGATTTGGTCCGGCCGATTCCGCCTGCTGTGGCCTGGGTTTCCACATCGGAACCTCTTTGGGCAGCCCGGCGCGCGGCTTGGCGGCTTTTACATCGTTCATGAACTTCAGGAAATCAAACTCGCCGCAATATTCGCCTTTGACTCCCGTCGTCCGGATATTGTGAAACAAGGCTCGCAGAATGCGATCCCTGTCCGCCGTATCCTGTGGACGGTAATATCCATGGGTAATCTCGCTGCGCGTCGAATCCAGACCAAAACCGGCATCGTGAAAAATTTTGCGTATTTTGGGTGACGCTGCCCGCAATGCATCGGCTGTTTTCACATTCCGAAACAGCGCACGCACTTTGCGTCCGTTTTGCGCCCCGGACGGGGTCGTCTCCGGATCGTTTTCCCCCGAAGCGATCGTTACAATATCAAAGTCGTACTCGAGAACCATTCACTAACTAAACCTCGACTATCCATCCCCCTCTTTCCACTAACCGGTGAAAAGACCCCACAATATGCTCGCATTGTGACTTGACCTTGTCATTGTCATCAATTTAGCGACTCTTGCCATTCCACGCACCTATTGATCTAACAACGGAAATCGCAGGAGTTCCCAATGGTCGATATTGCGACGCGAGTATACAATCACAAATGGAAGATTGACCCGATTGTCCGGTCTTTAATCGACACAGACTTCTACAAACTGCTGATGTGCCAGTCAGTGTTTCGAAATAAGCCCCAAACGGATGTGGTGTTTTCACTTATTAACCGGTCGAATCACATTCCATTGGCTGAATTGATTGATGAGGGAGAGCTGCGCGAACAACTGGACCACATTCGGTCACTCAGCCTGAGCCGGGGGGAAAGCACTTGGCTGCGCGGCAATACCTTCTATGGCAAACGTCAGATGTTCCGTTCGGATTTCATGGGGTGGTTCGAGAACCTGCGACTGCCGCCCTATCACCTTGAACGCAATGGTGATCAGTACGAATTGACCTTTGAAGGCAAATGGCACGAGGTCATGCTGTGGGAAATTCCCGCATTGGCAGTCCTGATGGAGCTGCGATCCCGCTCGGTGCTGAATGCGATGCGGCGGTTCGAGCTACAAATTCTCTATGCTCGTGCGATGACCCGTGTATGGGAGAAAATCGAACATCTACGAGGGATTCAGGGGCTGGGCATCGCCGATTTCGGCACCAGACGGCGGCATTCCTTTCTATGGCAGGACTGGTGCGTCCAAGCCATGATCGAAGGTCTGGGCCCTGCATTTACCGGCACCTCGAACTGCCTGATCGCCATGCGGCGCGAGGTCGAGGCCATCGGCACCAATGCCCACGAGTTGCCCATGGTTTACTCTGCGCTGGCTGATACTGATGAGAAACTGGCGCAGGCACCCTATGACGTGCTTAGCGATTGGCACGAGGAACATGACGGCAACCTACGGATCATCCTGCCTGACACCTATGGCACCAAGGGTTTTCTGGACGACGCGCCAGATTGGTTGGCGGGATGGACTGGCATCAGAATCGACAGCGGTGATCCGGCAACCGGTGCAGAAACTGCGATCAAATGGTGGCAATCGCGCGGTGAGGATCCCAAACAGAAACGCGTGATCTTTTCTGACGGTCTGGATGTCGACAAAATCCGCGAACTGCAAAGTCAGTTTGCAGGCCGCACCAAAGTATCCTTCGGCTGGGGCACGCTACTGACCAATGATTTCAGAGGGCTGGTTCCCGATGACGCGCTGGCACCCTTCTCGTTGGTCTGCAAGGCGGTTTCGGCCAATGGTCGCCCGACGGTCAAACTGTCGGACAACCCGGAAAAAGCGATGGGTCCGGCGGATCAGATCGAGCGCTACAAACGTGTCTTTGGCGTTGGCGTGCAACAGCCAATCGAGGTCATCGTTTAGGCCCTAACCATGGAACGCGGCTACGGTTTTCACCTGTGAGAATCCGTACAGCGCCTCGAACCCTTTTTCGCGACCATGGCCGGATTTCCCGACACCGCCAAAGGGCAGCTCCACACCGCCGCCAGCGCCGTAATTGTTGATAAACACCTGCCCCGACCGCAACTTCTTCGCCAGCCGCATCTGCCGCGCGCCATCGCGTGTCCAAATGCTGGCAACCAGCCCGTAATCGGTGGAGTTGGCGATCTGCAGGGCCTCTTCCTCGGTCTCAAAGGGGATCAGCACTTGGACTGGGCCGAAAATCTCATCCTGTGCCAAAACATGATCAGGGGGTACGTCGGCAAACAGGGTCGGTTGCACATAGGCGCCAGACTCGGGTGCGTGGCCAACAATCGGCCCCTGGCCCACGATATTCAGATCTGCGCCTTTGTCGATAAATCCCGTCACGATGTCCTTCTGGCGTGCTGAAATCAGGGGCCCCAGGCGCAAATCTTCGGACGCGGGCCCAACGGTCAACTCGGAATAGGCCGAGGCCATGCGCGATTTGACCTGCTCATACACTGCGCGTTGCACCAGAACGCGGGAGGAGGCCGAACAGGTCTGCCCTGCGTTCTGAACGCCCGCATTCACCAGAAACGGCAGGGCCGCATCCAGATCTGCATCGTCGAACACCAGCTGCGGGGATTTCCCGCCCAGCTCCAGCGTCACTGGCACCACGTTATGCCCAGCGGCCTGTTGCACCAACGCGCCGGTGGCAACGGAGCCGGTGAAGGATACATGCTGAATCCCCGGATGCGCCGACAGCGCCGCCCCGGCCTCGGCCCCCAGCCCCGGAACCACGTTCAAAGCGCCCGCCGGCAACCCGGCCTGCTGCGCCAGATGGGCAAAGGCAAGCGCGGTCAAACAGGCCTCTTCCGCTGGCTTCAGCACACAGGCATTGCCCATCGCCAAAGCCGCCCCGACAGAGCGGCCGATGATCTGCATAGGATAATTCCACGGCACAATGTGGCCCGTCACACCATGCGGTTCACGCAGGGTATAGACGGTATAGCCATCCAGATAAGGGATCGTTTCGCCCATCACCTTATCCGCCGCGCCTCCGTAAAACTCACAATACCGCGCCAGTGCCACCGCATCGGCGCGCGCTTGTGTCAGGGGTTTGCCGACATCCATCGCCTCCAACGCAGCCAGATCATCGACACGTTCCAGCACCATCTGGCCCAATCGGGTCAGAATGCGGCCCCTCTCCAGTGCGGTTTTGCGGCCCCAGTCCCCATCCAGCGCCTTTTGCGCCGCGTTCACCGCAGCATCGATGTCATCAGCATCCCCGCGCGCGATCCGACATAGCTCGGACCCGTCCGACGGGTTGATCAGCGGCAAATCGGCCTGAGACGCAGGCCGCTGCCACGCGCCGCCAATCAGGCACAAGCTGGGATCGAACCACAGGGGATTGGTCATGTCAGGCTCCATTTCGTCTCTAACTTTGTAGTTTACGCCACATTTTGACTGATATCCGGCAGGGTCGGTGCGGCGGCGATCAGGGTTTGGGTATAGGGGTGCTGCGGGTTGGAAAAGACCTGTTCGGTCTCACCCTGTTCGACAATCTGCCCCGCCTGCATCACCAAAACCCGGTCGGTAATGGTGCGCACGACGCTTAGGTCGTGGCTGATGAACAGATAAGTCAGGTCATAGGCGCCGCAGAGCTCGGCCAGCAGATCAAGGATCTGCGCTCGGACAGAAACATCAAGGGCCGAGACCGCCTCATCAAACAAGATCAGTTCGGGCCGGATGATCAGGGCACGGGCGATGGCGATACGCTGCCTCTGCCCGCCCGAGAATTCGTGAATGTACCGACCCGCGTCATCGGGGCTGAGACCTACGGCCGTCAGAATCTCGGCGATCCGATCCTGCCGCTCGGACCCGGTTGGGGGATGTTCGAGCAGGTGAAACGGCTCGGTGACCAGGCGCGTGACCCGGTGTCGGGGGTTGAAGCTGCCATAGGGGTCCTGGAACACAACCTGCATCTTACGCCGGACGGCCAGATTGGGTTTGTGCCCGGTGAATACTGGCTGCCCGTCCAGCAGAATCTGGCCGCTCTGCACCTCTTCCAGCCCCAGGATAGCCCGTGTTAGGGTCGATTTTCCGCACCCAGACTCTCCGACCAGGCCTAAGCGCTCGCCTTTGTTCAGTGTAAAGCTGACCCCAGCCACAGCCCTGTGGTGTCGCGGCGCATCAAACAAGCCCTTTCGGGGCAAACGGTAATCCCGGACCACCTGTGCAACCTCAAGCAAAGGCTGTGCCGGCTTGGGTTCCGGCAGGTCGACCTGATGGCCCGAAGCCCGGAACAGCATGCGTGTATAAGGGTGCTGCATGTTCCGCAGCAAGGGTTCGGTGGCGCCGGCCTCGACGACTTCGCCATAGCGCATGACGATGATCCGGTCGGCCATATCGGCCACAACCGCCAGATCATGGGTGATCATTAGCAATCCCATGTCGTATTCGCGCACCAACCCCGTGAGCAGGTCTAGAATCTGCGCCTGCGTAGTGACGTCCAGCGCCGTCGTAGGTTCGTCCGCGATCAACAACCTTGGGCGCAACGCGATGGCCATGGCGATCACCACGCGCTGACGCTGACCACCGGACAGCTCATGCGGATACCGGGACAGAGGGAACCTTTCGGGTGGAAGGCCGACGCGCGTCAGCACTTCTTCGGCACGGGACCGGGCCTGTGCAGTAGGCATGGCCTTGTGGATCAGGATTGTCTCCATCACCTGATCCCCGATGGTTTTGACCGGGTTCAGCGCAGTCATGGGTTCCTGAAACACCATCCCGACCGAGGCGCCACGCAGGGCGCACATCTCATCCTCGGAACAGTTCAGCAGGTCCAGCCCGTCCAACCGGATCGCGCCCGCGGCATCCGCACCGTTTGGCAGCAGTTGCATCACCGCCAACGCCGTCATGGACTTGCCCGAACCGCTTTCACCGGTGACGGCGACGATCTCACCCGACGCAACAGACAGGCTGACCTGTTTGAGGATGTCCATGCCATGAATCGACAGGTTGAGATTTTCGATTTCCAGCAAGCTCATGCGCGCGCCACCCGTATTCGGGGGTCCAGCCAATCCCGCAAACCGTCGCCCAGCAGGTTCAGCCCCAAAACAGTGACAATGATTGCAAGCCCCGGAATCAGAGCCAAATGCGGGGCAAAACTGACCATCGTCTGCGCATCTGCCAACATCCGGCCCCAACTGGGCGTAGGCGGTTGCGCACCCAACCCGACATAGGACAGGCCTGCCTCGGCAAGAATGCCAAGGCTGAACTGGATGGTGCCCTGTACGATCAGCAAGTTCGCCACATTAGGCAGGATATGTTCCGCCGATATCCGCGCCGCGCCCTTGCCCGAGACCCGGGCGGCCAGGATGAACTCTCGCTCCCACAGAGACAGCGCAGCGCCACGGGTGATACGGGCAAAGACCGGAATGTTGAAGATACCGATGGCAATGATGGCGTTGACCGCCCCGGCACCGAAAACGGCAGTGATCAGGATGGCGATGACCAACGACGGGAAAGCAAAAACCAGATCGTTGCCGCGCATGATCACCTCATCCAGCCACGTGCCTTTGCGCGCCGCTGCCGCCAGACCAAGTGGCACGCCCAATGTCATTCCGATCCCCACCGCCACCAAGGCCACAGCGATTGAAGTGCGCGCACCCACCATGATCATTGAGAACATGTCCCGCCCAAAATGATCGGTGCCAAACCAGTGCTGTGCGTTGGGTGGTTGCAGCTTGGCGGGAATATTCAGCGCGGCGTGCGCATAGGGCGTCCAGACAAAGGAAATTGCCGCCGCCAAGACCACCAGCGAGGAGAGCACTGAACCAAGGATGAGGTTGCGGCTCATGTCCTGCTCCTCAGACGGGGGTCAACGGCGGCATAGGCGAGGTCAACTAGAAAATTCACCGTGATCACTGCAAAAACCAGCAACATGACCACCGATTCCACCACGATCAGATCGCGGGCCGAGATCGCCTGAAACACCAACCGCCCGAGGCCGGGCAGGTAAAACACCTGTTCGATAATGATGGACCCGGCCAGAAGAAAGGAAAACTGCAGCCCGATGATAGTCAGCACCGGGATCAGCGCATTGCGCACCCCGTGACGCCACAGCGCCTGTCGGCGGGACAGGCCCTTGGCCCGTGCGGTGCGCATGAAATCCTCACCCAGAATATCCAGCAGGGCCGACCGCATGACCCTTGCAAGAATCGCCGCCTGTGGCAGAGCCAGCGCTATGGCTGGCAGGGTCAGCGAGTGCAGACCGGTCCAAAACCCGCCGTCCCAGCCTGCGAACCCTCCAGCGTTGAACCAGCGCAGATTGATGGCAAAGACCAGCACCAGCATCATAGCAAACCAGAAATTGGGCACGGCGATGCCGAGCTGTGTGGCCCCCATGACCGCCACATCGCCGGGCCGCGCCCGGCGCGCAGCAGCGTAAATCCCTGCGGGAAAGGCGATCAGGGTTGAAAGGGTCAGTGCATAAAGCGCCAGCGGCAACGACACCCAAAGTCGGTCCGCAATCATCTGAGACACCGGCGTGCGATAGGTGTATGAGGTGCCGAAATCCCCGACCAGCATTCCGCTGACCCAGTTGAAATAGCGCTGCGGTTTGGACACATCCAACCCCAGCTCGGCCCGCAGCGCGGCTAGCGTGTCCGCCTGCGCGTTGACGCCAAGCATGAAGGATGCCGGATCGCCCGGCGCGACCTCGATCACTGCAAAAATGACCACCGAGGCGATAGCCAGGCTGATCACCAGCGAAATCAGACGTTTGAGGGCATAGCGTAGCATTACAAACAGGTTACGGGTGCGAGCCGCGCCTACGCAACAGCTACTTGTAGGACTGCTGCTCTTGCCGGACTAAATCGGTCGCGCAGGTCGAAAGCTTCGCCGCGGGTGCGCTGTCCACCAGCGTTTCCAGATTTGTCTCGCTCCGGGCCAGTGCCGCCCGACGAAGGACCATCAGGCGCGCGCGAGGGCTGTCCAGAAACTGCTCCTGCGGGATCAGCGTTTCCAGCGGGCTGTCGATGCGGATGACCTCGAAATAGCCGCCAAACAGGGCAAGGAAGGCAAAGGCGCAGTTTGGTGCCTCGGCCCCGCATTGGTCAGAACAGAGCTGCGCGATGGGGCGGGTCGACTGGGATGTCATCAACCAGTTTTCCACCGCCGGGCGCCAGCTATTGTCCACAGACAGATCGCCATATCCCAGCCCCAGGGCCAGCAACCCCGCCATGCCCAGCGCCTGATCGGAATTCATGTCAACTGGATCAGGCTGAATGTGGCGCAGCGCGGCCAGACCGTCGCCACGCGGCTCGGGATTGACCGTCAGATAACTCAGGTAAGGTTTGAGGTCCTGCATCAGCTGCCCATCCGCCAAAAGATCGCCGCGCATTTCTGGATCGCCATAGAGCGCCACAATTCGCGTCGGGTAGTCCGTAGCTTGATGTTCTCCCAACGCATTGAGCTGTGCAATCAGCTTCGGGTCTGGTGTGGGGCGTTTGGCATCCAACAGCGCTTGGGCAAGCTCATTTCCACCTTTCGCCTCAACCAACAGCCAGGATCGGCCAAAGGCCGTCAGGTCTTTTTGACGAAACAGCTTGCGCGAACCCTTTCGGCCCAGCGATTGGCGGAACGGAGATGGTCCAAGATCGGCGGTTTCAATTCGCCCCAACAGCAGACGTGCCTGCGCGTCACCATCAGCCGCCAGTTCTGCCAGCAGTGGCAGAGCGCGTTCATCATCGCCCTCCAGCCACAGTGTCACCGCCTGTTCAAGCGGCGTATCCCCTTTGGCGACCGGCGCAATCACGGCTAAAACCGCAATCATCAACGCAACGAGGGTTGATCTTCTCATGCGCCGGTCTCCTCTCTGGAACTGGTCTTATTCCGCCCAACTGATGGCGGTCAGGTCGATGGCCGCTGTGGGTGCGTTTTCCCAAAGGCCCTGAACGCCAGCCTTGGCAACGCCAAGCTTGGCCAGCTGGAACAGATACCCGTTGACGTAATCATTTGCGATCAGACGCTGCGCTTCGCCCAACAGGCGGGTACGCTCATCAGGGTCGGTGGTGGCGTTCAACGTCTCCATCAGCGTCTGAAAGTCGATGCTGTCATACTGGAAATAGTAGTCGGGCCGCGCATAGATGCCGATATCCATCGGCTCGGTATGGCTGACGATAGTCAGACCAAAATCCTTGCCCTTGAACACCGATTCCAGCCACTGCGCCCATTCGACATTGATGATTTCAGCCTCAATCCCGACCTCGGCCAGTTGCGCGGCGATGATCTCGCCTCCGCGGCGAGCATAAGAAGGCGGCGGCAGGTGCAGAGTGGTCTTGAACCCTTCGGCATAGCCCGCATCGGCCAGCAACTGCGCGGCCTTCTTGGGGTCATACGCCGAATTGCCGGTCAGATCGACATAGGCCGGGTTATGCGGGGCAAAATGCGTTCCGATGGGCGTGCCATAGCCGAACATCGCGCCGTCAATAATTGCCTGACGGTCGATGGCATGGGCCAGCGCCTGCCGCACCCGGATGTCGTCAAAGGGCGGCTGCTTGTTGTTGGTGGACAGAATCGTCTCACCCTCGGTCGAGCCGACAAGCACTTGAAAGCGCGGATCAGCCTCGAACTGCGGCATGTTCTCAGGCGCCGGAAAAATGTCGAACACATCCACATCCTCGGCCATCATGGCGGCAAAGGCGGCGGTCGGGTCCGAGATGAACTTGAATGTAGCAGACTCTAACGCGGGCTGATCACCCCAATAGTCGGGGTTTCGCGTCAGCGTGATGCTGTCCCCCTGCACCCAGTCCCCAAAGGCAAACGCGCCGGTGCCGACCGGGTTGGTCTTGATCGCCTCTATGCTTTCGGGGGCGACAATCACCGCATCCCCCCAGGCCATATTGAACAGGAAATTCCCGTTTGGTCCTGACAGGGTGACCCTGACGGTCAACGGATCCACGACCTCAACGCTTTCGATCCCGGCAAACAGGGCCTTTTGTGCATTGGCGCTGTCTTCAGCGCGGGCCCGGTCAAGGCTGAATTTGACGTCCTCGGCATCCATGGTGGTGCCATCGTGGAAGGTCACACCATCGCGCAGCTTAAAGGTATAGACGGTGCCGTCGTCTGATATCTCCCAGCTTTCCGCCAGCCCGGGCACGACCGATCCGTCGCCCATGAACCGGGTCAGACCTTCGAAGATATTGGTATAGACAACCGAATCGATGGCCTGTGCCGCAGCGCTGGTCGGGTCCAGATGCGGCGGCTCAAGCTGCATTGCGATGGTGATGTCGGATTTGGCCAGGGCCTGGGTGGCTATCAAACTGGCTCCAATCGCCAGCGCCGATGCAAAAGACCGAAACATCTGCTTTGTCATATCGTTGTCTCCCCACTGAAACTGTGTGGTCCTGCATGTCGCGGACCGGTCTGCGGACCAATGTCCCTTTAAACCTTAGGTCAATCAAGGAAATGTTCGCGCAACCGGGCTATCTTTGGCCCGGCCCAATCTGCTATGCCGCACCGCAACATGAACCGCGAGGAGCGAGCATGAGCGCCACCGCCCGCAAAAGAGCCCCGAATGCCGTGGATATTCGCGCCCGAAAAGGTGGCGAGCCACTGGTCAGTCTGACCGCATATACAACTCCGATGGCCCGACTGATGGATGATCATTGCGACTTTGTTCTGGTCGGTGACAGTGTCGGCATGGTGCTACACGGGTTGGAATCCACCCTTGGCGTGACGATGGAGATGATGATCCTGCATGGTCAGGCTGTTGCTCGCGGGCTGGACAAGGCGATGATGGTCATCGACATGCCCTTTGCCAGTTACGAGGAAAGCCCCTCACAGGCGTTCCGCAATGCCGCCCGCCTGATGGCGGAAACCGGTGCCGGTGCGATCAAGCTAGAGGGCGGGGTCGAAATGGCCGAAACCATCCGCTTTCTGGTCAAGCGCGGCATCCCGGTGATGGCGCATATCGGCCTGACCCCGCAGTCGATCAACACGCTGGGCGGCTACAAGGTGCAGGGCCGTGATGATCAGGCACAGACGGTACTGGCCGATGCCCATGCCGTGGCTGATGCAGGCGCCTTTTCCCTTGTGTTAGAGAAGGTCCCGCAGGGTCTAGCCAACCAAATCACTGCCGAGGTCGCCATCCCTACTATCGGCATTGGCGCGTCCGCCGAATGTGACGGGCAAATACTGGTGGTGGACGACATGGTCGGCTTTTTCACCGCTTTTAAACCGAAATTCGTCAAACGCTATGCCGAGCTGGGGCCACAGGCCGAGGCCGCCATCGCCGAGTACGCCGCCGAAGTGCGCGCACGCGCTTTCCCCGCCGATGAACATGTCTTTGCCGATCAGGCTCCGTCACAGGGCTCAGCTAAATGACCGCTCCGATCCTGCGTCGCCTCTCCGATCTGCACACCTTGACCGCCAACTGGCGCAAGAAAGGTGAGGCAATCGGCGTCGTCCCAACTATGGGCGCGTTGCATCCGGGGCATCTGTCTCTGGTTGAGGCGGCCAAAAATGGCACCGACCGAGTTATCGTGACAATTTTCGTGAACCCAAAGCAGTTTAACAACCCCGAGGATCTGGCCAATTATCCGCGCACCGAAATCGAAGATGCTCAGAAACTGGCGCCCTATGGCGTTGATGCGATTTATGTGCCGGACCCGGACGAGATCTACCCGCAAGGCTTTGCCACCACCGTATCTGTAACTGGCCTGACCAATGTGATGGAGGGCGAATTCCGCCCCGGTCATTTCGATGGCGTCGCCACTGTGGTCGCCAAACTGTTCCTGCAAACCCTGGCAGACAGAGCCTATTTCGGCGAGAAAGACTTTCAACAGCTGCTGGTCGTGCGCCGCATGGCGCGCGATCTGGATATCCCGATCGAAGTGATCGGCTGCCCCACGGTGCGTGAACCTTCGGGTCTGGCCATGTCCTCACGCAATCAGCGCCTCTCGCCCGAGGGGATGGAGATTGCAGCGCACAAACACCGCATCATGCTGGATCTTGCCAACGCGCTAAAGAACGGCGCCCCGTTCGACACACTGGCAGCACAGGCCAGTACCGATCTTTTGGCCGCAGGTTTTACACAAGTGGAATATATCCAACTGCGCTGTGCGGAATCTCTGAACCCGCTGACACATGCCGACCGACCCGCCCGCCTGTTTGCCGCGGCCTGGGCGGATGGCGTGCGTCTAATCGACAATATTCCCGTCTGAACACTCTGGTACGCAACCGACTGTTTGCGCTAAAGTCTCGCAAAACCAAATGCGAAGGGGGGCGCAGGCGTGACCTATATTCTTGCCATTGATCAGGGCACCACATCATCACGGGCCATTCTGTTCGACGCGGACATGCAACGGGCAGGCACCGCGCAGCATGAATTCACGCAGCATTTCCCACAAGAAGGCTGGGTCGAACACGATCCCGAGGAAATCTGGGACAGCGTCCTACGTGTCTGCCGCGAGGTGATGCAGAGCGTTGGCGCAACCCCCGATCAGATTGCCAGTATCGGCATCACCAACCAGCGTGAAACAACCGTGGTCTGGGACAAGCAGACCGGCAAGCCGATTTACAATGCTATCGTCTGGCAGGATCGCCGCACCGCCGATATCTGCGCCCGCTACAAGCAGGCCGGTTGCGAGGATGACGTAACCCAGCAGACCGGGCTTTTGCTGGACCCGTATTTTTCGGGCACCAAAGTCAAATGGCTACTGGATAATGTCCCCGGCGCCCGCGACCGCGCCGAGGCAGGCGAGCTACTGTTCGGTACCATCGACAGTTTCCTGATCTGGCGCCTGACCGAAGGCCGCAACCATGTGACAGACGCCACCAACGCTGCCCGCACACTGCTGTTCGACATCCACAAAGGCTGTTGGAGCACCGAGATCTGCGATCTGTTGGATGTGCCCGTGTCCATGCTGCCCGAGGTACAGGATTGCGCCTCGGACTTCGGAGAAACGACTCTGATTGGGGGAAATATCCCGATTCTGGGTGTTGCGGGCGATCAGCAGGCCGCGACCATCGGGCAGGCCTGTTTCCAGCCCGGCATGATGAAATCGACCTATGGGACGGGGTGTTTTGCGCTGTTGAATACCGGGCCTCAGCCGGTCGCCTCGAAGAACCGCCTGCTGACAACGATTGCCTATCAGTTGGACGGGCAAAAAACCTATGCGCTTGAGGGGTCGATCTTTGTCGCAGGGGCTGCGGTGCAATGGCTGCGCGATGCGTTGCAGATCATCGAAACAGCCCCGGAAAGTGGTGAGCTGGCGCAGCAGGCCGACTCCAACCAGCATGTTGTGCTGGTGCCCGCGTTTACCGGATTGGGCGCGCCCTATTGGAAACCAGATTGTCGGGGCGCGGTCTTTGGCCTGACCCGCAATTCCGGGCGGGCAGAATTTGCCAAGGCAACACTGGAAAGCATCGCCTATCAGACCCGAGACCTGTGGCATGCCATGCAGGGCGATTGGGGCGCAGATACCGATGTCATCTTACGCGTCGACGGCGGTGCCAGCGCATCTGATTGGGCGATGCAAGGCCTGTCGGATTACCTCGGCGCCGAGGTCGACCGACCCGTGATGCAGGAAACCACCGCACTGGGCGCGGCCTGGCTGGCCGGTATGCGCGCGGGCATCTACCCTGATCAACAGGAATTCGCGGAAACCTGGGCGCTGGATCGCCGGTTCGAACCCAAACTATCCGCAGAGGAACGCGACGCCGCCTATGACCGCTGGCAACGCGCTGTTCAGGCGGCCATGGCGTTCTGATCGCAGCCGCATTTGGGCTCTGCTTTGTTCAAACTTGGGTTCTTATGGGGCCACCCGTGCGAACGGTGAATTTCTACGGCAAGTCAGTGCTGCGAGTAAGGCTGTTGGTCAATGTCGGGACCGCGGGACAAAACGGACATCCGACGCACAAGGCCGAATGTCCGCTTAATCCAATCAATCTCAGTTGATATCCTGAACATCCATGACCAGGTTTTCCCAGTTCCGCTGGTTTTCCATGTCGTGCTCTAGGCCCTGCTCGTCTGCGATCGTGAAGCGTTTAACGGCTGATGTTTTGCTCGTTGCCTGGTAGAGCCAATAGGCCTCGGCCTTCAGGGCCTCATCGATAGGCTTGTCGATCGACTCGTAGACCATCTGCTTGCAGGCATTGATGGACTCTGCCGGGAACTTGGAAATCCGCTGCGCCAAGGTGTTTACGTAGTCGTCGATCTCATCAGCATCCAACGCTTTATTGATCGTGCCCATTGCCTCGGCTTCATCGGCGTCAAAGTCTCGGGCACTCAGGATGATTTCCAGCGCGCGGCCCAGACCGGTCTGACGGGCCATGCGGGACGCACCGCCGCCGCAGGGCAGGATACCCATGCCGACTTCCATCTGCATGAACTTGAATTTGCCACGCGCCGCAAAGCGCATGTCCAGCGCCAGGGCCAACTCGTGGCCACCACCGCGTGCGAAGCCTTCCAGCTTCGCGATCGTGGCCTGAGGCACCTTGCTGATGCGTTCGCAGACCGCTTGCAAATCGAGCAGCTGGGCTTCATCGCGGGAGACAGCTTCGGTCGACATGTCCTTGAGCAGCTCGGTGTCGTAGTGGCAGACCCAAACCTCGGGGTTCGCGGATTGGAAGATGACCACCTTGGTATCGCGGTCCCGCTCCAGCCGCATGGCAAGGCTGTTGAGGTCGGCCAGCATTTCCTGGCCTTGCACATTCACTGTTCCAAAATCGAATGCCACCGTTGCGATGGCGTCTTGGACCTTCACGTCAAAGGTTTGAAAATTCTCGTATTTCATCAGTCAGTCCTTTCTTGGGTCCGGACAACGCATGTCGCCGGAGGGTTGCAGCTTCAGGTGGTGTAAAAGACGCCCGACGTCAGACGGGCGTCAGTGGGATCAGCTGAGAGATTTCAAAGCATCTTCGATGCCTTGCATCACCTGCGCCGAATGAGTTGCGTCCAGTGCAGCCGCATGTGGCTGCGCGAACTGGCCGCTGTCATTGTCAAAATACTTGCCCGAAACATCCGCGAACGACGACCCGAGCGCCGCTTCACGCAGGATGTTCGCGCCGATGGACAGATCGTTGCCCGCGATGCCGTAGCCTTCCTTGACCATCTTCGAAGCCAACAACGATCCGGGATTGACGGCGACGACGACGGGTCCGTCGGTCAACTCCTTCGCCAATTCGCGGGTCCAGATCGTGATGCCGAGCTTGCTTTGCGCGTAGGCGTCATTGTGGCCAAGCTGTTTTTCCCCGCGCATGGCAGCCAAATCAATCGGCGCTTGCGCGGCAGAGGATAGATTCACGATCCGCCCGTCTTTCGGAATGATCGGCAGAAGCGCGCGGGTCAGCGCATAGGGCGCCAAGGTGTTGACCATGAACCGCACATCATGGCCGGCCTCGGTCTGGGTCTCCGCGACTTTCAGCACGCCCGCGTTATTGATCAGCACATCAAGGCGGTCGTGTTTCTCGCGCACCTCTGCCGCGAAGGTTTGGATATCGGCCATACGCGACAGGTCAGCGGCATAGGTTTCGACGTCGCCGCCGACCTCGTTGACGGCGGCTTCCAGTTTGGCTGCACCGCGTCCATGAAGCAGAATTTTGTGCCCCTCTTTTGCGAGGGTCTGCGCCGTCAAAAGACCGATGCCGTCTGTTGATCCGGTGATAAGAATTGTCTTGGTCATGATTGTCTCTCTCCGTTTGCTCGTGTTTCGTGGGTCCGATGATGGGATCAGGCAAAACGCACTAGGGTGCGGCTCTCAATGCTTTTGCGGATGGTCATGACGTTTGGGTCTTCGACCATGTCCAACGCGGAGTGCCCGATGGAGGGCCGTCCCTGATTGTCGAAGATGTTGAAGTAGGCGACCTCATCCGGGGTCATCTTCGACATGTAGATCCACTGATGATTCGGGTTTGCCGCCAACCCCATGATCTGTCCTTTGCGGTCGGGATAGATCAGATCAAGCAGGATCCAGTCTTCCGGGGCGACGCTCGACGGCAGGATAAACCCGAGCGGGGCTGAGTTGATCGCCGCCTCGATCGGTCGCCAGATGTTAATGAAGGCGTAGTGCCCCGCGCTCCATTTTGCCGCTGTATCAGCACCAAGAATGTCGATCAGTCGCTGTTCTGCGCCGTCAGGGCTGTAGTCGCTGTGGACGTTTCGCGCGGGCTTGCGCGCGGCGTCAGGGTCATCCACCCGGATCGTGTGATCAAAGATGATCACCTCCTGCGCGTCCAGCTTGGTCGTCAGAAGCGACGTCAGCTCTGCGTCGTACTCCGCTTGCCAGGCATCATCGTCTTGCGCGAACGAGACCGCTGTTGGGACGAAAGAAAACGCGACAGCGTCATCCTCGAATGATGGGTCTGTGGCTGACCTGCGCGCGTCGCGCACTTTCACTTCGGTTGGGGTGAGTTCTGGCGCGATCAGATTGCCAACGATGCCACCGGCATCAAGCTCGAACGCCTGACGCTCCGGTTTGTGGACGTGATAATTCACTGTCGCTGTCTGAGTCATTCCGCTCTCCGCTCTGTCTTGAGCTTTGACCTATACCGCTGCGCAGATATATAAACGGTAGATAATCGAATTCAGTTTTCTGGAAAAATATACAATATGGATACGCAAAGCCTCCGCCTCTTCGTCCTTGCTACTGAAACGCTGAACATCAGCGCGGCGGGCCGAACGCTAGGGATGGCACCGGCGGTAGCCAGCGCGCGGCTCGCAAAGCTTGAAAAACTGCTGGGCGCCGAATTGTTGCATCGATCCACGCGGAAAGTCTCGGTGTCCCTAGAGGGGCAGGACTTCTTGCCGTACGCCCGAGAGATGATCGAACAGGAAGAAGCGGCCCTCGCCGCATTCGGCAAAGGCAAGGCCGAGGTGAGCGGGACATTGCGCTTTGCCGCTCCAAGCACCTTTGCCCAGCTCTATATCGCGCCCCTGTTGCCCGCTTTTATGGATGCCTATCCAGACCTGACGCTCGATTTGCATTTATCAGATACCCAGTTCAACCTGATTGAGGGCAGCTATGATCTGGCCCTCCGCAATACTATTCTGGAGGACAGCAGTCTGACGGCGCGCAAACTGGCAAACGACACACGTATTCTTTGTGCAGCACCAGACTATCTGGAAACACATGGGGTGCCCGGCACACCGGATGACCTCGCGGCGCACCGTCTGGTCGCCTTCAAGGATCTGGAGCCGCGCGCCTTGGTGTCAGATGACGGAGCCAAAGCAACATTCGACCTCCACAAAGCCTCCCACAGGCTGATCGTGAACGACGGGCTGACACAAGTGCGTGTCACGCTCAAGGGTGCCGGCATTTCGATTAACTCCCTCTGGGCAGTCCACAGCGAGCTGAATGATGGGTCCCTTGTGCAGGTGCTGCCCGGGTACACACTGGCGGACAATCCGGCGCTTTGGCTGATCTACCCCAAAAGCAACGTAGTCTCCGCAAAGGTCCGCGTCTTCATGGACTATCTGATCCAACAGATCGGACGGTCAGCGGCTTGGGCCGGGTCCTAGGCGCCACACCTCCGTTATGTAGAGAAAACGAATTCTGTTATCAAAAATATGTCCATTCATACGCAATCTAAGCGTAATATCTGATGTCTCGGAAGCAACAGGCTTGACCATCAGAAAGTTGAGACAGGACATGACACAATCTGCATTAGAGCGCGCACGCGCCGTGGAACGCCCCACACGCGAAGCAATGCTGCAACGCGCCCCGCAAGTCGCGCAATTCTGGAATGACAACCAGGAGCTGTTCAAACACGCATGGAAGGAATGGGAGCAGACCAATCAAACCGCCTTGGATGCATCTGTTCATGACGACCGTCTCCGCGCAGCGGTCGAGGGGGCCTGGAAAGACCCGGCAACCGAAGGCGAAGTGAAAAAACTATGGGAAGAGGTCTTCCCCGGTGTCTACAAAACCCAGTTCTTTGACCCCGAACGGCTGTTCGTTTTGCGCAGCTATCTGGACAGCGTCGCCGATGCAGGCATTCCGCTGCGCCCACCCTATGGCATTTCCCTCAACCGGGGCGGTGCAATGCTTGACCCGCGCTCGGAAGGGCATCTAGGGGCCTCAGCCTTCCAGACGTTCTACCGCGACCTCATGAACACCTATATGCGGCCCATCTCACGGCTCTTGTTCCCGGATGTGATAGGATACGACACGCAGACCTTCGGGTTTTCCATCCAGTGGCAAGCAGATAAGGACACGTCGCTCCGGCCTCACTCAGACGCATCATCGGTCACGCTGAATATCAATCTAAATCTACCGGACGAGGCCTTTTCTGGCTCCGCTGTCAGCTTCATTGATCCCGCGTCGCGACGGGTCGAAAAACTGCACTTTGAGCCCGGCACGGCCTTGATCCACCACGGCAGCGTCCCCCATGCGTCTGAACCGATCACCGAAGGTCAACGCTCCAATTTCGTGCTGTGGCTCTACGGTCAAAACGGCCAGATCCCGCATCCTGGTGCGTTCGCGCCCACAATCGATCCGCGCGCGCGCTGGACGGTCCCGACCGATCCATCGGACGGGTTTGCGCCCTTCTGATCCGCGGACCTCGACAGGTTGGTTGGGTGATAGACGTCGCCCAGCCAACATAGCGGAGGCTCGTTGGCCGCTTTTTCAGATAATCTCGAAGCAGCCATTGGTGCAGGTTGCAGCATTCGTTGTTTTGGGCTCAAACCTGACATCTGCCGTATCTGTAGCCCCGGTAGCCTGATTGAGAACGCGAGGATCAAATCCATCTGACAACCGATAGTCGAGCGCCTTTAGCTGTGATCTTTCAGCAAGCGTTGCTTTTGCCGTGACCAGTCGCGCTTGGCCTGGGTTTCGCGCTTGTCGTGGTTTTTCTTACCCTTGGCGATGCCGATCTTAATCTTGGCCAGGCCCTTGTGGTTGAAATACAGGACCAGCGGCACAAGCGTCATGCCTTTGCGTTGGGTCGCGTTCCACAGATTAGACAGCTCTTTGCGCGACACCAATAGCTTACGGCGACGACGTTCTTCGTGTTTGAAGACCTTGGCCTGGTCGTAAGGGGCGACATAGCTGTTGACCAACCACAGCTCTCCGTCGTCAACCGTGGCATAGCTTTCGGCGATGTTAGAACCGCCTGCCCGCAGGGATTTGACCTCGGACCCGTGCAGCATGATGCCGCACTCGATATCCTCTTCGATCGCGTAATCGAAGCGGGCACGCCGGTTTTCGGCGATGACTTTGTAATTCGGGTCTGTCTTCTGCTTGGCCATGACGGGTTGATTTAGGCCCCTTGGGCGGGCCTTGCAAGCCCAGAGCGCTTTGCGTTCGAATTGAATCGAATTGCGCTGCCTCTCCCTTTGATCGAACGCGCAGCTCGATAGCCTTCTATCAGGAAACGCAAAGCGCCGAGGTGCATCAGGATTTGGCCGAGATAATCAGATCGGGGCCGAAAATTGTGTCGGCGTGGTTGTGCAGGTAGATCTTCAGCCAGGGTGTAAACCGGTCGGGATGGCGCTGCACTTCGGCCAGCAGATCGTGGTAGTCGATCCAGCGGATATCCATCACTTCCTCGGGGTTCGGCTCGATCTTCAATGGCCCGCGGACATGAGCGAGGAAAACATCCACCACCTCATGCTCGATCAGGGAATTGCCGACATCGGCATGATATTCCAGCCGGTGACGATATTCGGGATACAGCCCAGTGATCCCCAGTTCCTCATGCAGGCGACGCACTGCACAGACCGAGGGCATCTCACCCCAGTCAGGATGGGTGCAGCAGGTATTCGCCCAAAGACCCGGCGTGTGGTATTTGCCCATCGCCCGGCGCTGCAGCAAAATCTCGGTGCCGCGCACAACAAAGACCGACACCGCCTTGTGCCGCAGACCCTTTTCATGGGCTTCAAGCTTTTCAACGGGGGTCAATTCACCATCAACCCAGGCCGGGATCATGATTCCCATTTGTCGTCTCCTGCTGCCGATCCGCCTGTGCGACCGGGAATTCCGGAATAGCTTTGGCCTGATAGGCTTGGCTGTGGTGCAAAGCGGGCAATGCACCACGCGATTCCAAACTGGCGTCTATTGATCCGGTTATCAACCGCACGAAAGGCCGCAGGGGCTGCGGCCTTTTCTGGTCTTACCGATTGCGTGGTTTCCCAGGTTATTCGCCCGAAACACTGACGATATAGGCGTAAACGTCCTCAGCGCCCTTTTTCAGCTTGAAGGTCATTTTGGACTTGGCCGAGGTCTGATCCAGATAGGATTGCAGGAAGGCTTTGGGGTCCTGGGCATATTCGACAAAGGTTGCCTCGTCCCAGACCAAGCCGTTTTCACCGGCTTCGACAATGCTGTCACCGTATTTAAACCCTTCGACCGTCCCAGCAGTACGGCCTGCAACCCCATAGAGGTTCGGGCCGGTTTTTCCGCCCTTTACGATCACCTCGCCATCGGGATCAGCAATCAGATGGCAGGATTTGCATTTGTTGAAGGCTTTCTTGCCAGCTTCGGTGTCACCTTCAGCATAGACTGGAAGGGCCAGTAGGCCGGCAATTGCGGTCGCGAGGATACGATTCATAACTTTTGCTCCGATACGAATTGGCTGCACAGAAAGGACCTCTGGCGCAGCAGAGAGTCAACGCGCAGATTGCCGCGCGATGGCACTGTGTCACAGCCGGGATCGGGTCGTCCTTAACTTAAGTCATGTACGTCTGCCCAACAGGGCAGAAGATCGCCTGCACTGGGTGACGCCAGATAAATCGCACGGGCGATCGCCCGCGACAGGCAAACCGAGGCTGCATGCGCGATCATAGGCAGCACGCTTGGGTCAACAGCTTGACCGGAGGTGCTGATGCCGAAAACCAGATCACCATCTTGTGAAGTATGCGCAGGCACAATCGCGCGAGCGATGCCATCATGAGCTGTCACCGCCAGGCGGTGGCACTGTGTCTTGGTTAACGCTGCATCAGTTGCGACAATTGCAATGGCCGTGTTGGCCCGGTCCGGGTCAACCTGCCCCATAGCTAGAGCTTTGCGGCTTTGCTGAATCTGTGCTTGACCCGATGAGAGGTCTGGCCCCAGGCCGCCAAATTCGTTGTCGATCTCGAATGGCGCCGCCCAAAAGTGGCGATCCCCAGGTGTCGTGACGCTGCCGACCGGATTGGCTGCCACAAGCGCGCCTACAGTGATGCCGTCGTCCAGAACCAACGATGCAGAACCCAGGCCACCTTTTTGCATAGCCGCCAATGCGCCGGTTCCTGCCCCGACTGAACCGAGCGCAAAACGTTCTGCGGCAGCGTGGTAGGCTGCCTTTCCGAGAGCGCGGTATGGATTCTCGGACCAAGTTTTATCGCCGCCATTGAGTAAATCGAACAGAATTGCTCCCGGCACGATGGGCACAATCGCATTCCCGACAGCAAAGCCGCGCCCGTCGGCCCGCAAACCATCCGTAACCCCTGAGCAGGCGTCCAACCCGAAAGCCGAGCCACCAGACAGCACGATCGCATCGATTTGATCAACGGTTTTGTCCGGTGCCAACAAGTCAGTTTCACGCGTGCCCGGCGCGCCCCCCATTACATGGACAGAAGCAACAAAGGGTTTGTCCGCTGTCAGAACAGTTGTGCCCGATTTCAACGCCTCGTCCTGCGCGTTGCCGACCTTCAGCCCTGGGACATCGGTGATCAGGTTTTTGGATCCGGGAGTCATCGAAACCTCTGACGTTGGGCAGGGAAGCGCGCCTCGGCGCGCTGCCTCTGGCGGAGATATTTTGAGCCAAATGAAGTCCGGATCAAATGCATCGGCCCCCGTCCACTTCGAGCGTGGTGCCCGTAATCATAGTGGCTTCATCCGAGCACAGAAAGCAGGCGGCGTTGGCCATGTCTTCGGGAGTCGAGAAGCGACCCAATGGGATGGTCGACAGGAATTTGGCGCGAATCTCGGGGGTGTCTTCGCCCATGAAGGATTTCAGCAATGGGGTTTCGCCCGCAACGGGGCAGATCGCGTTGACACGCACGCCGGACGGGGCGAGTTCCACCGCCATGGTTTTGGTTGCGGTGATCATCCAACCCTTGGACGCGTTATACCAGTTCAGGTTGGGGCGCGGGGACAGCCCGGCGGTTGAGGCGATGTTCAGGATCGCCCCGGTTCCGCGTGCCTTCATCATCGGCACAAAGGCGCGGGCGGTCAGATAGACGGATTTCATGTTCACGTTGAAGACACGGTCGAAATCCTCTTCGGAGACGTCTTCTAGCGGTGTAGGCAGATGGGTCACTCCGGCATTGTTGACCAGGATGTCGAGCCTGCCAAAGGCGTCGTGGGCGGTGTCCGCCATTTCCTGAACCGATGCCGTGCTGGCCACATCAACCTGCTGCGCGATGGCCTGCGCGCCCAGCGTTTCTGCCATTTCGCGGGCCGCAGCGCCGTTGATATCCGCGATCATAACGCGTGCGCCCTCTGCATTGAACTTCTGCGCGATACCGGCCCCGAACCCGGACGCGCCGCCTGTTACGATTGCGGTTTTTCCCTCCAACCTCATAGCTTTGCCTCCTTGTCGCCTGTCAAGGCAGAGTAGCAAGGCGCAAAGAAGTTACCAGATCAATCTTCGTCGACCCTGCCGCGCAGAGATTTGACATCCGAACGGGCCTTTTTGGCGGCCAATCGACGTTTGACCGAGCCATAGGTGGGCTTGGTGGCGATACGCCGTTTGGGTTTGACCAGCGCACGGGTGATCAGTTCAGCCAATCGCACCCGCGCAATCTCGCGGTTGCGAGCCTGGCTACGCGTTTCCTCGCACTGGATGATGATCGCGCCCTCTTTGGTCCAGCGCCGCCCAGCCAACCGTTTCAGCCGCGCCTTGACCGGATCAGGCAGTGAGGGCGAGCGCGCCGCTTCGAACCGCAACTCGACTGCGGTCGAAACCTTGTTCACGTTCTGCCCGCCAGGGCCGGAAGAGCGCACAAAGCTTTCGGTCATTTCCCAGTCTTGCAGGGTGATATCGTCATTGATCCGCAACATGGGGCGGACCTTACAAGTGCTGTGCGGAAACAAAAAGGGCCGCCCTAGCAGGACGGCCCTTCGAAAGTTCAGGAGGTTGGGTCGGTTAGATCAATCGACCAGCCGGAGCGAGCGCTCCGCCAAGGGCTGCCCTAACGGGCGATCCCCCCGGTTGTTCCAACACCTCTCTCCAATCTCTTTCTCGACACTGGATCACCTCCTTTTCTATCTGTTGCGGTTAACTAGGATGGTGACACAAGCTGTGCCATTCTCAAAGCGTTTTTTACACGGGCTGCGCGGTCAGGCGCGCAACGATCACCTTGAAGGGGATCAGCGCAATCAGCGCCAGCGACAACTTTACCAGCCAGTCCGCAAAGGCCAGCGTGACCCATAGGGGTGCCATCGGGCCAGACAGCATGAAGGGAACAGGCTCCCACGCCCAGTTGATCGCGGCGTCTGCATTGGCGCCGAAGATCGCGATCGAGGCAGAAAAGGCGATAGTGAAGAACAATGCTGTATCCAGCGCCGAACCCACTAGGGTCGAGACCAGCGGTGCGCGCCACCAGCGACCCCCGCGCATTGCATTGAACACGGTGACATCGGTCAGCTGGGCGATCAGGAAAGCAGTGCCAGAGGCAACAGCGATCCGCAGCGGCACAGCGGCATAGGTGAACCCGTCGCCCTGCAGCATGATCTGGCTGCCGATCAGCGAGCAGACGATGCCGGTGACGAACCCGGCAAACACGACCTTGCGGGCGGTTGCCACGCCATAGACGCGGTTCATGATGTCGGTGACCAGAAAGGCCAGCGGATAGGTGAAAGCACCCCAGGTCAACAGCCCGTCAAGGATCAGGAACTGGACCAGAATGTTCGAAGCCACAACGATGGTGGCCATGGCAAGGATGCCGGGAATAAAAGCGCGTTGCATATTTTGATGCCCGTTTTGACAAGGTAGCGGCGACTTGGCCAAGGGACTGTCCCAAGGCAAGCCGTGCGTTTAGACCTTTGTTTCAGGCCTGTCAATCGGGCAGCAGATATTCCACCAGTTCCGTCCGCTGAAGGGCCAGAAAATTGTCATCCGAAATCATCGTAACCCGCAACCTTCCCTGATCGTCACGCCAGACCGACAGGCCTTCGAGGTTGTCATGCGTCCCACGCGCGGTTTGCAGCAAGATCTCTTCGGATTGCGGTGTGTCACCATTCAGTTCCCAACGCCTGAGCTGCGACCGAAAGCCTGTCAGGGACACCGATCGTTCCAGCACATAGAACCGCCCGTCGGGGCCAAAATCCGCCGCCACTGGCAGGAACTTGCCCCGTTGTGGCAGGACAAAAGGTGTCGACCAGGCCTGACCATCCCAACGATACACCGGTATGTCCCCCGATACGGTGCGGCTCTTTTCGGTCAGGGTGTACAGCCGCCCAACCCCGTCAATGGCCAGCCCCTCGAACGAGCCATTATGGTCCAGACCCGAAAAGGCCTTGGGGCGCGGCAGGACCTGCGCCGGGCCTGTCGGGTTGGGGTAATAGGCCACCCGGTGCACCCCCTCGAATGAGATATAGACCCCACCGTCAGGGGCGATTGCCAAGCCTTCGGAATCGCCAGCGGTGCCCACCAGAACCTTGCCGGTGCTGGACAGGATGGGCCAGTGCCGCTGGATCTCGATGCCAGTAATCTCATCCTCGTTTCGATCAATACGAGCGTCCAACATCGTTGCGCGATCACTCAGCGCGATCATGCGGGTGCCACCGTCAAAGATGTGAATTCCGGAATATCCGCCGAACCAATCCGCCTGATGTCGCCAGGCAAAATTGTTCAGCAAAGCGGCAGGCTTTACCCCCTCCGCCCAGACCATTCCTGTCAGCAGCAGCGCCGCGATCAGTTGGATTGCAAGACGTTTGTGCATTGCTTGGGCAGATCGGCCATCCGGTATTCGCGTCGCTTCTTGGGTGCTGGCGCGTTTGGATCGGGCGGTGGCGGGTTGAGGATGTTGTTCACCCATTGCTGTGCTTCGGCGCAACCATCACCCTTGGGCGGCGGATCCTGGTTCACGCAGCCGCTTGATCCTCTGGGGCAGGCCAGCCGCACGTGGAAATGATAGTGATGGCCCCACCATGGCCGGATTTTACGCAGGTAAGCGCGGTTGCCCTTTTCGTCGTTGCACATCTGCACCTTGGCCCCGGGAAAGACGAAAATCCGCGCCACACGCTTGTCCTTTGCCGCCGCACGCAGGACGGCGTGATGCTGTTTGGACCAGTTGCCGTTGACGAAGGCGCCATTGGAACGGCGCAGGGAAATCGAAGAGATATTCTCGCGCGCCTTGCGGGAAAGACGCATGTTGTCACCGGGCAGCATCCAGATATCGATGTCCAGACCCAGCTGGTGGCTGCGGTGGCCCGATGTCATCGGCCCGCCGCGCGGCTGGCTGATATCGCCTATATAGAGACCATTCCATCCTGACTGCTTGGCCGCAAACCGGCTCAGATCCTGGACATAGTCGATCGCCTGCGGATGGCCCCAGTTGCGGTTGCGTGACAGGCGCATAGCCTGCCATGTGGGTCCGGTTTCGGGCAGTTGTACCGCCCCCGCCGCACAGCCGCGCGAATAACTGCCGAAAGCGGCCGGTTTTTGTTGTGAACTTTGCTTTTGGCCTCCGAATAACTGCTTGGCCAGCGGCTCTGAACCTGCGGTACCGGCGAATGTGATTGCGGCAATGACCGCGAAAAAACGTAGTAAAATCATCTGCTCTGATCCCCTTCCGGTTTCACCCAGCGCATTAGGAACAGTCCCAGAATAAACAACAGAACTATGGGTGACACCCCCAGTCGCGCACTACCGGTCAGGGTTGTGGCAATCCCGATCAACAACGGGGCCGCAAATGCGGTGGCGCGGCCGGACAAGCCATACAGGCCAAAGCTCTCGACCGGGGCAACGGGATCGGTGTGGCGCACCATCAGAGAACGGCTGGCCGATTGTAGGATACCCCCCATGCCGCCGATCAGAACACCGCAACCAAAGAACACCAGATCCGGCAGGCCCGACCCTTCGGGCAGGGTGATGCCGTAGATCTGGGTCCGGTCCATCATCACGACGGTGATACAGACAAAGATCAGTACCCAGATCGCAACCAGAATGACAGGTTTGGGGCCGTATTTCTTGTCCAGCTTGCCGCCAAGCCAGGCAAAGGCTGCCGCAGCCAGAACGCTGACAATCCCGAATACGCCGATCTTGATCAGATCCCATTCCAGCACCAGCCGCGCATAAACGCCGCCAAAGGTATACAGACCGTTCAGCGCATCGCGATAGAACATGGACGAGCCCAGATAGCTGGCCAGACTGACGCGATTGCGCAGGTTAGAGACTGATTTGACCAGCAGCTGCAGCGCCTCTTTGACGCTGCCTTTCTTTTCGACATCTGGATCGTCGCGCACCCACAGGAAATAGGGGATCATGAACAGAATGAACCACACGGCGGTGAACGGCCCGACAAATCGCGTGCCTTCGCGTGCTGCGGCGTCCAGACCAAAAACAGGGTCCATGCCGATCAGGGTCTTGCCATTACCCTGCTCAACAAACAGGGCCAGCATGATTGCCAGCGAGATAAGCCCGCCGAAATAGCCAAAGGCAAAACCCGAACCCGATATCTCGCCCACCTCACTGTCATCACCCAGATCGGGCAGCTGAGAATTGGCGAAGATCAGCGCGTATTCCGCCCCGACAAAACCCAGGCCAAAGGCCGACAGCATCAGCCACATGTTTGACCCGTCCGGCAACGTGTACCACAGCGCAGCAGAGCCCGCCGCGTACATGATCGAAAAGCCGAATATCCACGGAATCCGACGGCCCGAAACATCTGCCATCGCCCCCATCAGCGGGGCACCGAAGGCGATGATCAGCCCCACGATGGTCATGCAGTTCGCCCACACCGTCTGCGCCCGTGCGTCTGCGGCATCGGAACCCAGCCCGGCGTTCAGATAATACTCGGCGGCTACTCCGGCAAAATAGGGCCCAAAAACAAAGGTCACCAACAGCGTGTGATAGGGCTGACTTGCCCAGTCGAAGAACCACCAGCCCCAGATACGTTTGCGCTTGGAAATCTCTGCCATACCTGCCCCGTTTTTTTATTGTTGGCGTCATAAGACGGGGCTTTGGCCCATTTCGCAAGCGTTCTGTTGGCGCGGACTTGCTCTTTTGTGCAGGGGCGCTTAGGTCTCAGCAGATGTGAAATCCGGAGGCCCCATGCTGTCGTTGATCCAAATTCTGCTGCTGATTCTGGACATTGTCTGGTTCATCATTCTGGCCCATGTCATCATGAGCTGGCTGATCAATTTCCAGGTGCTGAACCTGCATCAACAGTTGGTTGCGCAGATCTGGTACGGGCTGAACCGCCTGTTAGAGCCGATTTACGGCCCGATCCGACGCGTTCTGCCTGCAATGGGCGGACTTGACCTGACGCCCCTGGTGGTTCTGATCGGTGTCTATGCGCTGCGTATTATCCTGATCAACAATATGGTCTATTTTGTCTGACCTCTTGTTCAGTGAATCTTAGTATGTGATTGTCCTGTCTTAAGAGCAGATAAACCTTAAAACAGGGCACCCCCGCACATGTTTGACGCCGCGCCTTTGCTGCGAGATGTCTTTGGATTCGACGACTTCCGTCCCGGTCAGGAAGAGATCGTCGATGCCGTCACGCTGGGCGAAAACGTGCTGGCCATCATGCCCACGGGCGGTGGCAAATCCCTGTGTTTCCAACTGCCTGCGCTGATGCGCGATGGGGTCACGGTGGTGATCTCTCCGCTGATTGCCCTGATGCGCGATCAGGTGCGCGGCTTGCAGGAAGCAGGCGTCGAGGCCGGCGCGCTAACATCCGGCAATACCCCCGAAGAAACCGATGCCGTGTGGGAAGCGTTGGAGGCCGGACGGCTCAAGCTGCTGTACATGGCTCCCGAACGTCTGGCCGCCGGATCGGCGCTGGGCATGTTGCGGCGGATCAATGTCAGCCTGATTGCGGTGGACGAGGCGCATTGCGTCAGTCAATGGGGCCATGATTTCCGCCCCGACTACCTTCGGATCGGAGAGCTGCGGCGTGCGCTGGATGTGCCTTTGGCCGCTTTCACCGCCACAGCAGATGCGGAAACGCAGGACGAGATTGTCGAAAAGCTGTTTGACGGCACGGCCCCGCGCAAATTTCTGCGCGGGTTCGACCGGCCCAACATCCACCTGGCCTTTGCCGCCAAGGATGGGCCCCGCAAACAGATCCTGGATTTTGCCGCCGCGCGCAAAACCCAATCCGGCATTGTCTATTGCGGCACTCGTAACAAGACCGAGGTTCTGGCACAGGCCCTGCGTGCCGAAGGCCACACCGCCTGTCACTATCACGGCGGCATGGATCCCGAGGATCGCCGCATCGTCGAGACCCGCTTTGCGCGCGAGGATGGTCTGATCGTGGTGGCCACGGTTGCCTTTGGCATGGGCATAGACAAGCCCGATATCCGCTGGGTCGCCCATGCGGACCTGCCCAAATCCATCGAAGCTTATTATCAGGAAATCGGCCGCGCCGGGCGTGATGGCGCCCCGGCAGAAACCCTGACCCTGTTTGGGGCAGATGACATTCGCCTGCGCCGGTCACAGATAGACGAGGGGCTTGCTCCCTCTGACCGGCGGATGGCCGATCACGCCCGTTTGAACGCCCTACTTGGCCTGGCCGAGGCGCTGGCCTGCCGCCGTCAGACTTTGCTGGGTTATTTCGGTGAACAGACCGAACCCTGTGGCAAATGCGATCTGTGTGACAGCCCGCCGGAAGTGTTCGATGGCACCACCCCGGTTCGTATGGCCCTGTCCGCGATCCTGCGCACCGAGGAATGGTTCGGCGCAGGCCATCTGATCGACATCCTGTTGGGCAACGAAACCGACAAGATCCGCGCCCGCCGACATGACAATCTGTCGACCTATGGCATTGGCAAGGACTGGTCGCGGCCCCAGTGGCAAGCGATTTTCCGGCAGATGATGGGCCATGATCTGGTCCGCCCTGATCCCGACCGCCACGGTGCGCTGCGCATGACTGAGGCCGCCAAGCCGATCCTGAAAGGCGAGGCGCAGATCAACCTGCGTAAGGACACGATCCGCAAAGCAACCCGTCGGCCTGCAGTCAAAGAGATGGTATCCGAAGAAGACGCACCGCTGCTGAGCGCACTGAAGGCGAAACGCCGTGCGCTGGCCGAATCCGCGCGGGTCCCGGCCTATGTTATTTTTCCCGATCGCACCCTGATCGAAATGGCGGAAACCCGCCCTGCAACGCTGGACGATATGGCCCGGATCAGCGGGATCGGTGCTAAAAAGCTGGAACGCTACGGGGCCACGTTTCTGGAGGTTCTGACCGGCGCGGTCGAAGAACTGCACCCGGCCCGCCGCAAACTGGCCGGGCGCGATCAGGGTGAGATTTACGACCGCCTGCTCGAAGTTCAGTCGCAACTGTCGCGCGGCCCTGATGGAATCGACAAGCCGCTGACCTGTACCGCCTCGCAACTGGCAAAGGTGGCGCAGTTGCGATCAGACGACCCACGCGCCATCGAACAGGTTCTGGGTGACCGCCGTCACGAAAGGTTTGGAGCCGCCTTTCTGGACGTGCTGCGTATGGCAAGCTAGATACCCACCAACAGGCAAGAAACGAGGGCGACTATGCTGGTAGTGATTTCCCCGGCCAAACGGCTGGATTGGGCAGAACGGAATGTTGAGGTCACGCAACCCGACTTTCAGGATGACGCGATCCGCCTGTCGAAAACCGCCCGCAATCTGACGCTGGGCGACCTGAAAAAGCTGATGGATCTGAGCGATGATCTGGCCCGCCTGAACCGCGACCGTTATCGCGCCTTTTCGGACGCCCCCGATGCTGTGGCGACACGCCCGGCCGCACTGGCCTTTGCCGGAGACACCTATCAGGGGCTCGAAGCGACTTCGCTGGATGCGGAAGAGTTGGCCTGGGCCCAGGATCACCTGCGTATCCTGTCCGGACTGTATGGTATATTGCGTCCGCTGGACGCCATTCAGCCCTATCGGCTTGAGATGGGCAGTAGGCTGAAGACCCGGCGCGGCAAGAACCTGTACGATTATTGGCGCGACCAACTAAGCAAGGCGCTGAACGCTCAGGCAGCCGGGACCGGTAGCGACGTGCTGTTGAATTGCGCCAGTCAGGAATATTTCGGTGCAGTAGACCCCAAAGCGCTGAAATTACGGGTCATCACGCCGGTCTTCATGGAAGACAAGGGCGGCACACCAAAGATCGTCAGCTTCTTTGCCAAAAAGGCACGCGGGGCGATGGCACGCTATGTCATTCAACACCGTCTGTCCGATCCCGCCAGCCTGACAGAGTTCGACTCGGGCGGCTATGAATACCGCCCCGACCTGTCAGAGAACGACAAGCCGGTCTTTATCCGGCCCTATCAGGCCTCAGCCAGCATCGACGGGTCGTAAGAGACCAGTTCAACTGTGTTGCCTTCCGGGTCTTCGGTGAAAATTCCGCGCCAACCAACCCATCCGAACTGCTCGACGCGATAGGGTTGGCCGATCTTGTCATACCAACTCGTGACCGCCGCCTGCTCGTCGAAGGGCAGCGACAATGCGATATGATGCAGCGACGATCCCGCTCCTGTTACGGGACCTTCTGCACCGGCCCGATGTTGCCCCGGTCGTGGCGCGGTGCTGTGGTGAAACAGGGCCAGAACTTGCGTATGGCCGCCAAACCCCTCGGCTATCCGGAAGAAGGTTATAGCGCTGTCATGGTCACCGCTCAGACGCTGCAGGCCGACCACCTGTTCATAGAACTGCACCATAGCGGCCATATCTGCGCAGCGAATGGCAAACTCGCCCAGCGCGCGGGGGTGAAATCCACGGTCATCAGTCATGTCGGCAGCCTAGAACGCTCGGGTTTCGTCATCAAGAACCGGTTGCGTTCCGTCTGGCCGATGGTCAAGGATCATCTGGTGGATTTTCTGTTTTTGCAGCGGTTTGGTCAGGTAGTAGTCCAATCCAGCCGATAAAATACCCTGATCATCTCCGCTCATTGCATGTGCGGTCAGGGCTACGATCGGGACGTGCTGATTGGTTTCAACCTCGCGGCGGCGGATTTCACCTGTGGCCTGTTTACCATCCATTCCGGGCATCGAGATATCCATGAATATCAAATCCGGGTCGAATTCCAGATGGGCGGCGACCGCCTCAAGCCCGTTGCCCGCAAAGCGAAGATCAATGTTCAGATCCTTGACCATTTTGCGCAGGATCAGCTGGTTGGTCTTGTTGTCCTCAGCAGCCAGAACCCGCATGAGCCTTTGATCCCCGGCAATCGGTCTGACCTGCGCAACCGTTGGGTTTTGCGTGTCGGAACCATTCGATATCGAATCCGCTGATCGTCCCAGAGCGGTCAGACGTGCATATAATTCTGAACGAGGGATCGGCTTTTGCAACACTCCGTCAATAAGCTCGCAGGCCGGATGAGCATGAATCACGCCGGGATTGGCCGACATGACCACGACAGAGGTATCCGTCCACCCCCGGCCCTTTATCGTGGCCGCCAAATCCAGCCCGTCCATGTCCGGCAGATCGTGATCGCACAGCACCAGATCTACCGTGTCATCAAGCGTAGCCAGCGCCTCGGTTCCGGTGGTACATTCGGTAACCTTGGCACCCAGACGACCAAGTTGCTTTGACAGGATCGCTCGATTGACAGCCAGATCTTCAACCACGACCACATGGCGCAGACATCCTTCCAGATTCGGGGGGGCGGGTTGCGGACCTTCGACCGTCGGCAGCGTTATCCGAAATCCAAAACAGGACCCCTGGCCCGGCTCGCTTTCGACCCAGATGGCACCGTCCATCAATTTGATCAGTCGTTTGGTGATGGCCAGACCCAACCCGGTCCCTTCAAACTGTCGGTTTTGTTCATCCTCGACCTGATTGAATTCACCAAAGATATGCGCCGCTTTATCCTCGGCGATACCGATACCCGTATCTTCTATGGCAACATGAATATCACAGGCCTGGGCCTCCGCGCGGGGGACCCCCGTGACGCGGATCAAGACATGCCCTTCCGCCGTGAACTTGACCGCGTTGCCTACCAGATTGGTCAAGACCTGACGCACCCGGCCCGGATCGCCCACGAACAGGGTTGGCAAAAACAGGTCATAGTCGACTAAAAGGCTTAAACCCTTGTCACGAACACTGGGCTGCAGCAGCATCGCCACCTCAAGGATACAGCGTTCGAAATCGAACTGTTCGGGGTGCAAGACCAGCTTATCCGCCTCAATCTTCGAGTAATCCAGAACATCGTTGATGATCACCAGCAAGGCTTCACCGGAATTGCGGATCGTGTTGAGATAGAGCCGTTGTTCTTCATCCAGCGCGGTTTCGGTCATCAACTCGGTCATGCCAACAATACCGTTCATGGGCGTGCGGATTTCATGGCTCATATTGGCCAGGAATGCAGATTTCGCGCGGTTTGCAGCCTCGGCCCGTTCGCGCGCCGCGGTCAGTTCGGCCTGATGCCGGACCGAGGCGGTTATATCAAGCGCAAGGCTGACCACATCGCCACCGCCACCGCGTTGATCAATCAGCTTGATATAGAGCCCGTTCCACAGCTTGACGATTTCTGACGGCGGGTTGGACAACTTCCAACGGGCCAGCATCCTGGCGCGCCAATCATCCTGCGCCTCGTCCACGGTATCAATCAGACCCTCCTGCGTGAGGGTTTCCAGAATTCTGCCATAGCTGATGCCGGGCGCTACTTCATCCAGCCCCTCAAACAGGCTGAAATATGAGGCATTTGCCCCGATCAACCGGCTCTCTTCGTCGAAGAATGCAAACCCGTCTGGGAAGGTCTGGATCGAATGCCATAGCCGCCGTTCCGCCACTTCGATCTTGGCATTGGCCAATGTCAGGTCCGATTTAACTTTTTCATTTTCATCGCGCACCGTCTCAACCTCGGCCCGCGTTTCACCAATGCGTTTAGTCAGAGCCATCGCGTGCAGGCCCAATTTCCGGTTGGCCGCTGATAGCTCGGCCTGTTTCATCTCCAGCAGACGTTCAGCGGCAAGCCGTGCGCGTCTTTCCTGTGCCAATTTGGTTGCAAGACTCATCAAAGGTGATCCCGGTACAATCTGCCCACAGCATCCCGACAGAGCGTGAAAAAGTGTTTAAGCCGTTGCCTGTTGCCACAGACCAATGGCAGGCTCAGAGGCCGCAAACGTCCAAAACAGCCTGCCTCGCCGGTACCTACCTTTTCCTACTCAACGCAAAATCTGCTGTATCTGAATGCGCTACAGGCGCTCAGATCAGAAAAATTGTGTGGGATTACACGACAAACCTGACGCAGCAAAGCCGGTTCAAACGGTGCTTTACCATGACATGATGCTGGTGAATGGGGCCACAATCAGCGTTGTGGTCGTATGACCTAACGTCGACCTTCACGCAGCCAACCCGCCAGAAGGAAACCACCGGCCAGCAAAAGCACCAGCCAGGGCGGTAGAACACCAGCCTGTGTTACAGAGCTGGTCTGGTAGGCATCGCGCGGGGTCAGCCCGATCCAACCGCGCCCCGATGCTGGCCGCCCAGCGCGGACATTTCGGATCGAAGGCAAACCGTCCTCGACCCGGATCACACCGCCGCGCAATTCGGCCAGAACCGGCTCAAGGATCTGATCAGTAGAAATCGTGCGCTCAAATTCTTTGGGGGCCGCAGGGCCCAACCCAATTACCGCCGAATGTTCACCCTCTTGCAGACGATAGAGGCCAATCTCGGGGCCGAAGATCTGAGCTTCGAACCGCCCCGGAGAAACTTCGTTCAGCGTCACCTCAAGTGTTTCGCCATTGGGCTGCGTGATGGTAACCGCTCCGACGTCATCCCCCAGGGTTTGACGGATGACGCGCATGATTTGACCATTTGCTTCGGCCCACAGAGCCTCTTCCTCAAGCTCGGGTTCTTTCATCATCCAATGTGCCAATCGCCGCAGCAGTTCAAGCTGCGGACCACCGCCGTCGAAGCCACGGCTCCAGAGCCAAGCGTGGTCAGAGGCGAGCATTGCCACGCGCCCCTCTCCGACCCGGTCCAGCACCAGCAGCGGCCGGTCATCGACGCCGGTCATCAGCGTTTCACCTGATCGGAACAGGACATCAACCTGGCGCAACCATGCACCCCAATGCTCGGAATCGCCCAGATCCGTGGTCACCGGGTGCCGGTGCCCCATATCTGTAACTGTGGGGACAAAGCGTTCTTCGATGACCCGTGCGGTAGGCTGCGCCGGAAGAATCGGCGCCAGCGGCGAGCGGAAGATACTGTCGGCGCTGGCAAAATCAGGACCAGCCGCAATCAGAACCGCACCACCATCATTGATGTAATTGGTGACATTCTCCAGATAGACCGCAGGCAGAATACCGCGCCGCTTATAGCGATCAAAGATGATCAGATCGAAATCGTTGATCTTTTCCAGAAACAGTTCTCGAGTCGGAAAAGCGATCAAAGACAACTCGTCCACAGGCACACCATCCTGCTTTTCAGGCGGTCGCAGGATCGTGAAATGCACCAGATCAACCGAGCTGTCGGATTTCAGAAGGTTCCGCCAGGTCCGTCCACCTGGATGCGGTTCACCCGAAACCAGCAGCACCCGCAGACGGTCGCGCACACCGTTCATCTGAATCAGTGCGGTGTTGTTGCGGTCGGTCAACTCTCCTTCGACGCCGGGTACGGTAAACTGGATGACATTCCGCCCGCCATGGGACAGCTTGACCGGTAGCTCGACATCGACACCGATTGGAATGGTGAAATGCTCTGGCGCATTGCCATCAACCGAAATTTCCAAAGGCGCATTCGCAGCCGCAACAGGAACTGCGCCGCTATCCTCAACCCGCAACGTCAGCGTGACCGGCTCTCCGATAATGGCAAAAGCCGGTGCATTGCGGACGATCAGACGGCGATCCCAGTCGCTGGCCCGCCCAGTCTGCAACAGGTGCATCGGTGCAGGCAGGTCAGGGGCCTGATCAACGTCATGCACGATCCCGTCCGAAAGCACGAGGATCCCCGCAATGCGCGCACGGGGTTCCTCGGCCAGGACTTTGTTCAGCGCAGCCATGACCTGTGTGCCCTCATCCCCATCGCTGTCACCCACCCGGATCCGGCGCAGCTCGGTATTGTCGCGCGCGTCGATCTCGGCCGCCAGTTCGGCAGCGGCCTGTGCGGTCTGTTCCGTGCGATCGGACAGGGTCTGGCTGGCGCTTTCATCCTCGATCATCACCACGATGTCGGTCAGCGGAGTGCGATCTTCGATCTGATAGACAGGCCCCGCCATGGCCGCGATCACGACCAGGGCGGCCAACCCGCGCAAGGCCCAGCCAGACAGGCCCCGCCACAGGGCTAGAACAACGCCTGATATGGCAATCGCGGCAACGACCATCAGAACGGGCCACGGAATCAGAGGGTCAAAGATAACGGTTCCGGTCATTGTCCCAACCTGTCCAGCAGCGCAGGCACATGGACCTGATCCGATTTGTAATTCCCGGTCAGCACATGCATCACCAGATTGACGCCAAACCGATTGGCCAATTCCCGCTGCCGCTCACCGGCATATCCGCGCCCGACCGGCAACAGGGCCTGTCCGTTTCGGTCGACGGCCCAAGCTCCGGCCCAGTCATTCCCGCCGATCACTACCGGGGTCACATTGTCGTTGAGGTTGCGGAACGGCATGCCGTCGATCTGTTCCGCATCCGGCGGGGCAGCTTCGACCCAAATCTCGGTACCGGCATATCGGCCCGGGAAATCCTGCAGCAAATAGAAGGCCCGCGTCAGAACATGGTCATCCGGAACAGGCTCTAACGAAGGGATATTCAGCGGGGCGGCCAGTTGTTGCAGCTTGCGGCCGTTGGGGCTGGCTGCACCGAAACGCGCCACATCCGCGTCGCGCGTGTCGAACAGGATCATGCCGCCCGAGCGGAGATAGGCATTCAACTTGGCATAGGCTTCGTCCGAGGGTTGCGGCTGTTCCGGCGTGATCGGCCAGTACAGCAGCGGGAAAAACGCCAGCTCGTCCCGTTCCAGATCAACGCCGATGGGCTCTGCCGGTTCGACCGAAGTGCGGAAGAACAAAGTTTGCGCCAAGCCACGCATCCCGGCGCCCGCGATATCGTCAACCTGCGCGTTTCCGGTCATGACATGAGCCAGTACCAGCTCTTGCGTTGCCATCAGGGCAAAATCGGTTTCCTCGGGCGTCTGAGCCTGAAGGTCAGGTGCAATCAGCAACGCACCCAGCGCCATCGCCGCGGCCCGGGCCAGCCCAAGTCGCCCCGACAACAGAAGTGACGCAATGACGTCCACCGTCAGCAAGATCAGCGCGAGGCTAAGCAAAATGCCCCCGACCGGCGTTTCGGCGCTGATTTCCTGCCCTTTGATCGGCACATCAGATGGCCAGATGGCTGGCGTCAGCACCGTATCCGCATCCAGTACATTCAGCGCCAGTTTTTGCTTGCCGCTTTCATACAGGCCCGGCCGCAGGTCCGGCCCGATTGCGCCCGAGGCCAGATCAACCCCATCGACACCGGCCAGGTTATCCGCATCCGACAAACCTCCGAACCCATCCATGACCTGCAGCGGTTCCCAGGTCGTGCCCTGTAGTTGCGATTCTTCCCGGGATTTCGCAGCCGAGGCAACGGCGAGCCGGTCCAGCATCTCGACAAACAGGCCCGAGAGGGGAAGGCTCGACCATTCGGCATCAGCGGTGACATGGAACAGCACCACCTGCCCCAGCCCCAATGCCTTGCGCGTGACCAGAGGCGTACCATCCGTCAGCGATGCAATCACCCGATCGGCCAAATTTGGGTCTGGTTGCGCCATGACCTGTGTGGTCACGGAAACATCCGGTGGCACGCGCAGCCCGTAGAAGGGTGAGGTTTCGGGGAACGGGGCCAGACCTTTGGCCTCACCCCAGCTCATCGCGCCGCCGACTGAACGGCCACCGCTGCGCAGGCGCACCGGCAGCAAGGTATCCTCGACATCCCGCCCCAGATCGCTGGCGGCCATGCGCGGCCCGGCAAAGCGCAACAGCAGCCCGCCCTGTTCGACCCATTCGGTCACCGCCAGTTGTTCCGCTTCGGCCAATTTCGCCACATCCGCCAGAACAATCACATCCGGATTGGCGGGCAACACATCCATCAACCCGCCCTCGACAAAATCCGCTGTCGGGACCAAAACCTGCGTCAGATAATGTAGCGGCGACAACAACTCTAACCCTTCACGGTTCAAACTGCCCGCAAGCAGGGCCACCTCACGCCTGCGCAGGCTGTCATCGGTCAGCGTTACGGCACCCGCCGACCGCTGGCCCTGAATCTCGAAGCGGGTGATTCTGGCCCGTAGTTCCGAGGGCAGCGACAGCTCCACCTGAGCAAGCGTTTCGCCTTCAGCAAAGACGATATTGGCGGATTGCAGAGCCCGCATTGCGCCCGCCGGATCGCGCCCCTGTGCCAAAATGGTCAGGATGTTTTCCGGACCAGCAGTAGCGCGTTGGGCCGTCAGTTGAATGACACCATCCTGATAGCCGGCGGGCAGAATCGCATAAACAGGCGAGCCTGACTGGTACACGGTCACTTCCCCGCGCGATTGCAACGCAGCCAGAACCGTTTCCCGACCCGCAAATTCCAGACCGTCGCTGAACCAATATGTATCAAAACCACCATCAAGCTGATCCAGCACATCGAGCACCTGATCCATCTGCAGCTGAGTTGGTTGCCAGGGCATCGGAGTCACCCCCGGAAGCCGACCCCGCCACGCTTCGGCGGCCTGAAAGACTGGGGCTTCTGGCTCCGTCAAGTTGAGCAAGGCCACCGTGCGTCCGGCGCGTCCGGCCTCGGTCAGCTGCGTATCAAGCTGGTCCTGAAGCGATGGCCAGCCGCTTGCACCTGCCCAGCTGGCATCCAGCACCAACAACAGCGGCCCCGAACCCACCTGATCCCGCGAGGGATTCAAAACCGGCCCGGCCAGACCGGTAATGATCGCCGCCGCCGCCAGCATTCGCAACAGCAGCAGCCACCATGGTGTCCGATCCGAAACACTCTCGTCGTCCTTCAGCCCCAGCAGCAGCGTTACGGCCGGAAACATTCGCCGGATCGGCGCAGGCGGCACAGCGCGCAGGACCAGCCACAGGATGGGCAGGGTCAACAATCCCAGCAACACCCAAGGCGCGGTAAAGCCTATCCCAGCCAAAACCGTCATACTCTGCCCCCGTCCAAAGCGCGATACAGCCATAACAGAGCCGCCTGTGCGCTGTCGCCAGTGTGGTGCAACCCCAGTTGCCATCCCGTCACCCGACACAAGCGCATCAAGGCATCTTTTCGTTCGGCAAGGCGCGCAAGATATCGGTCACGAAGATCAGAAGCCTTGAGCGTTTCATGCCGGGCCGAGCCGCCAACGCTTTCGAAAATGGTGCGCCCGCGATAGGGGAAATTCTCTTCACCGGGATCCAGCACCTGCAGGACCACCCCGCGCACGCCACGATCCGCAGCTTTGGTCAGTGCCAGTTCAACCTCTTCCATCGGGCCAAGAAAATCAGAGATGAACACCGCCCGCGCATGGGGGATCATGGCGCGGTGCTCGGGTGGCGCATAGTCGGCTTGATCATCCTCGGACCAGGCCTGCGCAAGCCGGATGATCTGTGCGTTGCCGCGCCGGGGCGGCAGGGTTGTGCCCGTCAGGCCCACACGCTCACCACCACGCGCCAGCAAGATCGAAGTTGCCAGCCCCAGCAAACGCGCGCGATCCGCCTTGGTGGGCAGCGAAGCGTCCGAGGCAAAGCGCATCGACGCGCCCTGATCCACCCACAGCATCACCGATTGGGCAATCTGCCATTCGCGTTCGCGCACAAATTGTTGATCGCCACGGGCCGAGCGGCGGTGGTCAATCATCCGGCGGCTGTCGCCAACCTGTGCCGGGCGGTATTGCCAGAAATCATCGCCCATCCCGGATCGGCGACGCCCATGGTCACCCAGCAGGACGGTTCCGGCCAGATGTTCCGCCCGCGCCAACAGGGGCGGCAACCGAGATGCCTCAGCCTCGGATCTTTCACGAAGGGTCAGCCCGGCATTCACGCCGCAGCCTCGGTTCGGATCAGCCCAAGCGCGGTCGAGTCAATCAGATCAGCCAAGCTGTCACCGCGCGCCCGGGCCGCAAAGTTCAGCGCCATACGATGGCTGAGAACCGGGCGGGCCATCTCAAGTACATCCTCGGCATTGGGGGCCAGTCGCCCCTGCAACATGGCGTTGGCACGCACCGTCATCATCAACGCCTGCGCCGCGCGGGGGCCAGGGCCCCAGGCCACGGTTTCGGCCACACGATCGGACACGCCTGCTTCGCCGGGGCGGAATGCGCGGACCAGATCCAGAATCAGTTCGACCACAGACTCGCCAACCGGCATCCGGCGCAACAGAAGTTGCGCCGCCAGCAATTCCTCTTTGGTGAAAATCTGATGAGCGTCGTCTTCTTCGACACCGGTCGTGGCCAGAAGGATATCCCGCTCGGTCTGACGATCCGGGTATTCGACGTCAATCTGCACCAAAAAGCGGTCCAACTGCGCCTCGGGCAGCGGATAGGTGCCTTCTTGTTCAATCGGGTTCTGCGTGGCCAGCACGTGAAACGGCTCATCCAGTGCACGATCCTCGCCCGCAACGGTGACGGTACGTTCCTGCATCGCTTGCAGCAAGGCCGACTGTGTGCGCGGGCTGGCGCGGTTGATCTCATCCGCCATCAGCAATTCACAGAAGATCGGGCCGGGAATGAACCGGAAGTGGCGACTGCCATCCTCGGCCGTATCCAGAACCTCGGATCCCAGAATATCAGCCGGCATCAGATCCGGCGTGAACTGGATACGGTTGCCATGCAGGCCCATCACGGTCGACAAAGTCTCAACCAGCCGGGTCTTGCCCAGCCCTGGCAATCCGATCAGCAATGCGTGCCCGCCGCATAACAGCGCGGCCAGCGTCAGATCCACGACCCGCTCTTGCCCGATAAAGCGTCGGGTGATCGAGGCCTTGGCCTCTTGCAGTTTAGTTTCCAGCGCTTCGATCTCGGATACGAGGTCGGCAGGTTCGCTCATGACTTTCCCTTCCGTGGACGAGTATGGTTGAAGTGTATCGCGCGAAAAGGAAATGGCAAAAGTAATGAGCGGACAAATCCCTGTGACACCTTCTCCTGATGGCATTGCGGCATCAGTCAAAGCCGCGAAAACACGGGATTTACCCCCTGTTCACCTGTGGAATCCCCCGTTTTGTGGCGATCTGGACATCAAGATCGCAAAAGATGGTTCTTGGAGTTATTTAGGCTCGCCCATCAACAGGTTCGAGCTTGTGAAGCTTTTTTCCTCAATTCTTAAGAAAGAAGAAGGCAAATATTACCTGGTGACCCCGGTCGAAAAGGTGGGAATCACGGTTGAGGATGTCCCGTTCGTCGCTGTCGACTTTGATGCCACAGGCTCAGGCGCGGCGCAGATTTTGACTTTCAGCACCCATGTGGGTGACACGGCCAAGGCCGGACCGGATCACCCGATCCGTGTTGAGTTTGATCCGAAGACCCAGGAACCCTCGCCCTATATCCTGATCCGCGCAAATCTAGAGGCGCGCATTGACCGCAAAAGCTTTTACCGGCTGGTCGAGATCGGCACCGACCATGAAGACTGGTTCGGGGTATGGTCAGGCGGTCAGTTCTTTCCGCTGATCCGCTCAGCCGATCTGGGCTGAGCGCGGCCTGCGATCCTGCGCCAGAACAACGGCGACCGCCACGATGCCCGCGCCCAGCGCGCGGGTTGAATTCCACTCATCCCCCAGCACAATCATGATCAGCATCACGTAAAATGGCGCGATGTTCATATGGAACGAGGCCAGCGCCACGCCCAGCTTTCCAACCGAAGCAACGAACAGGATCTGGCTCAGCCCCAGCGAAATCAGCGCGTAAATCCCCAGCATCCCGATCTGCTGCGCGTCGATGGCAACCTCAGGCATCACCTCCATGCCCAGCAACCCAGCGGCAAAGCACAAGATCACGGCCATGGCAAAGCCCCCGATCAACGTGATCGTCGCGCGCCCGGTCTGGCTGAGTTCGGGGAAATCGCGCGCTGTGGTCATGCTGCCCCAGCTGAAAAAGACGACCGACACGACCGCGCATAAGGCCCCAAGGCCCAGCTGCGCCGGGGCGACGGCGCTGGTGGCGATCAGCCCGCCGATAATTGAAACCAGAACGCCCAGGCCAAAATTCCAGCTCAGCCGACGTGTGCCCGCCTTAAGCTCCAGCAGGGTTGCGATTAGTGGCGCGCAAGAGGCGATGATGACGACGGTTACCGGATCGGTCAGCTTTTGCGCCAGGATCAGCAGGAACATCGGGCAGCCAAAGCCAAAAGCTCCGACGATCATGGCCCAACCCCATCTGGCCCTTAGAATACGACTGGGACCGTCCAGCATCAGCCAGATCGGCAGCAGCACCAAAACCGCCAGACCCAGACGTGCCGCCAGCAAGCCCACTGGCGACCAGCTTTGCAACAAGACCTCCGCCGCCGGAAAGCCTGCGGCCCATGCAAGCATCGAGGCAACCGCCAACCCGTTGCCAGACAACGCGGAGTTGCGGTCGGCAGACATAGAAATAGCGGTCCCGCGCACGGGGTCAGGGCTCATTGCCATGGGTCATACCTCTGGTCAAAGCGGCGCCAGAAATGATTCGCCGCATTGTCCCGAACGTCACTGAATTAAACCGGGTGATCTGGCCGATTTTCGACAATCTGTCGTTTTCAGTCCCTTTCGCTGAAATCTCCCGACCGATATGGTCCGGCGAACAGACACGCAAAGGCCATCCATGCCCAAATTCGCTGCAAATATCTCACTGCTCTTTGCCGAATTGCCCTATCTCGACCGGTTTCAGGCCGCCGCGCAGGCCGGGTTCAAAGCGGTTGAGATTCTGTTTCCCTATGATCTGGCCGCCAAGGAAACCCGCCGCGCCCTGTTGGCCAATGGGCTCGAGTTGGTGCTGATCAACGCCCCACCGCCCAACTATACCGGTGGCACCCCCGGATATGCCGCCATTCCCGGCGGTGAGGCGCGGTTTCAGTCCGACATCCGCCGCGTCCTGCGCTATGCCGGGGTGTTACGGCCCGAGAAAATCCACATCATGTCGGGATATTCCACGGGCGCGGATGCGATGGATTGCTTTGTTCAAAACCTGCAATGGGCAGCAGACCACGCTCCCCAACAGCCGTTCACGATCGAACCGCTCAACCCGGTGTCACAGCCTGAATATTTCCTGAACTCTTACGATCTGGCCGCCGAGGTTTTGGATAGCGTGAACCGGCCCAATGTTGGCCTGCAATATGACAGTTTTCACGCCCAGATGATCCATGGCAACGCGTTGCAGGTCTGGCAGCAGTTCCAAACCCGCATCGTGCATGCTCAGATCGGAGCGGCACCGGATCGCTCAGAGCCCGGTCGAGGTAAGATAAATTTTGCGGAGTTGTTCCGAGCGATTGATGACAGCGGCTACACCGGCTGGGTCAGTGCCGAATATCAACCCTCGATCCAACGTACCGCCGAGACGCTCGGCTGGATGCACCTTTGATTGTCCACTGACACTGGTATTACCCGGTAAAATGGCGCAGATCAGGGCAACCACAGACCAAGGATGTCCGGATGATCCCTGCCCGCTATGCCCGCGCCCTGTTCAGCCTGATCATGTCAGGCATGATGTCCTGCATCGTCACCGGTATCGCCACGGCCAAGGCCGTCGGCTTCGGTCCCGCGACGCTGGGCGACTGGATGGGCTCATGGGTTTTCTCCTGGCCCATCGCGTTCACAGTTATCCTACTGCTGGGCCCCAGCGTGCAACGGATGGTCAACCGCATGGTCAGACCACCGGGCTGACCCGCCGCGAAGAGGGCCCGCAGGGCTTGATGAACGGCGGCGCTAGTGCGCCTCGGCCCAATTCGCGCCCTGTCCCGCATCAACGCTGAGTTTCACATCCAGTTTCACCGCTGGGTCCGAGGCCCCCTCCATCACGTCGCGCGCCGCGTCGATCAGCGGGTCAACGGCGTCCTCGGATACTTCGAACAGCAATTCGTCATGCACTTGCAGCAACATTTTCGCGGGCAACCCATGGATCGCATCCGGCATCCGCACCATGGCGCGTCGGATCACGTCGGCCGCGGTGCCTTGAATCGGAGCGTTGATCGCCGCCCGACGCGAAAATCCCGCATGCGGCCCCTTGGCATTGATTTCGGGCGTATGGATTTTGCGCCCGAATAGGGTCTGCACATAGCCATTCTCTTTGGCAAAGGCGACGGTGTCGTCCATATAGGTCCGAATGCCGGGGAAGCGTTCGAAATAGCGGTCGATGAAGCCCTGCGCCTCGGCCCGTGGAATGCGCAGGTTGCGCGCCAGACCAAAACCCGAGATGCCATAGATCACACCGAAGTTGATCGCCTTGGCCTGACGGCGAATATCCGGCGTCATCTCATCCAGCGGCACGTCGAACATTTCCGACGCAGTCATGGCGTGAATGTCCAGCCCATCGGTAAACGCCTGCTTCAAGGCCGGAATATCGGCAATATGCGCCAGAATCCGCAGCTCGATCTGGCTATAATCCAGGCTGACCAACACATTTCCCGGTTCGGCAATGAACGCCTCGCGGATGCGACGACCTTCCTCGGTGCGCACGGGGATGTTCTGCAGGTTCGGATCGGTCGAGGCCAAACGACCCGTGTTCGCCCCGGTGATCGAATAGGCTGTATGCACCCGGCCCGTATCGGGGTTGATATGGGTCTGCAGCGCGTCCGTATAGGTCGATTTCAGTTTTGATAGCTGCCGCCAATCCAGCACCCGACGCGGCAATTCATGCTCGGTTGCCAGATCTTCAAGGATATCGGCACCGGTCGAGTACTTACCCGTTTTGCCCTTTTTGCCGCCTTCCAGACTCATCTTGTCGAACAGAATCTCGCCCAGCTGAGCGGGGGAGCCGACATTGAAGCTTTCACCAGCCAATTCGTGGATTTCAGCCTCTAACCCGGCCATTTTCTGGGCAAACGCGTTGGACATGCGGCTGAGGACATCGCGGTCAACCTTGATGCCATGCATCTCCATTTCGGCCAGAACCGGCACCAGAGGGCGCTCCAGCGTTTCATAGACGGTCGTTACCTGAACCTGATGCAGCTGAGGTTTGAACAGTTTCCACAGCCGCTGGGTGATATCGGCGTCCTCGGCGGCATATGCCGTGGCCTCGTCAATCGGAACCTTGTCGAAGGTGATCGCGGATTTGCCGGATCCCAGCAGCGGTTTGATCGGAATCGGCGTGTGGTTCAGATAACGCTCGGACAGGGTGTCCATGCCATGCCCATGCTCGCCGCCATGCATCGCATAGGACATCAACATCGTGTCATCAATCGGCGCCACATCCACGCCATAGCGGGCAAAAATCTTGGCATCGTATTTCATGTTTTGCCCGATCTTGAGGATCGACGGGTCCTCTAACATCGGTTTTATCAGTGTTAGAGCCTGTTCAATCGGCATTTGCCCCTCGGCCAGCGCGTCCGAGCCGAACAGATCGTCGGTGGCGCTTTGACGATGGATCAATGGGATATAGCAGGCCTCGCCCGCCTCGATGCAGAGCGAAATGCCAACCAGATCTGCGATCATCTCGTTCAGCCCGGTGGTCTCGGTGTCCACTGCAACCCACCCACGCTCGTAGGCCTGGTCTATCCATTTCTGCAAAGCCCCCGCGTCGCGGACGCATTCATACTTCGACGCGTCGAATGGAATGTCTTCAGCATCGGCCACATCTGCAACGGGCGCAGGCGCGTCTGCAATCACCGGTGCCTCGGCCCCCAGCTTGTCCGCTATGCGCTTGGTGAGGGTGCGGAACTCCATCTCAGCCAGAAAGCCCAGCAGAGTGTCCGGTTCAGGGTCTTGCACCTCAAGATCGTCTAAGGTGAAATCCAGCGGCGTGTTCTCATCCAACTGCACCAGTCTTTTCGACAGCTCAATCTGGTCGCGTTTGTCGATCAGGGTTTGGCGGCGTTTGGGTTGTTTGATCTCTTCGGCGCGGTCCAGCAGGGTTTCCAGATCACCAAATTCATTGATCAAAAGCGCCGCCGTCTTGATCCCAATGCCCGGGGCCCCCGGCACATTGTCCACGCTGTCCCCGGCCAGCGCCTGCACGTCCACCACACGTTCCGGCCCGACGCCGAATTTCTCGAACACACCATCGCGGTCGATGCGCTTGTTCTTCATCGCATCCAGCATTTCGACCCCATCGCCGACCAGCTGCATCAGGTCCTTGTCGGAACTGACGATCGTGACGCGACCACCGGCCTCACGCGCCTGTATGGCAAGGGTGGCAATGATGTCGTCGGCCTCATAGCCCTCAAGCTCTTTGCAGGCGATATTGAAGGCGCGGGTCGCCTCGCGGGTCAGCGGCATCTGAGGGCGCAGATCCTCGGGCATGGCCTCGCGATTGGCCTTGTAAAGGTCATACATATCGTTGCGGAACGTATGAGAGCCCTTGTCAAAGATCACCGCCACATGGGTCGGCGCGTCTGGCCCAGTGTTCCCCTCGACATATTTCTGCAGCATGTTACAGAACCCAGACACGGCCCCAATCGGCAACCCATCGGACTTCCGCGTCAGCGGCGGCAGCGCGTGATAGGCCCTGAAGATAAAGGCCGATCCGTCAATAAGATGAAGGTGACACCCTTTTCCGAAATTGCTCATGCGCGCGCTCCCTGTCGGTCAGGGATGGTTCTGCCACAGGGGCGCACGGGTGACCAGTACAGAAGGTGAACTATCCGCCGAACAGGCCGCCAAATACATCCGAAAAGCTGTTGAGCAGCGCCATGATGACCAGCACACCGAGGAAAGCGAAAAACGCAAAAGCAAAGAACTGAAACAGGATTGCGCCGATGCCGATTGCGATACCCGCAATGGCCGGGCGCAGTTTTTCGTGGCGCAGAATGCCTATGGCCGACAGGATGACGGCCAATCCTCCCAAAAGGGCTACGCCGATCTGCAGAAAGTCGTCCAGATCACGGACCCGGGCCACCGGCTCGGGTTGGTCCAGCCCGGCGGCCGAGCGCAGGGTGGATTTTCCAAGCTCGGCTGCAAGCTCTCCCAAAGACACGCCAGTCGATTGTTGCGGTGCGAATGGCCCGGCCCAGAACAGGAACAGGGCGCCCAACAGGGCCATCGCGGAAACACTAAAACCAATCCATCCGAAGACCGGTTGGTTGGTATTTTGGATACTGGCGTCCATCAACACACTTCCTCCATTGAGCCGGCGCAAAGCTATCGTCAGAACACGACATTAGTTGGGCAGGTTAGACCTTGCCTGATTGGTTTATCAAGCGGGACAAAGTGATCGAGTAAGGCAATGGAACCCAAGTGCCGAAGTCTTCATTCGCAGCCCACAGCACCTCACCGGCCCAGACATGGCAGGTTCGCAGCGCGTTGAAACGCCCTCTGGCCTTAAAACTGATTGTGGTTGGAAAAACCCGGCAGCCAGGAGGCCTGTAGATCGGCCCGCTGACCAGGCGATTTCGATCGTATCATCGCCCTGCGCCCGATTTCCCGATCCGGTTAGAAGCATTCCGATAGCGGCGGCCAGAAAATAGCCAACAGCTCCAATGATTAGGCAGAGGTAAAACCTGCCCGCGGCTTTGCACATTCAGGCGCTGGCCTCGTGCCCTTTTAAGACAAATTTGCAGTCGCAATAGGGGCACTCGACCCAGCCGGTGTCTTCGGGGATCTGTAACCAAACACGTGGGTGGCCCAATGCACCTTCGCCGCCATCACAGGCGACACGAGAGGTTTCGACGATCTTGGTTTCCGGCGCTTCGATTGTCACGGCTGGCGATCCTTCACTGGTTGTCGGCCTCGCGGGCATGCATTAGGTGCGTTTATGAGCGATGAGCAAACCGGGGGCAAGAGCCACATGGACAATGCGGCAATCAGGATCGAAGGGCTGCGCAAGACCTATCGCGGCAGCAAGGGCCAGCCTGAAAAGCAGGCGCTGAAGGGCATCGACCTGACAATCCCGCGCGGTTCAGTCTTTGGATTGCTGGGGCCGAACGGGGCTGGGAAATCGACCCTGATCAACATTCTGGCCGGGTTGGTGGTGAAATCTGCAGGCCATGTGTCGATCTGGGGTCATGACCAAGACCGCAACCCGCGCCAATCTCGCGCTGCCATCGGCGTTATGCCGCAAGAGCTGAACCTGGACCCTTTCTTTACCCCGCGCGGTGCTTTGGAGGTTCAAGCTGGCCTATATGGTGTACCAAAGGCGCAGCGGCGCAGTGATGAAATCCTCGAACTGGTTGGCCTCAGCGACAAGGCCGAGGCCTATGCCCGCACCCTGTCCGGCGGGATGCGGCGCCGGTTGCTGTTGGCCAAGGCTTTGGTGCATAACCCCAAAGTGCTGGTTCTGGACGAACCCACAGCGGGCGTGGATATCGAGCTGCGCCAAATGCTCTGGGCCAACGTGCGCAAGCTGAACCAGCAGGGCATGACCATCATCCTGACGACGCATTACCTGGAAGAAGCACAGGAGATGTGCGACCAGATCGCCATCATCAATCATGGCGAAAAGATCGCACAGGACAGCACGGCAGACCTGCTGGGCCGCATGGATGGTCGGACGATGGTAATTATTCCGGATGGCCCCGTCACTGAACTGCCTGCGACCGAGGGAGTCGAGGCCACACTGCGCGACGATGGCAGCCTGGTGCTGCGCTATCGCAGTGCCCAGACCAGTGCCGAACAGGTTCTGGAATCCGTCAGGGCCGTGGGCATGCGTATCCGGGACGTTCGCACCGAAGAAGCAGATCTTGAGGATGTGTTCCTGGCCCTGACCTCGACCCGGGCGGGCGATGTCCCGGCAGCTGATCTTGATCAGCCGCGCCGGGGATTGCACCGGGTTAAGCTTTAGGCGCGGTCGATCCGCGCGTGATAGCAGTTATTCGACGCGGATCTGATGTGGATATAGGCGACATCAGCGCGGGCAAAGATATCCCCGGCAGCGTTTTGCAATTCCGACTGCGGCGTAATGATCCCGGTGCCGTAAACAATCCTGTCGTCCGATCCGTACCCTTTAATCAGATAAGTGGGTGAGGCGGTCAGCGCCTCGGGCAGGTTGGTGAGATCCTCATAGCGCTGACAAGGCTCTACACAAAGGTAAATCGGCCCGGTTTCAGCAAAAGGTTGTGTCGCTGGAAAGGGCCGGTGGGCCAGCACCAGCATTTCCTCTCCCTTGGGAATATAGGTCAGGCAATGACGGCAGGGGTTTCCTTCCCCGTTCGATATCGCCCTTTCGGGCGGGTTGCCATAACCATCAGGCGCGCCTTGGCGATAGGCCTGAACCTGCGCGGTGGGGAGGGCAGATATTTTGTGCATGTTAGGTCTCCTTCTTTGTACAAAAGATGCCTGACCCGGCGAGGGGAACCGACCCGTTTCCTGCGCAAACGCTTCTTTGAGACAGCGCGACATATACGCGCCGTGGCTTGACAGCACGGGCTACAATCCGATCTGAACGGGACGCAATTCAGTTTCGGAACGCCCATGTCCAAACCTACCTCTCCTGCCCGCCCAGGAATTCCTCCGAGGTTTCCCGCCACCGCTGAACAGATCATGTCGCAGGTGAGCGCATTCTACGCCCGCGTCCGGCAGGACGAGGCACTGGCGCCGGTCTTTGCAAACCATGTCAGCGACTGGCCCCCGCACGAGAACAAGATCGCCGCGTTCTGGCGCAACGCCATTCTGCATGAGCGTTGTTATGACGGAAATCCGCAGCGTATTCACATCGAAAGGCCCGATATCAGGCCCGAATTGTTCGATCATTGGCTGGACCTGTTCGAGGAGGTGGCCCATAGCACCCTGCCCGCAGAAACCGCGCTGCCCTGGGTGGCGCTGGCCCGGCGCATCGGCGTAGGGATGAAAGTGGGTGTACAATCCGCGCGCCAGCCAAAGGACGCGCCACCGATCCTGCGATGATCTCAGATCATGGCCGGTTGCCATGTTAGCGGTAAAATAAGGGCTATCAGACTCTGAAAAATGGGTTTATGCAACGGATGAACCCACCATTCCGCTGCCCAAGGTCAGACCCATGAGCACTCAAAACACCACCCTCAGGGGCCTTGGCTATGCGTTTCTGGGATTTGCTGTCTTTGCCAGCCACGATGCGCTGATCAAGGTGCTGGGCGGAACCTATTCGGTGATGCAAATCATCTTTTTCGCCACGCTGTTTTCCTTTGTACCGATGGCCGTGACAATCCTGACAGACCGCTCTACCGGCAACTTCCTTCCGCACCATCCCTGGCTGGTCCTGCTGCGGTCGGGGTTGATGGTCACAGGCATGTCCTGCGCATTTTATTCCTTTTCGGTCCTGCCTTTGGCCGAGGTATATTCACTCCTGTTCTCTTTCCCGCTGATCGTCACGGTCCTGTCGATCCCCATATTGGGTGAGGTGGTCCGCGCCCAGCGTTGGGCCGCGGTTGGCGTGGGCCTGATCGGCGTGTTGATCGTTCTGCGCCCGGGTACCACGGACATCACGCTAGGCCATCTGGCGGCGCTGTCGGCCGCGTTCTGCAGCGCTTTCGCGTCAGTTTTGGTCCGTAAGATCGGCAATGAGGAACGCTCGGCCGTTCTGATCCTTTATCCGATGCTGCTGGCCATAGTGGTCATGAGCATCGCGCAACCGGCCGTTTATCAGCCTCCGTCCTTGTTGCATCTGGCCATGATGGCACTGGTCGGAGTATTTTCTGTCATTGCCCAACACCTGATTATTCTGGCTTATCGTGCCGCGCCAGCGGGGGTCATCGCCCCCAGCCAATACAGCCAGATCATCTGGGCCACGATCTTTGGCATGGCGTTTTTCGGCGAAAAGCCAGACGGCTGGGTTGCCGTCGGCGCCAGCATCATCATCGCATCTGGTGTCTTCGTCGTCTGGCGCGAGAGCCGGTCGAACACCACCTCAGCCAACACCCCGGTTCTGCGGGTTCGCTCACCGCGTTCGGATACAGGGGCGACGCGACCAGGAGAATGACCCCTGCCTTTACGGCTCTTTGCATCTGATCCTGAGACCACCATTTTCGCCGCTCTTTTCAAACCGGTCTATGGCACGCACCAGATCGCTCAGCCTTTTGTGGCCATAAGAGCGGGAATCAAAATCCGGATACATCTTACCCAGCTGACTTCCGACAATCCCAAGGCTGGTCCAGCCGTCCGGCTCATTGGTATTCTGAACGACATTGCGAATAAGCTGATAGGCATGGTTCAGCTCTTGCTTTGGCTTTGGGCTTTCGGACTTTTTGGCCTGTGGGTTATGTGCCGCTGGCTTCTCAATATTATCAATATAGATGAACCGATTGCACGCTGCCACAAAGGCCTTGGGGGCTTTGCGTTCTCCTATTCCGAACACATCCAACCCCTGCTCGCGTATCCGACTGGCAAGGCGCGTGAAGTCGCTGTCTGACGAGACCAACACAAAGCCGCTGAACCGACCCGAATGTAGAATATCCATGGCATCAATGACCAAGGCAATGTCGCTGGAGTTCTTGCCGGATGTGTTGGCGAATTGCTGATGCGGAACGATGGCGTATTCGGCCAGAGATTTGGCCTCCCATCCCTGCGGTGATCCGTTCGAGAAATCCCCGTATATCCGCCTTAAACCAGCCTCACCGAGCGTGGCAATTTCTTCGAAAATCTCTGCTGCATGTTTTGCAGAGACATTGTCCGCATCGATCAGAACCGCCAGACGGTCTGTCTTTCCTGTCGTCACCTGAAATCCTCAACCTTAAATTTAATTCATAGTGAGGAATGTAAGACCCAAAAAGGGCGAGCAAAAGCCCGCCCTCGGAAACTATTTCGGTTTTCTCAGTATACCACAACCGAGCGGATGCTTTCGCCCTTATGCATCAGGTCGAACCCATGGTTGATGTCGTCCAGGCCCATGGTGTGGGTGATCATCGGGTCGATCTCGATCTTACCTTCCATGTACCAATCGACGATCTTGGGCACATCCGTGCGGCCACGGGCGCCGCCAAAGGCCGTACCGCGCCAGGACCGACCGGTGACCAACTGGAACGGGCGGGTCGAGATCTCGGCCCCTGCAGGTGCCACGCCGATTATGATCGACTCGCCCCAGCCCTTATGCGCCGATTCCAGCGCCGTGCGCATCACGCCGACATTGCCCGTTGCGTCAAAGGTGTAATCTGCGCCGCCCTTGGTCAGATTGACCAGATAAGGCACCAGATCGCCTTCGATCTCGGACGGGTTCACGAAATCGGTCATACCGAACCGGGTGGCCATTTCCACCTTGGAGGGGTTCAAGTCGACGCCGACGATCTGGTCGGCCCCTGCCAGTCGCAGGCCCTGGATCACGTTCAGGCCGATGCCACCCAGACCAAAGACAATGGCGCGGCTGCCGATCTCGACCTTGGCGGTGTTGATCACCGCGCCGATGCCGGTGGTCACGCCGCAACCGATATAGCAGATCTTGTCGAAAGGCGCGTCCGGGCGCACTTTGGCAAGCGCGATTTCCGGCAGGACCGTGTGGTTGGCAAAGGTCGAGCAGCCCATGTAATGCAGGATCGGATCACCATCCAGCGTCGAGAACCGAGAGGTGCCATCGGGCATCAACCCTTGGCCCTGCGTCGAACGGATCGCCTGACACAGGTTGGTTTTGGGATGCAGGCAGTATTCACATTCGCGACACTCGGGGGTGTAAAGCGGGATCACATGATCGCCCGGCTTCAGGCTGGTCACGCCCGGGCCGACCTCGACCACCACACCTGCGCCTTCATGGCCCAGAATGGCGGGGAACAGGCCTTCGGGGTCTGCACCCGACAGGGTGAATTCGTCGGTGTGGCAAATGCCGGTCGCCTTGATCTCGACCAGAACCTCGCCCGCCTTGGGGCCTTCGAGGTTCACATCCATCACTTCCAAAGGTTTGCCGGCCTGAACGGCGACAGCGGCACGGGTGCGCATGATGTACTTCTCCCAGTCAAATTTGGCCTGACCCTGCGTTAAATGCAGGGTTTTTTCAACTGCGCTTTGATGGCAGCAATGCTAAATATTTGATATTACAGAAACGACATTGCCAGAAAGAGGAGCGCCAATGCGCCGTTTGACCCCTGTTTTGATTTTGCTGGTCGCATGTACGGAGTCGCCCGCTCCTGAGGACGCGCCACTGCCACTTGAACCCGCCCCGGTCGATTTGGCTTTTTGCAGAGGAGAGCCATTTGCCGATGCGATTGGCAAGCCTGTATCGACCATTCAGTCGCAATTACCCGAACGGTCGCGCGTTTTAGGCCCCGATGACATCGCCACACAGGATTATCGCATCGACCGGTTGAACGTCTTTGTGGACGGCTCGGGGATCATACAGAATCTGACCTGCGGTTAAGCCTGGCAGAAGCTCAAAACCCCAATGTTAGGGCCTATCTTCCGCGATATATCACCCAATCCGGCAAATAGCCCACAAGGCGGATCAGCCATGAAAACGGCGCTGGGAAGTCTGTGCGGAATCTGTGGCGGGACATTGCCCGAACCACATGCTGGGCCGCGCCCTGAGGCGTCATCAGCATCGGCATCCTGAAACTGTTCTTTTCGGTCAGGCGAGTCTTGATAAAGCCGGGATTTACGATCCGAACCGTGACGCCCGAACCCGCCAGATCATGCCGCATGGTTTCTGCCAGTGAAATCAAAGCCGCCTTGCTGGCACCATACCCGACTGCAGATGGCAGGCCATGATAGCCGGACAGCGACCCGATCAGCGTGATCTCCCCCTGCCCGGCCTTAACAAACCCAGGAAGTATTTCGCCCAGAACCCGCAAAGCGCCCTGAAAATTCACATCGGACATCCGAAGAGCGGCCTCGGTGTTCCACTCAGTGCTGCGTATCGGGTCATAAGCTCCGGCATTATAGATAAGGCCATCCACCTTTCCGGCAGCGGAAGCGGCACGTCGAACAGAGTCTAAATCGGCGACATCGCAACGAATGGCTTTTGAATTTGGCAGAATGCTGCAGATTTCATCCAGGCGTTTCGCGTTTCGCGCCGACAGGATCACCCGGGCGCCGCGATTGCTTAGAGCTTGCGCCAATGCACGACCCAAACCTTCGCTTGCGCCAACTATCCAATAAGTTTTCCCGTCAAAGCTGTTCATGCCGACCATTTCTGAATTGTGTTATTTCAATACGGTTACACGGCCAGTTTGGATCACCTTCGGTTGCTCGCGGTGAGGCCGCTAAATTGCAGCCGCACCTGAAAAACCCCTGTCTTGAATGATCCAATCCTGCTCCTACTGCGTATTCATTATCAAAACGTCACGTAACGAGGCTATCATGTTCGACGAAACCCAAAGGGGCAGGAAAAAAATCGCCATAGTTGGCGCAGGCATTTCAGGCCTTTCAGCGGCTTATTATCTTTCCGAAAACAATGACGTGACACTCTTTGAGGCTGAACCCAGGCTTGGCGGGCATGCCCGCACGGTCATGGCGGGCAAAAATGGCGATCAACCCGTCGATACCGGTTTTATCGTCTTCAACTATGCCACCTACCCTTACCTGACACGGTTGTTCGATACGCTGAACGTGCCTGTCGAAAAATCCGAGATGAGCTTTGGTGCGACCATCGACAACGGGCGCATCGAATACGGGCTGAACAACCTGCGCACTCTTACGGCGCAGAAACGCAATCTTGCGCGGCCGGCCTATTACAAGATGATCGCCGACATCCTGCGTTTTGGCAGAGAGGCCCCGGACGCAGCCAAGGACGATGACACAACCATCGGAGAGCTGGTTGATCAGCTGCGGTTGGGGCACTGGTTTCGGCACAATTACCTGATGCCCATGTGCGGGGCGATCTGGTCGACCCCGGTTGAATTTGTGGATCAATTCCCGGCGCGGTCGCTGGTGCAGTTCTTTCGCAATCACGCTCTGCTGGCCAATGGCCGCGCCAATCAGCACCAATGGTACACGGTCAAGGGCGGCAGCATTGAATATGTCCGCCGGATTGACGCCACCCTGCGTGCCCGCGGGGCCGAAATACGTCTGGCCAGCCCCGTTCAGAGGGTTCAGCGCAATGAGATAGGCGTGACCGTTCACAGCCAAGGCCAGTCGGATCAGTATGATGAGATCATTCTGGCCACCCACTCGGATCAATCCCTTGCCATTCTGGGCCAGGATGCCACCCCAGCCGAAGCAGCCGCGCTTGGCGCGATCCAGTATCAGCCCAACACGGCCATCCTGCATTGCGATCCGTCGCAGATGCCCAAACGCCGGGCCTGCTGGTCCAGCTGGACCTATCGCTCGCAGGCCGGGAATGTCGGGGTGACCTATTGGATGAACAGGCTGCAGAATATTCCCGACAGTGACCCGCTGTTTGTGACGCTGAACGCCTCATCCGAGATCGCCGCCGACAAGATCTATGATAAGGTCGAATTCGCCCATCCGGTTTTTGACAAGGCCGCACTTTGGGCACAGGGGCAAATCCGCGAGATGCAGGGACAGAACCGCACCTGGTTTGCGGGCGCCTATAACCGGCACGGGTTTCACGAAGACGGGATTGCCAGCGCCATGCATGTCGTCGAGCGGATCACTGGCGGCTCGCAAACCATCGGAGCAGACAATGGCACCCCTGAACAGATCGCGGCCATCCCTGTTGCGGCCGATCTTTGAGCTGTTGCGCCAGGCCATTCTGGCGCTGGCGATGGTGCTGCCCAGCGGTTTAGCGGCGTCACCTTTGGCTGAACGGTTGGGCGATCCAAAGGTTCTGGGCAGCTCTACGTTCCGGTTCCTGGGTTTGCCGGTTTACGACGCCAGGCTTTATACGCCCGGCGGCGCACCGTTTAACTGGAATCAAAAGTTCGGGCTGAAACTGACATACCGCAAATCCATCGCGCAGAAGGCTCTGATCAAGTCGACGCTTGACGAAATGGTGCGACAGGGCAACCCGACTCCAACCGCCGATCAGTTGCAGGCCTGTTTTCAGGCCGTCAGCAAAGGCGACAGCTATCTGGCAATCCCGGAGGGGCCGGACAGGATCGGGTTCTGGCGCAATGGCAGCAGAACCTGCACCTTGTCGAGCCCGGGCATCACGCGCGCATTCATGTCGATCTTTCTTGGCAGCAACACCAGATCGGCCAACTTTACCCGGCAGTTGAAGGGTCAGTGATGCTGTATCCCCGGGTCAGTCTCTATGCGTTGATGCTCGCCGCTGCAGGCATCCCGCTTTACATTCACCTGCCGCGTTTTGCGGCGGTCAATCTGGGCATTGGCCTTGGGGTGATCGGCGCCGTCCTGTTGCTGATCCGTCTGGTTGACCTTGTGCAGGATCCCCTGATTGGCTGGGCGATTGACCGGTGGCCTGGTGGCCAGCTTTTGTTTGCTGCCCTCGCCGCACTTGGGCTGGCCGTTGGCTTCCCGCTGCTGTTCACTCTGTCTGAGGGCGCGTCCGTTGCCAGTTTGGTGGCCATCCTTATCCTGCTGTTTTCAGCCTACAGCCTGGGAACCATCCTGCTCTATGGCCGCAGCGCCACGTTGGCCAAAACGCCCACCCCGTCCGAGCTGATGACACTCGCCGCCTATCGCGAGGGCGGGCAGCTAACCGGCGTGATACTTGCCGCAAGTGCCCCCGCGCTGTTTGTCGCCTTTGGCGCGCAGGCGCAGGGCTATCCTGCGTTCGGGCTGTTTTTGGGCCTCATCGCCATTCTGACCTTTGTCCTGACGGCCCCGATCTGGCGACGCGCGCCGATAACCGGACAAGCCCTGACCTTTTCCGGGCTCGGCGATGCCGGTGCGTTGCGCCTGCTGGTTCTTGCGCTGATCAACAGCTTGCCGGTCGCCATCACCTCTACCCTGTTTCTGTTTTTTGTCGAAGACCGGCTGCAACTGCCAGGCATGGCAGGACCGCTGTTGATCTTGTTCTTCCTCAGCGCGGGGGCAAGCGTGCCCCTTTGGGCGCGGCTCAGCAATCGGATTGGCCCGAAACAGACCCTAATGATCGCCATGCCGCTGTCGATTGCGGCCTTTGTCAGCGCCGCGACGCTGTCAACCGGCAGCCTAGCCGGGTTCGCCCTGATCTGCATTGCATCGGGCGCCGCACTTGGGGCGGATATGGTGGTGCTGCCGGCCATGTTCTCGGTCGCTCTGACACGCGCAGGTCTGAACGCATCCGCCGCATTCGGCATCTGGTCATTCGCGGGCAAGCTGGGGCTGGCCCTGGCGGCCTTTTTCACCCTTCCATTGCTGGAACGCAGCGGATTCACTCCGGGACAGGCAAATTCAGCCGAGGCGCTGCGAACGCTCAACCTCGCCTATGCCATTTTGCCGTGCATCCTGAAACTCGGCGCGTTTGGAATGGTCCTGACGCTGCCAACTGAGGTCTCAGCCAAATGAAACTACTTGCTATAGCCCTGCTCATCATCTTCGCCCTGTCCATTGCAAAGGGGCGCTATCTTAGCTTTCGGGCCCAATCGCCTGAGGATTACAGCGGCACCGGTCCCGCCTTTGAGATGAAGGAAAACCTGAACGGGGAAATCCTGTCCGAAGGGCTGATCTATGGCCCCGACGGTAAGATGTCGAACAGCTTTGTCGCCCGTATGGTCGGGGAATGGGACGGCAACACAGGCACCCTGACCGAGAATTTCACCTATTCCAACGGCAAGAAGATGGCCCGCAAATGGTATCTGACTCTGGGCACAGGAAACACATTCATCGCGACAGCAGATGACATCGTGGGCGAAGGGCGCGGCACGGTCTCGGGCTCGACCGTAAAGCTGACCTACAAGATCATCCTGCCCGAGGACGCAGGGGGACACACGCTGGACGTAACCGACTGGATGTACCTGACGGAAAGTGGCGTGATCATGAACCGATCCGAGATGCGAAAGTTCGGCATCAAAGTCGCCGAGCTGATCGCCACCATGCGCCCGGCGCCCTCCACCAAATCGGCCTATCTGGACCGGGCGAATGGCCATGACACCGCCGCTGAAACACGGGTGCTGCAATGAAACCACGTCGTGTTTTCATCGCTGGCCTTGTTGTTCTGGGGCTGACCGTTCTGGCTGCCTGCTCCGCGAAACCCCGAACCCCCAAGACCTTTTTGTCCGATCGGCAGTTGAACCTGGAAGAGTTCTTTGAGGGTCAGACTGTGGCCTATGGTCAATTTCAGGATGTTCTGGGCAATGTGCCACGCCGGTTCACTGTTGATATCAATGGTACATGGGATGGCGAGACGCTGACCCTGATCGAGGATTTCGTCTATGACGACGGCGCAACCGAGCAGCGCGTCTGGACCCTGACCAAAACCGGCAAGGATAGCTGGACCGGCACAGCCCCTGGCGTGCTGGGCACCGCCAGCGGGATCGAGCGTGGCGATACGTTCAACTGGACCTACAAGATCGACCTGCCCGTCAAGGATGGGACCATGCGGGTCGATTTCGATGACTGGATGTGGATGCTGAGCGATGACCGGCTGCTGAACCGGGCCTATGTCTCGCGCTATGGCATCCGGCTGGGTGAGGTCATTTTGTTCTTTGAAAAGAAATAGTCAGACAGAAAAAGGGCGAACCCGAAGGCCCGCCCTTAGATCAATCTGGTTCAGATCAGCTTAGAAGTTGAACTGAGCACCAAAGTCGGCACGGATCTTGCCGTCGTCGTCGCCATCTTTGATCTCGCCAACTGCACCACGCAGCGATACACCGCCGCCCAGGTCATAGATGGCGCCAACACCGATATTGCGGGTGTCGTCGTCAGCCGAACCGTCACCGTAAACCAGCTGCAGCGTGGTTGCCGCACCCAGATCATAGGCGACCGAGAAACCATAAGCGGTGCCATCTTCGGCGTCGTTGTTGACGTCATCGTCAGCCACGAACAGGGTGCCGTAGAAATCGCCCAGTTCTGCACCAAGGGTCAGAACAGTCAGGCTTTCCTTGTCAACGCCTGCGCCTTCATCAGTTTCACCATATGCCAGCGAGGCTGTGAAGTTGTTGAAGGTGTAAGATGCGCTTACGTCCCAGCGATCACGGTCGTCAGTGATGCCTGCGCCCAGGAATTTCGTGTCCTGGTCATAGGATGCCGAGAATGCCAGATCGCCAACGGTGTAGCGGAAGAACACAGCATTCGCGCCCGTGCCGGTTGAGCTGTATTCCAGGAAGGAATAGTTCACGCCCGAATACTGACCCAGGAATTCTTCCAGGCCCGGCTCGGTACCGAAGTAGTCATCCAGGTTGTCGAACGAACCCGAAACGTTACCGGCGTCAACACGCAGGCCGCCATAGATAACCGAGAAACGGGCGCCATTCAGGCCAGCTTCGTTCTGCTCGCCGGTGCTTGAATCGTCATCCGCCTGCAGACGAACACGGCCCTGGAATTCAACGCCGCCATCTGTTTCGGCACTGGCGTCGATGTTCAGACGAAAACGCGACACCAAAATGGTATCGTCGGTCGAGGCGTTGTTTGAATTGACCGCACCAGACGCGGTCGTTGTGGTGGTGGTTGCTGAACGGTCTTCTTCATAGCCCAGACCAAAGCGGCCATAGCCGCTGAATTTGACTTCCGCGGCAGCAACACTGGCGGTTGCAATCAGCGCGGTCGATGCGATGAGTACGTTTTTCATGGTTAATCCATAAGTTTTGAGAGGAGTAGTGCCACCGAAGCGGCGGCTAAATTCGTCGAATAATTTCAACATGGGCACAATAGCGAGACGGGATTTTCCACGCCCTCTGCCTGCAACGGTGTTGCCACTTTGCACCGGGCAAAAAGGCCGCAGGGCGCAGATATTCAAGCTTTTCGAGCACTTTGTTCGCCCATTGGAAACGTTACAAAAATTTGAACGCAAAAAAGCCAGACCACCTCTTTAAACCGGGAATTATTGACAGGTCGCATGATTCAGGGATTCTCGGTCCCTAGCCCTGTTGTGACTGCAGCCCAATTTCAGGTGAGTCGCAATCTGAGATTCCGCGTTCCGGGTATTGCCTCGTCCAAGAGCACGCCCATTCAGACGGCATAATGCCCAGCCGCGCCTCGGGTCGGATGCGATCCTGCTACGGCACCATATGCTAGTTGCTGCTATAGAAAAATGACAGGCTGCGGCTGACACCGCCAGGGGGCAACGGGAAAGGCGACGCCGCGCGAACCTGCGCCTTGGCAGCACGGTCGACTTCGGGGGATCCAGAGCTGTCGACCACATCGACAAAGGCCAAGGTTCCATCCGGGTTGATCTGAAAAAAGACCTGAGCGAAACCGCGCGCCGAAACATAGACCAAAGGCGCCCGGTTCAGATGCATGAGCACACGGCCAGCATAATTGGTTTTGGTGGAATTGCCTGGCCCCCTTCCCCCTGAACCGGCACTGGTGTTGCCGCGTGTGAACGGGTCAATTCCCGCGCGTTTGTACTGCGACAGCGGGGATTCGACCTCTTTCTCAGGGAACCGCAGATCACTGAAATCGTTGGAGCCCGGCAAGACGCCCTGCGGTTTGGAACTAGGCCGTTGATCCGGTAGCTTCGGACGCACCGAAGAGGTCAGTGCCGTCTCTGTCTCTTCCTCCGCCTCAGGTTCGGGTTCGGGCTCGACAAGTGGGATGTCGACGTCGGGAATGTCAGCTATCAGCGGTATGTCGGGAACCGGCGATGGCTCGGGCGTGGGAACTTCGGCCGGGGCCGGGTCAACCGCTGCCTGTTCTTCGGCTTGCACCGGGCTGGCCTCGGGCACTCCTTCGGGTGTTTCGGCCTGCTCACTGGGTTCGGCCTGAGGCGTGGAATCTTCGTCCTGGCTGGCGGCTTCATTTGCGTCCGAAGGTGTCTCAGACGTGGTTTCCGACGGCTCAACCGTTTCCGTCACCACCGGGCGCACGATTTCGGACTTGCCCAGATCGGGTGAAGGGACCTGCTGAGGGTTATCAGAGGCGACCAATGCTTCGCTGACCGGCACTTCTTCGGGTTCGGGTGCCGGTTCGGGCTCCAGTGGCTCTTCCGGTTCCGGTTCGGATTCGGGGGCGGGCTCGGGCTCAACCGGGTCCGCAACGACATCGGCAATCTCTTCGAACTCATTGCCCAGCGCGATGGCATCGGCCGGGCCTGCGGGTTCTGCGGTTTCCGTCAGATGGGGCGCCGTCACGCTCAACCCGCCTAAGTGAATCAACAGCGACACCAGCACCGCAATAATCGCAATGACAACCGAGCGTCTGATCATTCCAGCGCCTTTTCGGTCACGACAAAGACCGACGTCGCCCCCAACCGCCGCAGAGTACCTGTCACCTCGATCAGCCGGTGGCCGGGTGCATCCCGGTCGGGCACGATCCGCACCGGCGCGGGGTCGCGGCCGGTCATATAGGCTTCGGGAGTCATCGGCTGGCCCCGAAAGCTGAGCAATCCGTTCTTGTGCAGAACCAACGCGTCGGGGGGCTCACTACCCTCCAGTTCCGAGGTATCCACAAGTTGCAGATCCGGATCCAGCGGCGGCGCTATCGTTCCGGTGATCAAAAAGAAGATCAGCATCAGAAACACGACATTGATCAAAGCAATGGTCGAATCGCGTTTGCGGCGGGGTCGAATATTGCGGATCATCGCCTCACTCCAGCACCAGAACGCTCAACCCGTCACGGCCACGCAGCCGCACCAGCAGATTGACCAGCCTTTGTGAGGTTGTATCGGGGTCAAGGCTGACCAGGACCTGCCCTGTGTTCACCTGCTCGACCACCTCGTCCAATGTGACCGGAACGCCGTTCAGGATCAGGCGCTCTGATCCCAGCTGCAGAAACACCCGCTGACCCGTAACTTCGTCGACAGAGGCGCCATCGGTGGCGCTGCTTAATTCGATCTCGGCATATTTCGAGAATGTCGAGGTCAGCATGAAAAAGAGCAACAAGAGAAATATGATGTCGATGAGCGGCGTCATCGACATTGGCCGTCGCACAAATGGTGCAGAATTACGCATGATCTGCTGTCGTTGGGACAGCGGCCACCTGGGCAGAGTCTGACGATCCCCGCCCCGGAACAAGAACGGTCCTCAAGGCCTTGTCGGCAAAAACCCGTTCGCGCGCAGTGCGACTTTCGAACCAGGACAGAACCATCGAGGTCGGCATCGCCACGGCCAGACCAACCGCTGTGGTGACCAGCGCTACCCAGATACCGCCCGCAAGCAGCGAGGGATCAACGGATGATCCGGCAGTCTGCAGGCTCTGGAACGCTTCGATCATGCCAAGTACGGTGCCGAACAGGCCCAGCAGCGGTGCCAGCTGTGCCACGGTGTCCAACAGACGAAAGCCGCGCTCAAGGCCCGCCAGGGCCAACCCGGCCTCGGCATCCAGCCTTTGGTCCAGCCCCGGCACGATGGGCGCATCCATGGCAGAGTTGACCAGCGGCGCAAGATAGCTGCGGCTTTCCGCCAGCTTGGCCCTTGCGGCCTGCGTGTCACCGGCATCCCAGGCCGCAAGCGCCTGGGACAGGATCTTGTGCCGACCGACACCGGAAACCGTGAATTGCCAAAGCTTGTACAGCGTGACGGCCAGCGTCACGATCGACATGGCGATCAGGACCGCAACCACCGGCCCGCCAAGGGCAACAATTTCACGCAAAGCATCAAGCGGGCTCATCTGAGAAACTCCACATCTGTTCGGTTGTTTAGCGTAAGGGCTTCGTCGCAAAGATCGCTTTCGGCGCCTTCGACCGTACATGTATTGGATCCGTTGATCAGAATCCGGCCAACATCGCCGCAGATCATGTCCGCGATGCTGAACTGCCGCACCCGCAGACGTCCCGCAGGAATATCGCGGAAATTATACAGCGACAGGCTGACAACATTGCCCTCCGCGTTAAAGATAACGGTTTCAAAATTGGCGGCCTCAATCTCGGCACCGGTCTGATTTTGCAACAGAAATGACAGTCGGCAGTTGCCTTCGACCTGTTGCAGATTGTTCAGTTCCATCAACAGCCCAGCGCTTGGGTCCTCGGCGGATTGCGCAGGGGACATGGTTGGAATGCCAAGACAAAGGATCGCGAGTTTCGCCAGGCGGAAAGACGTCACAGGTATTCTCCCGGTAATTCAATGAAGACATCGAAGGCCGGCGTTTCGGTGCTGGCGCGTTATTCTTTTATCCAAGAGCTATGGCCCGCGAAAGGGCTCGCGACGCATTTGTGACCAACCGGCATATTTACGGCCATCCGGTCAGGCCACTGGTTTCCGGCCGGATTAACCTGAACCCCTGAGGCCTTGTACCTGGTGCCAATCAACCTCGGACCGACCGAAATTGCCTCTGAGTGGTGCGACCACACCGGGCTGGTTCCGATTTGACAACAAAACCATTCATTTGGGAGGCTTGACCGCAATATCATAGCAATTCGGCCCGACATCTGCCACACTTGTTACCAAATTGGTCTGATACCACGTCAATCTTTTGGATTCGGCGCGATATTGACGCGAATGAGGCATGCAACGATGTGCCGAAGAAGTACCAGGGGGCAAGCGCTGATCAATGACGACTGTCATCGGGAAATCCACACGCCTTTCAACTATTCTGCAAAACGCCGATCTACATGACTTCAGCGCGCGGTTTCTCGAAGAAGGGATAGACGACGTAATATTGGACGAATTGACAGATCCGGAACTTCGAGATCTGGGTTTGACGGTCGGTCAAAGGAAACGTTTTCGGCAAACACAGGCAGAACTCAAGCTTCAGGAAGCGTCCGACAAACCCGCAATGTCCCGTGTGGCCGAACGGCGACAGCTGACGCTTGTATTCTGCGATCTGGTCGGGTCCACACAATTAGCACAGCGGCATGATCCGGAAGAGTTGATGCAGATCATGAATCTGTATCTGGACACCGCCATCGGCACGATGAAACAACACGGATGCCACCTGGCTTATAAGCAGGGCGATGGCATCATGATGTATTTCGGATATCCGAAAGCCACTGAAGATGATACCGAGCGCGCGGTGCGTGCGGTTTTGGAAACCATCGAAGCGGTTCAGAATCTGGAAAACAAGTTCGGTGAAAACCTGGACCTGCGCGCGGGAATCGCAACCGGAGTTGTCGTTGTCGGGGTTGTTTCCTCTGCCAGCCTGGGAACACAGGATTTCATTGTTGGCGAAACGGCCAACCTTGCCTCACGCCTTCAGGGATTGGCCAATCCCGGTGAAGTTGTCGTCTCGTCCGAGACATGGCGCCTGACAAAAGGGGCCTTTAACTTTGAACCGCGCGGCAATCACGAATTGAAGGGATTTGATGGTGAGCGCTCGGTCTTCCGCGTTATTGACGAAAAGATCGCCGCCAGCCGGTTCGACGCGCGCACCGGCAAGTCCACGGTCAAATTGGTTGCCCGCGAAGACGACCTGACCGGCCTGACAGGGCTTTGGGATCATGTGCTGCGCGGATCGGGTCAGGTTGCGCTGGTTGGTGGCCCGGCCGGTATCGGGAAATCGCGCCTGATCAATTCCCTCAGCAAAACGCTGGGACAAAGGCCTATGACCCTGCAATGTGTCCCGCATCTTGCCAGTTTGCCCCTGCACCCGCTGCGTGCCGAGCTTCGGCGGTTTGCAGGGGATGAGACTGATACCGACAAGGTAACCGAGTCGATCAGGAAATACGCGGAAAACGCCTCTCGTTTGACCGAAGAAGATGCTGCGCTGCTATTGGATTTGGCCGGGTTTGAAACTGACGCTCCGGTCGAACCCGATCCGATCAAGAAAGCCCGCAAATCTTTGGACTTGCTGATCCGCTGTGCCGGGAGCATCTGCGATGAACGCGGGTCATTGCTGTTGGTATTCGAAGATGTGCACTGGGCGGACGCAACCACGCTGGATGCCTTGGACGCGCTGATCGACGCCTTGGACCAGTTGCCCATCCTTGTGGTTCTGACGCACCGCCCTGAATACGAGCCTCCGGAACATTTTGAAGGCCGCGCGTCAATCGTCGAATTGACACCTCTTTCGGTTCTCGAAGCGTCTGAACTGGTGCGCCGTGTTGCCGTACCGCGCAGCCTGCCGGTCACTTTGGTCAGACAGATTGTCGAAAAAGCCGATGGTGTGCCGCTTTATATCGAGGAAATGACCAAGGCGGTTCTGGATCAGCTGCCGCAGGACGTGCCCATCGACGCCGGGGTAATGGGAACCCTCAGTATCCCCGCAACTCTTCATGACTCGCTGATGTCGCGGCTGGACCGGATGGAAAATGCGCGACCTGTAGCGCAGTTGGGATCCGTGATTGGCCGCAGCTTCACGTCGGCGATGATCCATGCGGTAGCACCCAAGGACACGGATGTGGAATCGGCATTGATCCAACTGATCGGTGCAGGTCTGGTATCCATCACCAGCGAAGCCGGGGCGCCGACTTACACGTTCCACCATGCGCTGGTGCAGGACACAGCGTACCAGTCGCTTTTACTTGAAGACCGGGAACAGATTCACCTGAAAATCGCCAAAGAATTGCTGGCCGGTCACAAGGCTTTTGGTAACCCTACACCGGATACCGTGGCGCATCACTGCGATCTAGGCGGTCTTAAGGGCGAGGCTGTTACCCACTGGGTTCTGGCGGGTGAACAGGCCCTCAGCCGCCTTGCGAACCTACCGGCGATTGCCGCTTTTCAGGCCGCATTGCGCAATATCGAAACGATGCCCGGCGGTCCCGAACGAGATGGGGTAGAGCTTGGCGTTCAGATGAATGTATTGCCTGCGTTCATGGCGATACACGGTTGGTCATCCACACAGGTTGGGCAGACCGCAGCCCGTGCGATGCATCTTGCACAGGCGCTGGGTGCGGGCGAAACCCTGTTTGCCGCAACCTTCTGCCGATGGACGCATTTCTTTGTGTCGGGCCAGATGAACCGCGCACTTGAGATGGCGCAGGCTCTTGACGGCATGGCCAGCCTTGCACCGGATCCGGTTACAAACGTCCTTGCTGCTCGGGCGCTCAGCTATACTCATTATTTCCGCGGTGAGTTTGCCGATTGCGAAAGACAGCTTGAACGGGGCCTTGCCCTGATCACGCCCGAGCTTGACATGGCCATGATGCCGATGACCCAGTCCTCGACCAGCGCGTCGTTCTTTGCCATTCAGGGCTGTCTTCTGTGGCAGCTTGGCAAATTCGACGAGGCCGAAGAGGCCCGCCTGAAGTCGATCGAAATCAGCAAGCCGTTCGAACACGCCCCCAACCTTGTCTACATTATGGGCGCGTCGTCGATGTTCCTTCCGTATGCGGGCGAATGGGACTTGCTGGACGATACGATGAACGAAGCGCGTCGGATCGCGGACGAAGAAGGGTTCCTGTATCTTCACGCAATGCAGGATATCTATCTGGGTCTGGCTCAGGCGGGCAAAGGTGACGTGATCGGGGGGGCTGCTCGTGTCGGGACCTATATGGACCTTGTGTCCCAGGCTGGCGGCAACTTTACCTTCCCGCAAAACCAGATTGTCCTGTCCGAGCTGTTGATCGATCAGGGTCATATCGAGGATGCCCTGAACCGGCTTGAACATGTTTGCACGCCCGGGTGGGAGCGTGGAGAGATGCTGAACAAGCCAGAATATCACCGTGTGCGCGCCAAAGCATTGGCCGCCCGTGGCGACCTTGACCAAGCTGTCACCGAGGCAAATCAAGCCCTGCAGCTTGCACGTGACATCGGGGCAGTTGTTCAAGAGAAACGCGCTCTGGATTGCCTGAACAAATTTGCTAAAACGTTATGAAATTAGATAGCTGCCAGATTTAACCGCGCAGTGCCATCCAGAAGGGGGAGACGATGACCGAAGCACTTGAATTGGACCAGCAGCAGTGGGACGCTGTGAACAAGGCCGTCCACGATGAAGCGTTGCGCGCGCGTATTGCTGCCAGTTTTCTGCCGCTCTACGGCCCGCTACCGGCTGATACCCAATCGGTTCCTCTGAACAAGCTTGAACTGGTTCCCGAAGCGACCGGTCCAAAGATGCGCTTTGGCGTGAATGATTTTGATACGACGCGGCTGTCGACAGTGTCCGTGAACGTCCATGTCAAAGGCGCACAGCTTGCAGATCCTGAACTGGCCGCCGCGCTGATCATGTTCCGCCGGGCGGCTGCCATTGTCGCACGGGTCGAGGATGAGATCATTTTCAACGGTCAGGCCGGCACCGGTGAAGGCCCCCAACCCGCGCCCGGCGCACCCGTCACGCTGCCCCCAGTTTATACCGTAAGCGGTGGTGGAAAATACGAAGGCCTGCTGGAAGCGGGGGAGGCACAACCCATTTCCAGCGGTTCCAAGAAAAAGCCTACCGGCCCCGAGGTATTCGAGGCCGTGGTTGCGGGTATCAGTCAACTGGAATCCCTGGGTCATCTTGGACCCTATGCCTGTGTGATGGGTAACGGCCTGTTCCAGGCGGTCACGACACCGATGGAAAACTCGATGGTCCTGCCCCGCGACAGCATTCTGCCATTTCTGGACGGGCCGCTGCTGCGGTCTGGCGCATTTCCGGTGAACAAGGCCGTGCTGGTGTCTTTGCAGGGCGCACCGGTTGAGATTGTTGTGCCTTCTGACATTGCTGTCAAATATCTGCAGACCTCGGCAGATGGCGATCATATCTTCCGCGTTCAGCAGAAATTCCGCCTTAGGATCAAAGAAGCTCAGGCTATCTCGACCATCACGTGCTGACCGGCGCGATGGGTATGCGGGAATTCAGCGACGGCGGGGTCACCCTGCGCTGGTCCGAGGCCGCCTTTCAAGCAGCCACCGGGGTACAGCGGGTTCTGGTTGAGGCCGGGCCTGCGATATCTCCGCATGACACGCTGCGCCTGTTCTATCGCGAAGGCGGCGGACCTGAACGGGCTGTCCGTGGGTGGCCACTGGGTCAGGATCCACAAACGGGGTTGCAACAATTTGCAGCGGCCCTGCCCGTTCCCGCTGTGGGAAAACAGATGACCTGGCGGCCGGTTCTGACCTCGGGCGGGCGCGATTATGACCCCGGAAACGCGGTCGCGCCGAAACCAGAAGATCGCGCGCCAAAACACGAGACATCCAGTCCGGTGCTGGATCATATCGCCCATTTTGAGGTGCCGTTTTCGGGCAACTTCAACCCATCGGGTGAAACTCCCGATGGCATATGGCTGCATTTTGCGATCAAAGAAGGCGGTACCGTGACCGGCCCGAACCTGAACGGAACGATCGAGCCCGTGGGCGGAGACTGGATGCGCGTGCGCCCTGATGGCGTGGGTATTCTGCATGCCAAGGCGCTGATCAATCCGACAACCGGCGGTGCCCCGGTCATGTTCGACGATACCGGGATCTGCGATTTCGGTACGGATGGCTATGCCGCCCTTGCCAAGGGCAAGCTGCCACCCAGTGCCCCGGTTCGGCTGGCACCCCGGTATCTGACCTCGAATCCGCGTTATATGTGGATCAACCGTCTGCAGGGTTTCGGAATCGGAGAGGCCAGCCTGTCCGACATCACCCTGCGATTTGACGTCTATTCCGCGAAAGGAACATCCGATGGCTGAAAAGGTGGTCATATTAGGCGGAGGCGTCGGCGGGATGAGCGCCGCGCATGAGCTGATCGAACGGGGTTTCGAAGTCGAAGTGTATGAGCGTCAGCTTATCGCCGGCGGCAAGGCACGCAGCATTCCCGTGCTTGAAGGTGAAGACGATCACGGTTCGAAAGAGGAACATATCAGAGCGCTGAAAGACTGGATCGGGATGCACGGCTATGACCTGCCACCCGGTGTCAAACGCCCCTGGTTGCCCGGTGAACATGGGTTCCGGTTCTTCCCCAACTTCTACCGGCACATCACCAATACGATGTCGCGCACGCCCTATTATGACAAGGGCACCTGCTACGACAATCTGGTTCCGACAACCCAGGTATTGGTCAGCCAGTTCGACCACCCCGGTATCATCGTACCCGAGCGGTTTCCACAATCGCTAAAAGAGGTCGCCAATGCGCTCAAGACCTTTGCCTATACAATCTCGCCGCGCAACGAAATCGACTTTGAGGATATCGAACATTTCCTTGGTTGCATGTGGCGCATTGCGACCTCGTGCAAAGAGCGCCGGTTCGATGAGTATGAACGTATCGGCTGGTGGGAATTCATCGGCGCCGCGGAGCGGTCCGAGGCCTATCAGAAGTTTCTGGCAATCGGCCTGACCCGGTCACTGGTGGCAGCCAAAGCGACAACCGCAAGCACCAAGACCGTTGGCGATGTCGCCATTCAACTGCAGCTTGGGATCGCAACACCCGAGGCAACCAGCAACAGGCTGCTGAACGGGCCGACCAATCTGGTCTGGATTCAGCCTTGGCTGGAATATCTGAAAAGCCGGGGTGTGGTGTACCATTTCGATTCCAAGGTGACCGGGATTGAATGCCGAAACGGCCGAATTGTCAGCGCCACTGTTGAACAGGACGGCACGCAAAAGCAGGTCACCGGCGACTGGTTCATCAGCGCCCTGCCCGTTGAACGCATTGCACCTTTGGTGACGCCGGCTATGACAAAGGTAGATCCGGGTCTGGCCAAGCTGCCATTGCTTGCCGAAGACGTGCAGTGGATGAATGGCATACAGTTTTACCTGACCAAGGATGTTGAACTGGCCCATGGCCATGTGATCTTTATCGACAGCCCTTGGGCGCTGACGGCTGTTTCGCAAAAACAATTCTGGTCCCAGATAGATTTTGAAAACTGGGCCGACGGTAAGACCAAGGGATTGCTCTCGGTCGATATTTCCGAATGGGACAAGCCGGGCACAAACGGAAAAACCGCGCGCGACAGCTCTCGTGAAGAAATCGCCAAAGAAGTCTGGGAACAGCTCAAACGCAGCCTGAACGTTGATGGCAACATCGTCCTCAGGGATGAAGAACTGCACTATTGGTTCCTGGATCCCGACATCGTCGAGGACCCAGATCATCCTGCCCGAGAAAGCAATGTCGAACCGCTGTTGGTAAACCGCATTAACAGCTGGCGGCTGCGGCCCGAAGCGGCGACGCTGATTCCGAACTTTATGCTTGCGTCCGACTACGTCCGGACCAACACCGACCTCGCCACCATGGAAGGCGCAAATGAGGCTGCCCGAAGAGCCGTCAATGCCATCCTGCGGCGCAGTGGTTCTGAGGCGCAGCCCTGTGAAATCTGGGATCTGCATGAGCCCGACATCCTGCAACCCCTGCGGGCCTATGACTATGCCCGGTATCAGGCGGGTGAGCCCTGGGATGAACGCTTTGCCATCGCTGTCGAGGCCGCTTTGCGCATGGGACAAGACGCCACCGGCACCAAACGTGGTGGGCAAGGACCGCTGGCCGCGATTGGTCCGCTGACGGCCGAATACTCCAAGCCCGGCGGAATTGTCGAAGACCCTGCGATCTCGGACGCGTTGCGCATGGTCGCGGCACCTCCAGAGCTCTATAATCTGATGGCCGCGCATCTGCCGGGCCGGGACACACCGATCCCCGGCGCGGACTTTGCCGAAGATCTGGCGATCGGCATTGTTGAGGCGACCTCACCGCCAACCGACACGTCCGGTCGCAAAGTCATCATTACACAGAAGGGCTGACAGGTGACTGTTCCCAAGGCGCAGCCGGCATCCGCGGCCACGCAAGGTTTCCTTGAGCAACTGACGCGTTATGGCGATCAGGCGCGCAAGGTACTGTTGGACAAAATGCCAACGGGTGAGCCGCAAGCCTATCTCTATGGGCCTATGCGAGACTATATCGAAACCTCGGGCAAAGGGCTTAGACCTGCCCTTCTTCTGGCCACGTGTGAAGCATTCGGCGGAAAGGCCGAGGATGCCGAAATTGCTGCTGCGGTCATCGAATTGCTGCACAATGCATTTCTGGTTCATGACGATATCGAAGACCTCAGCGATTTCCGAAGGGGTCGGGAATGTATGCACAAACGTCTTGGTGTGCCTTTGGCGATCAATATCGGCGACGGCATGCAATCTCTGGCGCTGAGCCTGCTGCGCCAGAACCTCGGCCCTCTGGGCCCGATGACCGGCGCGCGCGTGGTGGACGAGTTTGATCACCTGCTGAAAGAGTCGATCGAGGGCCAAGCTCTTGAATTGGGATGGATAAAAGACAATCGCCTTGACCTTAGCCCGTCCGACTACCTGACCATGTGTCTGAAGAAAACCTGCTGGTACAGCTTCATTCACCCGATGCGTATAGGTGCCCTGATCGCGCGCCCGGACGATGTCGCCTCCGGAGCGCTGAATCTGGATGACTTCAACGCATTCGGCTTTTTTCTGGGGGCCGCCTTTCAGATCCAGGATGACGTTCTGAATCTTGTGGGAAGCCAGGGTAAATACGGCAAAGAGATCGGTGGGGATATCTACGAAGGCAAACGCACGCTGATGCTGGGACGTCTTGGGGCGCAGGCGGATCGGCAGGAACAGTCACGACTGTCAGAGTTTCTAGAAAAGCCAAGAACGGCCCGTTCGGAGCAAGAGGTCGAATGGGTATTGGCGCGGATGAACCACTATTCTTGCATTGAATATGCTCAGGCCGCAGCAAATGACCTGCTTGCGGCGGCTCGTCGAGAATTCGATGTTGTATTTGCAAATACCAACGCGGCGCCGCGCGCGTTTCTTGGTCAGTTCATGGATTATCTGGTGGCGCGCCAAGTCTAACACTCGCCCTATTTTTTTGTAGATATTCAATATCTTAAATTTCGAAATTCCGTGAATCCACCACCGAATCCAATACGCATTCCTTTCAAGTTTGTCATTTACTAAACGCTGTAGGCTGTGCACATTAAGCTATGCCTTATTTCGAGCGAAAACCATTTGTCAGCGCTCTCCGCACGGCCACCAAGGCCGTTCCGGAGCAGGATACACTTCCGATATCTCAGATCGCACGGGGCATTCTGAATGCGGAAAACAGCACCACACAACAGCTGGACGGACCCTTTCACTGCCGCAAGCCCTGCAGGCCCGGTGAGACAGGAACCATTCTCTTGTCCTTTGCTGCACCTGCCGGAGCAGACGTTGTCGACTTGCAGTTCGAACCGGGCGACATGATCAGCCGCGACGGCAACGTGTTGCCAACCGACAAGATGAGCATCCAACCTTCCGCAGTCCGTATTCCCCCGGGACAGGCCGTCGACGTTGCCGTAAGCCTCACCATTCATGATCTGGCAGAACCCGGCCAATATCAGGGGCGCGTATACTCCCGAGGCACTGAAAACACCGCCATCGTTGTCACCTTTGAGGTTGTGGCTGACTAAAGTGATCCTGCCCCGAAGGTACGGTGCAGTATTGCCCGTGGTCGGAGTTTTCTATTTCGATTGCACATATGCAGAAAAATAGCTTCGAAAAATATTTCGATTTGTAATCATCTGCCTCATATGAAGCTGGCACCGGGCGAGGCTAAACATGCGCCTCATAGATAGCTTAACTATTCCTGCCATTGGGCTGTTAGGTGCCACAGCCAACGTGAACGCAGAGCAAGAACAAACAGCTTTTTAAATCGGGTGAGATGGGTCGCCTTGGCACAAAAATCGACTAAAAGATTACCGGGCAAACGATTTAAACTGTTGAACAACATCGACGCGCGAAGCGAAATGACCAGCCAGGATTGCCCCGTCTCTCGCATACAGAATCGAAGGCGGTCAGGCATCGCGCTTTGCTTCAGCCACCTCACGCAGCCAAAAAAAATGACGATGCCCTGAACCCAAATTGCGCGCACTCGGAATTGCCGCGATTGTCCGATTTTAGAACGCGCTTCTGCTCGATACTCAACCGCTCAAATCTTCTACGGCTTGGCGCACAGCAGCGATCATCTGCGGCGCCAAACCGTTGTGACCCAGTCTCTCAATCTCCTCAAATTGAAGCCTTCCAGTTTGGGCAAAGGCACGGGCAGGTTCAATCGGGCATATTAGGTCATCCGCTCCATGGATCAAACGATGTGGGAGTACGGCGATTGTATTTGGATCTCCGGGGCCGGTAGCAGGTAGGAAGAAATTATTAAGCCAGTACCAAAGGTACACGCGGGTGCGATTTATGTCGCTTTGGGTGACGGCTGCCGGAAGCCGCACAGTGCCGGGTTGCGGTCCATGAAACGCATCTTCAAGGGCCATCACACGGCGGGCTGCCTCACGTGCTTGCGCGTCATTATCTTCCATACGGGCAAACCATGCTATGGCAGGATGGAGCTGTTCTGTCTCATCGAGAGGATCGAGAAACAGGCCGCGCGCACGCTGCCCGGCTTCGAAACGCTTTGCCCTATCGCGCAACATCCACTGGTCCATTGAAGGACGGCAGATATGCGTGCTGCGCACGATCAAAGCGCGTACCCGATCAGGATGAGCGGATGCGTAGGCCAATGCCAGTGCGCCACCCCATGAACCACCCAGCACAATCCAATCTTTATATCCCAGGGCCATCCGGATGGCCTCGGCATCGCGTAGGGTGTGCTGAGTCGTGTTTGCTGTGACCCGACCAGCTCTGCCCGACAACCCTGTTCCGCGTTGGTCAAAAAGAACCACCCGATGGCGGTCGGCGTCGAAATAGGCTGTGTGCTGCGGGTTGAGACCCGACCCTGGCCCCCCATGGAAAATGAGCGCGGGCGTATCGCCATGCCCCCAAATCTGTACATTCAAGCCGTCTATTGGGACAGGTTTAAAAGTGTTCATCGGTAGGGCTGCGACCTCCTTTATCATTATCTCGCGACTGTCTTACTGGTGATGCTCTTCAACGAAGTTCGACGCGAAAGCCAATACGCCACGATGGCCAATACCCCGCAGATTACAAAGGTGAGCTGCATCCCGTTGGCAATCGCTTCAGCAGATGCTGCCTCGACGGTGCGGGCGCCGATCCCAAAGGAAAAGACCGTCCCCATGACAGAGGCGCCGAAAATAAGGCCCAAATTGCGCGACAAGCCAAGCAGCCCTGAAACTGTCCCCCGCTGATCTGCCCGAACCCCTACCATGATCATGGTGTTGTTGGCCGCCTGAAACAACTGGTATCCCGGTGTCAGGATGCTGATTGCGCCAATGTAACCAATGACACCGAATGCGACTGGCAGGACCGCAAGTGCAAAGGTCCCGGTGGTCAGAGCAATGAGCCCAAGCGACAGAACACGCGCCGCCCCCCATGCATCCACAAGCCGACCCGATGGGACGCCGAGGAAGATCGATATGATTGGTCCGACCGACATGACAAGCCCCACTTTCGCCGCGCTCAGCCCAAGAGACTGCCCCAGAAAGAAGGGGCCTATCAGCAAAGTGGTCAACATCACATTTGCCACCAGAAAATTTGCCGCAAGGCCGGGGATAGCGCCGCTTTTTCGCAGTGCAGTTAGTCCGACCAGAGGTGTTATCCCAGAGGAAACACTCGCGGGCAAAAGCCGAACGGCCAAAATGGCCGTAGTCAGGCTCATCGGCACCAGGACAAAGAACACTCCTTGCCACCCGAGTTTTCCAATCAGCACCCCACCCAACGAAGGTCCCAGTGCAGTTCCGACCGCCGACATCGTGCCCAACAGGCCCATGGCTTGCCCGACACGCTCTGTTTCAAAAATATCGCGAACGAGTGCGACGGTCAGCACCATGAGGAATGCAGCGCCAATTCCTTGAAGAGACCGCGCGGCACTCAACACCTTAAGATTGGGCGCCAAGCCGCAAAACGCTGAGGCCAGCGCGAAAAGTATAAGCCCGAAGATCAGCATCTGCTGTCGTCCAAAGCGGTCCCCAAGTCGTCCAGCCAGCACAGAGAACAGCGTCAGTGTCGCGAGATATGCGATCACCACCCATTGCACTTGATGTACCGGCGCCTTCAGGTCCTGGGCGATTGCAGGCAAGGCGATATTGGCAATGCTGGTGCCCAATGAGGCCAGCAGCATGGACAGGGAGAAACACAACAAAGCGCCGGGTCTCGTTGTCTTCAATGCATTTGATTTGATGTGCACGACTATTTTCCTCTTGTCGGAATCGCTACAGAAGGCGACGTTACGAATTCAAGTCGACTTGAGGTCAAGCATGAAACTTTTGGATATAGGCGAGGTGTCGAAAAAGACCGGTACCCCAACTTCAACGCTGCGTTACTATGATGAGCTTGGCCTGATCTCGTCTGTTGCGCGGCACGGGCTTCGTCGGCAGTTCACGCCGGATGTCTTATTGCAACTAGCCCTGATCACGATGGGCAAATCTGCGGGGTTTTCACTTGAGGAAATCTCGGGGATGTTCGGCCTTGATGGAACTCCGAATATCCCCCGGCAAGAGTTTCACATTCGTGCGGATGCGCTGGATCGGCAAATCCGCGAGCTGACGGCGCTGCGCGATACCCTGCGACATGTGGCGGATTGCCCGGCGCCATCGCATTTGGAATGCCCAACATTCAGACGGCTCATCGACCTCGCCCATCACCGGGGCACGAAGAAATCCAGTGGCAAGTAGCGGCAAGCCAACTACGAATTTTTGGTATACCGCTGAGGGGTATGGTCGGCCCGCACCATTGGATGCAATGCCGATATGTAAGTGTCCGAAATACACTAATTCAGATCGAAATGAGCGGCCAAACTGTCAATTATCATATCAAGGACTTGGGCGCGGTCCGTTCCCCCAGGATCAGTGCAAACAGGATCGTCCTGCTCTTCGATCAATATCGCTTCACCGGCGGGCTTACATAATCCAAGCGCGGTGAAATGCGTTGCGGGCGCGATCGTCATCACCGCGGCCTGAGGAACCAGCGCCTCAAAATTGCTTCCCAGGGCGCTCGTGTCTGTTGCATTCAGCCTGTCGGCCCCGTCACCCAATCCAATCAGAAAAAGCGAGGCTGTCACGTCCCGCACATCCTTATGCGCAAGATCCCAAGTTAGTCCCGGATCAATGGCTGCGACGGCACTGACCCGTGGATCCTTGTAAGATGCCTCATATTTTTCCTGGTCGATTGCGGTTACATCGACGCCCTCTGCCGTCAACTTTGCGCAAAATTGTGACCCTGCCCCTGCGGCCTCGCAATAATCGAAAAATCCGTCACGATTGCCCTGGACGCCCGCAAGCGAAAGGGCTGTCCAGCCACCATAAGAGAAGCCCGTGGCGTAGATCCGTGAAGTGTCGATGAGGGGGGCGAAATCCGGGTCTTGCAGCGCGTGATCCAACGCGGCGGACATGTCCTGGGCGCGGGTCCAATGATTAAATGCGGTATCGAAATCCAAATCTAAGGTCGTGCTGCCTGGATGGTTTACTGCCACTACGATTGCACCTTGCGAGACCAACCCCGCACTAAGCCACGCCATTCGTGCATAATTGCCGCCCCATCCGTGTGAGAGAAGAACAACCGGATGTTGCCCTGGCACCGGCTTGGCGTTTTCGACTACTGCTGTTCCATAGAACACTGCATTTTCTGCAAACATAGTCTGGCGCTGACCTGCCGCAGGGAACATGACAGCCATTTGCATGTCCTGATCATGATGAGGTGCGGCAATCGTCAATTCGACGAGGCCGACATCTTGTGCAGCAATTTCCGTGCCCGCCGAAAGGGTCATGACGAGGGTAAGAAGAGGAAGTTTCATGGCGCGCCTTTTTTTGTAGGGTGGCATTAGTGTCGGCCTACATTCAGACGCTGTCGGGATTTCATACGACCTGAATCCGGTTTAAGGTCGCGCAGATCAGGATTTAGGTCCTATGACAGACGAAAACGGACCCCCCTGATGCCAGTTCTACCGATACCAATGATTACTGCCCTGCTGCTTTCGGGCTTTCTTTTACATCGCTTTCTGACCCGCAAAACCCATCCCACGCTTTTGGTCCTCATCGGATGCTGCGCTGCACAAAGTGCGGTTATCGCGCTTGTGCAATATTATGGCTTTACGGGTCTCAGGGTCGTTCAGCCCATTCTTGCGACTGTAATTGCCGCATCCGCGTGGCTGTCCTTTCGTCAGGCCTCGGTGGGTTATCTGCGCAGACAGGACTTGTATTTGCATGCGGTAGGTCCGGCCCTTGCGATAAGTTTTCTGGCAACCCGACCCGAAGCGCTGGACGTGTTGATCCCCTTTATCTTTGCGGCATACGGTATCGCCATCGCGTTTATGCTCTTGCGCGGCGAAGATAGTTTGCCCCATAGCCGCTTAGAAAACGGGCGCATGATTGTTTGGGTTTGGCGTGTTCTGGCAATCGCTTTGATCGCCTCAGCAGGCAGCGACATATTCATTGCAGCCCGCCTTGCATCAGGAGACACCGAGGTCTTGCTCTGGCTGCCAAGCCTGTTTTCCGCAATCACATTGCTCATATTAGGGGCGCTCAGCCTATCGCATGCAATCGAAAGCCAGAGCATTGGTTCTGACACGCGCGATGCGTATTCCAAGCAAGATAAAACCCGTGACACCGCTATTGTCGAAAAGCTCGACGCTTATATGGAAACACATAAGCCATATCTCGATCCCGATCTCACACTGGCCCGGTTGGCCCGAAAGTTGCAGGTTCCAGAAAAGCAGCTTTCAAGCGCAATCAACAAAGGCAAAAGCGAGAATGTGTCTCGCTACATCAATAGGCATCGGATATCTCACGCTTGCGCCGTAATGAAGACTGGAAAATCGGTGACCGAGGCGATGCTGGCCAGCGGGTTTAACACCAAGTCGAACTTCAACCGCGAGTTCTTAAGGGTGATCGGCGTCAATCCGCGTCGCTGGTTGAGGTCTCTTGTGGAAGTGCCCGATGAAAGGGTCAAAACCTAAGACGTTCTGGTGTACCAAGCATCCTTGCCACAGCTGCCGAACCTTGATTTAGGACATCGGCGTCAGAGCCGTGAAAGCCGTCAAACAGTGAGAATCCGATCTCTATTCTGTTTTCTGCCAGCATGATTATATTACTATCAGGAAAAACTGATGCTATGGTAATCCGAATTGAATTGGGTATTGCGCCGCGCCTGCTTGCAGAACCGGTTTGGACACGTGTAGCAAGACGTTGAAAGAATGAAATTGAAAAAACGCGACAAAGAAATGGCAACAAACCTGACGCAGGACCCACATTCCGTTCGTTCGGGTGACAGAGAGAAAGTTCTTGAAGTTGCCATCGGCCGCGAGGTTCGTGCCTTTCGCAAACAGCAGAACATAACGGTCGCAGAGCTGGCCCAGTTGACCGGCCTCTCGATTGGCATGCTGTCCAAGATCGAAAACGGAAATACGTCACCGTCCTTGACGACTCTGCAATCGCTGGCGGATGCGCTTTCGGTTCCTTTGACAAGCTTTTTTCGACAGTTTGAAGAACGCCGCGAGGCGGTTCATACAAAAGCAGGAGAAGGCGTCGAACTGGAGCGTGAAGGAACACGTGCGAACCATCAGTATAACCTGTTGGGACATATTGGTGCCAACGGATCCGGCGTGATCGTCGAACCGTATCTGATTACCCTGACCGCTGAATCAGATGTGTTCCCAACTTTCCAACATGGCGGGATCGAGACGATTTACATGCTGGACGGTGAGGTGGATTACCGCCACGGGGACCAGATTTACCCGCTAAAACCCGGCGATACCCTGTTCTTTGATGCAGATGCTCCGCATGGGCCCGAACGGCTTGTCAGCCTGCCGGCGCGGTATATATCAGTGATCAGCTATCCGCAGACAAACTGATCGGTTTGCGCAATAAGAAATCTGTGGGTCTGTCATAACCTTCGCGACTGCCCGTGCTTACGATCGTGAACCCCAGCCTCGAAAATACGCGATGGTTTTCAGTAAGTTCCACGCGTGTTTCCAGTTCCAGCGCAGGTAAGCCAAGCTCTACTGCACGGCGTGCAGCATGATCCACCAACCTGCGGCCGATACCCTGACCCCGCAATCCATCCTTCACCGCAAGCTTTCCAAGGTACAAACTGTCGGGCTTGGGCGTCAGAAACATACACGCGAAAAGTGGTCGCCCAACAGCCCAGATTTCGCCGCCACCCTGACAATGCACCTGCATTCCTTCCACGTTCAGACTATGGATAGAAGACGGAGGGTCGATCCGGGCATCCATGTACTGAAATGACCCGCGAAGCAGCGCAAGCACGTCATACAATGCAAAATCGTTACTCGAGATGAGCCAAGGCGCTTCGCCCGGATCAATCATATGAGTTGAGAAATTTCGCAAGTCTCGCTTACTTAGACAAAGGTGGTTCCGTTTCCAAATCCGGCCAGATCCCCGGAGACGTGGGCAACCCGTCGTCAAACTGGCTGAGATAGTCCAACATCATGGGGCGGTTATCGATGAACCCTTTATAGGTTGCCAGCTCGACCGGCAGGTCCCGGATGACCCGATGCAGACGGCGGCCCCATTTGGGAACGGTCATCAGGTCCTGAAAACTACACAGGTAGCAGCGGATCGGGAATACCAGGGCGTTGGATCGCGGCAGGCGGAAAAAGGTTTGCAACTCGACCCGCAGATACTGTTTGTGCGCTATGTTTTCAGGTGTCAGCGTCGTCTTCTGGATACCCCATTTGTGATAGTTCTCCGGGCTGGTATCCAGCAGCGGATTCACTGTCATAGTCCAATTCAGACGCCGTGCTGGGGCACCCTGTTGAATGTTCAGCAGGAATTTCAGGGCGCGTTGGAAAATGCCCATTTCATGGGCTTTGGGAACCGGCGCGTGCCATTCGAAAAAGTTCATTCCGATGTCAAAATCCAGACTCCAATCCGCTTGGGTCGTCACCATTCCCGCGTCCATCCACAGCATCTCATCACGCTGATCCAGCACGGCGAAATCACCCTGTGCCTGACGGGTGATGTATTCCATCGGCCCGTACGGAAGCGTGGTTTCGTCCATGAAGGTAAAGCTGTGATCAATGCCCATCGGTTTGTTGACCCAGCGCCACTGGTTGCCATTGCGATGCAGTTCGAACAGATCGGGATAGTCTTCGGATTTGCTGACCATGATCAGCTCTAGCAAGTCCCAACCGGCCAAAGTCATATGCGGCAGTGACTGGCAGCGCAGCGGATCCTGATCCAATACCATGGCGCGGTCTTTCATCTCGGACACATAGTGTTCGTCGACGTCGAATCGCATCTCGTAGACCGATCCTTTGGGCCCGCCGCGATGCTGTTCCATGTTGACCGAATACATATAGCTGTCTTCGTGAAACGGAAACGGAAAGCGTTTGATCGCCCAGTCCGAGTTGTGAAACGTATAGTCATCGCGGAAGGATTCGTCGTTGAATTGAATGGTCATGTTGGGCCTCCTCTCAACGGTCCAGCACGAGGGACTTGCCCTCGAAGCGCGATACACAGGGCATGATTTTCTTGCCCGCGGACTTTTCTTCGCCGGTCAGCCAGTGATCGCGGTGAACGAAATTACCTTCATGGTCGAGCACAACGGTTTCGCACTGACCGCAGGCCCCACCGCGGCACAGATACGGTGCGTCCACGCCTTCACGTTCGATGGCCTCCAACAGGCTTTCGTTTTCACCCACATGAATGACCTTATCCGATGCCGCCAAGCGCACCTCGAACGGTTTGCCGGGCTGAGGCGCCAGGAACTCTTCGTAGTGCACGCAATCTTCGGGCCAGCCTTCGGCGGCAGCCGTGTTTCGGACCCAGTCGATCATGCCCTTTGGACCACACACATACACATGCGTTCCCAAGGGTTGCCCGCTGAGCAGATTTTTCAGATCGATCGCCTGGCTCTGATCGTCATAGTACAGATGGGTTTCGTTCGGATGCCTGTCTGTCAGTTGCTCAGCATAAGATGCCAAGGCAGTGTTTCGGCACGCGTAATGCAACTCCCAATGCCCGTGCAGCAATTCCAACTGTTTGATCTGCGCCAGAAACGGGGTGATCCCGATGCCACCGGCCAGAAACAGATGCTTGCGGGCGCGCAAGTCCAGTGAAAACAAGTTGACCGGATAGCTGATGGTCATCTCGTCGCCCAGCTTGACCTGGCGGTGCATGAACAGCGACCCCCCCCTGCCCTCATCATCGCGTCGAACCGAAATTGTATAAGATGACTGATCAAACGGATCCGACATCAACGAATAGGGGTTAAGCCGTGTAATGGCACCATCCTGCATTTCGACCACAGTATGTGCCCCGCCCGAAAAGGTTGGTAATGGCGCGCCGTCGATACGTTCGAACCTGAACCGCGTCACCAATTCGTTCAGCGGAGTGATCTCGGTCACCTTGACCTGAATTTTCTCAGCACCGCTCATTCGTAAATCCCCTTCGACTCGGGCACATTACCATGATCCTCGGCGTCGATACGGACGCCCTGATAGGCGGCAAGACGGCGTGAGTAGTGATCGCGCACAAACAGGTTTAGGCCGCAATGTGAACAGACAAACGGGTCAATCTCGACGTCTTCGGTGATGCCCTTGCAATGCACGCATTGCATCCGACGGGCGACCGATCCGCGATGTTCGGTCTGAATCGCCGTGTGTGGCAGACCCACAGCCATCACTTCATTCATGGCCTGCCCCATCATGCCTTCGGTGCCGGTCAGGTAGACCTGCAATCCCATATGCGCGTCCTCCAGAACCCGGCGAATGCGCGTCAGAGACGCCTCGAAAGACGGGCCTTCATAGAACTGAGCAGGGTTCAATGCCCTTAGCTTTTCTGCGAAATCCGTGCCTTTCGGGATATAGATCAGATGGGTTTTGGCCATCAGGTCAGGTGTTGCGATATCGAGAATGGCTTCGGCCCCTTCGGCCTCGGCTATCATGAGATGATGTTCGCCCTGGCGAACCTCTAGCGCGCCCCAGACCGGGCGGCTTGCGATTGACTTGGGAAATTCGAACTTTGACATTGTGCCCTCAATAGGAAAAGGGCGCCACGGTGTGTCCGTCGCGCCCCCTGAAATTCAGCCCTTTGCGGTTCTGATCGATTTGTCCTGATCGTAGAACGGCATCTCTTCCGCAGTTGCCGTTATTTCTGTCCCATCGCCGTTGCGCACCGTCAGCTTGGTGCCGGGTGATGCACATGCGACCGGCATCCGCGCGATACCCACATTGTGACCATTGATATCAGAATACATGCCGAAGGTGACAACGCCGACTTTCTCGCCGTTTTGCAGCAGATCCGCGCCTTCATCCGCCGGCGTCGTGCCGTTCAGTTTGACGCCATAGATCTTAAACCGCTCTTTGCCTTGCGATGCATAGTGGTTCTCGGCGCCGATAAAGCCGGTTTTTCCAGGTGAGACAGTGAAATCCAGGCCCAGTTCCCACAGTGTATCGCCGCAGGTATCGCCATCGAACGGATAGGTTTCGGAATTGTCGCCGGGGTAAAACAGCAGGTAGCTTTCGGTGCGCAACAGGTCGAGCGTCGAGAACTGGACCGGGACGATGCCCATATCCTTGCCATCAGCCAGAATGCTGTCCCACAAGTGCACGGCGTGCTTGGCCTGACAGAAGATCTCATACCCGCGCTCGCCGGTATAACCGGTCCGTGAAATCATCACCGGGCAGCCATATAGCTTGGTCTGCATGATGCCGAAATAGGCCAGATCGCGAATTCCGGGGATGTGCTTAGCCAGGAAGTCTACAGCCACCGGGCCCTGCAGCGACATGTCATGCATGTCATCATCAAAGATGACCGAACAATTCTTACCCGCCGCCACGGATGTCAGCTGCTCCATTCCGGTGCCTGTGCCATGCACCACCAGCCACGTGTTCACCGACAGGCGATAAATGATGCAATCATCAACAAACTTGCCTTCGGCATTCAGGATCGAGGCATAGGTCGACCGTCCCGGCATGATCTTTTCGACGTTCCGCGTGGTGACACGATCAATGACATAGGCGGCATCCTCACCAACCACGTGAACCTTTTTCAAGCCGGAAACATCCATAAGACCAGCTTTGGTTCGAATTGCTTCGTAGTCAGCTTTGGCACGTTCAGGGCTTTGGTCATAGAACCAAGCAGTCCCCATCCCGTTCCAGTCTTCAAGCTCGCCGCCGATCTGGGCGTGGCGTTGCGCAAGGGCCGACGTCCTCCAAAGAATGGCCATGGTTCGGTTCTCCCGTTGATCGTTTTTGTTGCCCATATTGAGGCCGATGTTGGGTTGAAAATCAACACTTGTGTGCAGAATTTTTTCCTGTTGGGAATATTTGCCTGCAATTTTTGCACCCTAAGAACATCCGGGAATATTGATATTTCTTTTCTTTATCTGTGGTTTAGTGCGTTTTTGGACGTGTGAGGACATACATCAAGCACAGACCTTAAAGATGTTTGCCCCACATATCTATTGACAGGTCGCCAATGAGATTGTCCCCTTAGTATACAATTATTCCCAGCAGGAAATGCTTCGCAGAAAGACCTCCTGCTGCAACAACAGGGAGACTACGAAGTGGATGGCAATCTAAATGCACTTACGACGGTCTTTACCGAGTTTTATTACTGGGTAACGGTCGTCTTCATGTTCCTCATCCATGTGGGCTTTTGCATGTACGAAGTCGGCGCCAGCCGGGCCCGTAACCATATGCACACATTGATGAAAAACATCATGATCATCCCGCTGGTGACGGTCACGTTCTTCTTCTTTGGATGGTGGATCTACTGGGCGTTCCCGAACTTTCCGTTCTGGGGCGGTCTCGACACCGAAGCAGGTGCCGCAAATCTACCGTGGGCGAACACAATGGCAACCAATTTGGACGACAGAATCACAGGGGTCTTCTGGGCCGCGTTCCTTCTGTTCTCGTGGACAGCTGCCTCGATTGTTTCTGGTTCAGTGATCGAACGGATCAGGTCATCGGCTTTGTGGGTCCATGCAGTCATGATCGGGTCCGTCTGGTGGATCATCGACGCTGCTTGGGGCTGGCACTATGGTGGCTGGATGGTGCGCATCTTGGGGTATCACGATGCTTATGCATCAGGCGTTATCCATGCAATCGCAGGTGGTTACGCACTTGGTGTGATCATGGTGCTGGGTCCGCGACTTGGCAAGTTTGCCAAGGATGGAACGCCGCGGGATATTCCTCCGCATAATCCATGGTTGCTGACCATCGGTATTTTCCTGATCTATACCGGGTTCTGGGGTTTCTATGCGGCATGCAACGTGCCTGTAATCTCGCCCGAGGTTATCGACGGTCAGATCGTTGGCGCCACCTGGACTGCAACCAACATCTATCTGGCCCCGACCACGCTGTCGGCGATTACCTTTAACTTCCTGATGTCGCTGTCGGGTGGGTTGATGGCAGCCTATGTCGTCTCGAAGGGAGATGCCTTCTGGACCTTCTCGGGCGGTCTGGCCGGTATCATCACCGCGTCTGCTGGAAACGATTTGTATCACCCGATCCAAGCGATGATCATTGCCGCAATCGGCGTCGTGATCGTCTATAATCTGCACTACTGGGTAGAGCGTCGGTTCAAGCTGGATGATGCTGTCGGTGCTGTAGCCGTGCATGGCTATGCAGGTGTCGTCGGGCTGGTCATCGCGGGCTTTGTCCTGTGGGGCGTGCCTTCGTCACCATATGAAGGTTATGCAACCATCAACCCAATCGGTCAGATCACGGGTGCCGTCATCATGTTCTTTGTCCTTGGGTTCCTGCCAGGCTGGGCTCTGGCGAAAATGCAATCCGCTGCCGGCGTACTGCGCATCCCGGAAGAAGTTGAACTTCAGGGTCTCGATTACGCTGAACACCATGCCTATGAGGACGCCAAAGCTGCCATTATCGAAGCCGATAAAGAAGAACTGGCCGCCCGTGGCGTAGCAGCGAAATGAGGGAGTAAGATATGTCTACGAATGGTTATACAAACTGGGCCGTGGATCTGGCCGAAGTCGGGCCGGTCTATCCCTTCCAAGGTTACGAAGTTCTAATGGTCATCATTGGTGTCGTCTTCTGGGTTGGCTGGCATCGCATCCAATTCGTCCGCGAAGCTGAGCACCTGGAAAAGGCGCGCCACACCGGTGACGAAGAAAAGGTGAAAGCACAGTTGGAGCGATATTGATCCAGCCTTGAATGCTTGCAATGGGCGCGAAAAACACAGGTCGCGCCCATTGCCTCTTAGGAAAAAAACTTTCCTATGATTATTGATGTCCCACTGATTTGTTGGTACCGTCGAATCATAATGAAACACATAAGGAGATCTGCCAGCCATGTGCGGAATTGTTGGATTATTCCTCAAAGACCAGTCTCTTGCGCCCCAACTGGGCAATATGCTGACAGACATGCTGATCACGATGACAGATCGTGGCCCCGATAGTGCCGGTATTGCAATCTACGGCTCTGAGTCCGATGGCAAAACCAAGATTACAGTTCAGTCCCCCAACCCCGAAACGGACTTTGTCGACTTGGCTGATGAGCTAGGCAAAAGTCTTGGCGTGACGGTTGGTCAGGCAGACAATGATACACATGCCGTCTTGGAAATTCCCGCCCGTCAGTTCGAAGCCGCGCGCGCCGCGCTGGCTGAAATCCGGCCGACGGTTCGTATCATGAGTCGTGGCGAAAGCCTCGAAATCTACAAGGAAGTTGGCCTGCCCAAGGATGTTGCAGACCGCTTCAGCCTCAGCGGCATGAGCGGCACTCATGGCATTGGACACACACGCATGGCGACGGAATCCGCCGTGACAACAATGGGCGCACATCCGTTCAACACGGGGTCCGATCAATGTCTGGTTCACAACGGGTCGCTGTCCAACCACAACTCGTTGCGCCGCAAGTTGCGCCGCGAAGGCGTTACCATCCAGACAGAGAACGACACCGAAGTTGGTGCCGCATACCTGACCTGGAAAATGATGAATGGCGCCACTTTAGGTGAAGCTCTGGAATCCAGCATTGATGATCTGGACGGGTTTTTCACCTTTGTAGTAGGGACCAAAGACGGGTTTGGCGTCGTACGTGACCCAATCGCTTGCAAGCCTGCAGTGATGGCAGAAACGGATCAATATGTTGCCTTTGGCAGCGAATACCGCGCCTTGGTGAACCTGCCAGGAATCGAAGACGCCCGAGTTTGGGAACCTGAACCGGCCACCGTATATTTCTGGTCGCACAACGACAGTCCAACAACCCACGAAAAGGCCGCCTGAAATGCAGACCTATGATTTAGAGGCAGACGGACTGCGTGGATTGAACTCGTCCCTGCAGGCGCAAAACGCCGAGACCAACCAAACCAGCTGGGAAATTGTAAATCCAAAAGGCAGCCATGCGATTGCTGTCGGACTGGACGCGCCGATCGAAGTGACGGTCAAGGGGTCTACCGGGTACTATTGTGCCGGCATGAACCAACAGGCGACCATCAAGGTTCACGGCTCAGTTGGTCCGGGTGTGGCTGAGAATATGATGTCCGGCCAGGTCATCGTCGATGGCGACGCCAGCCAGTATGCCGGGGCCACAGGCCATGGTGGGTTGCTGGTCATCAAGGGCAACGCAAGCTCGCGCTGCGGTATTTCGATGAAAGGTATCGACATCGTGGTGCATGGCAATATCGGCCACATGTCCGCCTTCATGGCACAGGCAGGAAATCTGGTCGTCTGCGGAGATGCGGGCGATGCGCTGGGGGATTCACTCTACGAGGCACGGCTGTTCGTGCGTGGTTCGGTCAAAAGCCTCGGTGCTGATTGCATCGAGAAAGAAATGCGCCCTGAGCATCTGGATATTCTGAGGGATCTGCTGGACCGCGCTGGCAGCGACGCCAAGCCGGAAGAGTTCAAACGCTATGGTTCGGCTCGTCAGCTTTACAATTTCGACATCGACAATTCCGCAGCTTACTGAGGAAGAAGGGTATGAAAGATATGGACGATCAGATCCCCCGCACCCTGCCGATTCAGTCGGCGACATTTACCAATCCGATCAATGCTGAGATCCGTCGCGCCGCTGCGACAGGTATCTATGACATTCGTGGCGGTGGCGCCAAACGGAAAGTTCCTCATTTCGACGATCTACTCTTTCTGGGTGCGTCGGTGTCGCGCTATCCGTTGGAAGGCTATCGGGAACGTTGCGATACCTCAGTTACGCTGGGCACACGCTTTGCCAAGAAACCGATCGAACTGGACATTCCGATCACCATTGCGGGTATGAGCTTTGGGGCTCTGTCCGGGCCAGCGAAAGAAGCTTTGGGCCGCGGCGCATCAGCTGCGGGCACGTCAACAACCACTGGTGATGGCGGCATGACGCCCGAGGAACGTGGCCACTCAACCAAGCTGGTGTATCAATACCTGCCCTCACGCTATGGCATGAATCCCAACGATCTGCGCAAGGCTGATGCGATTGAGATTGTGGTTGGCCAAGGCGCCAAACCCGGCGGGGGCGGTATGTTGTTGGGTCAAAAGATCAGTGACCGTGTGGCCGAGATGCGGACCCTGCCCAAAGGCATTGACCAACGGTCCGCTTGCCGCCATCCAGACTGGACAGGGCCGGACGACCTTGAGATCAAGATCCTCGAACTTCGGGAAATCACTGATTGGCAAGTACCTATCTATGTGAAAGTTGGCGCCACGCGCCCCTACTACGACACTGCATTGGCAGTGAAAGCCGGGGCGGACGTTGTCGTCATGGATGGCATGCAGGGCGGCACCGCTGCGACGCAAGACGTATTCATTGAACATGTCGGGTTGCCAACACTGTCATGCATCCGCCCTGCCGTTCAGGCATTGCAGGATCTGGGCGTACATCGTGAGGTTCAGTTGGTCATCTCGGGCGGCATTCGCACCGGGGCCGATGTGGCCAAGGCATTGGCGCTGGGTGCAGATGCAGTTGCCATTGGCACGGCTGCTCTGGTGGCCCTTGGGGACAACGATCCCAAATGGGAATCCGAATACCAGAAGCTGGGCACAACCACTGGCGCTTATGACGATTGGCACGAAGGTCAGGACCCGGCAGGGATAACCACGCAAGACCCCGATCTGGCTGCGCGTCTTGACCCGGTTGCTGCGGGTCGCAGGCTGCGCAACTATTTGAAGGTGATGGCGCTTGAGGCCCAAACCATCGCGCGCGCATGTGGCCACAATCACCTGCACAATCTCGAACCTGAAGACCTGTGTGCCCTGACAATGGAGGCGGCCGCCATGGCGCGAGTCCCCTTGGCGGGCACCAGTTGGTACCCGGGCAAGGAAGGGTTCTGAACCGATGCTGCGCGGCTCCCTGATGGGGGCCGCGTTTTTGCTTTGAAAAACTAGAATTCAACAGGGAAAGGAAAGCAATCGTGACGACAGATCTCGCAGCTTTCGCAAAAGAAAAAGGCGTCAAATACTTCATGATCTCGTTCACCGACCTGTTCGGTGGACAACGGGCCAAGCTTGTGCCGGCGCAGGCGATTGCCGACATGCAGCAAGATGGTGCGGGCTTTGCCGGGTTCGCCACCTGGCTGGATATGACACCGGCTCATCCTGACATGCTGGCAGTTCCAGACCCATCATCGGTCATTCAGCTGCCCTGGAAGCCCGAAGTGGCTTGGGTTGCTGGCAACTGCGTTATGGAAGGCAGCGATGTCGCGCAAGCCCCTCGTAACGTATTGCGCCGCCTGATCGACGAAGCTGCAAGCGAAGGCATGCATGTCAAAACCGGTATCGAAGCCGAGTTCTTCCTGATGACGCCGGACGGAGAACAGATTAGCGATCCTTTCGATACAGCTGAAAAGCCTTGCTATGACCAACAGGCCGTGATGCGCCGGTATGATGTCGTGCGCGAAATCTGTGACTACATGCTGGAACTGGGCTGGGGACCTTATCAGAACGACCACGAGGACGCCAACGGCCAGTTCGAGATGAATTGGGAATTTGACGACGTTCTGCGCACTGCTGACAAACACTCTTTCTTCAAGTTCATGACCAAATCGGTTGCTGAAAAACATGGGCTGCGTGCGACATTCATGCCGAAACCGGTGGAAGGCCTGACCGGTAATGGCTGTCATGCGCATATCTCGGTCTGGGATGCGCCAGGCGATGCGGCCAAGACCAACGTGTTTGCAGGCGAGGGCGACGGCCCGACCGGTGAGGTTGGTCTGGGAGAGCGTGGCAAGCACTTCCTCGGTGGCATCATGAAGCACGCTTCAGCACTGGCCGCGATTACTAACCCCACGGTGAACAGCTACAAACGCATCAACGCGCCGCGGACGATGTCGGGTGCAACATGGGCGCCCAACACCGTGACATGGACGGGCAACAACCGGACTCACATGGTGCGTGTGCCCGGCCCCGGGCGGTTTGAATTGCGTCTGCCGGACGGAGCAACCAACCCATACCTGCTTCAGGCCGTGATCATTGCGGCTGGACTGTCAGGTATCCGATCCAAAGCAGACCCTGGCAAGCGCTGGGATATCGATATGTATGCCGAAGGCCATAAAGTGCGCGGAGCACCAAAGCTGCCGTTGAACATGCTTGATGCACTGCGCGAATACGACAAAGACAAAGACCTGAAGGGCATGATGGGCGCCGAATTCTCGTCTGCTTTCCTGAAGATGAAGCATCAGGAGTGGAATTCCTTCGTGTCGCATTTCTCGCGCTGGGAAAAGGAAAACACGCTGGATATCTGATCTGGTAAAACTGGAAGACATCGAGGTTGCGGCCTGTGCCGCGGCCTTGTTGTTCATTCACCAACAACGATCACGCCGGGATGTTTTTTCAGTCAACACGCGCCGGGCGAAGATCGAGGCGCGTCTTTTGCACACATATCGTCAAACGGGGATTCCGTTGAAATTGTGCGCTTTAAGACGGGAACCCAATCCCCGCATTGCACAGCTGCTTTGTGCGGCCCCTTGGTTGTCTGGGAAATCGGAATCATCCCTGGCTTGCGGCCGAAAAGCAGTCAATCAGGGCATGGGCTAAGGGTGCTGTGCAAGAGATGACACCTAATCGACGATATCGCGATCGAGCAAATCTTTATGACGTTCAACACTTTAGACCAGCTTCATCTAATCTGAACGGTCGGTTGTTTGACGACTGATTTCGAGACCCTGCAAATAGCCTATTCTGGGACTTCTTGTTCTTTTTCCCTATCCACCTCGATGCGCCAGTCGGGAACGTCGTTAACAAGCATCAATGCCGCACGTCGCAGGGAGGTTCGCATTTTATCCACCGTCGGGCCGCGCAGTTCACAATCTTCCAAAGCGGCGTCAAAGGTTTCCAGCCAAAGCTCTGCATCGGCCTCGCGAATAGGCACATGGGCATGTATTTCCCGTAAATCCATGTGGCCAAATCGTTCCCGGTAATATGCTCTCCCGCCCAAAAAACCGCTGAGGAACTCGAACTGCGTTTGTCTTGTATGGTTCAATCCGTGACCCCGAAAATGCAGCCGGTGCAAGGAATACACAGCCGGATCGGCCTCCATTCGATCATAAAATTGTTCGACAAGCGCGCGCAGGCTCTCTTCGCCTCCAAGTTGATCCAAAGCCGAGGACATAGTGGATTCTCCGGGTCTCCATTGCCTAATTTATTGCATAACAGGAATATTAGTTTATCAACAGTGACATCTTGGCGCTGTTGATATCTGGGACCGAACACATGCCAATATGGTCGACACTACAACAATCTTCCCTTACATGAGCGCCCTTGCACTCGGGTTGCTAGCTGCGTTGTGCTGGGGCATTCATGATCTCTCGGTCCGCTATATCAGCCAGTCCGTTAGCGTGGTCGCCTCGCTTATGTTTGTTTTGCTCTTTGGTGCCATCCTGCAGATCGGGATGGTTGCAGCCTGGGGCGACATCAACTCCATATCGGGCAACGCGATGGCTTATGCGATTGCAGCAGGTTTTTTTTACCTCTTGGCCGGGCTCAGCATGTACGAGGCTTTTCATCGAGGGCCCGTGCGATTGGTTGCGCCGCTAGTTGCCAGCTATCCAGTCTTGTCCGTCACCGTCGCAATTTGGCGCGGCTCGACTGTCAGTGCATGGCACTGGTTGGCCGTAATTGCGATCGGCCTCGGAGTATCCATCGTCGCAGCCCGCTCAGACAAAACCGAGACAACCTACCCTGCCCGTGGCCTAACCATTGTCTTGTCTTTGCTCGCCGCAACCGGGTTCGCCGCAGCATTTGCCCTGGGGCAATACGCGGCAGAGATCAGCAACGAATACACCGTGTCTCTAATCGGTCGACTCACGGCAATTCTGGTTCTGGCAGCGATAGCTTTTGCGTCTCGCAAGTCGATTTGGCCCGGCACAAAAGCACTGCCCCTTTTGTGCTTAATGGGTTTACTGGATGCGGTCGCAATTCTCAGTGTGGTCGCGGCCGGTAGGTTGCCCAATGCCCAATATGCATCCGTCGCGGCTTCGGTTTTTGGATTACTGACCGTTGTCCTTGCCTGGGCAATTTTGAAAGAGCGTATGTCACCAAGCCAGTGGCTTGGTTGTGTCGTCGCGTTTGCCGGAATCGGCTATCTCGCGCTCTGAGAACGGCCTTGCGAATTGACGTGCCTGATGGGCTGCAGCCGGGCTGTTCCGCAGGCACTCAATCTCGCCTGAGCGTGGCGGTCCGGATTCACACAACGCTCGTAGTACGGGGATCGGAGGGAATTGGTAGGCGACACGCCAATGGATACGATCACCATGCACAAGTTACGACCTAAAAGGTCGCCAATACCTACCAAAATCAGAACGGAAAAAAGAACAGCCGCAGTTTGAACAGCGGCAGCCTCGTTTTAAGCCGTCAGGCCTTCTGGTTCTGGGAGTTTGTTTGCGCGGCATGCGGCGGTCAGGGTGTTGGCCAGCAGGCATGCGATT